>NZ_JBIBHG010000009.1:159505-365514 GCF_042956885.1 Streptomyces sp. NPDC008163 | reverse complement strand
GGACGGCCGGACTGGACGCGCTCGACCAGGATCCGCCTGCCGTGCACGGTCAGCCGGGCATTACGGTGGGACACGAAGACCTCCGTGTGCGGTGTAGAGCCTAGACACCTCCACCACACCGGAGGTCTTCGTCATGATCAAGACCTGATCCGAGTTAACAACGCTCGTGGTCAATACACCTAGGCCGAGTTCTTCGGCCACCGCTCCTGAACGACGGCGCACCACGCGCGCCCGGCTTGCTACGGAGGAGGCTGGACGGCAGGGTTCGGAGCTGTGCCCACACTCCTGATCGTGCATCACACGCCCTCGCCCAACTGCCAGGCCCTCTTCGAGGCGGTCGTCTCCGGCGCGACGACGGACGAGATCGAGGGCGTACGCGTCGTACGGCGCGCCGCGCTCGCCGCGACGGCTTCCGACGTCCTCGAAGCGGACGGACTCCTCCTCGGCACCCCGGCCAACCTCGGCTACATGTCCGGCGCGCTCAAGCACTTCTTCGACCAGATCTACTACCCGTGCCTCGACACCACGCAGGGCCGTCCCTTCGGTTACTACGTGCACGGCGGCAACGACGTCACCGGAGCCGTGCGCGGCATCGAGACGATCACCACCGGCCTCGGCTGGCGCCGGGCGGCGGAGGCCGTGAAGGTGACGGGCGAGCCGGCCAGGGCGGACACGGAGGCGTGCTGGGAACTGGGAGCCACGCTGGCGGCCGGCCTCACCGAATAAGGGCTGCGCGCCCGGCGCCGGGCGGCTACGCTGTGCCGCGATGACGACTCACTCTCTCCACAGATTGGGGGACCCGTCCGCGCAAGGTGAGTGCTGATGACCACTCACCGGCCCGACGAGGATCCCTTCCTGTCCTTCTGGCTGCGCGTGCGCGAGTTCGCCGTGCCGCCCTCGATGATCGAAACCGCCACCGCCCGGCGCCGTACCGGCGACTGGTCCGGCGCGTGCGCCGCCGCCGGTGTGGACGTCGAGTTCACCCCCCGGTCCCTGGCCCGCACGCACGGGCGGGAACTCGCCGCCCGCGTACGCGCGGACCTGCGCCACCTGGCACCGGACCTGCTGCGCTGGCACCTGCCGAGAATCGCCCCGCGCGGCCTGCTGCGCCCCGGGCTGACGATCGCGCTCGCGCGGTACGACTCCGAGCCGCGTGCCGGAACGGCTCGCGCCCCGGCCCCCGTGCAGCTGGTGGCCAGAACACCGCCCGCCTGGGCGGACGCCGGGCAGCGGATCAGCCTCGGCCTGTGGGACGGCACCGGCTCCGGGACCGTACGCCTGCATCCGCACCCCCACCCCAGCCGACGGTTCCGGCTCGACCTGCACCGCCATCTTTGGGACGCGCGCAGCACCGCTGACCTGCGGGTACGCGCCGGAGCCTGCGGAGGCGAGGGCGACGGGGGCGTCCGGCTGCCGCCGGGGCGCCGCTGTGCCGTCGGCCGCTGGGCGGCGGAGGCCGCGCTGCTGCTCGGTGCCGAGGGCCGCTCCTCGGGCCCCGTCACCGTACGGCTGGGCGGGCGGCACCGGCTGCTGCTGCACGCGACGGCGGACGGCCGTCTGCGGCTCGCGGAGACCGGGGCGGACGCCGCCCGCACCCCGCTGGTGCTGCCCGACGCGGCCACCTGGGCGCTGCCCGACCTCGAACTCCTGCGGTCCGGCGCGATCGGGCCCGACCGGCTGCACCCGCTCGTCGCGGGCGCGCTCGCCCCCGGGCACGCACCGGCAGGTCCGCCACCGGTCCCGGCGGGCGCCGGGCACCCGCGCGTCGTGGACTGCCGGGGCGCCCGGCACCGGATCGGCCTGGTCGACGGGGTGTTGTCCGCCCTGGACCACGACCCGGCCGAGATCCGCCGCGAGGAACTCCTGGTGGCCCTGACCGGGACCCCGTTGCCCTGCCTCAGGGCCATCGATGAGGCCCACCGCCGCCCGGACTGCCTCACCGGAGTACGGGAACGGCTCGACCACGGCGACATCACCGGCGCCCTCGCCGTCGTCGAAGGACTCCTGGGCCCCGGCGCACAGCTCCGCGACGGCCCGCTCCGCGAGGAACTGGAGACGGCGGCACTCCGCAGGATCACCTACGGGCTGTACCGCGCCGACCTGATCGAACCCGGACCCAGCACCTGCCACCCCGTCCCCCCGCCCGCCCCCGCACGCCGCACACGCCCGCGCCGGGCGGGAGCGCGCTGACGGGTGCGCCCGCACCCCGCACCGCCCGGTCCCGGGACCGGCACCGCCCTGAACCCGCCACGACACACAAGGTGATGACCCATGCCCGTAAGCACCCCTTCCGTCCCACTCCCGGCATCCCCGCTCGACATCGCCGGAGCGCTCACGGCCCTGCTGCGCGACACGGCGACCGAAGCGCGCCCCGACACCCAGCTGGAGGCCCTGACGCTGGCCGTCGCCGCCGACCTGCCCGTCCTGCTGTGGGGAGAACCGGGCATCGGCAAGACCGCTGCCCTCACCCAGCTCGCCGATGACCTCGAGCTGCCCCTCACCACGGTCATCGCCAGCGTGCACGAGCCCTCCGACTTCTCCGGACTGCCCGTCGTCGGGGACGATCCGGCGGAACAGGGCGTCCCCATGGCACCCCCGGACTGGGCCGTGCGCCTGGTCCGGGCCGGGCGCGGACTGCTCTTCCTGGACGAACTGTCCACGGCCCCGCCCGCCGTGCAGGCGGCCCTCCTCCGGCTCGTACTCGAACGTCGGGTCGGGGCGCTGCGACTGCCGCCCGGCGTACGGATCGTGGCCGCCGCCAACCCGCGTTCGTCGGCGGCCGACGGCTGGGAGCTGAGCCCGCCGCTGGCCAACCGGTTCGTCCACCTCCAGTGGACCCATGACCACGACGTGGTCGTACGCGGCCTCGGCGGGACCTGGCCCCGGGCGGCCCTGCCCCGGCTCCGGCCCGAACGCCTCGGCGAGGCCGTCGACTTCGCCCGCCGGGCCGTGTGCGGTCTCCTCGCGGCCCGTCCCGCGCTCGTCCACCGGCTGCCCAGCGGCGAGACCCGCAGGGGCGGCCCCTGGCCGTCGCCCCGGAGCTGGGACATGACCCTCACCCTGATCGCCTTCGCCACCGCCGCCGGTGTCTCCCGCGACGTGCTCTCGCCCCTCGTCCGGGGCACGGTCGGGGACGGGCCGGGGCTCGAACTCCTCGCGGCCATCGACCGGATGGACCTCCCGGACCCCGAAACGCTCCTCGCCGACCCCGTGTCCGCCGTGCTGCCCGAACGGGGGGACCTGCGGCAGGCGGTGCTCGACGGGGTGGTTGCGGCGGTGCGCGGACGCCTCGACCGGCCGCGCTGGGACGCCGCCTGGACGGTGCTGGTGCGCGCGGTGGAGACCGGGGCACCGGACCTGGTCGTCGTCCCCGCCACCACCCTCGCCGCGCTCCGGCGGGAGGAGTGGGACGTGCCCGCTTCGATCGAGGCGCTGGCGGGAGTCGTGTCGGTGTCCCGGCGCGCCGAGGACGCGGCCGCTCGCGCGGCCATGGCGACGAAGGGCGGCCGGTGACCGGGGCCGAGCTGGACCGCGACAAGCTCTTCGCCGCCCGGTTGCAGGCGGTCAGGGCGCGCCCGTTCCTGGCGACGGCCCTGTTCGCCCTCCACGTGGTCGAGTCGCGGCGCGTTCCGACGATGGCCGTCGACCGCCACTGGCGGTGCTACGTCTCGCCGTGGTTCGTGGACCGCACACCGGTGGAGGAACTCGCCGGGGCGTGGGTGCACGAGGTGTCGCACCTGCTGCGCGATCACCACGGGCGCGGTGACCGGTTCGCGCGCCAACACGGGCTGACCGGTGCGGGGGAGCGGTTGCGGATGAACATCGCGGCCGACTGCGAGATCAACGACGACGTGTACGGGGACGGGCTGGCCGCCCCCGAGGGAGCCGTGTGGCCCGCGACGCTGGGGCTCCCCGAGGGAAAGCTGATGGAGGAGTACCTGCGCCTGTTCCGGCTCGGGCCCCGTACGCAGGACTTCGCCTGGCTGGACTGCGGCAGCGGCTCCGACGGACTCGACCGGGAGTGGGACCTCGGACCCGACGGTGCGCACGGGCTCAGCGAGCACGAGCGCGACGCGGTGCGCTTCCGGGTGGCCCAGGGCATCAAAGGCCGCCCCGGCCATGCGCCCAGGGCGTGGAAACGGTGGGCGGAGGAGGCGTTCCACCCGCCCCAGGCGTGGCGCGACCTGCTGGGGGCCGCCGTCCGCTCGGCCGTCTCCGGTCCCGGGGCGGGCGACGACTACTCGTACGGGCGTCCCTCGCGGCGCTCGGCCGGGCTGCCCGGGGTGGTCCTGCCGAGCCTGCGGCGCAGACCACCGCACGTGTCCGTGGTCATCGACACCTCGGCCTCGGTCAGCGACGCGGAGCTGGGCAGCGCGCTGCTGGAGGTGTCCGCGATCACCCGGGCCGTGGGCGGTCGCCGGGACCTCGTCAGGGTCCTGTCCTGCGACGCGGCGGCCCGGGTCGTACACCCGCTGTGCCATGCGGAGGGCATCGAGCTGGTGGGCGGCGGCGGCACCGATCTGCGTACGGGCTTCGCCAAGGCGCTGCGGACGCACCCCCGGCCCGACGTCGTCGTCGCCCTGACCGACGGGCAGACCCCCTGGCCCTCGGCCCAGCCCGCGTGCCGGACGGTGGTGGGGCTCTTCGACCGGGCGGACCGGGACTCCTGGGACGAGGAGGATCCGGATTACGTACCGGACACGCCGCCCGAGTGGGCGCGCGTCGTCAACATCGGCTAGCCGGTGTGCCGTTGATCCGGGTGACGGGGCATGTGTTCGACTCCGGACGCGCCCGCCCGCAGCCCGTCCGTGACCAGGTCGAAGAGGCGGGCGGCGCGGGGCTGCCAGTCGCTGTGCGGGTCCAGTTGCCACAGGCCCGCTATGGCGAGGAGGAAGTCGTCCGGCGTCACCCCGGCGCGTATCGTGCCCGCCGCCTCGTTCGCCGCCAGCAGCAGCGTGACCGCCTCGGTCACCGGGCCGTGGCCGACCTGCGCCAGGCTGCCGTGTCCGCTGGTCGCGGCGCGCAGGGCGTCCGCCAGGCCCGCCTTCGCCATGGCGTACCGGGCGAGGCGGTCCATCCACTCGCGCAGGGCCCGGTCCGCCGGGCGGTCGGCGAGGAGCTGGGCCGCCGCGTCGGCGACCTGCCGCATCTCGTACCGGTAGACCTCGAGGACCAGGGCCTCGCGGTGGGGGAAGTTGCGGTAGAACGTGCCCTGGCCCACGCCCGCCTTCCGCGCGATCACGCTCACCGGGGTGTCCGCGGCCCGGGTCAGCTCGGTGAGCGCGACGGCCAGGATGCGTTCGCGGTTGCGCTGCGCGTCCGGCCGTGTGGGCGTGCTCCTCGCGTCCCGCACCCTTCCCCCCTCCCGAGCCGCGGCCGGGGACGGCCTTGCTCGCCGGACAGTCGTCCGTTAGGTTCGACAACCAAGCGGACAGCTGTCCGCTTGCCTCCACCGCAGCGCCGGATCAGGCCACTTGACCGACCGGCTTCCGTCGGCCCCCCACCCGCACGCCGCGCTCTCCGCCTCCCGCACCGCCGCACACGGTCCCGTGCGGAGCGGTCCAGCCCCTGCGAAAGAAGGCTGATCATGGCCCCATCGACGTCCAGCGCCGTCACCCTGCGCGTCAACGGCGAAAAATACACGCTGACCGTCGACCACCGCACCACCCTGCTCGACGCGCTACGCGAACGCCTCGACCTGACCGGCACCAAGAAGGGCTGCGACCAGGGCCAGTGCGGCGCCTGTACGGTGCTGCTCGACGGCCGCAGGGCCGTGGCCTGCCTCCAGCTCGCCGTGGCCGCCGAGGGGCGCGAGGTCACCACCATCGAGGGCGTCGCGGACGGCGACCGCCTGCACCCCGTGCAGCAGGCCTTCCTCGACCTCGACGGCTACCAGTGCGGCTACTGCACCCCGGGCCAGATCTGCTCCGCCCTCGCGGTCATCGAGGAGCACGCCGCCGGCTGGCCCAGCGCCGCGACCGAGGACGTGCGCCCCGAGGCCGGGGCGCCCGCGCTCACCCCCGACGAGATCCGTGAGCGCATGAGCGGCAACCTCTGCCGCTGCGGGGCGTACGCACAGATCGTCCAGGCGGTCGCCCGTGCCGCCGAGGACACCGCCGACCGGGCCGAGGAGCGTGTGGCATGAGGGAGTTCGGCTACGAACGGGTCCACGACGTCGCCGGAGCGGTGGCTCTCCTCGGCACCGACCCCGGTGCCCGGCTCCTCGGCGGCGGCACCAACCTGGTCGACCTGATGAAGGCGGGCGTGGAGCGCCCCAGCCTCCTCATCGACGTCAGGGAACTCCCGCTGGACGAGATCGGGTTCGGCGCCGGGAGCGGACTGCGCATCGGCGCCACCGTCACCAACAGCGACCTGGCCGCCCACCCCGACGTACGCCGCCACTACCCGGCACTCGCCCAGGCGCTGCTCGCCGGAGCGTCCGGGCAGCTGCGCAACATGGCCACCGTCGGCGGCAACCTCCTCCAGCGCACCCGCTGCGGCTACTTCGCCGACCTCGCCAAACCCTGCAACAAGCGGGTCCCCGGCACCGGTTGCCCCGCCCTCGCCGGGGACCACCGCAACCACGCGATCCTCGGTGCTTCGGACCACTGCGTCGCCACGCACCCCTCCGACATGGCGGTCGCCCTCGCCGCGTTCGACGCGGTCGTCTCGTACGAAACGGCCGACGGACCGGGCGAGTTGCCGATCGAGGAGTTCTACCTGCCCGTGGGCGACACCCCGCACATCGAGACCGCGCTGCCCGCCGGGGCCGTGATCACCGGCGTCACACTGCCGCCCGCCCCGGCCGCCGCGCACTCCCGCTACCGCAAGGTGCGCGAGCGTGCCTCGTACGCCTTCGCGATCGGCTCGGTCGCCGCCGCCCTCGACGTACGCGACGGCGTCGTGTGCGACGCCCGCCTCGCCTTCGGGGCCGTCGCCTCCCGGCCGTGGCGGGCCCGGACCGCCGAGCGGGCCCTGACCGGCGGCCCGGCCGACCCGGCCGCCTTCGCCTCGGCGGCCGACGCCGAACTGGCCGCCGCGCGGCCGCTGCCCGGGAACGGCTACAAGGTGACGCTGATGCGCAACCTCGTCGTCGCCGAGCTCACCCGACTCGCCGAGGAGGCCGCCCGATGACCACGACGACCGGTACCACCACCCCCACCGGGGCCGTGGGCTCGGGCCGCTCCCGGGTGGAGGGCCGCGACAAGGTCACCGGCGCCGCCCGCTACGCCGGCGAGATCCCCTTCGCCCGGCTCGCCCACGGCTGGCTCGTCCTCTCCACGATCGCCCGGGGCCGGATCACCGCCGTGGCGGACGAACCCGTCCTCGCCATGCCGGGCGTGCTCACCGTGCTCCACCACGGCAACGCCCCGCGCGTCGACACCGACTACGTGGGCATGCTCGGCCGGCCCAACCCGGTGGTCGGGCTCTTCCAGCACGACCGGGTGCCGTTCGTGGGCTGGCCGGTGGCCCTCGTGGTGGCCGAGACCCCCGAACAGGCACGGGAGGCAGCCGAGGCCCTGGTCGTCGGCTACCAGGAGGAACCGCACGACGTGGCGTTCCGCGCCGGCCGCGACGACGCCTACCGGCCCGAGGACTCCCCGATGGTGCAGGCCGACACGGACAAGGGGGACGTCCGGGCGCGGATCGAGGACGCCGCCTTCGTGGTGGACGCCGAGTACACGACGCCGGAGGAACACCACTGCACGATGGAGCCGCACGCCGCGACCGCCCGCTGGGACGACGGCCGGCTCGACGTCACCGACTCCAACCAGGGCAGCTCCTGGGTGGCCGGAGAACTCGCCCAGCTCTTCTCCCTGGACCCCGCCTCGGTGCGCGTGCGCTCCGAACACATCGGCGGCGCCTTCGGATCGAAGGGCCTGAGTGCCCACCAGGTCGCCGCCGTGATGGCAACGACGGCCCTGCACCGGCCCGTACGCGTCGTCATGACCAGGCGTCAGATGTTTTCGCTCGTCGGCTACCGCAGCCCCACCGCCCAGCGCGTCCGGGTCGCGGCCGACGCCGAAGGGCGGCTGTGCGCCTTCGACCACGAGGCGCTGAACCTCACGTCCGGCGTGCACGAGTTCATCGAGACGAGCGCCGTGCTCGGCCGCGTCCTGTACGACGCAGACGCGCACCGCACCCGGCACCGGATCGTACGGCTCGACGTCCCCACGCCGACGTGGATGCGCGCCCCCGGCGAGGCACCCGGCTCCTTCGCCATCGAGTCGGCCCTCGACGAACTCGCCGAGAAGTGCGGCGTGGACCCCATCGCCCTGCGCGTGCGCAACGAACCCGCCAACGGCCCGGTCTCCGGCCTGCCGTTCAGCAGCCGCAACCTGCTCTCCTGCTTCGAGGAGGGCGCCCGCCGGTTCGGCTGGGCGGACCGCGATCCGCGCCCCGGCCTGCGCCGCGAAGGCCGCTGGCTCATCGGCACCGGGACGGCCGCCGCCTCCTACCCCTCGGGCGTCGGCCGATCCACCGCCGCCGTCACCGCCGAGGCCGACGGCAGCTACACCGTGCGGATCAACGCGGCGGACATCGGCACCGGAGCGCGTACCGCCATGACCCTCGTCGCCGCGGAAGCGCTCAGGGCGGACCCGGACCTCGTCCAGGTGCGCATCGGCGACAGCGACCTGGGCCACGCGATGATCGCCGGCGGCTCCACCGGCACCCGCTCCTGGGGCTGGGCGGTGCGCCTCGCGGCGGCCGACCTCCACGAACGGCTGGCGCTGGGCGGCGGCATCCCGCCCGAGGGGATCACCGCCCGGGCCGACACCGCCGACGCCATCGCCGCCCTGCCCCAGCGTGAACGGCACTCGTTCGGCGCCCAGTTCGCCGAGGTCGCCGTCGACGTCACCACCGGCGAGGTGCGCGCCCGCCGCCTGCTGGGCATCTTCGCGGCGGGCACCATCGTCAACCCCCTCACCGCCCGCAGCCAGCTCATCGGCGGCATGACCTGGGGCCTGTCCATGGCGCTCCACGAGGAGGCGGTCCGCGACGCGGCGACCGGCGGGCACGTCAACGCCGACCTCGCCGGATACCACGTCGCCTCGCACGCCGATGTGCCGCTCATCGAGGCGGACTGGGTGGACGACCCGGTGCCCGGCGACCCCGTCGGCATCAAGGGCATCGGCGAGATCGGCATCGTGGGCGTCGCCGCCGCGATCGCCAACGCGGTGTGGCACGCGACGGGCGTACGCCACCGTGAACTGCCGATCCGCCCGGACCGCGTCCTGCGAGCGGCGGCGGACCGCCCCTAATCACCCAGCCGCACTTCGCGCCCCCGCCAGCGCCGCCGCAGCCAGCGGTCGTGGCTTGCCACCACGACCGCCCCCGGCCCCGGGCCCAGCGCCTCTTCCAACTCGTCGCACAGTGCGGGGGAGAGGTGGTTGGTCGGCTCGTCCAGGAGCAGCAGCTCCGGCGGGCGGGCCATCAGCAGCGCGAGCGCGAGCCTGCGCCGCTGACCCGCCGACAGCTGCCGCACCTCCTTGCCCAGGTCCGCCTCGCGCAGCAGCCCGAGCGACAGCAACGGCACCAGCTCCGCCCGGTCGGCGCCCAGCACCCGTACATAGGTGTCGGCGACGGTACGCTCCGGCCGGGCGAACACGCTGTCCTGGGCGAGCACCCCGACGGACAGGCCAGGACGCCGGACCACCTCCCCGGCCGCCACCGGCCGGCCCGCGAGCACCGCGATCAGCGTCGACTTCCCCGTGCCGTTGCCGCCCGTCACCAGCAGCCGGTCGGACGCCCCGACGTCGAGCTCGTCGACGGCCAGCCGGCCCGGGAAGCGCACCCCGCGCAAGGACACCAGCGTGCCCGGCGCGGAGGCCTCGGCCCGCTCCGGGTACCGGAACCGCAGCGGGGCGGGCGGCTCGGCGACCTGACGGCGCTCCGCCTCGTCCAGCCGACGGGTGGCGTTGCGCACCCGGCGCGCGATCTGGCTCTGCACCCGGCCCGCCCGCACCCCGTACCCCATCTTCTCGCTGTCGCGCGGCCCCCGGTCGGGCGCGACCTGGCGCGCGGTCACGGCGGCCGACCGGCGCAACTCGCCGAGCTCCTCCTGCTCCTCGGCGTACCGGCGCTCCCACCGCGCCCGCTCCGCCCGCTTCTCCGCCAGATACGCGCTGTACCCGCCGCCGTACCGTACAGGCCCGTCCACCGCCGGATCGAGGTCCACGAGGTCGGTGCAGACGGCGTCCAGGAACGCCCGGTCGTGACCGGCGAGCACCACCGGCCCGGGCATCGTGCGCAGCTGCTCCTCCACGAACGCGGCGGCCTCGTCGTCCAGATGGTTGGTCGGCTCGTCCAGGAGGAGGGCGGCAGGCCGGCGCACCAGCAGCGCCGCGAGCGCCAGCCGGCCGCGCTGCCCGCCCGAGAGCGACCGCAGCGTCCGGCCGTGCGGCAGGGAGCCGAGCCCGAGCCCGCCGAGCACGACGGCCGCGCGCCGGTCGGCGTCCCAGACCTCCCGCTCCTCGGCCTGCTGCAGCCGTCCGCCGTACGTTTCCAGGAGCCGGGCGTGCTCCGGAGAGTCCTCCGGCGTACGGGAGAGCAGACCGGAGAGGCGGTCCAGCTCGGCGAGATCGGCCCGCGCCTCGCGCAGGGCGTCGTCCAGGACACCGGCGACGGTGGAATCCGCGTCGAATGGCATCTCCTGGTGCAGGTACCCCACATCGGCGGGCCGGGTGACCTGCCCGGCGTCGGGCTCGTCCACCCCGGCGAGCAGCCGCAGGAGGGTCGACTTGCCCGCCCCGTTCTCACCGATGAGGCCGATGCGGTCGCCGGGCGACGCGATGAGCGACACCCCGTCCAGGACACGCTTCGTGCCGAGGACGCGGACCAGGTCGTGGGCGAGCAGGGGGCTGCTCATGCTTCCGGGCCTCCCGTCTGACGCAGCTCTCCGTCCGCGAGCCGCAGCCACCTGTCCACGCCGATCCGTTCCAGGAACCGTTCGTCGTGGCTGACGACCATGAACGCGCCCCGGTAGGAGGCGAGCGCGCTCTCCAACTGGCCGGCGCTCACCAGGTCCAGGTTGTTCGTCGGCTCGTCCAGGAGCAGCAGCTGCGGGGCCGGCTCCGCGCACAGGACACAGGCCAGCGTGGCCCGCAGCCGCTCGCCGCCCGACAGCACGCCGACCGGCAGATGGGCGCGGTCGCCGCGGAAGAGGAAGCGCGCGAGCAGGTTCATCCGCTCGGCCTCCTCCCGGTGCGGGGCGAACGCGGCGAAGTTCTCGGTCACCGTGCGCCCGAGGTCCAGCAGGTCGAGCCGTTGCGAGAGGTACGCGATGCGCCCCTCGGCGCGCCTGACCGACCCGCCGTCCGGCTCCAGGTCCCCGTTGACCAGCCGCAGCAGGGTGCTCTTGCCGGCGCCGTTGGGCCCGGTCAGCGCGATGCGTTCCGGGCCCCTCACCGTCAGGTCGACGCCCTCGCCGGAGAACTGCTCACGGCCGCCGAGGCGCACCCGCAGGTGCTCGGCGAGGAGCACGGTGCGGCCGGCCGGCACATCGGTGTCCGGCAGGTCGAGCGTGATGCGCTGCTCGTCGCGTACCGCACGCCCCGCCTCGTCCAGGCGGGCCTGCGCCTCGCCGACCCGGGCGGCGTGCGTCTGGCCGGACTTGCCGGCGGCCTCCTGGGCGCCGCGCTTCATGTTTCCGGCGAAGATGCGGGGCAGGCCCGCGTTCTTGAGGTTGCGGGCCGCGTTGCTCGCACGCCGCTCGGCCCGCTCGCGGGCCTGCTGCATCTCGCGCTTCTCCCGCTTCAGTTCCTGCTCCGCGTTGCGGACGTTCTTCTCGGCCACCTCCTGCTCGGCCCGCACGGCTTCCTCGTACGCCGTGAAGCTGCCCCCGTACAGCCGCAGTTCCGATGTGCCGAGTTCGGCGATGCGGTCCATGCGGTCAAGGAGCGCGCGGTCGTGGCTGACGAGCAGCAGCGTGCCGTTCCAGGACTCCAGGGTGTCGTAGAGGCGGTGCCGCGCGGCGAGGTCGAGGTTGTTCGTCGGCTCGTCGAGGAGCAGGACGTCCGGCCGCTTCAGCAGCTGCGCCGCGAGGCCGAGCGAGACGACCTGGCCTCCGCTGAGCGTGCCGATGCCGCGGTCCAGGGAGATGCCTTCGAGGCCGAGCCGGTCGAGCTGGGCGCGGGTGCGCTCCTCGATGTCCCAGTCGTCGCCGATGACCGCGAAGTGCTTCTCGTCCACGTCGCCGGACTCCACGGCGTCCAGCGCGCGGATCACCGCGTCGACGCCCAGCACCTCGGAGACCGACAGGTCACCGGTGAGAGGGAGGCTCTGCGGGAGGTAGCCGAGGGTGCCGTCGACGGTGACGGAACCGGCGGCCGGGCGCAGCTCGCCGGCCAGCAGCCTGAGCAGCGTGCTCTTCCCGGAGCCGTTGGGCGCGACGAGACCGGTACGGCCGCTGCCCACGCTGAAGGACAGACCGGAGAAGACCGGGGTGTCGTCCGGCCAGGAGAAGGAGACGTTCGAGCAGATGAGGGATGCGTCGGACATACGGAGCCTCACGTGTGCATCCGGGGACGGGGACACCACGGCCCCGGAGGAATGGTCAGAGGGAACAACGACATGGCCACTGCGGCGGCGCCCTGGGCGCCCGCTGCGGCTATGGAGCTCCGGGATCACCCGGAGATGTCGTCGTCGCCTGCCATGTCTGGATCTCCTCGTACACGTTGAACGGCCCGTCGATCTTAGCAGCCGTCCCCGCTCACGGCCTTTCGTTTCCGGTGCCGGTCCGGCGGCGCAGATCGGCGATGCCCTGGTCCAGGGCCGCCTCCAGGTGTCCCGGGCTGCCGGTGGACAGCAGGATCACCACACCGCCCTGGATCCCGGCGAGCAGGGCAGCCGCCGAGCGGTCCGCGTCCCGGTCGGCGTCGATCTCACCGACCGACTGCATGTGGCGGATACCGGCGGCCAGCGCGCCCTGCCAGCGCTCCAGGAGTTCGGTGGCGACGGCCTGCGCGCCCGACGAGGCCGGCCCGATCCGGGAGACCGCGATGTCGAGCGGGCATTCCCGGCCCTGTTCGCGGTAGCGGGCGACGACCTTGTCGCGCCAGCTCAGCCAGGCCGGCCACGAGGTGAGGGCGCCCAGCTCCGGCTGCTGGTCGCCGATCACCCGGTCCGCCTCGTGGTGGGCGACGGACAGCATCAACTCGTCCTTCCCGCCCGGGAAGTAGTGGAACAGCTGGCTCTTGCTGGTCGACGTGAGCGCCAGGACGTCGTCGAGCGTGAGCGCGAACACGCCCTGCCGCCGGATCGCCGCGGCGGCACCCTCGACAATGCGCTGTTTCGTCGCGGCGCCCTTGGGGGTCAGCGGCACGATGTCTCTCCCTCTCTCACGGTCGTACGGGCCGGGCGCCCGCTCAGGGGATCAGCAGCAGCTTCCCGGTGGTCCGACGGGACTCCAGGTCGCTGTGGGCCCGCGCAGCCTCCGAGAGCGCGTACCGCCCGCCGATACGCGGGGACACCTGCCCCGCCCGCACCATCGCGAAGACCTCGTCGGTCCGGGCGACCAGCGCCTCCCGGGTGGGGACGTGGTCCTGCACGGTCGGGTAGGACAGCAGGATGCTGCTCGGCAGATCGGTCACCGAGAGCGACGGTACGCCCATGAAGGGACCGTAGTAGGCATGCACCCCGTGCCGCCGCAGGGCCAGCTGCGAGGACCGGAACGTCGAGGTCCCGCCGCCGTCGTACACGACATGGGCGCCCTCGCCGTCCGTCAGCTCGCGCACCCGGTCCTCGAACCCGGCCCCGGACGACACGATGACGTGGTCCGCACCGGCCTTCTCGGCTACGGCCGCCTTCTCCGGGCGGGAGACCAGGCCGATGACCCGTCCGCCGCGTGCCTTGATCATCTGGGTCAGCATGAGTCCCACGCCACCCGCGGCGGCGTGCACCACGGCGGTGTCGCCGGGGCCGACGGCGTACGTCTCGGTGGTGAAGTGGTTCGCCGTGAGGCCCTGCATCATCACCGCGGCCGCCGTCTCGTCCGGCACCCCGTCGGGCACCTTGACCAGCCGGTCCGCGGGGACGGCCAGGACCTCCGCGTAGCTGCCCGGGTGGTAGTACCAGGCGACCCGGTCGCCGGTGGCCAGCCCCTCGACGCCCTCGCCGAGGCCGGTCACGTACCCCATGCCCTCGGCACCGAGCACGGCCGGTGCGGCCCAGCCCGGGCCGCCCACCTTGCGGGCGCCCACGTCCATGAAGTTGACCCCGGCGGCCCCGAGCCGGACCAGGGCCTCGCCGGGCCCGGGAAGGGGGTCCGGCAGTTCGGTCCAGGTCATGACCTCGGGGCCGCCGTGCTCGGTGATGCGGATCGCGTGCATCAGGTGTGCCTCCTCCGTGAGCCGTCACCGCGAGCCGTGTGCCGCAGTGAGGTCAGGCCACCGTAGAAACGCGAAAATGGACCCGCAAGTCCAGTCCGGGGCGGAGGGCGGCGCCGGGACGCCGCCCTCCGGGGCCGGGGAGTGCGGGCTCACGCAGCCGTCGGCTCGGTGGTGGACGCGCCGGACGGGATGCCGAAGGACGGGTCCGGCACCGCCTCGGGGGTGATGAGGGTGGAGGAGCGGCCGTCGACGCCGACCGGGACGTCACCGTCGATGGTGACGCGGCGGAGCTTGCGCTCGTGGGTGTCGGAGTCGTCCACGCCGTAGTGCTGGGTGGCCCGGTTGTCCCAGATCGCCACGTCGCCCACCTGCCAGTCCCAGCGCACGGTGTTCTCCGGGCGCTCGACGTGCGACTGGAACAGCTCGACCAGGGCCCGCGAGTCGCGCCCGTTCAGGCCGCTGATCCGCTGCACGAAGTTGCCCAGCAGCAGCACGCGTTCACCGGTCTCGGGATGCACGCGGACCACCGGGTGCTCGGTGAGGAACTTGGTCGACGTGAACACCTCGCGGTACTGCTGAAGCGCCTCCGGCAGGGCGTGCGGCCGCACCGCCGCGTAGTCGTAGTCGTTGGAGTGGACGGCCCGCAGACCGTCCGCCAGGGTGCGCAGCTGCTCGGGCAGCTCCGCGTAGGCGGCGGCCGTGTTGGACCACAGGGTGTTGCCGCCGTACGGCGGGATCACGACCGCCCGCAGGATGGAGAAGGCCGGGTAGGCGGGGACGAAGGTGACGTCGGTGTGCCACTGGTTGGCCCGGCCGCCGTGGTCGGAGTCGATGCCGAGCGAATAGCGTCCGTCGGCGGACGGCACGGTGGGATGCGCGACGGGCGTGCCGAGAAGTCGGCCGAACGCCTCGTGGCTCTCCTCGTCCAGGTGGTCCTGCTTCCGGAAGAAGACGACCTTGTGGGCGAGGAGCGCGGCCCGGACGGCGGCCACCGTCCCCGGGTCGAGATCGCCGCCGAGCCGTACACCCGAGATGACCGCGCCGATACGGCCGCCGAGCTGCTGGACGGTGACGGCGGGGGCGGTGGTGGTCGAGGACATGGGTTTTCCCTTCGAGGTTGCCCGCCGCGGCCGGGCGCAGGGGCGCGGCAGACGGCGAGCGGACGAATTGTGGAGCGGAATGGGTGGGGGCGGGAGGCGCCCACGGGCGGAGGCGGTGCACTGCCCGGAGCGACGGTGCGGGGAGTAGCCGGTCCAGCGGAGTCGCCGGCTCGGCGGAGTCACCGGCTCCGGAGAGCGAGCGCGGTGCGGTGGTGGTACGCCGGTGAGGTCAGGCGGCGGTACAGCGGCCCGGACACACGGGCCGAGGAGCGGGGCGGCCGGCGCGGGCGGGCCGCGCATCGGTGAGTGCCGTCGCGAACATGTCCCGGAGACTCGCAGCGCTCCGCCGGGTGCGTCAAGCGTCCGCCGGGACCCCACGGGGCGTACGGCAGCGGTTCGGCCGGCGCCTGCGCCGGGTCGCCGTACACCTTCGACCGGTGCCCAAAAACCGCCTCCGGCCTGGGAGTTCGGTGTGAAGCCCCAGCAGTGCGCGGGTGCCGCTCCCGGGCCCGGCCACCGGCCCGTGCGAATTCACGCCGCCGTAACGTTGCGAGTGCCCCACCGGCGCGCGCCCGAAGACTGGCCCCCATGAGCGCTGTCCCCGCCCCTTCCGCGCGACCGGTGACGTAAGGCGCGACACCAACGCCGCGGTCGGCCACTCGCACCTCCGCCAGGACCCCGAACGCATCGTCAGTCCGCATGCCGGGACGGCCGCTTTCCGGCCGCGGTCGGTGCCCTCATGCCGAACTCCCTGTTCAGAAGCCCTCTGGCGGCTGTGGTGCGCCAGTCGGCTTCCGCTCAGCGGGAAGCGCTTCGTACCAGGATGCGGACGGGGCAGGTTGACCGTCCGGCGAGGCCGCTGTCATATTGCTCCCGTGAACCCGGACAAGCGCCTCGTCTCCCGCAGGCACGTCGACCTCTGTCGACAGGCCAGCGCGGTCTGTGCCGTTCGCCGCTGAACCGGACCGCGGCGGGGAGGCCCCGCGGCCCCGTCCCGCTGACCTCTCCCGGGTGACCACAACCCGCTGAGAACCGGGAATCCTTTCTCCTTTCGGCTTTCCCCCGCTCCCGTGCGTCGAGGGAGCTCCTGACGCCTACCCGCGCCGATTCCGCACGTCCGCAGCAGCGGTCCCGGTCCGGTGCGTCCTTCGCGCGGCGCATCCCCGTCGCCCCTTCCTCCCGCAGCGGATCGCATACGCGAACGTGCCCCGCCGCGCGCTCCTCCCTTCCCTCTTCCCACCGTCACAGGCAGGCATCGATGACCGAGCTGTACCCCCTCACGCCCTCCGGACCGTCCCGGCGCTCCACGCTCCGCGCCGCGGGCGGCGGCGCCCTGCTCCTGGGACTGGGCCTCGCGGGCTGCCGCTCGGCCGTGTCGGAGACCTCGTCGGCCCCGCAGGGGGCGAGCGCCGCACCACGGCGTGGAGGCGTGCTGAACATCGCCGTGAACGCCGACTTCACCCCCGCCCTGCTCTTCGCGCAGAGCGGCCAGTCCCTTCAGCAACGCCTGATCTACAACACCCTCACCCGCTACGACGACCGCCTCCACCCGAAACCCGAACTCGCCAGCTCCTGGGTGTACGCCACGGACGGACGCAGCATCACGCTGCGGCTGCGCGACGACGTCACCTTCCACAATGGCCGCGCGTTCACCGCCGACGACGTGATCTTCGCGGTGAAGAACCTTCAGAACCCGGTACGCGCAGCGCAGTTGCGCAGTACGGCCGCCACGATCACCGGATTCGAGAAGCGCGGCGACCACGAACTGGTGCTCAGGCTGGCGCACCCGGTCAACAACCTCTTCGACCTCTTCGAGTTCATGATCATTGCGGACTCGGAGAGCGTCGAGGACGCCGTCGCCGGAAAGAAGTTCATCGGGACCGGCCCGTTCAAGCTGAAGAAGTGGAGCCCCGGCGCCGGCCTCAGCCTCACTCGCAACGACGCGTACTGGCAGCCCGGCCGCCCCTACCTCGACGGGGTCGAACTGCGGGTCATAGCCCAGGCCGACGCGCTGATCTCGTCCCTGCGCTCCGGCCAGTCCCAGCTCTCCTTCGACGTGCCCGGCAAGAGCCTCGGTGCCGTCAGGGCCGACCACGGACTCACCATCGACGACTACGACACCGGCGCCGGCGCCATCTACCTGGGCGTCAACACCACGGTCGCCCCGCTCACCGACCGCACCGTCCGCCAGGCGCTCGCCTGGGCCGTCGACCGGGACCGGCTCGTCGCCCAGACCCTCGGCGGCTACGGCCTCGCCTCCGCCGCGCCCTGGCCCAAGTCCTCACCCGCGTACAGCGAGGCCAACCGCACCCACTACACGCACGACCCCGCGAAGGCCCGGGAACTCCTCAAGTCCGCGGGGCACACCAGGCTCGACCTGCCCATGCTGCACATCGCGCTGCCCGGCGAGACGGCCATCGCCGAGTCCATCCAGTACGACCTCAAGCAGGTCGGCGTCCACGTCACGCTCCAGCCCACCGACGGGGCCACCGCGCAGAAGAAGCTGATCTCACAGGGCATGCCCGCCCTGTGGTCCCTCGGCCACGGGTTCGCCCAGGTGCAGCCCTCCACCCTCGCCGTCAGCGCGTACCCCTTCAACGAGGCGAAGAACACCTCCGAGTACCGCTCGGCCGCCTACACCAAGGTCGTGCGGGAGGCGTGGACCGAGCCCGAGACGGACACGGCCGCCGCCAACGCCCTGCACCGGAAGATCTCCTCCATCCTGCTGGACGAGGCGTTCCTCATCGACCTCGTGGTGCGCGGACAGCTCCAGGTCTCCGCCACCCGGCTGCACGGCGTCACGCTCAACAAGTTCTCCTACCTCAACCTCGACAACGCCTACCTGGTGTGACATGCGCAGCTACCTGCTCCGGCGGCTGCCGTCCGCCCTCCTCGTCCTGGCCGCCGCCTCCTTCCTGATCTTCACCATCCTCAGGCTGGTGCCCGGCGACCCCGCCACCGCGCTCGCCGGACCCGACGCGGACGCGGCGACCGTCGCCGCGATCCGCGCACGGCTCGGCCTCGACGCGCCCCTGCTCTCCCAGTACGCCCACTGGATCGGCTCGCTCCTCAAGGGCGACCTCGGACCCTCGTACGCGATCGGCGGACAGACCGCCGACCTCATCGGCGACGGGCTCGGCGCCACCACCGAACTCACCGTCGCCGCCCTCCTCTTCGTGATCGTGCTCGGTACGGCCTTCGGCGTCATCGGGGCCATCTCGCGCAACCGGTGGCTGAACGCCGCCGTGCGGGTGATCACCACCGCCGCCCTGGCCGTGCCGCCCTTCGTCAGCGGTGTGCTGCTCGTCCTGGTCTTCGCCGTGGCGCTCCCCGTACTGCCGCCCGGCGGCCGGGTCGCCTTCCCGACCGCCCCGGACCTCGCCGCCCAGTACCTCGTGCTGCCGGCGCTCTGCCTGGCGCTGCCCAGCGCCGCGGTGCTCGGCCGCTACCTCAAGGACGGCATCGAACGCGGCCTCGCCGAGGACTACATCCGCACCGCCACCGCCGCCGGGATCGCCCCGCGCCGCCTGCTGTGGCGCCACACCCTGCCCAACGCCCTGCCGCCCGTCGTCACCCTGCTCGGTATGCAGGTCGGGAACCTGCTCGGCGGCGCCGTCCTGGTCGAGGCGATCTTCGCCTGGCCCGGCCTCGGACAACTCGCCGAACAGGGCCTCCAGCGCCGCGACTACCCGGTCGTCCAGGACCTGCTGCTGCTCCTGGTCGGCGTCTTCGTCCTCGTCCAGCTGCTCACCGACCTCGTGTACGCCTGGCTCGACCCCCGGATCAGGTGGGAGTAACCCTGATGACCCAGACGACCGACCTCCTCACCGCCGCGCCGCCCCCGGCCACCCGCAGGCCGCGCGCCACGGCCCGCCCCCGCCACCCCTACCGCACCGCCCTGTCCACCGCCCGCGCCCGCACCGGCCTCGTCCTCGTCGGTGTCGTCGTCCTCGCCGGACTCCTCGCACCGCTGCTCGCCGGCCACGGTCCCACCGACCAGAGCGGCCTGAGCCTCGCCGGGCCGGGGACGCCCGGACACCTCCTGGGCACCGACGACCTCGGGCGCGACCTGCTCAGCCGGGTGCTGTACGGCATCCGCACCGACCTCACCATCATCACGATCGCCGTGCCCGCCGGTGCCGCCCTCGGCTGCCTGCTCGCCCTGGCCGCCGCCGCACACCCGGTCGCCGACACCCTCGTCCAGCGCGTCTTCGACCTGCTCCTCGCGTTCCCCGGGCTGATCCTGGCGCTCGCCGTCACCGCGATCCTCGGCCCCGGACGCGTCCCCGTGGTGCTCGTCATCGCCCTCGCCGAGGTCCCGGTCTTCGGCCGGCTGCTGCGCGGCGGCGTCCTCGTCCAGAGGGAACGCGAGTACGTCACGGCCGCCCGGGTCGGCGGCGGTTCGGGCAGCCGGGTGCTGGTCCGGCACATCCTGCCCAACGCGGCCGACCCGCTCGTCGTGCAGATCGCCGTCTCGCTGACCGTCGCCGTCTTCATCGAGGGCGCGATGAGCTTCCTCGGTGTCGGCGTCCGGCCGCCCGAGCCCACCCTCGGCGCGGTGCTCAGCCAGTCCATGCCCTATCTCGCCCAGTCCCCGCACTTCGCCGCGGGCCCCCTGATCACCGTGACCGCGCTCGTCCTCGGACTCTCGCTCATCGCCGAGGCGCTCAACCGGGAGATACGCCGATGACCGCCCCCGAGCTGCTGGAGGTCCGCGACCTCGGCGTCGAGTTCACCGCCCCCGACGGTTCACCGCTGCGCGCCGTGCGCGGGGTCTCCTTCACCCTGCGCCGGGGCGAGACCCTGGCCGTCGTCGGCGAGTCCGGGTCCGGCAAGTCGACCACCGCGCTCGCCCTGAACCGCATGCTGCCCGGCACCGGCCGCATCACCACCGGCACGGTCCGCCTGGACGGCCGCGACCTGGCCGCCGCCGACGAGGCCGAACTGCGCGCGGTGCGCGGCGCCCGCATCGGCATGGTCTTCCAGGACCCGATGACCGCCCTCAACCCCGTCCTCACGGCCGGCCGCCACATCGACGAGGCCCTGCGCGCCCACGGCCACCACGACAAGGCCGCCCGCCGCGCCCGTACCGTCGAACTCCTGGACCGGGTCGGCATCCCCGACCCGCACCGGCGCGCCGACGACCACCCCCACCAGTTCTCCGGCGGCCAGCGCCAGCGCATCCTCATCGCCATGGCCCTCGCCGGCGAACCCGACATCCTCCTCGCCGACGAGCCGACCACCGCACTCGACGCCACCGTCCAGGACCAGATCCTCACCCTGCTCGGCGGCCTCAACCGCGAGACCGGCACCGCCCTCGTCCTCATCACCCACAACATGGGCGTCGTCGCCCGCGCCTGCGAACGGGTCCTGGTCATGTACGGAGGCACCGTGGTCGAGGACGGGCCCACCGCCGACGTGCTCACCCGCCCCCGACACCCGTACACCGCCGGACTCCTCGCCGCCGTCCCGCGCCTCGCCACCCCGTCCGGGACCCGGCTCACCGGCATCCCCGGCAGCCCGCCCGACCTCACGCTCCTCGGAAACGGCTGCGCCTTCGCCGACCGCTGCACCCTGGCCGAGGACCGCTGCCGCACGCAGACCCCGCCGCTCACGCGGGGGGCCGACGGCGTACGGGTGGCCTGCCTCCCCGCCGCCGGACGCACCGAACCCCTGCCCGCCCCGGCCCCGCCCCTCCGCATCGACCGGCCCGAGCCCGGCGCGGTCGTCCTGGAGGCGGACGGCCTCACCAAGACGTACGGGGGACGCGGCGCCCGGCGACGCGGAGAGCCCGCGCTCGACCGGGTGTCGCTGACGCTCCGGGAGGGCGAGACGCTGGGCATCGTCGGCGAGTCCGGCTCCGGCAAGTCCACCCTGGCCCGGGTCCTCGCCCATGCCCACACCGCCGACGGCGGCACCCTGCGGCTGCGCGGCGAGGACATCACCCGGCCCTCACGGCGCGCGCTGCACGCGGTGCGCCGCCAGGTCCAGATGGTGTTCCAGGACCCCTACGCCTCGCTCAACCCGCGCATGACGGTGGGCGAGATCGTCGCGGAACCCCTCGTCGCGTTCGGCATCGGGGACCGCGAGGCGCGCCGGGAGCGGGTGGCGGAGCTCCTGGAACTGGCCGGCCTGGACCCGGCCGTGGCGGGACGCCACGCGCGCTCCTTCTCGGGCGGCCAGCGCCAGCGCATCGGCATCGCCCGCGCGCTCGCCCCCGCACCATCCGTCCTCATCTGCGACGAACCCGTCTCCGCGCTCGACGTGTCCGTCCAGGCCCAGATCACCGGACTGCTCACCGACCTCCAGCGCGACCTGGGCCTCTCCCTCGTCCTCATCGCCCATGACCTCGCGGTCGTCCGGCAGATCAGCCACCGCATCGCCGTCATGCACCGGGGCCGGGTCGTGGAGACCGGCACCGCGGACGAGGTGTGCGAACACCCCAGCGACCCGTACACCCGCGCCCTGCTCGCCGCCGCGCCCGAACCCGTACCCCCGGCGGCCCGGACCGCGCACGCCGAGAAGACGGGAGCCCTCGCATGACCCACCGCATCCCCGCGCCGCCCGCCCCGACCCGTGACGGAGCCACCCGCCGATGACCACCAGCACCCGCCGCGACCCCTACGACGGCTTCCCCGGCCGCATCGGCCGCACCTTCGCCGCCTCCGAGCCGGCCTGGCCGGCGCCCCGGACACCGGGGGACAAGGCCCCGAACATCGTCGTCGTGCTCGTGGACGACATGGGCTACAGCGACATCGGCCCGTTCGGCTCCGAGATCCCCACCCCCGTCCTCGACACCCTGGCAGAGGACGGCGTACGGCTCAGCAACTACCACACCATGCCGCTGTGCTCCCCGGCCCGCGCCGCCCTGCTCACCGGCCTCAACCCGCACCGGGTCGGCTACGCCATGGTCGCCAACTCCGACCCCGGTTTCCCCGGTTACGGCATGGAGATCGCCGACGACATCCCCACTCTCGCCGAACTCCTCCATGACTCCGGCTACGCCACCTACGCCGTCGGCAAATGGCACCTCGTCCGCGACTCCGCCTCCAACGCCGCCGACGACCGCGACAACTGGCCGCTGCGCAAGGGCTTCGACCAGTACTACGGCGTCCTCGAAGGGCTCACCAGCCTCTTCCACCCGCACCAACTCGTGCGCGACAACAGCCCGCTGGACATCGACGAGTTCCCGGACGGCTACTACTACACGGACGACATCACCGACCAGGCCATCTCCATGGTGAAGTCGCTGCGCGCCCACGACCCGGACAAACCCTTCTTCCTCTACCTCGCGCACAACGCCGTCCACGGCCCGCTCCAGGCCAAGGAGGAGGACATCGCCCGGCACCGGGGCCGCTACGACGAGGGCTGGGACGCGCTGCGCGCTCGCCGCTTCGCCGCCCAGATCGCCGACGGCCTCTTCCCGCCCGGCACCGAACTCCCGGAACGCAACAGCGAGGCCGGGCAGGACGTGCCCGCCTGGGACAGCCTCACCGAGGAGCAACAGCGGCTGTACGCACGCTACATGGAGGTGTACGCGGCACTGGTCGACAACATCGACCAGAACCTCGGCCGGCTCACCGCCACCCTCGAAGCGCTCGGTGAGCTCGACAACACCATCATCGTCTTCACCTCCGACAACGGAGGCACCGGCGAGGGCGGCGCCGAGGGCACCCGCTCCTACTTCAGCCGTTTCGTCCACCACCCCGCGCTGCCCGAGGACTGGACCCCCGACGTCGACCGCGACCCCGAGCTGATCGGCGGACCGCGCAGCCTGGTGCACTACCCGCGCGGCTGGGGCATGGTCTCCAACACCCCGTTCCGGCTCTACAAGGGGCACACGTACGCGGGCGGGGTACGCGTTCCGTTCGTCCTGTCCTGGCCGAGGGGCGCCCGCGAAGGCCGGCTCACGCCGGGCACCCGCCCGCAGTACCAGTACGTCACCGACATCGCCCCCACCCTCCTCGAACTCGTCGGCCTGCAACGGCCGGAGCGCCGGCGAGGGGTCCCGCTCCAGGAACCGGACGGCATCACCTTCGCCCCCGTACTCGCCGACCCGGAACACCTCTCCACCCACCCCGAGCAGTACTGCGAGATGACCGGCAACCGCAGCTACTACCGCGACGGCCGCAAACTCGTCACCCTGCACCGCCCCGGCGCCCCCTACGACGACTCCGAGTGGGCCCTCTACGACATCAGGACCGACCCGACCGAGATCCACGACCTGGCCGCCGAACACCCCGGCCTCGTCAAGGAACTCTCGGCGGCCTGGGAGCAGGCGGCCTGGCGCAACGGCGTCTTCCCGCTCCCCGACGGCAGCGGCGCCCTGGCCCGCCGCAACCCCGCCGAACAGCGGCTGTCGCGCCCCCTCACCCTGCTGCCCGGCACCCCCGAACTGGAGCGCTACCGCTCCTCCCGGCTGGTCTCCCTGCGCTCCTTCGAGGTCACCGTCGCGATCGAGGAGACGGGCGAGGGCGTCCTCGTCTCGCACGGCGACCAGGGCGGTGGCTACAGCCTGTACGTGGAGGACGGCCGCCTGCACTTCGCGTACAACGAATACGGCGTGCTCCACGAGACGGACGCGGGCCCGCTCGCACCCGGCGCGCACACGGTCCGCCTCGTCGCCACCGCCGAGCAGGGCCTGCGCTGGAGCTTCCGCGTCGAGGCCGACGCCGAGACCCGGGCCACCCCGCCCAGCGTCCACCAGCTCATCGGCATGGCCCCCTTCCAGGGCATCAGCATCGGCGTGGACCGCAAATCCCCCATCTCCTGGCCCCTCTACGAACGCCACCGCTCCTTCCCGTACGAAGGCCGCCTGCGCACGGTGACGTACACCCCGGGAGCCCCGGGCCCGGACTCCCCGGCGGCGGTGGCCCAGGCACTGAAGGAGGCAGCAGCGGCGTTCGAGTAGGCCACAAGCCGCACGAATCCAGCCTCCCCGGAGATCGATTCGCGACGACCCCCGCCCAGGTCTAACGTCGGTGGGGTGAACGACCACGTTCACCCCACCGCACCAGCGGCACCGAACCGATGACCGGCTCCCACGCAACACCCACGCAAGCCACCGCAACCCCCCGGAGGGACCGCGGCGGCACGATAGCCCTGCTGGTCATCTGCTCGTGCCAATTGATGGTGGTCCTCGACATCACCATCGTGAACATCGCCCTGCCGCACATCCAGACATCCCTCGGTTTCTCCACCGAGAACCTGTCCTGGGTGATCAACGCCTACACCCTCACCTTCGGCGGCCTGCTGCTGCTCGGCGGGCGGATCGGTGACATCCTCGGGCGACGCCGGGTCTTCATGGCCGGCGTCGCCCTCTTCGTCATCGCCTCCCTGCTCGGCGGACTCGCCCAGGAATCCTGGCAGCTGCTCGCCGCCCGCTCCCTCCAGGGCGTCGGCGGCGCCATCGCATCGCCGACCGCGCTCGCCCTCATCACGACGACGTTCCACGAAGGCCCCGCACGCAACAGGGCGTTCGGCGTGTTCGCGGCCGTCTCGGCGGGCGGCAGCGCCATCGGACTGCTCGCGGGAGGCGTGCTGGTGGAGTGGCTGGACTGGCGGTGGATCTTCTTCGTCAACGTGCCCATCGGCGCACTGATCGTGCTGGCGACCCGCCGCTACATCCAGGAGTCCGAGCGCCACCCGGGCCACTTCGACATACTCGGCGCCCTCACGGCGACGCTGGGCATGGTGAGCCTCGTCTACGGGTTCATCCGCGCCTCCGAGGAGGGCTGGAGCGACACCCTCACCCTGCTCGCGTTCGCCGCGGCGGTCGTCCTGCTCGGCCTGTTCATCGTCAACGAGAGCCGGTCCCGGCAGCCGATCACCCCACTCTGGATGTTCCGCGACCGCAACCGGGCCGGCACCTACGGGATCATGCTGAGCCTCGCGGCGGCGATGTTCGGGATGTTCTTCTTCCTGACCCTGTTCGTGCAGAACATCCTCGGCTTCAGCCCGCTGCGCACCGGGCTCGCCTTCCTGCCGGTCAGCGTCATCATCGCGATCGGCGCCGGATTCACCTCGAAGCTGCTGCCGAAATTCGGACCCAAGCCCTTCATGGTGACGGGTGCGGTCCTCGCGGCGATCGGGCTCGGCTGGCTCACTCAGACCGATGTGCACAGCTCGTACCTGGGCAGTCTGCTGGGCCCGGTGCTGGTGTTCGGACTCGGCATGGGCCTGCAGTTCGTCTCGCTGACGCTGATGGCGCTCTCCGGCGTCGCACCGCACGAATCGGGCGCGGCCTCCGGCATCCTCAACACCACTCAACAGGTCGGCGGATCGCTCGGCCTGTCCATCCTGGTCACGGTCTTCGGTACGGCCAGCCGCAACGAGGCGACCGACCAGGTGCCCAAGTTCATGGCGGAGGCGACACCGGCACAGCTCGCCCAATTCCGTAAGACCGGACAGCTCCCCGGCCCCTGGGGCGACCAGGTCCTGGCATCGGGCGTCTCCACCGCGTTCCTGGCCGCAGCGGCCTTCGCCGTCGCCGCCGCGCTGATCGCGCTGTTCGTCATCCAGGTCCGCCCCTCGGACCTGGAACGGCTGCGCGGAAGCGGAAGCGGCGGGCCGGGCGCCTGAGCACCCGCCCGCCCGCTCCCGGCCGGTCAGCCCTTGACGGTGAAGCCCGCCCGCAGCAGGTCGTCGTCGCGTGACGACGGACCGACGAGCAGTTCGAACGCCCCCGGCTCCACGACCCGCCGTCCCTCGGCGTCCACCAGTGCGCACGCGGCCACCGGCAGCTCGATCGTCACCTCGCGCGACTCGCCCGGCGCCAGCTGGATCTGCCGGTAGGCCTTGAGCTCCTTCTCCGCCCACGTCACGGACGTCACCAGGTCACTCACGTACGCCTGTACGGTCTCCAGCGCGGGGCGTCCGCCGGTGTTGCTCACGGTGACGCGTGCCCGCAGCGTGTCGCCCGCGCCCAGGACCTCGGTCAGCACCTCCAGGTCCGTGTAGGCGACGGTCGTGTAGCTCAGGCCCTCGCCGAAGGCGAACGCCGGCCGCTGCGTCAGGTCCGCGTACCGCGAACCGTGCTGGCCGCGCAGCTGGTTGTAGTACGTGGGCTGCTGCCCGGCGTGGCGCGCGAAGGACACGGGCAGCCGGCCGGACGGCTCCACCAGGCCGAGGACCAGCTCGGCCACCGCGCGACCGCCCTGCATGCCCGGGTTGAAGGCGTACACGATGGCCGACGCGCGGTACGCGGACGGCGGCAGCACCAGCGGCTTGGAGGCGATGACCACCACGGTGAACGGCTTGCCCGTCGCGGCGAGCGCGTCCAGCAGCGCGACCTGGCCGCCGATCAGCTCCAGGGTCGCGGTCGAGCACCCCTCACCGATCAGCTCGATGCGGTCGCCCACCACGGCGACGACGTGGTCGGCGGCCTCGGCGGCGGCGACCGCCTCCGCGATCAGCTCCTCGGACGGCTCGCAGGGGACGACGATCTCGGGGCGCGGCTGCCCGTCCGGGAAGAACTCGCCCTCCGGGTCCGGGCCCACCGTCAGGATGTCGGCGCCGCGCGCGTGGGTGACGGTCCAGCCGGCGGGCACGTGCTCCCGGAAGCCGTCGAGCACGGTACGGATCATGGCGCGCGGATGGCCGTCCGGCAGCCAGTCCGCCTGGCCGGAAGAGCCCGCCCAGTCCCCGAGCTGGGTCTGCGCGTCATCGGCGTTGGGGCCGATCACGGCGACCGTACGCGGTGCGGCCCCGGCCTCGGCGACCGCCCGGCCGTCCGCCCCGGCCGCGAAGCCGCCCTCCAGGGGCAGGGTGCCGTCGTTGGCCAGCAGGACTAGCGAGCGGCGGCCCGCTTCGAGGTTCAGCTCGGTGTGCCCGGCGCTGCCGATGACCGCCTGCTGGCGGGCCCGGTCGGGGTGGCGCGGGTTCTCGAAGAGGCCCAGCTCGAACTTGAGCGTGAGGATGCGCGCGACCGCCGCGTCGATGTCCGCCTCGTCGAGCCGCCCGGCCGCCACGGCCTGCTGCGCGCCCTCGAAGAAGTCCGGCGTGGTCATCACCATGTCGTTGCCGGCCCGGACCGCGGCGGCCGCCGCCTGGGTGTGGTCGGCGTACACCTTCTGCTCCCACACCATGCGCCCGACGTTGTCCCAGTCGGTCACCAGCGTGCCGGTGTAGCCCCACTCGCCGCGCAGCACCTCGTTGAGCAGCCAGTTGTTGACGGTGACGGGGACGCCGTCCATCGACTGGTAGCCCAGCATGAACGTACGGCAGCCCTCCTTGGCGACCCGCTCGAACGGCGGCAGGAACCAGGAACGGAGCTTGCGGCGCGAGATGTCGGCCTCGCTCGCGTCCCGGCCGCCCTGGGTCTCGGAGTAGCCCGCGAAGTGCTTGGCGCACGCCAGGATCGCCGTCGGGTCGTCCAGCCCCTCGCCCTGGTAGCCGCGCACCATCGCCGACGCCAGCTCGCCGATGAGGAACGGGTCCTCGCCGAACGTCTCGCTGACCCGGCCCCAGCGCAGGTCCCGGGTGATGCACAGCACCGGCGAGAACGTCCAGTGCACGCCGGTCGCGGCCACCTCGACGGCCGTCGCGCGCGCCACGCGCTTCAGCAGCTCCGGGTCCCAGCTGGCGGCCATCGCCAGTTGCGTCGGGAAGATGGTGGCGCCCTCCCAGAAGGAGTGCCCGTGGATGCAGTCCTCGGCGACCAGGAGCGGGATGCCCAGCCGGGTGCGCCGGGTCAGCTCGGCGGCCTCCAGGACGCGTTCGGGCGATGCGTGCAGGATCGAGCCCGCGTGCATGTCCTCGATGTGCTGCCGCACCCCGTCCTTGCCGTTCAGCTGGAGCATCTGGCCGACCTTTTCCGGCAGCGTCATCCGGCCCAGCAGGTCGGAGACACGCTCCGGAACGGACAGGCGGGGGTCGAGATAGGGCAGGGAGGAGCTCACGGGAGTTCCTTTCACGACGTCGGCGACGTTCTCATCGTTCGATACGCGGAGGCTGTGCGCTCCGGGCACCACCGTACGCCGAATACCGACCTAGTGGTAAGTAAGTAGGATGCAAACATACGCAGCGGTGCCTGCCAGGACGACCGGGGAGTGTGCGGAGTGACCGGCGACGAGCGGCGTGGATACGCGAAGGGCCGGGCCAAACGCGGTGAAATCCTCGACCAGGCGATGGCCATGTTCGGCGAGGCCGGGTACCGGGGCGCTTCGCTGCGGGTGATCGCCACCCGCTGCGGCATCTCGCATCCCGGACTGCTGCACCACTTCCCGACCAAGGAATCCCTGCTGCTCGCCGTCCTGGAGCACCGTGACGCCGTGGACGACCAGTGGCTGGAGGCGGGCCGCCCCACCGGCGTTGACCGGCTGCGCCGGCTGGTCGGGCTCGCGGCGCTCAACGCGGAGCGGCGCGGCATAGTCGAGCTGTTCTGCGTCCTGTCCGCCGAGGCTACCTCCGCGGACCACCCGGCCCACGCCTACTTCGTGGAGCGGTACCGCTGCTCGGTCCGGTCCACGGCCGTCTCGTACACCGAGGCGCGCGAGAAAGGAGTGCTGCGCGAGGACATCGACCCGCGCGAGGCGGCGCAGCAGCTCATCGCGCTGATGGACGGACTTCAGACCCAATGGCTGCTCAGCAACGGTGAGACCGATATGGCCGGGGTGCTGTACGCACATGTGCAGGCGCAGTTGACCGTGCCGTTCTGAGCCCGGGCGACAGGCGTCGCGAGAGGCTGCCCCGCACCTCTTTACGGGCTTGTCATGTGCCGGTAACTTCCCTGCTGCAAGCGATTGCAGCAACATTCCGGCTTGATTTACAAGCTCGCTCGGACCTTGAGGCGCGTCAGGGTCTCCGGCGGGACGGCGTGGGCCCCACTCCCCGCGCCCCGGTCGCCACGGCTTCGCCGCCGCCGTGGCCCTTCCCTGGAGACACCATGAAACGCAACGCCCACCGGCTGCTGAGACGCACCCTGGCGTCCGCCGCCGCCGCCGCGGTGTGCGGGCTGCTCACCGCACTGCCGGACACCGGCCTCGAAGCGCGGCCCGTCGCGGCCTCCGACGCGACGACCACCGTCTTCTACTTCACCAAGACCAAGAACTGGGCCGCCTACAACCTGCATTACGCCCCTGACGGCGGTACGTGGACCACCGTGCCCGGGGTGGCCATGGAGGCCGCCTGCACCGACTGGGTCAAGAAGACCGTCCCGCTCTCCGGTGCCGAGGGCATCCAGGCGACCTTCAACAACGGCTCGGGCGTCTGGGACAACAACGGGGGCAGGAACTACGACCTGGGCGGCGGGAGCGTCACCGTCAAGGACGGAGTCGTCGCCCACAGCGACCCGTGCGCGGACAGCGGTGACCCCGGCCCGGGCCCCACCCCGTCCGACGAGGCGCACACCGCCTCGGTGTACTACTCCACCGCCACCGTCGGCTGGACCACCACCAACCTCCACTACCGGCCCGCGGGCGGCTCGTGGACCACCGTGCCCGGCGTCGGCATGGAACCGGCGTGCACCGGCTGGGTGAAGAAGACGGTCGACCTCGGAGCCGCGACCTCGATGAAGGCCGCGTTCAACAACGGCAACGGGGTCTGGGACAACAACAACGGCGGCGACTACACCATCCCGGCCGGCCGCAGCACCGTGAAGGACCGCGCGGTCGCCGAGGACGCCGACGACCCCTGCGCCGCCGAACCCGCCGACACCGAAGCGCCCACCGTGCCGACCGGAGTGACGGCGAAGGCCGACGGCGTCGCGGTCGTCCTGGGCTGGGAACCCTCCACCGACAACACGAAGGTGACGAGGTATCAGGTCACCCGCACGGGCGGCACCAAGGGCAGCGTCGTCACCGATGTGACCTCCACCGTGCTCTCCGAACCGGGTCTGGAGGAGCACACCGCCTACACCTACACCGTCAAGGCGGTCGACGCGGCGGGCAACACCTCCGCCGCCTCCGCACCCGCGAAGGCGACCACCGGCGCCACACCACCGGCGGCGGCCCAGGGCGCACCACTCGGAACCGACCCCCGCAAGGACCCGATCTACTTCGTCCTCACCGCCCGCTTCAACGACGGTGACACGAGCAATGACCGGGGCGGCAGCCAGGACGCCAAATCCGGCAACGCCGCCAACAACGACCCCATGTTCCGGGGGGACTTCAAGGGCCTGGTCAACAAACTCGACTACATCAAGGGGCTCGGCTTCTCGGCCATCTGGATCACCCCGGTCGTCCTGAACCGCTCCGACTACGACTACCACGGCTACCACGGATACGACTTCTACAAGGTCGACCCCCGCCTGGAGTCCGCCGGAGCCTCCTACCAGGACCTCATCAACGCCGCCCACGCCAAGGGCATCAAGATCTACCAGGACGTCGTCTACAACCACTCCTCGCGCTGGGGCGCAAAGGGCCTGTTCACGCCGACCGTCTACGGCGTCCGCGACACGCAGTGGAGCTGGTACTACGACGAGAAGAACGAGGGTTTCGAGTACGACGGGCTCACCGTCGAGCCCAAGAGCGGCAAGTCCTACTACAACGGTGACCTGTGGTCCACCGCCGAACCCGCCGGCAACACCTGTCTCAACTGGGGCAAGCCCACCGGCGCCAAGTCCGCCGAGGGCTACACCATCTACAACTGCCAGTGGCCCAACCCCACGTCGGGGATGTTCCCGAAGGAGTACTACCACACCTGCTGGCTCGGCAACTGGGAGGGCGAGGACTCCCGCTCCTGCTGGCTGCACGAGGACCTGGCCGACTTCAACACCGAGTCCGCACCGGTGCAGAACTACCTGATCGGCGCCTACGACAAGTACATCGACATGGGCGTGGACGGCTTCCGCGTCGACACCGCGGTGCACATCCCGCGCACCACCTGGAACCGCCGCTTCCTGCCCGCCATCCAGGAACGGGTCACCCAGAAGTTCGGTGCCGGGGCCGCGAAGAACTTCCTCGTCTTCGGCGAGGTCGGCGCGTTCGTCAACGACAAGTGGAACCGCGGCTCGGTCAACCACTCGGCGCAGTTCTACACCTGGAAGGAACGCAAGGAGTACGACGCCGACGACACCAAGGCCGCCCTGGAGATGTACGCGTACGAGGAGCAGCTCGGCACCGGCGCCCAGCCGACGTCCGGCAACGCCTTCCTGGACGGCAACAGCTATCACACCCCGGACCACAGCCGGTTCTCCGGCATGAACATCATCGACATGCGCATGCACATGAACTTCGGTGACGCCACCAACGCGTTCAACAACGGCAAGGACTCCGACGACTCCACCAACGACGCCACCTACAACGTCGTCTACGTCGACAGCCACGACTACGGGCCCAACAAGAGCAGCGAACGCTACGCGGGCGGCACCGACGCCTGGGCCGAGAACATGTCGCTGATGTGGACGTTCCGCGGCATCCCGACCCTCTACTACGGATCGGAGATCGAGTTCCAGGCCGGCAAGAAGATCGACTGCGGCCCCACCTGCCCCCTGGCCACCACCGGCCGCGCCTACTACGGCGACCACCTCGCCGGCAACGTCACCTCCTCGGAGTTCTCGCAGGTCGACTCGGCGTCCGGTGAGGTCGCGAACACTCTCGCCCAGCCCCTGGTGAAGCACCTGCAGCGGCTGAACCGGATCCGCCGCGCCGTCCCCGCCCTGCAGATGGGCCAGTACTCCACGGAGGGCATCACGGGCCAGATGGCGTACAAGCGCCGCTACACCAGCGGCGTGACCGACAGCTTCGCCCTGGTCACCGTCACGGGCGGCGCCTCCTACACCGGCATCCCCAACGGCACCTACAAGGACGCCGTCACCGGTGACACCCGGGTCGTCAGCGACGGAAAGCTCAGCGTCGACGCCCCGGGCAAGGGCAACATGCGCGTGTACGTGCTCAACGGCCCCGGAAAGATCGGCACCGCGGGCCCCTACCTGAAGTGACCCGTCCGTGCGGGTGCCCCGGCAGCCGGGGCACCCGCACGTCTCACGCGGCCAGCAGCTCCGCCCGGCCGATCATGGCCGTCGAGCCCGGAGCCGTACACGCGAAGGCGCCGGACACCGCCCCCAGCCGGGCACACTCGGCAGGCTCACGTCCGTCGAGCCTGCCGTACAGGAAACCGGTGACGAAGGCGTCGCCCGCCCCGTTGCTGTCCACCACCGGCGCCGACGGCACCACCGCCGGAACGTGCACCGGCGCGTCGCCGCCGTCGCGCGTCAGGAGATACGCACCCTCCGCGCCCGCCGTGGCCACCACGGTCCCGGCCCGGCCCTCGCGCAGGATCTCCCGCATCAGCTCGGGCGCGCGCTCCCCGGTCGTCGCCGCACTGAAGAAGACCAGATCCGACCGGAGTGCGAACTCCCGCTGGTGTTCGTTCAGACCGTCCCAGTCGTGCAGATCCGTGGAGACCGGCACTCCCAGCGCCTCGATGTCGTCGTACAGGAACCGGGCGAAGTGCGTGATCGACAGATGGACATGGCGGGCCCGGCGCAGGTGGGGCAGATAGAAGTCCCGCGGCATCCGCAGGTCCTCCGGGTCCCGGGCGTCGTAGAACGACATCCGCCGGCCCGTCGCGTCCACCAGGTTCACCGCGCGCCGGGTCCCGGCCGGCGAGATCACCGCGTGGAACTCCACATCGCCCTTCGCCAGGCGCTCGCGCACCTGTGCGCCCGTCCAGTCGTCGCCGATACAGTCCAGGAACGCCACGCCGAGCCCCAGCGCGCGGGCGCCGAGCGCCACGTTGCCGCCGGTCTGGCCGGGCCACTCCTGGATCGGGCCGACCATCACCGAGTCGGCCAGGGGGACCGGCAGGGCGTCGACGCGGACGATCGTGTCCACCCCGCTGCCGCCGACCACCACGATGTCGTATTCCGTTGGCTGCTGGACCACTGAGCCCCCTCTCGCGTACCCGCCGCGCTCAGTATCGCCCACCCGCCCGGCCGCTCGACGCGCGCCCGGGTCACCCGCTGGCTAGGCTCGACCGGGGGCCGACGACCTGTTCCGTGGAGGCTCACGTCATGATGCTGTTGCCCGAACCGCGCGACATCCCGCCGCGCCTCGCCACCGGCGCCTTCATCCTCAACTCCGGCCTCGGCAAGCTCAAGGCCGACGAGGGGACCGCCCAGGGCCTGCACGGGATGGCCAGCAACGCCTATCCGTTCCTCGGCAAGCTGGAACCCGCCCGGTTCACCCGGTTGCTCGCCTGGTCCGAGATCGCGGTCGGCACCACCCTGCTGGTCCCGTTCGTACCGACCCGGCTCGCCGGGCTCGCCCTCACCGGGTTCTCCGGCGGCCTCTTCGGCCTCTATCTGCGGACCCCCGGCATGCGGGAGCCCGGCAGCCTGCGGCCCACGCAGGACGGGATCGCGCTCGCCAAGGACTCCTGGATGCTGGGCATCGGCCTCGGCTTCCTCGGCGTCGGCGGCTACCGCGTACGCGCCACCGCGAAGTGCCGCACCCGGCGCAGGTGCGCGCACTGACCTGGGGCCGCCGTCACGCGTGGACCCGGGCCATCAGCAGCGCCACGTCGTCGTGGCCGTCCGGGTCCCGCAGTTCGCGCAGCAGCCGGTCGCACGTCGCGTCGAGCGACGCGTCCGGAGTGCGCAACAGCCCCAGCAGCGTGGCCAGCCGGCTGTCGATGTCGTCGTCCCGGGTCTCCACCAGACCGTCCGTGTAGAGGACCAGCCGGTCGCCCGGGCCGAGCGGGACCGTGACATCGCTGAACGGCACCCCGCCCACCCCCAGCGGCGCCCCGGCCGGCAGGTCGAGGAGCACCGGCTCACCGCCCTCCGGGATCAGCACCGGCGGCAGATGCCCGGCGGTGGACACCCGGCACCGCCCGGCGCCCGGGTCGTACGCGGCGTACACACAGGTGGCGAACCACGGGTCGAGACCGGCCGTGATCTCGTCCAGGTGCCGCAGCACCTCGGCGGGCTCCAGGGAGAGCCGGGACAGGGTCTGGGTGGCGGTGCGCAGCCGGCCCATCGTGGTGGCCGCGTTGATCCCGCTGCCCATCACATCGCCCACCACCAGGGCGGTCCCGTCGTCGCGCAGCCCGATCACGTCGAACCAGTCCCCGCCGACCTCGTACCGTGAGGCGGCCGGCCGGTACCGGGACACCACGTCCATGCCCACCGGATCGTGGTGCTTGCGCGGCAGCATGCTGCGCTGAAGCGTCAGCGCGGTCTCCTGCTGCTGCCGGTAGAGCCGCGCGTTGTCGATGCCGACCGCGGCCCGGGCCGCCAGCTCGGCGGCGAGCGCCTCGTCCTCCTCGGTGAACGGCAGCGGGTTGTCCGTCCGGATCAGGTCGATCGCCCCCAGCACCTCACCCCGCGCGATCAGCGGCACCGCGAGATACGAGTGCGCACCGGCCTCGGCGAGCAGGGCGGCCGACCGCTCGTCGCGGGCCACCCGCGCCAGCGTCACCGCGTCGAGCCGGGGCACCCGCACCGGCCGGGCCGTCCGCACACACCGGGTGACGAGGCGGTCGGCGCCGTAGCGTGCGGCCCGGCCCGGCGGGTCCGCCGCCTCCACCACGGGCGTCGGCCGGGCCGCGACGACGGCCAGGGCCTGGATGAGGAGCGGGCCGTCCGACGGGCCGGGGCGCCCCTTCAGGACGCTGTCCAGCACGTCCACCGCGGCCACGTCGGCGAGCTGCGGCACGGTGACCTCCGCCAGCTCCAGGGCCGTCTGCTCCAGGTCGAGCGTGGTCCCGATGCGCACCGAGGCGTCCGCGATCAGGGCCAGATGCTGCCGGGCCCGCTCCGCCTCGGCCGCCGCGCGGTACCGGTCGGTGACATCGATCAGCGATACGGCGATGCCCAGCACCCGCCCCGCGGAGTCGTCCAGCCGGTAGAGCGACACCGACCAGGCGCGGTCGCCGTCCGGTGCGGCGGGGGAGCGGCCGACCACCTGGCGCGACACCTGCGGGACACCGCTGTCCAGGACCTCCCGCGCGGCCGCCGCCAGGCCGTCCGGGCCCAGGAACGACAGCGCCTCGTCGATCGGCCGCCCCAGGTGCCCGGCGGCGTCCATGCCGTCCATCCGTTCCAGCGCGGTGTTGGCGGACAGGAAGCGCAGATCCGGGTCCAGCACCGCGAGGCCGATCGGCGACTGGTCGACCAGGCCCACCGACAGCGCGAGATCCCGCTCCACCCGGCGCAGCACGTCCCCGTCGGCCGCGAGACCCAGCGCGTAGAACTCACCCCGGTCGTCCTGCAACCGCATGTTGCGGAACTCCAGCAGCCGGGTGGTGCCGTCCCTGTGCCGTACGGGGAAGACCCCGGCCCATGCCTCACCGCTGCTCATCACCTCGCCGAACAGGCGCAGCACCAGCTCGAAGTGCTCCTCGTCGACCAGCACCCGGGCGGCGAACTCGCCCAGCGCCTCCTCGGCGGAATACCCCAGGAGCCGTTCGGCCTGCGGGCTCCACAGGACGATGCGGCCCTCGGTGTCCAGGACGAGCGCGGCGACTCCGAGGACGTCGAGCAGACCGCTCTCGGACGACCGGCGCGCGCCCGCCCGGCGGGCCTCGCCCCAGCCGATCCGCATGTCATCAGTGCCGCCCACGGACGATCCTTCCCAGCCGTCACCGTGCCCGACGCAGGCCCGCCGTCTCCCATGATCGCCCCTGAGCCGCCGCCCCCGCAGCTTCGCGGGACGTGAAGAGGACGCGAAGGGAAGGGCCACCGGGGTTTCGCGGGCGAAATGCCGGTCACCCGCAGCGTACCGAGGCAAACGCGACGCACACGACTGTCAGGAGTGAGAGTCCATGGAGAACTGGCGCATGCACGCGGCCTGCCGCGACGCGGACCCGGACCTGTTCTTCCCCATCGGAAGCACCGGCCCGGCGCTCGTCCAGGTCGAGGAGGCCAAGGCGGTCTGCCGGCACTGCCCGGTACAGCAGGAATGTCTGCGGTGGGCGCTGGAGAACAACCAGGACGCCGGGGTGTGGGGCGGGCTCGGCGAGAACGAGCGCCGCGCCCTGAAGCGCCGCAACCGGCAGCGGACGCAACGCTCCGGATAAGGCAGGATGAAGCATGGACACCAAGGCTTGGATCATCGTCGGCGCGGCCCTCGCGCTGCTCATGCTGGCCGTCGCCGGCGTCCTCCTGGTGCGGGTCCTCAAGGCCAGGAAGCTGCTGGTGGACGCCGGTGTCCCGCTGCACAACAAGGCGCTGGTCTGGGCGGCGGTGCTGTACACCGTGTCGCCGGTCGACCTGCTGCCCGATCCGATGTACCTCGATGACATCGGGTTCCTCCTGCTGGCCCTGCGCTCGCTGCACGCCGCGGCGCGGGCCGCAGGGGTCGGCGGCCGCGCGGAGCACCCCGTCGAGCCCGGGCGGAACCTCGTTCCGTAACCCCTCGCGCACATTCCTGTGAACCCGGCGTGTCCTGATCGTTGACAGCTGGACGAGTACACGTCACTCTCCTGGGAGAGCGCTCTCCCAACCCGCCGCGGGATCCCCGTCCCGCACTCTTCCGCCAGGAGAGAATGTGCACAGAGCCGGTTCAGCCCTGCCCGCGAGACCCCGCGCGGGCACGCTGCTGATCACCCTTCTCGCCCTCCTCGCCTCGTCGCTGGTCATGCTGACCGCGCCGGGCGCCCGGGCCGCGGAATCCCTGCTGTCACAGGGGAAGACCGCCACCGCGTCCTCGTCCGAAGGCGCCGGATACGCGGCCTCGGCCGCCGTGGACGGCAACCTCACCGATACCCGCTGGGCCAGCCAGTGGAGCGATCCCCAGTGGCTCCAGGTGGACCTGGGCGCCACCGCCGACCTCACCAGGGTCGTCCTGACCTGGGAATCCGCCTTCGGCAAGGCGTACGAGATCCAGGCCTCCGACAACGGCTCCGACTGGCGCACCCTGAAGACCGTCACCAACGGCGACGGCGGCACCGACGACCTCGCGGTCAGCGGTTCCGGCCGCTACGTCAGGATGCACGGCACCGCCCGGGCCGGCGGCTACGGCTACTCCCTGTGGGAGTTCCAGGTGTACGGCACCACCGGCTCCACGAATCCCGACCCCGGCACCGGCGGGGCCGTCCGCGTCACCGGTTCGCAGGGCAACTGGCAGCTCACCGTCGGCGGCAAGCCGTACCAGGTCAAGGGACTGACCTGGGGCCCGTCCGTCAACGACGCGGCGCGCTACATGCCCGACCTGAAGTCCATGGGCGTCAACACCATCCGGACCTGGGGCACCGACGGCACCTCCAAGCCGCTGCTCGACGCGGCTGCGGCCAACGGCATCCGCGTGGTCAGCGGCTTCTGGCTGCAGCCCGGTGGCGGTCCCGGCAGCGGCGGCTGCGTCAACTACCTGACCGACGACGCCTACAAGTCCTCGTCGCTCACCGAGTTCGCCAAGTGGGTGGACACGTACAAGAGCCACCCCGGTGTGCTCATGTGGAACGTCGGCAACGAGTCGGTGCTCGGCCTGCAGAACTGCTACAGCGGTGACGAGCTGGAGAAGCAGCGCAACGCCTACACCAGCTTCGTCAACGACGTCGCGAAGAAGATCCACACCATCGACCCCGACCACCCGGTGACGTCCACCGACGCGTGGACCGGTGCCTGGCCCTATTACAAGCGCAACGCCCCCGACCTGGACCTCTACTCGGTCAACTCGTACGGCGACATCTGCGCCGTACGCAACACCTGGGAGACCGGCGGCTACACCAAGCCCTACATCATCACCGAGGGCGGCCCGGCCGGTGAGTGGGAGGTCCCCGACGACGCCAACGGCGTCCCGGACGAGCCCACCGACGTACAGAAGGCCGAGGGTTACACCAAGGCGTGGAACTGCGTCACCGCCCACCGGGGTGTCGCACTGGGCGCCACCTTCTTCCACTACGGCACCGAGCACGACTTCGGCGGCGTGTGGTTCAACGTGGTGCCGGACGGCAAGAAGCGGCTCTCCTACTACGCCCTGAAGAAGGCGTACAGCGGCTCCACCGCCGGTGACAACACCCCGCCCGTCATCAGCAACATGACGGTGCAGAACGCCGGCGGTGCCCCCGCGGGCAAGGAGTTCACCGTCCGCGCCGACGTCCGCGACCCGGACAACGACCCGGTCACGTACAAGATCTACCTGAGCGGCAACTACGCGACCGGCGACAAGGCCCTGGTGGAGGCCACCTGGCGGTCCACCGGCAACGGCACCTTCGCGGTGACCGCGCCCGCGCGGCTCGGCGTGTGGAAGGTGTACATCCAGGCCGAGGACGGGCACGGCAACGCCGGAATCGAGACCAAGTCGGTGAAGGTCGTGGTGCCCCCGGTCAGCGGCACCGACATCGCCCTCGGCCGCCCGGCCACCGCCTCCTCCGCCCAGGCCGGCAGCAGCGGCTGCCCCTGCACCGCGGCGATGGCGGTCGACGGTCGCCTCGACACCCGGTGGGCCAGCGACTGGAGCGACCCGCAGTCCATCCAGGTCGACCTGGGCGAGCGGAAGTCGTTCCGTCACCTCCAGCTGGTGTGGGACCCGGCGTACGCCAAGTCCTACGAGGTGCTGGTCTCGGACGACGGCAACTCCTGGCGGTCGGTGTACACCACGACCACCGGTGACGGGGACGCCGACGACCTCGACATCGCGCAGACCGCCCGTTACGTGAAGCTCAACCTCACCCAGCGGGGCACGGCGTGGGGCTACTCCCTCTGGGAGTTCGGCATCTACAGCTGACGACCGGGCGGGCACCGGCGGGTCCTCCCCGCCGGTGCCCGCCCCCCGTGCGTGTCGGTGGCCGCGCGGGGGAAGGCGAACGGCCATGGTTGAACGCATGAACGTCACCGACATCCTCACCGACGGGTACTCCCGCATCCAGGAGACCGTGCACGCGGCCGTCGAGGGCCTGGATCCCGACGACCTCCACGCCCGGCTCGACGACGACGCCAACTCGATCGCCTGGCTCGTCTGGCATCTGACCCGCGTCCAGGACGACCACATCGCGGACGCGGCCGGCACCGAACAGCTCTGGACCGCCCAGGACTGGGCCGGCCGCTTCGACCTGCCCCTCCCCGCCGACGCCACCGGCTACGGGCAGAACAGCAAGGAGGTCGCGGCCGTCCGCGTGGGCTCGGCCGATCTGCTCCTCGGCTACTACGACGCCGTCCACGAGAACACGCTCGCCTACATCCGGGGCCTGGACGGCCACGCGCTGGGCCGCGTCGTGGACGAGGCGTGGAACCCGCCGGTCACCCTGGGGGTGCGGCTGGTCAGCGTCCTGTCGGACGACCTCCAGCACGCGGGCCAGGCGGCGTTCGTCCGGGGCGTGCTGCAGCGCGGCTAGGCCGTGTCCGGAAAGTCCCGTCTGGCCCGCGACGCCTGGCACGCACTCTCGCCGCACCGGCCAACATCCCAAGTACGTCCAGTACGAGGGATGCCGGCCGGCACGCCGAGAGCACGCACCGGACGCCGCAGGCCACGCCCTGCGGGCGTACGACGGGACTTTCCGGACACCCCTAGAGCCTCACGCGCCGCGCGCGCGGGCGTAGTGGCCCGGGCCCGTACCCACGATCCGCTTGAAGTGGCGGCTCAGATGGGACTGGTCGTAGAAGCCCGCGGACGTGGCGACCGCCGACGCCGGGACCCCGCGCAGCAGCAGCCGGCGTGCCAGGTCGACCCGCCGGCCCGTGACGTACTGGTGCGGTGCCATCCCGAACTCGCGGCTGAACGCCCGTACCAGATGGGCATGGTGAGCGTGCAGCCGCGCGCCGGCCTCCTGGAGCGTGATGCCCTCGACATACGTCGCGTCGAGCAGCTCGCGCAGCCGGTGCGCGATCCTGCCGTCGTGGACGTACGGGGCGGAGCCGACCCGGTCGCCCAGATGCTGTTCGAGGCGTTCCGCGACGAGCGCGAGCCGGCTCGCCGCCTCCAGCTCGTCACCCGGGTCGGCGAGCGTGCGGTGGAGGCTGTCGATACGGCTGCGCAGCGCCGGGTCGTGCAGCACCGGCCGGTCCACCGCCCGGCCGATCAGGCGTTCGTCCACCTGGCCGGTGTCCAGGTACAGCACGCGCTTGCGGAAGCCCTCGGGAGTGGCCGCCTCGCCGTTGTGCGGGACGTGCGGCGGCAGCAGCGTCACCGTGTGGGTGAGCACACCGTGCTCGTGGTGGTCCAGGTCGTAGCGCACCATGCCCTCGTCCACGACCAGCAGCGTCCAGGCGTCGTGCGTGTGCATGGGATAGGCGTGGTCGGTGAAGCGCGCGTGGAAGACCTCGGCGATGCCCTCCACGGGCGGCGACCACGCGGTGATCTCGGGACGTGCTGCGGCCATACGCCGATCGTACGCCGCGCCCCATGTGCAAAATTCGTACAAGACCGGGCCCCGGACGGCCCGGCAGGCTCGGGGCATGACAGCTGAGACCACTGCCACCGCCCCCGTCCGCTTCGACACCAAGATCGCCGTGCTGCTCCGTGACGACCTGGAGACCTGGCAGCGGCTGAACGTCACCGCCTTCCTGGTCAGCGGTCTGTCCACGGCCGCCCCGGAGCTGATCGGCGAGCCCTACACCGACGCGGACGACACCCCGTACCTGCCGATGTTCCGCCAGCCGGTCATGGTCTTCGAGGGCACGAAGGAGATGGTCACCACCGCGCACACCCGTGCGGTGTCCCGGGGCGTGGCGCTGTCCGTTTTCACCTCGGACCTCTTCGCGACGGGCAACGACCGGGACAACCGCGCCGCGGTGCGCGCGGTGCACCGGGACTCGCTGGACCTGGTCGGGATCGCGGTGCACGGCCCCCGCAACGCGGTGGACAAGATCCTGAAGGGCGCCTCGATGCACCGCTGAACGGGACGGGCCTACGGTCGGGTGCCGGCGCCGGACAGATGGCTCAGGAACCACGCGCGCGCCCGCTCCGCGACCTCGTCCAGCGTGCCGGGCTCCTCGAAGAGGTGCGTGGCACCGGGGATGACGTCGAGCCGGCTCTCGCAGCGGAGCTCCGCCTGAGCCCGGCGGTTGAGGGCCAGCACCTGGGTGTCCCGGCCGCCCACGAGCAGCAGGGTCGGGGAGCGCACCTCGCCCAGGCGGGCCCCGGCCAGATCCGGCCGGCCGCCCCGCGAGACGACCGCACCGATGCCCGTCTCCCGGTCCGCACCCATGACGGCCGCCGCCTGGAGCGCGGCGGCCGCGCCCGTGCTGGCACCGAACACGCCGAGGGGCCCGGGCGCATGGCTCCGCAGCCAGGCGGTGGCGTCCACCAGGCGGCCGGCGAGGGCCGAGATGTCGAAGACATGGCCGCCCTCCGCCTCCTCGTCCGCGGTGAGCAGGTCGAACAGCAGGGTGCCCAGCCCGGCCCGGTTCAGCGCCGCCGCGACCGACCGGTTGCGCGGGCTGTGCCGGCTGCTCCCGGACCCGTGGGCGAACACGACGAGCGCCCCGGAGTCACCGGCCGGGGTGAGGGTGCCGGGCAGGTCCACCCCGCCGGCCTCCACCAGGACGTCGCTGGTCAGCCGGGGACCGGTCTGCCGGGCGGCCCGGGCCAGCAGCGCGACGACCTCCTCGTCCGGCGTCTGGCCGAAGTCCCGGTACCACTCGCCCACCGCCGAGAACGCTGCCGGTGACGACAGGCAGACCAGCTCGTCCGCCTCCTTCCGCAGCCGGGCCGCGGCGGACGGGGGCGCGACCGGCACGGCCAGCACCACATGCGCGGCGCCCTGCGCCCGGGCCACCGAGCAGGCGGCGAGGGCGGTCGCGCCGGTGGCGATCCCGTCGTCCACGAGGACCACGGTGCGTCCGGCGAGCGGGATGCGCTGCCGGTCGCCCCGGAACTCGCGGGCCCGACGCCGCAGTTCGGCCTCCTCCGCCTCCTGGACGGCCGCGATGTCGGAGTCCGACACGCCGGTTCCGCGCACGATGTCGTCGCTGATGATCCGGACCCCGCCCTCCCCGATGGCTCCGAAGCCCAGCTCGGGGTGGTGGGGGACGCCCAGTTTGCGGACCACGATGACGTCGAGCGGGGCGCCGAGCTCCTGCGCGACACGGAAGGCCACCGGCACACCGCCGCGGGGGAGGCCCAGCACGACGGGATCGCTCTGCGCGAGGGGCCGGAGGGCTTCGGCGAGCCGCCGGCCCGCGTCGGGACGGTCGGCGAACAGCACGGATCTCACCCCACATCGAGGACCACGCACGGCGGTCACCCGTCGATCGCCGGGCGACGCACGTACCTCATTCCAATCAACCGCGCCCGCGCGGCCCGCGCAAATCGGCGAACAGCACGGCACTCCGGCACGTGGATGAGAACGATCGACGGGGAGGGTGCTGGGCGTCCCGGAGCATCCGTGCACCGGGGAAGTCGTGGCGGCGGAACGGTCGTTCGGGGCGCCCGGCCGGAGCGCCGGGGGCCGCGCCTCAGCCGCCGTCGCCCCTCAGCGCCTCGATCAGGAGCAGCGCGATGTCGTCGCTGCCCGGTGTGACGTCCTTCGCGTACCGGACGAGGCTGTCGGCGACGGCCTCCATCGGGTGGCCGGTGTACAGGCCGAACTGCTCGGCGAGCGCCGTCGTCGACCGGTCGATATCGGTACCCGGGACCTCCACGAGCCCGTCCGTGTACAGGGCGAGCGCGGCGCCCGGTGGCAGCGGGATCTCGGTCGTCGGGTAGCGGGCGTCCCGGTCGACGCCCAGCAGCAGACCGGGCGGCAGCCGCAGCACCTCGGTCTCCCCGTCGGGGTGGCGCAGCAGCGGCGGCGGGTGGCCGGCCGTGGCCAGCAGGGCGCGGTGGCCCGCCAGGTCCAGATGGACGTAGAGGCAGCTGGTGAACAGGTCGGCGTCGAGATCGGCGAGGAGCCGGTTGGTGCGTGCCAGGACCTCGGCGGGCGGTGCGCCGGCCGACGCGTGCACCGCCGTGCGTACCTGCCCCATCAGGGCGGCGGCCGTCACATTGTGGCCCTGCACGTCGCCGATGGCGGCGGCCGCGGTGGTGGCGTCGAGCGGGATGACGTCGTAGAAGTCGCCTCCGATGCCCATGCCCCGGGTGGCGGGCAGATAGCGGGCGGCCACGTCCAGCCCGCCGATCCGGGGCAGCCTGTGGGGGAGCAGGTGCTCCTGGAGACTGTGGGCCAGCTGCTCCTTGGTGTCGTACAGGCGGGCCCGGTCCAGAGCCTGGGCGATGAGCCCGGCGATCGAGGTGAGGAGGGCCCGTTCCTCCGGCTCGAAGGGGCGCGTGCGCTCGTAACCGAACACCAGCGTGCCGACCGGGCGTCCGGAGGCGAACAACGGCAGGAAGGCCCACGCGGCCAGGCCCTCCTGGAGGGACGCAGGCCGGAAGGCGCGCCGGAACTCGTCGAAGGTCCGGTAGAAGGCGGGCACGCCGGTGCTGAGCACCCGGGCCACGGGGGCGTCGGATGTCAGGGGTGCGCCCTCGAAGCACTCCATCAGCTCGTCGCCGAAGCCCCGGTGCCCCTCGATGCGCAGCCGGCCCTCGGCCACGGTCAGCACGGCGAGCGCCTGGATACGGAAGGCGGGCACCAGCTGTTCGGCGATCAGCTCGACCACGTCCTGAATGCCCACGGCCTCCGTGAGCGTCGCGGCGAGGTGCATCAGGTGGTAGAGGGCGAATGCCCGGCCCGGGGTGAAGGGCGGGGTGTGGCCCGCGATCCTGGCGGGTGGCGTTCCCCGGTCGGCGCGCGTGATGTACACGCTGATGCCGGACGCGTCGGGATACAGGCTGAACGAGATCCAGTCATCCGGTGGCCGCAGAGCCACGAATGACGCCGGCTCCCGGCTGACCAGGGCTCCCCGGTACCGGTCCTCGGAGTGCGGGTCGGCAAGCCAGGGCAGGGACTCCCAGGGGACCGTTCCCCTCAGCTCCTCGGCGCGCGCCCCCACCAGACCGGCTCCGGCGTCGTTGATGTGGGTGATCCGGCCGCTGGTGTCCAGCGTGCAGAAGCCGCCGGGCAGCCGCGCGACGAAGTCCGCCGCCGCGGCGGCTTCGACGGGGGAGGCAGGCGTGGCGGCGACCGGAGGGATCACCCACAGCCCGTGGTCGGCGGTGATCGGATGCCCCTGCGTCCGGGCCCGGAGCAGCGCTCGCGCCGCGTCGTCGCAGATGCCTCGCACCGTCGCGCGTTCCTGCTCCGTCAGTCGCTCCGGGTGCGAGCCCGGCCACAGCAGGACGAGACCGCCCAGGCTCTCGGCGCCTGCGAGGACCGGCGAGGCGGCCAGGGAGAAGTTGTACGGCAGGACGAGCGCAGGGCGGGGATACCGCCGGGCCAGTTCCTCCTGGCTGCCGAGCCAGACGAGCCTCCGGTCCTTCAGCGCGTCCGACACCGGCAGCGGCGCGGACAGCGGAACCCGGACCCAGGGGTCGGCGATCTCGGACGGGACCCCGGCGAGTACCGCGAGGCGCAGGATCGAGCCGCCGGGCGGCAGCACGTACAGGAGCGCGACGGTGGCGCCCGTGTCCCGCATGGCGCGCGCCACCACCGCGTCGAGACGGAACCGCGCCGAGTCCGGCACGCGACCGCGATTGCCCATAAAAGTGACGATACGCCCACGCTTCGCGTGCGACACCGCGATACCGGCCGCCTCGACGCCCCCGGACCTCGCCCGGCCGGTCAGCCCGCCGCCGCCTCCCGGCTGATCTGCTCGAACCGCGCCCCCATCTCCGCAGCCAGCGCCTGCGCGGCCGACAGGGGGCGGACCATCACCATGAGGTCGTCGATCAGACCGTCCTCGTTCAGGTGCAGGAAATCGCAACCGGTGATCTCCCGGTCGCCGACCTTCGCGGTGAAGACGAGCGCGTGGTCACGCCCGTCCGGGCCGGCCATCTCCCGTACGTAGCGGAAGTCCCCGAAGACCTCCGAGACGGCCCGCAGGATCGCGGCCGTGACCGGCTTCCCCGGGTAGGGCTTGAACGCCACCGGGCTGGTGAAGACGACGTCGTCGGCCAGTGCGGCCTCGACCGCCGCCAGATCGTGCGCCTCGACGGCCTTGCGGAAAGCGAGCATCCCGACCTCCATAGTCAATTTGTTGAATAGGTGTGAACGACATTAATCACATGGGTGCTAGCGTGTCCAGATGTCCCTCAAGTACGCGGTCCTGGCAGCCCTGCTCGAAGGCGAGGCGTCCGGATACGACCTGGCGAAGGTCTTCGACGTCTCGGTGGCGAACTTCTGGTCGGCCACCCCCCAGCAGCTCTACCGCGAACTGGACCGGCTCGCCGAGGACGGTCTGATCGAGGCGCGTGTGGTCGAGCAGGTGCGCCGGCCGAACAAGCGGCTCTTCACGCTGACACCGGCCGGCCGCGACGCGCTCGGCGCGTTCACCGCCGAGGCGCCCCGGCCCACGGCCATCCGGGACGAACTGCTGGTGATGATCCAGGCCGTGGACATCGGCGACGCCGACGCGGTACGCGCTTCGGTCGAGGAGCGCATGGAGTGGGCGCGCGCCAAGCTCGCCCGCTACGAACGGCTGCGCCTGCGCCTGCTCGACGGCCGCGACGAGGCGGCGTTCCTCGCGGGGAGCGACCGCGTGGGCCCGTATCTGACCCTGATGCGCGGCCGGTCCTTCGAGGAGGAGAACCTGCGCTGGGGCGGGCGCGTCCTGGAGATCCTGGAACTCCGTTCGTCGGCACGGGTGATGGGCGGCGCGGACGCGATCTGACGGTGTTGTAGGTCCTGTCGTCACATTGCCGTCGCCCGGCAGACGGAATGTGACGACAGGGCCTAGGGTCCGCCCATGACTGAATTCGTACTGGTGGCAGGTGCCTGGCTGGACGAGACGGCATGGGACGAAGTGGTGCCGGGGCTGCGCGCGGCCGGACACGGCGTCCACCCGCTGACCCTGTCCGGGCTCGGCGGAAAACGGGACCGGCCGGTCGGCCGGCAGGCCCATGTGACCGACATCGTGGCCGAGGTGGAACGCCTGGATCTGCGCGACCTCGTCCTGGTCGGCCACAGCTATTCCGGCATCCCCGTGGGCCAGGCCGCCGAGCGCCTGGGCGACCGCGTGGCCCGAGTCGTCTTCGTGGACGCCTGCGTCCCCGCCGACGGTGAGTCGTTCGTCTCCGCGTGGTGGCAGGGGCCGGCGGCGCTCCAGGGGCAGCTCGACGCGAACAGCGGCCTCTGGGCCGTACCGGAGGCCGCCGAGTTCGCGGGCCAGGAGCTGACCGGCGACCAGATCGCGCGGTTCCGGAAGGGCGCGACGCCGCACCCCGGCGCCGCCCTCGCCGACCCGGCCGTCCTGGACCGCCCGCTCGGCGAACTGCCCGCGACCTACATCAAGTGCCTCCTCGAGGACCGGAGCCGGCCGAGGACGTGGTCCGGCTGCTGACGAGCGAGCGGTGGGAGCTGGTCACCATGGACACCGGCCACTGGCCGATGTTCTCCCGCCCCGACGAACTGGCCGCGATCCTCGACAAGGCCGCCTCCGCCTCCTGAACCGTGGGCGCGGTGGCCCGATCGGACGACCCGGACGAGCGCGCCCGGGCCGTGCGGGCTGCAATGGACGGGTGACCGCGCCCCCCGACGACTGCCTCGCGCGCAACGAGTGGATCTGCGGTGCCTACCTCAGCAGCCGCCGCCACATCCTCTGGGACGCGGCGCTGCAGCACATCCAGCTCACCGCGGTCTCCGTGCTCATCGGCCTCGTCCTCGCCCTGCCGCTCGCCCTCGCCGCACGACGCTGGCACTGGGCCGCCGGACCCGTCCTCGGCGTCACGACGATCCTCTACACCATCCCGTCGCTCGCCATGTTCTCCCTGCTGCTGCCGGTGTACGGGCTCTCCGCCTCGCTCGTCGTCGCGGGCCTCGTGCTCTACTCGCTGACCCTGCTCGTACGCAACGTGCTGGCCGGGCTGCGAGCCGTTCCCGAGGAGACCCGGCAGGCGGCGCGGGGCATGGGCTACGGCCCCGTCCGGCTGCTCGTCGCCGTGGAACTCCCGCTCGCCCTGCCCGCCGCGATGGCCGGGCTGCGCATCGCCACCGTCTCCGCGGTCTCCCTGGTCACCATCGGCGCGATCGTCGGCTACGGCGGGCTCGGCAACCTCATCTACGCCGGGATGAACACGTACTTCAAGGCCCAGGTGCTCACCGCCTCCGTCCTGTGCGTCGTCATCGCCGTCGCCGCCGACCTGCTCCTCCTGCTGCTGCAACGCCTGCTCACCCCGTGGACGAGGAGCCGGACGTGAACACCCTGACGGACGCCTGGTCCTGGCTCACCACCTCCGCGCACTGGCAGGGCCAGGACGGCATCGGTGCCCGGCTCGCCCAGCACTTCTACCTCACCGCCGTCTGCCTGCTGATCAGCTGTCTCATCGCGCTGCCCGTCGCCCTGCTCCTCGGCCACCTCGGCCGGGGCGGCGCGCTCGCCGTCAACATCTCCAACGTCGGGCGCGCCGTGCCCACCTTCGCCGTCCTGGTGCTCCTCCTGCTCACCCCGGTCGGCCGCTGGGGCGAGGGCCCGACGGTCGTGGCGCTCGTCCTGTTCGCCGTGCCCCCGCTGCTCACCAACGCGTACGTCGGCATGCGCGAGGTCGACCGGGACGTCGTCCGGGCCGCCCGGGGCATGGGCATGACGGGCCGCCAACTGCTCCTCCAGGTCGAGGTGCCGCTCGCCCTGCCCCTCATCATCACCGGGGTGCGCATCGCCGCCGTCCAGCTCGTCGCCACGGCCACCATCGCGGCGCTCGCGGGCGGCGGAGGGCTCGGCCGCATCATCACCGCCGGCTTCAACCTCGCCTCCACCCCGCAGGTGGTCGCCGGAGCGGTCCTGGTCGCGGCGTTCGCCCTGGTCGTGGAGGGGGTCTTCGAGGCGGCCCAGCGGTTCGCGCCGCGCCGGTTCGGGCTGCGCGTGGCGGAGGCGACCGCGTGAGGGCCCGACCCCGCTCCCGGACGGGCCGCCCGCCATGGCGCGTCCGGAGAGCCCCGTCCGGCCTGCGACGCCCGGCACGCACTCCCGCCGCGCTCCTGCTGCTGGCGGCCACCGCCTGCACCACCGGACCGGCGCTGGAGAACCAGGGCGCGGTCACCGCCCCGCCCGGCGACAGCAAGCATCTGACCATCGGCTCCGCGGGATTCACCGAGAGCGACCTCCTCGCTCAGATGTACGCCCTGCTGCTGGACCGCGCCGGATACTCCACCGAGATCATCTCCGTCACCAACCGGGAGATCTACGAACCCGCCCTCGAGAACGGCCAGATCGACGTCGTTCCCGAATACGCGGCCACCTTCGCCGACTGGCTCAACGCCAAGGGTCACGGTGCCGACGCCGCCCCCGTCGGCTCACCCGACCTCGCCGCCACGATGAAGGCCCTGCGTGCCCTCGCCGCACCGCGCGGGCTCACCGTCCTCGATCCCGGCAAAGCCGTCGACCAGAACGCGTTCGCCGTCACCGTCGCCTACGCGCGCGAACACCACCTGAGGACCCTCAGCGACCTCGGCCGCTCCGGCCTCCCGGTACGGCTCGCCGCAGGCGACGAGTGCGTCCAGCGCCCGTACTGCGCGCCCGGGCTGAAGAAGACGTACGGCATCGACATCACCGCCGTCGACCCGAAGGGCGTCGGCACCACGCAGGCCAAACAGGCCGTGCAGAGCGGCCGTGACCAGATGGTGCTGACCACCACCACCGACGCGACCCTGGACGACTTCGGGCTCGTCCTGCTCGCCGACGACAAGCACCTCCAGAACGCCGACTACCTCGTCCCCGTCGTCAACCGGGCCCGCGCGGGCGGCGCCGGGGTGCGCAAGGCCCTGGGCAAGCTGAACACCGTACTGACCACATCGGACCTGGCCCGGCTCAACGAGCAGGTCGACAGCTGGCGCCGGCTCCCCGAGGACGTGGCCCGCGCCTATCTGCGCTCCGAACACCTCGTCCCCGGCGAGAAGGGGTGAGCCCGCAGAGCGGCGCGCGGACCGATGACTCCGGGACGCCGCACCGGTCAACCCTTCGACACCCCCGGACAAGGCGGAGCGATGAGCACCCTGCGCGAAGTTCTCGAGAAGTACGTCCACGACGGATCGGTCCCCGGCGCCGTGGGCCTGGTGGCGCGCGGCGGACACGTAGAGGTGGCGGCGGTCGGCGACGCCGGTACGGACGACGGCACCCCGATGGCCCGCGACTCGGTCTTCAGAATCGCGTCGGTCACCAAACCGGTCACGGCCGCCGCGGCCATGACGCTGGTCGAGGACGGGCGGATCGCGCTGGAGGACCCGGTCGCGCCCTGGCTGCCCGAACTGGCGGCACCCGTCGTCGTCCGCATCCCCGACGGACCGGTGGAGGATGTGGTCCCGGCCGCCCGCCCCCTCACCGTGCTCGACCTCATGACCTCGCGCGCGGGCTACGGATTCCCGTCCGACTTCGCACTGCCCGCCGCCGGTCTCCTGTTCAGCGAGCTGAAGCAGGGCTCACCGCTGCCGCGCCGCGTCGCCCCGCCGGACGCCTGGATGGACACGCTCTCGCGCATCCCGCTGCTGGCCCAGCCGGGCGAGCAGTGGCTGTACAACACCTGCTCCGACATCCTGGGCGTGCTCATCGCCCGGGTCGCCGGGCAGCCGCTGCCGGAGTTCTTCGCCGAACGGATCTTCGGACCGCTCGGCATGAGCGACACCGGCTTCATGGTCCCGACGGAGAAGCTCGACCGCTTCACCGCGCTGTACCGGCCCGACGCGGACGGCGGAGTGGAGCTGGTCGACGTCCCGGCCGGGCAGTGGAGCAGCATGCCGGACTTCCCGTCCGGGGCCGGCGGACTGGTCTCCACCGCGGACGACCTGCACACCTTCGCCCGCATGCTGCTCGGCGAGGGCACGGTGGAGGGCCGGCGGATCCTGGCGCCCGCGTCCGTGCGGCAGATGACGACGGACCACCTGACGTCCGCGCAGCGCGAGGCCAGCGGGCTGTTCACGGAGGGCCAGGGCTGGGGCTTCGGCGGTGCGGTGGACGTCGACAGGACCGCCCCGTGGAACGTGCCGGGACGCTACGGCTGGGTCGGCGGCACCGGCACCACGGCGCACATCGTCCCGGCCACCGGCACGGCCGCGATCATGCTGAGCCAGGTGGAGATGACCGGTCCCACCCCGCCGTCCCTGATGCGCGACTTCTGGCAGTACGCGGCCGACGCCTGACCGGGGCGCGTCCCTCAGGCGTCCGCCACCGAGTCGAACCGCACCTCGTCGCGCCCCACACCCTGCGCGTCCGCGTCCACCGAACGCCGCAGGGCCTCATGGAGCTTCGCCGGGGTCAGCACCCCGAGGAAGCGCGCCCCGTCCAGCACCGCGATCCACCCCGCGTCCCGCTGGAGCATCTCGCTGAACGCCCGCTTCAGCGGCGCGCCCACCGGCACCCACGCGTCCATCCGGCGGGCCAGCTCGCCGACCGTGCCCTCGTCCCCGGCGATCCGCAGCGCGTCGGCCGACACCCAGCCGTGCAGCTCGCCCGCCTCGTTCAGCACGACCGCCCAGCGCGCACCGGCAGCGGCCAGCCGGGCCGCCGCCGCCCCCGCCGGCTCGTCCAGGCGGGCCAGCGGCGGCTGCTCCAGGTCGTCGGGTTCGATCGCGGTGACCGACAGCCGCTTCAGCCCCCGGTCCGCGCCGACGAACTCCGCCACGTACGGGGTCGCGGGCGAGCCGAGCACCGCGCCCGGCGTGTCGAACTGTTCGATGCGGCCCTGCCCGTACACGGCGATCCGGTCACCCATCCGGACGGCCTCCTCGATGTCGTGGGTGACCATCAGAACCGTCTTCCTCACCCTCGACTGGAGCTTGAGGAATTCGTTCTGCAGCCGCTCGCGCACCACGGGGTCCACCGCGCCGAACGGTTCGTCCATCAGGAGCACCGGCGGATCGGCCGCGAGGGCCCGCGCCACGCCGACGCGCTGGCGCTGGCCGCCGGAGAGCTGCGCGGGGTAGCGGGAGCCGTACACCGACGGGTCGAGCCCCACCAGGTCCAGCAGCTCGGCCGCCCGCTCCCGGGCCCTGGACCGCTTCCACCCGACCAGCGCCGGCACGGTCGCCGTGTTGTCGAGGACGGTCCGGTGCGGAAAGAGCCCCACCTGCTGGATGACGTAGCCGATGCCCCGCCGCAGCTTCACCGGATCGGTCTTCATGACGTCCCGGCCGTCCACCAGGATGCGGCCCGAGGTCGGTTCGATCAGCCGGTTCACCATCATCATCGTGGTCGTCTTGCCGCAGCCCGAAGGGCCCACCAGGGTGACCAGTTCCCCCTCGGCGACCTCGAAGGACAGCGCCTCGACCGCGGTCGTGCCGTCCGGATAGACCTTGCCGACCTGCTCGAACCGGATCATGAGAGCACGGTAGGAGCCCGGCGCCCGGGCCGCACACGGGCCGCGACCGTCCGGGGCACACCGGTGTGCTGAACTGTCCGGGAACCGTCCGATCCAGGAGCACCCTTGAACAGCTACCGGCAGCCCGGCCTCGTCCTCACCGACCACCGCTTCACCGTCCCGCTCGACCACGCCGACCCCGGCGGTGAGCAGATCGAGGTCTTCGGCCGGGAGATCGTGGCCGCGTCCAAGGCGGGCCGGGAGCTGCCCTACCTGCTGTATCTGGAGGGCGGTCCCGGCTTCGGCGCCCGGCGCTTCACCGGCGCCGAGGCATGGCTCGGGCGGGCGGTGCGGGAATTCCGGGTGCTCCTGCTCGACCAGCGCGGCACCGGCCTGTCGACGCCGGCCAACCGGCAGACCCTGCCGCTGCGCGGCGGGCCGCGCGAGCAGGCCGACTACCTCGCGCACTTCCGCGCCGACACCATCGTGCGGGACTGCGAATTCATCCGCCCACAGCTGACCGGCGGCGCGCCCTGGACGGTTCTCGGCCAGTCCTTCGGCGGCTTCTGCGCCGTCCGTTACCTCTCGTCCGCACCCGAGGGCCTGAACACCGTCCTGATCACCGGCGGCCTGCCCTCCCTCGACGCCCACGCGGACGACGTCTACCGGGCCGCGTACCCCCGTATCGAACGGAAGGCCGCCGCGCACTACGCCCGCTACCCGCAGGACGTCGAACGCGCCCGGGAGATCACCGCTCACCTCGCGGAGCACCGCCCCGAGAGTGCCGGGCACCGGCTGACGCCCGAGGGCTTCCAGTCCCTGGGCATCATGCTCGGCGGCGGCAGCGGCAGCCACCAGCTGCACTACCTCCTGGAGAACGCCTTCGTCCGCACCCCGCACGGCACCGAGCTCTCCGACAGCTTCCAGGAGGCGATGCGCACCGCGACCTCCTTCGCGGGACACCCGCTGTACGCGCTCCTGCACGAGGCCATCTACGGCCAGGGCGGGCGCCCCACGGACTGGGCCGCCGAGCGGGTACGCGCCGAGTTCCCGCAGTTCGACGCCGCCACGGCCCTCGCGGGTGACGGGCCGGTCCTGTTCACGGGCGAGTCCATCCACCCCTGGCACTTCGAGGTGGACCCCGCGCTGCGCCCGCTGCGCGAGACGGCCGCGCTGCTCGCCGCCCGCACCGACTGGGAGCCGCTGTACGACCCCGAGCGGCTGGCCGCCAACGAGGTCCCGGTGGCCGCCGCCGTCTACCACGACGACATGTACGTGGACACCGCCCACGCGCTGCGCACCGCCGCCGCGATCCGGGGGCTGCGCACCTGGGTGACCGACGAGTTCGAGCACGACGGGCTGCGCGCGGGCGGGCCCCGCGTGCTGGACCGGCTGCTCGCACTGGTCCGCGACGAGGCCTGACGTACATCGTCGCGGGGCCGGCCGTACGGCACCGGCCCCGCGACGTCTCAGCCCTGGAGGGCGTCCAGCGTCGCGTTCAGGCTCGGCGCCGAGCGCGGCGCGCGGTTGTGCGGGAGCTTCGACAGGGCCGCCGCCATCCCGCAGGTGTCGGTGACGGCGGAGAAGACGAGACCGGCGCCGACACCGGCGGACAGCCAGCGCGCGACGGGGTACTTGACGCCCGCCAGCAGCCCGGCCGCCACGAGCGAGCCGGCCGCCAGCCGGACCTGGCGCTCCATCGGCCAGGTGGCCCGGGCACCCTCCGGACGCTCCAGGCCGTGGCCCTGGCTCGCCCAGGCGGAGGTGCCGCCGGAGAGCGTCGCGGCCTCGATGTCGGCCGCCGACAGGAGGTCGCAGGCGCGCGTGGAACGGTTGCCCGAGGCGCAGACCAGGAGCAGCGCGCCGCGGGCGTTCGCGGACTTGAGCGCGGGCAGCGCTTCGTCGAGCCGGTCGAGGGGTATGTTCAGCGCCCCCGGCACGTGCCCCGCGGCGTACTCGCCGGGCGCGCGGACGTCGATCACGGTGAACTCCGTGAGGCGGGCGGCGGCCTGGGCGGGGGAGAGGGATACGGGGCTGGTCACGAGCTGTGTTCCTTTCGTTCACCGGGGTACGGGACAGGTCTCGCTCTCTCCTGCCCCGGACGGCCCAGGATACCCCCCTGGGTATCGAGTCGGTCGTGTCACGGGTCTCACCATTCCCTTGCCCGTTAGCCTGCTGATATGACCGAGCAGCTGAAGCCCATGCCCGAGGACTGGCGGCGCGCGCTCGCCGTGGTCGCGCACCCCGACGACCTGGAGTACGGCTGCGCGGCAGCGGTGGCCGGCTGGACCGACGCGGGACGCGAGGTCACGTATCTGCTCGCGACCAGGGGCGAGGCCGGAATCGACACCCTCGAACCGGAGGAGTGCGGGCCGTTGCGCGAGCGGGAGCAGCGCGCGAGCGCGGCGGCCGTCGGCGTCTCCCGTGTCGAGTTCCTGGACCACCGTGACGGGGTGATCGAGTACGGCGTCCCGCTCCGCCGGGACATCGCGGCGGCCATCCGGAGGTACCGTCCGGAGCTGGTGATCACGCTGAACCACCGTGACACCTGGGGCGGCGTGGCGTGGAACACTCCGGACCACCGGGCCGTCGGCCGTGCCACGCTCGACGCGGCGGCCGACGCGGGCAACCGGTGGACCTTCCCGGAGCTGGGGGAGCAGGGCCTCGAACCGTGGGACGGAGTGCGCTGGGTGGCCGTGGCGGGATCGTCCACGCCCACCCACGCGGTGGACGCGACCGCCGGTCTGGAACGGTCCGTGCAGTCCCTCCTGGCCCACCGCACGTACATCGAAGTCCTCACGGACGAAGACCCCGAGACCTACTGCCGCACCTTCCTCACGGGCAATGCCGAGGCCGCCTCCGAGCGTTTCGGCGGGCGGCCTGCCGTCACCTTCGAACTCTTCGCCCGGTAATCGCGCAAGGGTCGGTTGGTCGTAAAACCGCAGGTCCGCTCGCTGATGTTGTCCAGACCATTGACATGCAAGCGCCAGGATGTTGCATTCGGTCCCGTTGTGTTGCGCGACTTTGGTGTCTTGAGTGACCAATGGAGGACCTGTGACGCCTCGCCCGCCCCGCATCACCGCTCTCGCCGCCGCTGCGACCCTGCTCGCAGGCGGCATGCTCGCCGCCGGGCCGTCCGCCGAAGCGGCCGGCACCCCGCCCGCACCGGCCGGGGCCCGGGACACGCCCACGATCACCCCGACCCCGCAGTCCGCTGAGCGCCGCCCCGACCGGGTGACCGTCACCCCGACCGTCACCCTGATCACCGGCGGGACCGCCGACGGACCCACGCTCGACGTCGTGGAGACGGCCCTGCGCACGGCGGGCGCCCGCCACGTCGTCCGCGCGCAGCGCCCCGTTCCCGGCCGACTCACCGTGTACGCGGGTGATGCCGCCGCCCTCGCCGCGCAGAAGCTCGACGGGCCCGCCGAACTGCCCGCCGAGGGCTACGTCCTCGGGGTCGGCGCAGGCCGGATCGTCCTCGCCGGCAAGGACGCCACCGGCACCTACTACGCCGCGCAGACCCTGCGTCAGGTCCTGCCGCACCGGGGACACCCGGGCGCCGAGGTCGCCGGACTCGCCGTGCGCGACTGGCCCGGCACCGCGCTGCGCGGGGTCATCGAGGGCTTCTACGGCACCCCCTGGTCGCACGAGGCCCGCCTCGACCAGCTCGACTACTACGGCGAGCACAAGATGAACATCTACGTGTACTCGCCCAAGGACGACGACTATCTCCGGGCCAAGTGGCGCGACCCCTACCCCGCCGACCGGCTCGCGCAGATCAGGGACCTCGCCGACCGTGCGGCCCTGCGGCACGTCGAGTTCACCTACGCCCTCTCGCCCGGCCTCTCGGTCTGCTACAGCTCCGACGCGGACGTGAAGGCGCTCATCGGCAAGTTCCAGACGATGTGGGACATCGGCGTCCGCACCTTCGCGGTCCCGCTGGACGACATCAGCTACACCGACTGGAACTGCGACGCCGACAAGGCGAAGTGGGGGACCGGTGGCGGTGCGGCGGGCGCCGCCCAGGCCCATCTGCTCAACCGGGTCAACCAGGAGTTCATCGCCACCCACCCCGGCGCCCAGCCGCTCCAGATGGTCCCCACCGAGTACTACAACGTCAGCCCGTCGGCGTACAAGACGGCCCTGTCCCAACAGCTCGACCCCGAGGTGCTGGTCGAGTGGACCGGTGTCGGGGTCGTCGCCCCCACCATGACGGTCGCTCAGGCGGACGCCGCCCGTCAGGTATTCGGACACCCGATCCTGACCTGGGACAACTACCCGGTCAACGACTACGCGACCAACCGGCTGCTGCTCGGCCCCTTCAACGGCCGCGAGAAGGGGCTGCCCGGGCGGCTCGCCGGCATCACCGCCAACCCGATGATCCAGTCGTACGCGTCGAAGCTCTCGCTGTACACCGTCGCGGACTACTCCTGGAACGACGCCGCCTACGACCCGCGCGAGTCCTGGGGCAAGGGCATCGAGGAGTACGCGGGCGGCGACGCCCGGACCGCGAAGGCGCTGCGGGCCTTCGCGGACGTCAACTACAGCTCCGCGCTCAACACCGCGAAGGCGCCCGAACTGTCCGCCGCCATCGCCCGCTACTGGGAGTCCGGGGACGCGAGGCGGCTCGACTCCGTCCTGGCCTCGCTGGGCGCGGCCCCCGCCCGGCTGCGCGCGGCCCTCCCGGACCGGGGCTTCATCGCGGACTCCGGCCCCTGGCTGGACGCCACCGAGTCCTGGGCCACCGCCACACGCACCGCCCTGCGCATGGTCGAAGCGGCGCGCGCCGGGAAGGGCGCCCAGGCGTGGGAGCTCCGGCAGCGGCTGCCCGCACAGGTGGAGCGCGCCGCCTCGTTCACGTACACCGGGCTCGACGGGCGCAAGGTGCCGGTGCTGGTCGGCGACGGCCAGCTGGACGGGTTCACCGACGCCGCCACCGCCGAGTACGACCGGCTGCTCGGTGTGAGCGGCAGGCCCACGGCCTCGACCAGCCTGGGCACGTACCAGAGCAACACCGTCTCCCGGATGCTCGACGGCGACGACTCCACGTACTTCTGGAGCGACGGGGCGCCCGCGGCCGGGGACCAGCTGACCGTCGACCTCGGCGGGTCCCGGGCCATCGGCACCGTCACGCTCGCCATGTCCAAGCCGGGCAGCACCGACGACTACCTCCACGAAGGGGTCCTGGAGTTCTCGGCGGACGGCAGGAGCTGGCAGAAGCTCGCGGACCTCTCGGGGAAGCCCGACGTGGCGGCGGACCCGCCCGCAGGGACGAAGGCGCGCTATGTGCGCGCCCGGGCCACCGCGGGGCAGAGCAGCTGGGTCGTGGTCCGCGAATTCCAGGTCACGACCACGGACGGCGCGGTCAGCGGCAACCCGCCCGCCGCCACCGGCTCCTCGCTGCGCGCGGCGGCCGACGGCGACCCGGGCACCGTGTACCGGGGCGCGCGGGCGGCGGGCACGGGTGAGTCGCTGGTGGTGGACCTCGTCGCCGCGCGGCCGGTCGGCTCGGTGACGGTGCTGCGGCCGTCCGGCTCGGAGGGTACGGCCGATGTCCAGCTGCGTGCGGCGGACGGCACCTGGCGCACCGTGGGCGCGCTGCACGGCGCGTACACCGCCATCGACACCGCCGGGCGCACCGCCGACGCGGTGCGGCTCGCCTGGAAGGCCGGTGCGGCGGCGCCGGAGATCGCCGAGGTGGTGGTCGGCGAGTAGCCCTCGCCTGCGGCCGTGCGCCCGGCGCCCCGCGATCTTCGCGGACGGGGCCGGGCGCACGGCCGTGTGCGGGAGCGTTGTTTCGAAGGTTGTTCCGCAGGCTGTTCCCTCAGGGGCAAGCGACCGCTTAGTATGCGCCGGAGCAGTGGTAATGCCGACAGTGTTGTGGAGGCCCCTCATGCAGGCATGGCGAGTGCACCGGAACGGCGAGCCGAGCGAGGTGATGCGGCTGGAGGAGACGGACCGGCCGGTGCCCGGCGACGGGCAGGTGCTCGTCGAGGTGCTCGCGGCGAACATCAACTTCCCCGACGCGCTGCTCTGCCGCGGCCAGTACCAGGTACGGCCCCCGCTGCCGTTCACCCCGGGCGTCGAGGTCTGCGGCCGCACCGGGGACGGGCGCCGGGTGCTGGCGACCCCCGCCCTGCCGCACGGCGGTCTCGCCCAGTACGTCGTCGCCGACGAGGCCGCCCTGCTGGACGCCCCGGAATCCCTGGACGACGCGGAGGCCGCGGCCCTGCACATCGGCTACCAGACCGGCTGGTTCGGGCTCCACCGCCGCGCCCGGCTGAGGGCGGGGGAGACCCTGCTCGTGCACGCCGCCGCTGGCGGGGTCGGCAGCGCCGCCGTCCAGCTCGGCAAGGCCGCCGGCGCCACCGTCATCGGCGTCGTCGGCGGACCGGAGAAGGCGAAGACCGCCACCGCGCTCGGCTGCGACCTCGTCATCGACCGGCACACCGAGGACATCGTGGCGGCGGTCAAGGAGTTCACCGGCGGCCGGGGCGCCGACGTCGTCTACGACCCGGTCGGCGGAGACGCGTACGCCAAGTCCGTGAAGTGCATCGCCTTCGAGGGGCGCATCGTCGTCGTCGGCTTCGCGTCCGGCACGATTCCCACCCCCGGGCTCAACCACGCCCTCGTGAAGAACTACTCCGTCCTCGGCCTCCACTGGGGCCTCTACAACACCAAGGACCCGCAGGCCGTACGCGACTGCCACCGGGAGCTGACCCGCCTCGCCGCCGAAGGCGGCATCAAGCCGCTGATCAGCGAGCGGGTCGCGATGGGCGAGGCGGCGGCCGCCGTCCAGCGCGTCGCCGACGGCACCAGCACCGGCCGCATCGTCGTCCTCCCGTCAGGAGCCGCCCGATGACCGCACCCGACGCCGCCGAACTGCGCCGCCGCACCCGCGAACTGCTCGCCGCGCACCCCCCGGCCACCACCGGACGCACCGACTTCCTGAAGGCGCGCTTCGACGCCGGACTCGCCTGGGTGCACTACCCGGCCGGGCTCGGCGGCCTGGACGCCCCGCGCTCCCTGCAGCCCGTGGTCGACGCCGAACTCGCGTCCGCGAACGCCCCCGACAACGACCCGCGCCGCATCGGCATCGGCCTCGGCATGGCCGCCCCGACCATCCTCGGCTTCGGCACCGACGAGCAGAAGCAGCGGTTCCTGCGGCCGCTGTGGGTGGGAGAGGAGGTCTGGTGCCAGCTCTTCAGCGAACCGGGCGCCGGCTCCGACCTCGCCGCCCTCGGCACGCGCGCCGTGCGTGACGGCCAGGACTGGGTGGTCGACGGGCAGAAGGTATGGACCTCCAGCGCCCATCTCGCGCGCTGGGCGATCCTCATCGCCCGCACCGACCCCGACCTGCCCAAGCACCGCGGCATCAGCTACTTCATCTGCGACATGACCGACCCCGGCGTCGAGGTCCGGCCGCTCCGCCAGATCACCGGCGAGGCCGAGTTCAACGAGGTCTTCCTCACCGGAGTGCGCATCCCCGACAGCCACCGGCTCGGGCCCGTCGGCGAGGGCTGGAAGGTCGCCCAGACCACCCTCATGAACGAGCGCGTCTCCATCGGCGGCTCCCGCATCCCCCGCGAGGGCGGCATGATCGGCCCGGTCGCCAGGACCTGGCGCGAACGGCCCGATCTGCGCACCCACGACCTGCACCAGCGCCTGCTGACCCTGTGGGTCGAGGCGGAGGTCGCCCGGCTCACCGGCGAACGCCTGCGCCAGCAGCTCGTCGCGGGCCAGCCGGGCCCCGAGGGCTCGGGGATGAAGCTCGCCTTCGCCCGGCTCAACCAGGAGATCAGCGGTCTCGAAGTCGAACTCCTCGCAGACGAGGGCCTGCTGTACAGCGACTGGACCATGCGGCGGCCCGAACTGGTCGACTTCACCGGCCGCGACGCGGGCTACCGCTACCTCCGCTCCAAGGGCAACTCCATCGAGGGCGGTACGAGCGAGGTGCTGCTCAACATCGTCGCCGAGCGTGTACTCGGTCTGCCCTCCGAGCCCCGCAACGACAAGGACGTCGCCTGGAAGGACCTCTCCCGATGACCGCACAGACCGAAGCCGGCCAGGCCCCCGACCTCCTCTACTCCGAGACCGAGGAGGACCTGCGCGCCGCCGTCCGCTCCCTGCTGGCGGACCGCGCCGACGCGCCGTCGGTGATCGCCCGCACCGAGTCCGACACGCCGTACGACCCGCAGCTGTGGAAGGCGCTGGCCACCGGCATCGGTGCCGCCGGACTGCTCGTGCCCGAGGAGCTGGGCGGCCAGGGCGCCACGCACCGCGAGGCCGCCGTCGTACTGGAGGAGCTGGGCCGCAGCGTCGCGGCGGCGCCGTTCCTGACCAGCTCCGTCGTCGCCACCGAGACGCTGCTGGCGCTCGGCTCACCGGACGGGCCGGCCGCGGAGCTCCTGTCCGGGCTCGCCGAGGGGCGCCAGGTCGCGGTGGTGGCCGTGCCGTTCGCGGCCGCTTCGGCCGACCCGGCAGGTGTGCACGCCTCGGCCGCGACCGGCTCCCTGGCCGGGACGCTGGGCCCCGTGGCCGACGCGGCCGCGGCCGACGTGCTCCTGATCCCCACCGCGGACGGGCTGTACGCCGTCGCCACCGACGCCCCTGGGGTGCGCGTCGAACCGCTCGTCGCGCTCGACCTCACCCGACCGCTCGCCACCGTGACGCTCGACGGCGCCGCCGGAACCCGCCTCGCGGACGCCGGGGCCGGACGGCGCGCGGTGGACCGGGGGCTGCTCGCCGGTGCCGGGCTGCTCGCCTCCGAACAGCTGGGACTCGCCGAGTGGTGCCTCACCGAGACGGTGCGACACACCCGGGAGCGCCACCAGTTCAACCGGCCCATCGGTTCCTTCCAGGCGCTCAAGCACCGCATGGCGCAGCTCTGGCTGGAGGTGGTCTCGGCCCGGGCCGGCGCGCGAAACGCCGCCGACGCCCTGGCCACGGGCAGCCCCGACACGCCGCTGGCCGTGGCGGTCGCGCAGGCGTACTGCTCGAAGGTCGCGGTCCATGCCGCCGAGGAGTGCGTGCAGCTGCACGGCGGGATCGGGATGACATGGGAGCATCCCGCGCACCTCTACCTGAAGCGGGCCAAGGCCGACGCCACCGCGTACGGAACGGCGGGACGCCACCGGGACACCGTCGCCGCGCTCATGGAGCTGCCGGCCCCCTGAGGTTTCGCCGCAGGGGGCGCGGGAACGCCCCCGCGCCCCCTGCGCGACGGACTCCCCTTCCCCACTTCGGCGGCCTCGACCCAAGCCCTACCCGTTTGGCGGACACGCCGGTGCGCCGGACGGCCCGGGGGCTGCGCCACACTGACGCCGAATGCCGCAAATCAGGCGCGGCGGAGGAGGTTGGCCATGGCAATTTCGATCTCGGTGGTGCTGCTTCTGCTGATTCTCGCGGTGGTCTTCCTCCGCAACGGCGGAATGAAGCTCTCGCACGCACTGGTGTGCGGAATCCTCGGATTCCTCCTCGCGGGCACCAGCATGGCCCCCACGATCCAGGACGGCATCACAGCCACCGCGGACGTGGTGAGCGGCATCCGCCCCTGACCGCGCATGGGCACATCTCGATGGCCGGTCCCGTATGCGCACGGGCCCGGCCATTCACTCGGAGCCCGCGGCCTGCTCGGGGCCGGGTTGCAGTACGGGGACCGTCGCCGCCGAGCCCTGCCGGACCGCCTCCACGGCGGCCGCGTGCAGAGCGCGGCTCGCTTCCTCCGACGGACAGGGCACGGGGCTGCCCGCCATCGTGAACCAGTCGGCCGCATCGGTGTACTGCACGGTGATCTGTGCCGTGCCCTCGGCCCAAGTGGTGTGGATGGTCAGGTCGCCGGACAGCGGCCCGACCTCATCGGTGAGCACGCCGCCGTGCCCCGAATACACTCCGCGTGTTGTCCAGGACGCCCAGGTCATGCTTTCAGGCTCGCACCAAAGCCGCCGGATCGCGACCCGCGTGACCAGGGAATTCGGACGGTCGTCGCATCTTCGCCCGGCGTGCACGAAATCCCCTCGAACCCCGGCGACACGCGGGGCCGGGACGGGATGGCGGTCGATCGGGTGACACTGCCCGGTCATCCCACATGCCGGAGCCGCGCGGCGGTTAAGCATGCGGGCATGACATGTGACTCCCCCTCCAAGAACACCGGATTCCTCCGTGCCCACCGCGTGCGCGCCGCCGGCGTCGCCTGCGTCGTGGTCACCGCCGCCCTGCTGACCGGCTGCGGCCAGGACAGCGGCAGCACCTCCGCGAGCACGAAGACCTCGGAGGCGGCCCGCGCCGTGCCCGAGGCCACGAAGAGTCCGTCCCCCACCGGGAGCGAGAGTGCCTCGCCCGGCCAGATGACGGAGGACCAGCAGGAACGCAAGGACCTGATCTCCGCCACCAAGGTCACCTATGACAAGGCCATCACCACGGCCGAGGGCGAGGTCAAGGGCGGCAAGCTCGTCGATATCGAACTGAAGACCGCCGAGGACGCGGCCGACGACGATGAGAGCCCCAGCCCCTCTCCGACGGGCAGCCCCTCGCCCACCGGCAGCCCCACCGGCAGCCCCTCCCCGACGGGCAGCGCCGCGGCCGGCGCCCCGCAGTGGGTCGCGACCGTCGCCGCCAAGACCGGGACCAAGCACAAGGTCCACATCGACGCCGTCTCAGGCAAGGTCCTCAGCTCCTCCGAGGACACCGGCCAGAGCACGTCGGACAAGGCCAAGACGGCCAAGCGGATCACCCAGGCCAAGCAGACCCCGCAGCAGGCGGCGAAGGCCGCCACCGCGAAGCAGCAGGGGACGGTGACCGCCCTCGACCTGGACGACAACGACCAGGGCACGCTCGTCTGGAAGACCGACGTCGTGTCGAAGGACTGGAAGAAGACGACCTTCGACATCGACGCGTCGAACGGCTCGGTCACCCACCAGGAGACCGACAACGACTGAGCACCCCCCGCTCCCCGCGCCCCCGGTCCGTACGGACCGGGGGCGCTCGCGTCAGACGGACTTCACGGGCTCCTGCTGCTCGCCCGCCCCGTCCGGCGAGGCGAACTGCGTCCGGTACAGCTCCTCGTACCGGCCCCCCGCCGCCAGCAGTCCGGTGTGCGTGCCCCGCTCCACCACCCGGCCCTCCTCCACGACCAGGATCAGATCGGCGGCCCGCACCGTCGAAAGGCGGTGCGCGATCACCAGGGCGGTGCGCCCCTCCAGCGCCTCGGCCAGAGCCTCCTGCACGACCGCCTCGGACGTGGAGTCGAGGTGTGCCGTCGCCTCGTCCAGGATGACCACCCGCTGCCGGGCCAGCAGCAGCCGGGCGATCGTCAGCCGCTGGCGCTCACCGCCGGAGAGCCGGTATCCGCGCTCGCCCACGACCGTGTCGAGCCCATCGGGCAGCGAGGCCACCAGACCGTCCAGCCGGGAGCGCCGCAGCGCGTCCCAGATCTCGTCCTCGGTTGCGGAGGGCCTGGCCAGCAGGAGGTTGGCGCGCACCGAATCGTGGAAGAGATGCCCGTCCTGGGTGACCATGCCGAGCGTGTCACGGATCGAATCGGCGGTCAGATCGCGTACGTCGACGCCGTTCAGCCGTACCGCGCCCTCATCGGTGTCGTAGAGCCGGGGCAGCAGCTGGGCGATCGTCGACTTGCCGGCGCCGGACGAGCCGACCAGGGCGACCATCCTTCCCGGCTCCGCCCGGAACGAGACGTCGTGCAGCACCCGCGTGCCGCCCCGGGAGTCCAGGGTCGCGACCTCCTCCAGCGAGGCCAGCGACACCTTGTCGGCGGACGGGTAGCCGAAGGAGACACCGTCGAACTCCACGGACACCGGACCCTCGGGCACCGTACGGGCGTCCGGCTTCTCGGCGATCAGCGGCTTCAGGTCCAGGATCTCGAAGACCCGCTCGAAGCTCACCAGCGCGCTCATCACCTCGACCCGGGCGCCCGCGAGGGCCGTCAGCGGTGCGTAGAGCCGGGTGAGCAGCAGCGCCAGCGTCACCACCGCGCCCGGCTCCAGGCTGCCGTGCAGCGCGTAGTAGCCGCCCAGTCCGTAGACGAGGGCCAGGGCGAGCGCGGACACCAGGGTCAGCGCCGTGATGAACGTGGACTGCGCCATTGCCGTACGGATGCCGATGTCCCGTACGCGCCCCGCCCGAGCCGCGAACTCGGCGGACTCGTCGGCGGGCCGGCCGAAGAGCTTTACCAGGGTCGCGCCCGGCGCCGAGAACCGCTCGGTCATCTGCGTGCTCATCGCCGCGTTGTGCGCGGCCGCCTCACGCTGCATGCGCGCCATCCGCGAGCCCATCCGCCGGGCCGGCACGACGAACACCGGCAGCAGCACGAGTGCGAGCAGCGTGATCTGCCAGGAGATCGTCAGCATCACCGCGAGCGTCAGCACCAGCGTCACCACATTGGAGACCACCCCGGACAGGGTGTTGCTGAACGCCCGCTGGGCGCCGATGACGTCGTTGTTGAGCCGGCTCACCAGGGCCCCCGTCCGGGTCCGGGTGAAGAAGGCGACCGGCATCCGCTGCACGTGGTCGAAGACCGCCGACCGAAGGTCCAGGATCAGCCCCTCACCCAGCGTGGCCGACAGCAGCCGGGTGACCAGTCCGAGACCGGCCTCCGCCACGGCGATCACCGCGATCAGCAGGGCGAGACGGACGACCGTGCCGCTCTCCTTGCCCTGCACGATCGCGTCGACCACCCGCCCCGCCAGCATCGGCGTCGCCACGGCCAGCAGTGCCGTGACGACGCTGAGCACCAGGAACCGGTAGAGCTGCCGGCGGCGCGGCCGGGCGAACGAGGCGATCCGGCGCACGGTGGCCCGGGAGAAGGGGCGGCGGTCCGCTTGTGCGTTGATCGTGCTGTGCAGCGACGACCACGCGGTGACTTCCATGCTCATACGGGTGCCTCCGAGGCGGGACGGATCGGAACGGCCCCGGCGGCCGGTGCGGACCGGGGTGTGAGAGGAACGCTAGGAGCTCAAGCGAGCTTGAGGTCAAATGTGCGGAGCCCCGTGCGGACCCGGCGCCGGACCTGCGTAGAATCGGCCCCTGTTTCCGGCCGGACCACGGCAGACACGACCGATTGAGGCAGTTCGACGTGAGTTTCACAGACAGTTCCGAGGCACCGATCTACGCCGGTCTCGTGGAGGAGCACGGGGATGTGATGGCAGAGGTGCGCCGGGTGGCTGAAGAGACCATGCGGGAGGCCGACCGGGCCATCGACTTCAGCGATATCCGCAGGTCACCGGCGTACCGCTAGCCCACGAACCGTCCCGGCCAGGGCTTACGTCCGAGCGCTTCCGGACCCGCCGGTCACCCCGGCAGGCCCGCGCGGACGGCCCGGCCTCCCTACCCGCCCGGCACCTTCCGGGGGCGGTACGGCGATGTCTCGCACTGCGGACCCGGCTCTCCCGTCGGAGCATGGAATGAACAGTCGCCGACGACTTCGGGACGAAGGGAAGGCCGGATGGGTGGTGAACGGCATGAGCCACCGATCGACGCGTTCGAGGCGGAGCTGGACCAGATCCAGGCGCTGAACCGCATGCAGGCGCCCGGCCCCGACCCGGCCCGCCCCCCGGGGCCCGACCGGGATACCCGGGGCTCCGGCACCCCGGAAGAGGCCAGACGCCGCGACTCCCTGCTGCTCTCGGCCGGACACGCGGTCGCCGCCGCCGACACCCTCGACGAGGCCCTGAGACTCGCCGCCGGCCTGTACGCCCCCGATTTCCCGCTGGACGGGCAGTGCGTCTTCGGCGTCGCCGACGGCAACCTGACCGCGCTCGGGCAGTACGGATTCCGGCCCGGCGGCGCGGGCCGCGGTTTCCGCATGCCCATGAACACCGGCTACCCGGCCGCCGAGGTCGCCCGGACCGGGCGCGCCGTCTACCTGGGCTCGACGGAGGAGTACCGCCGCCGCTTTCCGGCCACCTGGCACCTGTCCGCGCGCAAGGGCCGCGAGGCGTGGGCCTTCCTGCCGCTGGTGACCGCGGGCCGGGTCGTCGGCGTCTGGCTGGCCGCCTTCCGCACCACCCTGGACTTCACAGCGAGCGAGCGGGCCCTGCTCACCGTCACCGGCCGCATGATCGCCCAGGTCCTCGAACGCGCCCGGGCCAGCCGCGCCGAACTGGAACTCTCCCGAGGCCTGCGCCGCAGCATGCACACCGCGGGCGCGGCCCTGACCGGGCTCAGCGTGGCCACCCGCTACGTGCCGACCGGCGGCGGCCTCATGGTCGGCGGCGACTGGTACGACACCATCGACCTGCCGAACGGGCGGATGGCCGTCGTGATGGGCGATGTCCAGGGACACGACGTGCACGCCGCTGGGCTCATGGCCCAACTGCGTACCGCCGTGCACGCGTACGCGGCCGAGGGGCACGGCCCCGACGCCGTCCTGGCACGCGCCTCCCGCTTCCTGACCACCCTGGACGAGGACCGCTTCGCGACCTGCCTGTACATCGAGGCCGATCCGTCCACCGGCGATCTGCACATCGCCCGCGCGGGTCACCCGCACCCCGTCCTGCGCATGCCGGACGGCACCTGCATGCTCAAGCACGTTAGCGGCGGGCTGCCGCTCGGACTGATGCCCGGCGAGGAGGACTACCCCATCGACACCGTGCGCCTGCACGAGGGCGAGATCCTCATGCTGTGCACCGACGGGTTCATCGAGAACGGCGGCCACGACATGTACACCGGCTGGGTGCGGGTACGCGACGCGTTCTCGCCCGGCCCCGCCGACGACCTGGAGGGCATGGCCGACCGGCTCATGGCGGCCGTCCTCGACCCCGGCCCCGGCGCCCGCGAGGATGCCGCCGCCCGCGACGGCGACGACATCGCCCTTCTGCTGCTGCGCCGCGACGCCATCCACGCCCGCGCCGAGGTCAGCCAGCGCCGGCTGATGCTCACCGTCGGCCAGGACCAGGGCGAGGGGCTGGCCGAGGCCCGCGCGGAGCTGAAGGCGCTGCTGCACGACTGGGCGCGCCCCGACCAGGTGGACACCGCCGTGCTCCTGGCGACCGAACTCCTCGGCAACGTGCTCGTGCACACCGACCAGGACGGCGCCCTCAACGCCACCGTCTCCGGTGAGACCGGCACCCGCCGGCTGATGGTCGAGGTCATGGACCGCGGCGACGAACTGCCTCACCAGCGCACTCCGGGCGAACTCGCCTCCTCGGGCCGCGGCCTGCTCCTGCTGGACATCCTCGCCGACCAGTGGGGCGTACGGCCCGAGCCGGAGGGGAAGACCGCCTGGTTCGCGCTGAACGAGGCCGCCCCGGCCGACGGCGGAGACATCCCGAACATCTGAGACCGGCCCGTCGGCGACCGGCCCGGCGTCAGGCGCTGCCGCCCGGCCGCTGCGCCGGCACCGCGCCCAGAAGCAGCCCGGTTCCGATCGCCGTCACGAGGGTGACCAGTTCCGTGAGGTCCTGGAAGCCCTCGATCGCGTACCCGCCTGCCAGCGCCGTCAGCCCCCGCATCCCCAGCGAGCCCACTGTCAGTGTGAAGAAGCCCGGCAGTACCAGGACCAGCCGGGGCGGACGCCCCGGACGGCGCGCCAGCCAGGTCGTGACCGCGCCGAGCACGACCGCCGCCGTGAACGTGCCGCCCACGTCACCGAGCAGCTTGGTGAAGCCCGTCTGCACGCCCACCGTCAGATACACGAGCACCAGGAGCACGCCCAGCAGCCGGGCGGGTACGGCGAAGGCCAGCAGGGCGCCCGCGGTGAAGACGAGCCAGCTCGCGAAGAGCACCCAGCGCGGCAGATCCGCCCCGGCCGCCACGTCGAACAGGTCCTCACGCGGGCGGCCCGTGACGACCAGGCCCAGGATCACGCCCACATAGAGCTGGACCAGGAGCGCGACCGCGTACACCAGCCGCACGGCACCGGTCGTGAGGTATCCGGCGGCCAGCTCGGCCGCCGCCGCGCTGAGATAGTCGCCCGGAACGAAGAAGAACAGCGCCGGAAGCATGAGCAGCACCGGGCCGCCGTGCGCGGGAGAGCGGGCGAACACCTCAAGGGCGAGCAGGGACACGGTCACCGCCGCGATCAGCGGCAGCACCATCGCCAGCCGGGGCAGCCGGTCCGCCGCGACGGCCAGGCACGCCGCGACCGTGGCGAGGACCGCGGTGCTCCCGACCTCGTACCAGGTCGGCTGCATCAGCGGCGCGAAGCCCACCGAGAACAGCACCACCCCCAGCAGCTTCGCCCACCAGGGGTACGGGGGAGCGGCGCGGGTGATCGCGGCGAGCCGGTCACCGGCCCCCCGGGCGTCCAGCCGGCCCGCCGCCACCTCGTCCAGGAGCGGCTTGAGCGCCACCACCCGGTCCATCCGGAAGGCTTCCGGGAAGGCACGCACCACGATGGCCGTGCTGCGGCCGTGCGAGGTGACCGCGACCGTGGCGGCGTCGGGCAGCACCGCCACCGACGCGGCACCGCCGAGGCCGCGGGCCGCCGAGGTGACGGATCGTTCGACCTGCTCGGCCCCCTCGCCGCTCGTCCCGAGCAGGAGCCGGGTCAGCCCGTCGAGGAAGCCGACGAGGGCGTCGTGACCTTCCGCTTCCCCGACGGGCTCCTTTCCCGTCACCGCGTTCAGCGCGGCGCGCGGGCGAAGGCGTGGAGGAAGAGGGCCTCCACATGGGCCATGTGCTCGATCTCCGCCGGGTCGACGCTCTCGTTGGGCGCGTGGATGAGGCACCGGGGCTCTTCGACGCCCATCAGGATGATCTCGGCCGAGGGGCAGGCGTCCGCGAGGACGTTGCAGAGCGGGATGGACCCGCCCTGGCCGAGGTACGCCATCGGCTTGCCGTACACGGTCCGCATCGCCTCGCCGAGCGCCCGGTACGCCGGACCGTCCGTGGCGGCGCGGAACGGCGCCCCGGCCTGCTCCGGCTGCACCTCGACCCGTACGCCCCAGGGGGCGGCCCAGGTCAGATGGTCCGTCAGCGCGTGCTGGGCGGTGTCGGCGTCGGTGCCCGGCGGGATGCGCAGGCTCACCCGCGCCCGGGCGGTGGGCGGGACGGAGGCGGAGGAGCCCACCACGGGCGGGCAGTCGATGCCGAGGACGGTGACCGCCGGGCGGGCCCACAGCAGATCGGACACCGAGCCGGTGCCCGTGCCGGTGAGGGGCACGCCGTCGAGGACGCCCGCGTCCTCGCGGAACTGCTCCTCCTCGTAGCGCGCCCCCTCCCAGGTGCCCGAGGCGTCCAGGCCGCGTACCCGGGTGGCCCCGGTTTCGGGGTCGCGCAGGGTGGAAAGCAGCTGGATCAGCGCGGCCAGCGCGTCGGGGGCCGGCCCGCCGAACATCCCGGAGTGCACCTCGCCGGCCAGCGTGTCGAGGGTGACCACGACGTTCACCACGCCACGGAGGGAGGTGGTGGCGGTGCCGACGCCGACGGCCGCGTTCCCCGTGTCGCAGACCAGCAGGGCGTCGGCGGCGAACTCCTCGGGGTGCGCGGCCACATACGCTTCGAGGCCGCCGGTGCCCTGTTCCTCCGAGCCCTCGGCCACAAACCTCAGCCCGACGGGAATGTCGTCGCCGAGCGCGCGCAGGGCGGTGAGGTGCATGACGATGTTGCCCTTGCAGTCGGCCGTGCCCCGTCCGTACCAGCGGCCGTCGCGTTCGGTCAGCGTGAAGGGCGGCGTGGTCCACGCGTCGTCGTCCAGCGGGGGCTGTACGTCGTAGTGGCAGTAGAGCAGTACGGTCGGGGCGCCGGGAGGGGGCGGGCGGTGCCCGATGACCGCGTTGCTGCCGTCCGGGGTCTTCGCCAGGTGCACGTCCCGCAGGCCGGCCTCGGTGAAGGCGTCGGCCACCCACTGGGCGGCCCGCTCGCATTCCTCGGGCGGGTACTGCCGGGGGTCGGCCACGGAGGGGATCGAGACCAGTTCGGTCAGATCCGTCCGTGCGCGGGACATCAGGCCGGAGATGCGTCCGGCGAGTTCGTCGGTGGCCATCAGCGCCTCACTGTGTTCTCGGTCCGGAGATCGGCGATCTTGTCCTCGATCTTGTCCAGCTTGTCCGGGCAGTAGATCTCCAGGATCTTCGCCTCGGCCCGGATCGCCTCGGTGTCCCCGATCACGGGGCGCATGCCGGGGCCGGTGGCGCCGTTGGAAATGCTGATCTTCCACAGCGCGGACTTGAGCGAGGAGCCCGGCTTCTCGCAGACCTGGCCGCCGTCGTCGCCCAGGGTGCGCTTGATGGTGCCGACGTCGGGACGGGGGTAGCCGGCCGCCGCGGCGGCGTCGGCCAGCTGCTCGGCCTTCTCCGTCGCCTTGTTGTTCGTCTTGACCTTCTCGTAGCGGATGATGCCGACGACCACGAGCGCCACCAGGAGGAGGATCGCGCCGATGTAGAGCCAGCGGTGCTCGGAGGCGAAGCGGGTCGGGCTCATGACGCGGCCTCCTCGCCGGCCGCCGCCGTGCGCCAGCCGGGTTTGCGCAGTTTCAGGAACAGCCACGGGATCAGCAGGCCGAGGATGACGAGCCCGCCACCGACGATGGCCACGTACACACCGACGCTGCCGCCGCCGAACTGCGAGGGCGGCACGAAACCGATGGCCAGGGCCGCGAGCGACGCCAGCAGACCGACCCCGCACAGCACGCCGAGCGCCGGCACGCGGTAGCCGCGCGGGTGGTCGGGCTGGGTCTTTCGCAGCCGGACGGCCGCCACGAACATCAGCAGATAGACGATGAGGTACACCTGCGTCGTGATGGTGGAGAAGATCCAGTAGACGCTCGACACGTTCGGGATCAGCGCGTACAGCAGCGCGATGACGGTGGTCACGATGCCCTGCGTGACCAGGATGTTCTGCTGGATGCCGTTCTTGTTGAGCCGCTGCAGATAGGGCGGCAGATAGCCCTCGCTGCGGGAGATCTCCAGCAGTCCCTTGGACGGCCCGGCCAGCCACGTCAGCATCCCGCCGAGCGCCGCCGACACCAGCATCACCGCGGCGATCGGCGTCATCCAGCCGACATGGAAGTGGGCGAAGAACGCGTCGAACGCCTGCATCACACCGGCCGTCAGGCTCAGCTGGCTGGCGGGCACGACCCAGCTGATCGCGAGTGCCGGCAGGATGAAGATCAGCAGCACCAGACCCATCGCCAGGAACATCGACTTCGGGTACTCCTTCGCGGGATCGCGCAGCGAGGAGACGTGCACGGCGTTCATCTCCATGCCGGAGTACGACAGGAAGTTGTTGACGATGAGCACCAGGCTGGCGAGCCCCGTCCACTGGGGGAGCAGATGGGCCGAGGTCATCGGCGCGGCGGAGGCGTTCCCCTGTCCGAGGAAGACCATGCCGAGCACGACCAGCACCGTGCCGGGGATCAGTGTGCCGATGACGAGCCCCCAGGAGGACAGGCCCGCCAGGGCCTTGGTGCCCCGGGACGAGACCCAGACGCCGGTCCAGTAGAGCACCATGATCACGATCGCGGTGTACAGGCCGTTGGACGCGAGCGAGGGATCGATGACGTAAGCGATCGTGGACGCCACGAACGCCAGGAGGCTCGGGTAGTAGAAAATCGTCATCGCGAACTGGCACCACACGGCGAGGAATCCGAGCGGCTTGGACAGCCCCTCGCTCACCCAGCGGTAGACGCCGCCGGGCCAGCCCGAGGCCAGCTCGGCCGAGACCAGCGCGGTCGGCAGCAGGAACACGACGGCCGGCAGGAGATAGAGGAAGACGCAGGCCAGCCCATAGACCGCCATCGTCGGTGCGGCCCGCAGGCTCGCCACCGACGCCGTGGTCATCAGGGCGAGCGTCAGCCAGCTGATCCTCGGTGCTGCCGGCCGGTCTCTGGCGGCGGTGCGTGCCGAGTCCTTCGGCAGATCCGCGGGCATGTCCATCGCGCTCATCTGTACCTCCGGTCGCGACGCCACAGGTGCGTTCAGAACGCCAGCCTTGGCCGAACAGGGCCCGTCCGCGCGCGGGGTCACCCGAACGGGTGGCCGGTGCGGTGTTCACGGCGGGCAGTGGCGCTGAAGAGGGCGTGCCGCAACCGTTGACAGGTCCCCCGGGAACTGGCTTCATGAGCAACGCCCTTGGGAGCGCTCCCACGCCCCCGTGGATCACGCACGCACCCCCGCACACACCCGGCACCCCCACCGACGTGACGAAGGGAAAGTCCGTTGCGCTCGCTCACCCTCCCCGCCCTGCGAAGGCGGTCCCGAAGACCAGGTCCGCTCGGGGCCGTGGCCCTGACGCTCACCGTCGGCGCAGGCCTGCTGCTCCCGTTGTCCCTGCCGGCCGGCGCGGCGGCCGCTCCCGCGTTCGACTACGGCGAGGCGCTGCAGAAGTCCGTCCTCTTCTACGAGGCCCAGCAGTCCGGAAAGCTGCCCGATACCAACCGCGTCTCCTGGCGCGGCGACTCCGCCCTGGACGACGGCAAGGACGCCGGCCTGGACCTGACGGGCGGCTGGTACGACGCCGGGGACCATGTGAAGTTCGGCCTTCCCATGGCCTACTCGGCCACCATGCTCGCGTGGGGCGGTACGGAGCAGAGGGCGGCGTACGAGGCGTCGGGCCAGCTGCCCCACCTGCGGAACAATCTGCGCTTCGTGGACGACTACCTCGTGAAGGCCCACCCCTCGCCCAGCGTGCTGTACGGGCAGGTCGGCAACGGCGGTGACGACCACAAATGGTGGGGCCCCGCCGAGGTGATGCCGATGAAGCGCCCGGCGTACAAGATCGACGCCTCCTGCCCCGGCAGCGACCTGGCCGGCCAGACCGCCGCGGCCCTGGCCTCGTCCTCGATGGTGTTCTCGGACAGCGACCCGGCGTACGCGGCGAAGCTGATCACCCACGCCAAGCAGCTGTACACCTTCGCCGACACCTACCGCGGCAAGTACAGCGACTGCATCACCGACGCGCAGAGTTACTACAACTCCTGGAGCGGGTACAACGACGAGCTGGTCTGGGGCGCCATCTGGCTGTACAAGGCGACCGGCGACGCCGCGTACCTCGCCAAGGCCGAGACATACTACGACAAGCTCTCCACCGAGCCGCAGACCACCACCCGGTCGTACCGCTGGACGCTCTCCTGGGACGACACCTCCTACGGGGCGTACGTGCTGCTCGCGCAGCTGACGGGCAAGCAGAAGTACATCGACGACGCGAACCGCTGGCTGGACTGGTGGACGGTCGGCGTCAACGGGCAGCGGGTGCCGTACTCGCCCGGCGGCCAGGCCGTGCTGGACAGCTGGGGATCGCTCAGATACGCCGCGAACACCGCCTTCGCCGCGCTGAGTTATTCCGACTGGCTGACCGGTGACGCCACCCGCAAGGCCCGGTACCACGACTTCGCGGTCCGCCAGATCGACTACGCCCTCGGCGACAACCCGCGCGGATCGAGCTATGTCGTCGGCTTCGGCGAGAACCCGCCGGCCAAGCCGCACCACCGCACGGCCCACGGCTCGTGGACCGACCAGATGACCAACCCGGTGGAGACCCGGCACACGCTGTACGGGGCACTGGTGGGTGGTCCGAGCGCACCCGACGACTCGTACACCGACGACCGCGGCAACTACGTCAACAACGAGGTCGCCACCGACTACAACGCCGCCTTCACCGGAGCGCTGGCCCGGCTCTACGCGGAGTACGGCGGGACCCCGCTCACCGGCTTCCCGAAGCCGGAGGAGCCGGACGGGCCGGAGATGTCCGTCCAGGCATCGGTGAACGCGGCCGGCGCGAACTTCACCGAGATCAAGGCGTACCTGATCAACCGGTCCGCGTGGCCCGCCCGCGCGCTCACCGACGCCTCGGTCCGCTACTACTTCACGCTGGAGCCCGGCGTCGCACCCGACGACATCAGCTTCACCACCAACTACAACCAGTGCGGCGAGGTGACGGGCCCGACGCATCTGGAGGGCGACGTCTACTACGCGACGGTGGACTGCTCGGACACGGACATCGCGCCCGCCGGCCAGTCCGCGTACCGCAAGGAGGTCCAGTTCCGGATCAGTTCGGCCGGTGCCTGGGACCCGTCGAACGACTGGTCGTACCCGTCGACGGCGACGACCCCCGGCGGCACGCCGGTCGACGCTCCGCACATGGTGCTCCTGGAGGGCTCGGCGCCCCAGTGGGGGAGCGCCCCGGACGGCACCGGCCCCGGGCCGGATCCCGACCCGACGACCACCCCCGACCCGACGGCCACCCCCGACCCCACCCCGACGCCCGACCCGACGGACACGCCCGACCCCGCTCCGGGGGCCTGCGATGTCAGCTACCGGGTCAGCCAGGCGTGGGGCACAGGTTTCACCGCCGATGTGACGGTGAAGAACACCGGGTCGGCTCCGCTGGACGGCTGGCAGCTGGCCTTCGACTTCCAGGGCGCCGAGAGCGTCAGCAACGCCTGGAACGCGACCGCCACGCAGAGCGGCACCCGGGTCACGGTCAGGAACGCCGGCCACAACGGCTCCGTCCCGGCGGGCGGCAGCGCCTCGTTCGGGTTCCAGGCGAACGGCGCCCCGGCCACCGACCCGGACTCCTTCACGCTGAACGGGAAGGAGTGCGGCTGAGTCCGCTCAGCGGGGGCAGCTCCAGTGCCCCTTCACCCAGTGGGTGTCCCAGTGACCGGGGACGTACACCTTGGTCCAGTGGCCCTTGACCCACTGGGTGTGGTGGGTCCAGTGACCGGGCTTCCAGTGCCCGTGCCGGTCGTAGTGTCCGGGGTGCCAGACCTTCTGGTCGGCGTAGTGGCCCTTGTGCCACTGCTTCGTCCAGTGGCCCTTGACCCACTGCTTCTGCCAGTGGCCCTGCTGCCAGGTGCAGTGGCCGTGGTGGTGGGTCGCCGCGGATACGGCGGCCGGTGCGGGGGCCGGGGCGGCCTCCGCCGCCCCGGCGGTCCCCAGGGCGGCACCTCCGGCGAGCAGGCCGGTCGCGGCGGCGCCGGCCAGCAGGCGGCGGACTCGGGTGGAAGCGGTCATCGGACGCACCTTCCTCGTGACGGAACGGATCCCCGAGCCCCGAGCCCCCGTGAAGGAAAATTGCCAAGAAAATATAAATATAGCCCGAATGGGGGAATATGGCTGTTCCGTCCGAGGGTCGCCCGTCACGCCCCGGTCGGCGTCCTGACTGCCGCGTACGTCCCCGACACCGCCGCCAGCACCATCACGCAGCCCGTGAAGACCAGCCCCGCGTCGCGCAGCCCCACCGCGGTCGCCAGCGCGCCCACGCCCACCACCGGCAGGGAGATGCCGGTGTAGGCGACGACGAAGAACGCCGAGATCGTGCCGCCCCGGTGCTCGGCGGGGGCCGCCTCGCTCACGAGCGTCAGCGCGGCCCGGAAGGCGAGCCCCTGGCCGATGCCCCCGCAGACCGCGCCCAGCACGAGCAGCACCAGCGACTTCGCCGGCAACGACGACGCGACCAGCGAAAGCCCCACGATCAGCACGGCACAGCCGAGCGGCAGCGCCCGGCGCGCCCCGATGCGCGGGGCCAGGGACTGTCCGACCGTCGAGGCGCAGAACACCGAGAACACCACCGCGCCCGTCACCGCCAGGTTGTGCACGTCCAGCGTCTCGGCCGCGAAGCTGGGGGCGACAGCGGTGAACAGGCCGAGCAGCGCGAAACCGGCGAAGGCGGCCAGCGAGGCCGGCACGAACACGCCCTTCACCTCGGCGGGCACCCTGACACCCTGCGGTTCGAGCCGGGGCCACCGCCGAGGTCCGGCCACCGTCTCCGCCAGCCGCCACGTGATGAGGCACGCCACGGCGACCAGACCCAGGTGCACCCAGAACGGCAGGGACAGCGGCCAGGGCGTGTACTCGGCCAGCACACCGGAGAGCAGCGGGCCGCAGCCCAGCCCGCCCATGTTCGCGGCCGTAGCGGCGAATCCGGCGCGCGCCTTCTGCCCCGGCGACGCGAGTTCGATGACCGCCGCGGTCGCCGCACCGCTCAGCAGGCCCGCCGCGCCGCCGGACAGCACCCGCCCGGCGAAGAGCAGGGGCAGCCCGCTCTCCAGCAGGAAGCACCCCGCGCTCGCGGCGGACAGTGCCAGGGCGGCCAGCAGCACGGGCTTGCGGCCCACCTTGTCCGAGTAGTTGCCCGCGACCAGGAGTACCGAGATGACCGCGACGGCGTACACCGCGAAGACCACGGTCACCATCAGCTCGGAGAACCCGATCTCCTTCTGGTACAGCCCGTAGAGCGGGGTCGGCAGCGTGGTGCCGGCCATGCCGATGGCGAAGACGACCGCCGCTGCCAGGTAGCCCGCGCGGCGCCCGCCCGTCCGTCCCGTATCCTCACGCACCATCACGCACGCCACTCTATGCAGCGGGCGGCCCCCGGTCAGGGCGACGGGCGCCGGCCCGCCGCAGCCCGAAAGAGAGCCACCATGAGGATCGCCGACGCGCAGGTCGTCGTCACCAGCCCCGGCCGCAACTTCGTGACGCTGAAACTGACGACGGACGAAGGAATCACCGGTCTCGGCGACGCCACGCTCAACGGCCGGGAGCTCGCGGTCGTCAGCTACCTCACCGACCATGTGGTGCCCCTGCTCACCGGCCTGGACCCGCACCGGATCGAGGACACCTGGCAGTACCTCTACCGGGGCGCCTACTGGCGGCGCGGCCCGGTCACCATGGCCGCCATCGCCGCCGTCGACGTCGCCCTGTGGGACATCAAGGCGAAGGCTGCCGGGCTGCCGCTCTACCAGCTGCTCGGCGGCGCCTCCCGCGACCGCCTCACCACCTACGGCCACGCCAACGGCCGCGACATCCCCGAACTCCTCGACTCCGTGCGGCAGCGGCTGGCCGAGGGCTACCCCGCCGTCCGCATCCAGACGGGCATCCCCGGCCTCAAGGCCGTCTACGGTGTGCACACCACCGACGAGCAGGGCGAGCGCGTCCTCCACCAGCAGACCCGGCCCCTGGTCGAGGACTGGGACACGGACGCGTACCTGCGCCACACTCCCGCCGTGTTCGAGGCGGTTCGCGCGGAGTTCGGTGCCGGGATACCGCTGCTCCACGACGCGCACCACCGCCTCACGCCCATTCAGGCGGCCCGGCTCGGCAAGGACCTGGAACCGTACCGCCCGTTCTGGCTGGAGGACTGCACCCCCGGCGAGAACCAGGAGGCCCTGCGACTCGTACGCCGCCACACCACGACGCCCCTCGCGCTCGGCGAGGTCTTCAACACGGTGTACGACTACCAGACGCTGATCACCGAGCAGCTGATCGACTACGTGCGCAGCGCGGTCACCCACTTCGGCGGGGTCACCCCGCTGCGCAAGCTCTTCGACTTCGCGGCGCAGTACCAGATCAAGAGCGCCATCCACGGGCCCGAGGACATCTCCCCGGTCGGAATGGCCGCCGCCGTCCACCTCGGCTTCGCCGTGCACAACTTCGGCATCCAGGAGTACTCGGGCCACAACGCCCTCACCGAGGAGGTGTTCCGGCACGCGTACACCTTCACCGACGGCTTCCTGCACCCCGGCGAGGCGCCCGGCATCGGTGTGGAGCTGGACGAGGAGCTCGCGGCGGCCCACCCGTACGAGCAGACCTACCTGCCGGTGAACCGGCTCCGGGACGGCACCGTCCACGACTGGTGAACGAGGGGCCCGGGAGCGCCCGGGCCCCTTCCTCCGCTACGGGAACGCCGGCTGGAGGCCCGCGTACACCCCGTGGCGGCCCAGCAGTTCCTCGTGCGTGCCGACCTCCGCGATCCGGCCGCCCTCCATGACCACGATCCGGTCGGCCCCCTGGATGGTGGAGAGGCGGTGCGCGACGACGAAGACGGTCCGGCCGTGCACCAGCCGGGACAGCGCCTCCTGCACCAGCGCCTCGGAGCGGTTGTCCAGTGCCGAGGTCGCCTCGTCGAGCACCAGGACCCTCGGATCACGGATCAGTGCCCGGGCGATCGCGAGCCGCTGCTTCTGGCCGCCGGAGAGCCGGGCACCGCGCTCCCCGACCACCGTGTCCAGGCCCTGGGGCAGCCGACGGACGAACTCCATGGCGTTGGCGTCCTCCAGGGCGCTGAGCAGCGTCGCCTCGTCGGTGTGCCCGAGCCCGTACGTGACGTTGTCGCGGATGCTGCCCTCGAAGAGGATCGACTCCTGCGGCACGACCGAGAGGAACCTCCGGTAGCTGCGCAGGTCGAGCCCCGCCATGTCGGTGCCGTCCAGGAGGATGCGCCCCCCGGTGGGCCGGATGAACCCGATGAGCAGATTGAGGACCGTCGACTTGCCCGCCCCCGACGCGCCGACCAGGGCGATCGTCTCGCCGGGCCGCGCGGAGAGCGTGAACCCGTCGACGGCGGGCCGCTCGTCCTCGTACGCGAAGGAGACGTCCTCGAAGTCGATGCGTCCGGTGACCTGCTCCAGCTGCGCCTTGCCCGCGTTGTGCTCCAGGTCGGGAGCCTGGAGCACCTCACCCGCCGAACGCACCGACTCAAGGCCCTTGGTGAGGATGGGGGCGAGCCCGAGGAGCGTGGTCACCGAGCCGGTCAGGACGGTGAAGAAGGCGCTCAGCATGACGACGTCACCGGCGGTGACGGCCAGCCAGCCGTGGTACGCGACCAGTGCGGACCCGGTCAGGCAGAGCACGCCCAGCGTGTTGAGCAGGACCCAGGCCAGCGAGCCGAAACGGCCGTTGAGCATGTCCAGGCGCAGACCGGCGGCGAACACCTGCCGCAAGGAGCCGTCCACGCGCCCCAGCGCGGTGCGCTCCAGACCGTGGGCGCGGGTGATGGGGATGAGGGTGGTCATCTCGCCGACCCGGGACGACAACTGCTCCACCTCGCGCCGGAAGGACTCGTTGTGGCTGCGCAGCCTCCCCCTCAGCTTCATCACGAGGAACCCGGCCGCGGGCACGACGACCAGGAAGACGGGCAGGAACGAGGGGACGCGGATGCCGATGACGACGAGCCCGCCGACCAGTGTCACGACGGCCCCGAGCCCCATGTCGGCGCTCTGCTGCACCATCTGCTCGACGGCTTCGACGTCGCGGACCACCTTGGCCTGGAGCACGCTGGAGCTGACCCGGGCGTGGTAGCCGACGGACAGCTGCTGCATCCGGCGGCAGAGCGCGGAGCGCAGGGTGATGCCCATGCGGCGGATGCTGCCGCCGAGGCAGCGCACGTACCACTGATGGAGCGGGTAGTTGAGGACGAGGACGAACAGCAGGAGGCCGGTGGCCTTCCAGAGCTCGGTTTCCGCACCGTGCTGGACCACCACGTCCAGCACGGTGGCGGTGATCAGGGGGAGCAGCCATATGGGGCTGTGCTTCACGGTGAAGAGGACGACGGCCAGAGCCAGTCGCCCCCGGTCGGGGCGGAAGAGGAGTGCGAGGGTGCGGACCGGGTGCTCGCCGCGGTAACGGTGGTCCAGGTGGTCGAAGGGCGCCGGGGATTCGGCGGAGGGGTGGGATACCGCTTTCTGCATGACACCATCCCAACCCGCTACCGATGCCCGGGGCAACTGTGTTCCACCTAGGGGACAGGGGGCCTTCGGCGGTTCGGAAGCGGTCAGCGCGCGGGGAGTCCGCTCGGCCGCGGTTCCGGTGCGGGCTCCTCGCGGCGCGGGCGTCCCACCGTGGCGATCGCGCTGGTGACGAGGCCCGCCAGCAGGCCCCAGAACGCGGAGCCGATGCCCAGCAGCGTCACGCCCGAAGCGGTGGCCAGGAAGGTGACGACGGCCGCCTCGCGCGACGCCTTGTCGGCGAGTGCGGTGGCCAGCGAGGACTCGATCGTCGCGAGGAGCCCGATGCCCGCGATCGCCAGGACGAGTTCGTGCGGCATGGCCGTCAGCAGTGAGGCGACGGTCGCGCCGAGGAGCCCCACGCACAGGTAGAAGAACCCCGCCCACACAGCCGCGAGATAGCGCTGGTCGCGGTCCGGGTGCGCCTCGTCGCCCGTGCAGATCGCGGCCGTGATGGCGGCGAGGTTGAGCCCGAACGCCCCGAAGGGCGCCAGCACGGCGTTGGCCGCACCCGTCCATGTCATCAGCGGGGACACCGGCACGTCGTCGTACCCGGAACCGCGCAGTACGGCGACACCCGGCAGATTCTGCGAGGCCATGGTCACGACGAACAGCGGCGCGCCTACGCTGATGAGCACCTTCCAGTCGAACTCGGGCGCGGTGAAGACCGGTGTGGCCAGGGAGAGCCGGACCTCGGCGGTCCGCCAGCCCCCGGTGAACAGAGTGGCCACCACCCCCGCGGCGAGCGCCAGCAGCACCGCGTAACGCGGCAGCAGACGGCGGCCCAGCAGATAGATCACGAACATCGGGAAGGCGACCGCGAAGCTCTGGTGCATGGTGCTGAACAGGCCCGTGCCGAACCTCAGCAGCACCCCCGCGAGCAGTGCGGCGGCCAGCGGCACGGGGATGCGGTTCATGACCCGGGCGAACCAGCCCGTGACACCGCTCACCACGATGAGCAGCGCCGAGAAGACGAACGCGCCGACGGCCTGCGCCATGGAGACCCCGCTCAGACCCGTCGTCAGCAGAGCCGCCCCGGGTGTCGACCAGGCGGTCACGACCGGTGCCCGGTGGCGCATCGACAGGCCGGCACTGGTGCAGGCCAGTCCGACGCCGAGCGCCAGCATCCAGGAGCAGATCTCGCGCGCGTCCGCCCCGGCCGCCTTCGCGGCGGTGAAGACCAGTGCGGCGGAGCTGGTGACCCCGACCATGACGGCGATCAGCCCGGCCACCACGGCGGAGGGAGGCGCGGCCGAACGTATGCGGGTCAACGCGGACATGAGTGAGCCACTTCCGGGATGCTGCCGGGCGTTCCGTATACGGAACGTTCTGTTTGTGGAACACTAGAGACGCGGGCCGGTGCCCGTCAACCGGATGGGCGAGCGGGCGGACGGCGATGGGGCTGAACGAGGACGTGGGGCGCAGGCTGCGGGCCCTGCGGCACGGCATGGACGTGTCGCTCTCGGAGCTCTCGCGGCGCTCCGGGGTCGGCAAGGGCACGCTCTCGGAGCTGGAGAGCGGCCGCCGCAACCCCACCCTGGAGACCCTGTACGCCCTCACCACCGCCCTCGGTCGCCCCCTGAGCGCGGTACTGAGCGACCCGCTGCCGGACGGCGCCCCCGTCGAGCGGCGGGCGGGTGTCTCCGGCAGCGCCGTCACCGCCGTGCTGATCGAGCGGTACGAGGACGGGGAAGCGGTCACCGATGTGTTCCGGGTGACCATTCGCGCCGGGGCGGTCCAGGAGTCGGAGGCCCACGTGCCGGGTACGTCCGAGAGCCTGATGGTCCTCGCGGGCACCGCCGTCGTCGGGCGCCCGGATGACCTCAGCACCGTCGGGCCCGGGGCCTCTGCCCGGTGGCGGGCCGATGTGCCGCACGTCTACGGCGCGCCCGACGGCGATGTGCAGGGAATCCTCTTCGTGCGCTGTCCGGTCACGGGGGGAGAGGCGGGGCTGCAACCGCCCCTCCCGCCGGAGTGATGGTCAGCTCGCGCCGAGAAGATTGACCAGGCGGATGTAGCGCACCCAGTCCCAGTGCGGACCCGGGTCGGTGTGGTCGGTGCCGGGGACCTCGACGTGCCCGAGGATGTGGGCCCGGTCCTTGGGAATGTTGTGACGGTTGCAGATATTCGCCGTGAGCAGCGCCGACTGCTCGTACAGGGAGTCGGTGAAGTACGCGGGCTGGTCCACCCACCCCTCGTGCTCGATGCCGATGCTGCGGGTGTTGTAGTCCCAGTTCCCCGCGTGCCAGGCGATGTCCTTCTCCCGCACCATCTGGTTGACGTACCCGTCGCCCGAACGCACCACATAGTGCGCGGAGACCTGCTTCGCCGGGTTCTGGAAGATGGACACCGTCTTGGAGAAAGTCTCCTGGGTGACATGGATGATGACGTACTGCACGGGGTACGCCGAAGGGCGCGAAGACGCCGTGTAGTTGGACGTCGAAGCGGGAACCCACTGCGCCGCCGGATAGTCCGTGGTACCCGTCGTCGCGGCGGCGGCGCGGACGGAGGCGGGCAGCAGCGCTCCCGCCGCCGCGACCGCGGCGCCCTGGAGGATTCTTCTGCGTTCCATGCGAACTCCTGTGGGGGTGAGACGGGCAGGGATACGGAAGGTGCGGCGCCGGGCGCGGGTACCGGCCGGCCCGTCCGCTCACCGGAACGTGCTGTCCGATGTACGGCCGAGCCGAGTGCGGGCCCCACCGTACGGGTGACACGCATGTCACGGAAGACGGCCGGTACCCCAAATCCTGTCCATACACGGGGTGTTCGGGCGCAGCCGACGCGCCGTCAGACGCCCTGTGCCTCCGCCCAGGCGGCTGCCGGATCATCGTCGGACGGACCCGCCGGGAACCACTGACCGTTCTCCTTCCGGTACGGATACCAGCGCCCGTCCGGCCCGTAGCGGAGCTGGAGGCCGCCGTCCGCCGACGTCCAGCGGTTGCGCTCGGCCCGCAGCCCGGGCGCCTCGTCCTCCTCCCACGCCTCGGCCAGCCGGGTCCTGGCCCGGGCCAACGCCTCGCCGTCCAGGGACCGGTCCTCGTCCAGCACGGCGAGCGCGGTCGCCCCACCGTACCGCCAGGCCGCGACCGCGGCGGGGAGCCCGGCGCGCGTCTTCCCCGCGCCGCTCGCCAATCGGTGGAGGATCCACGGCTCCGGGCGCCCGTCGGCGGCCAGCCTGACCGCGTCCTGGCGCACCGTCAGCACCTCGGGTACCGGCCGCCCCTCATGACCGGGCGCCAGGGCGTCGGCGAGCATCCGGTGCGCCCGGGCGGCCGCGTCCCGCACGAGCATCTCCAGCGCGGTCGGGTCCACCCCCGCCTCGGGGTCCGTCTCCGTGTCGAGCGAGGGGGCGGCGCCCGGCTCCCCGGGAAGCTCCGGAGGCGCCGGCAGAGCGGGCAGGATGGAGCCCGCGGCATACGCCTGATCCGCCGGTACGCCGGACCCACCCGGCTCCGGCGCCCGCTGCTCGGCCCCGGCCGTGAACTCCGGCGCCCCGGCCGTCGCCGCGATCCGCTCCTGGAGCCCGTCCAGCAGTATCCGCTCGCCGCGTCCCCGCATCAGCAGCAGCACGAACGGGTCCTGGTCCAGGAGCCGCGCCACCTGGTAACAGAGGGCGGCGGTGTGCAGACAGTGGTCCCACGCCTCACAGGAGCACCGCGGCTCCAGGTCACCGATGCCCGGGAGCAGATCCATGCCGGCCGCCGCGGCGTCCTCCACCAGGTGCGGCGGCATCTCCCGGTCGAGCAGCGCGGCGATGTGCCCCGTCCGCTCGGTCGCCATGTCCAGGAACCGGTCCCACTCCAGCTCGTCCAGCTCCTGGAGCAGCACATCGCTGCGATACGTGCTCCCGTCCCGCTCACGCACCACCGCCGTGATCCGGCCGGGCCGCACGGACACGGCACCGACCCCGCCCTCCCGGGCCACGCGCCGCCCCGCCTTCAGCTGCCGCAAGTCCAGAGCGGTGTCCTCCAGCGCCTTGAGCCACGCCTTTCCCCACCAGGAAGCGGCGAAACCGCGCCCCGGGGCCGGAGGCAGGGCGGCGAAGGTGCGTTCCTGCCCGGCCACCCCGTCCTCCCGCCCGTCGCCGCCCTCGGCGAACTCCTCGTTCTCGTATCCGTCCCTCATCGCGTCCCCCCTCGAAGCGCCACCAGATCGGCCAGCTCCGCGTCGCTGAGCTCGGTCAGCGCGCTCTCACCGGACCCCAGCACCGCGTCGGCCAGCCCCTGCTTGCGGGCGAGCATGTCCGCGATCCGGTCCTCGATCGTCCCCTCGGCGATCAGCCGGTGGACCTGCACCGGCTGCGTCTGCCCGATCCGGTACGCACGATCGGTGGCCTGTGCCTCGACCGCCGGGTTCCACCAGCGGTCGAAGTGCACCACATGACCGGCCCTCGTCAGATTGAGCCCCGTGCCCGCGGCCTTCAGCGACAACAGGAACACCGGCGCCTCGCCCGCCTGGAACCGGTTCACCATCGCCTCCCGCGCGGCCACCGGTGTGCCGCCGTGCAGGAACTGCGTGCCGATACCGCGCGCCGCCAGATGCCGTTCGAGGAGCCGGGCCATTCCGACGTACTGGGTGAACACCAGGACCCCGGCCCCCTCCGCCACGATGGTGTCCAGGAGTTCGTCCAGCAGTTCCAGCTTGCCCGAGCGTCCGGCGATGCGTGGCTCGTCCTCCTTGAGGTACTGCGCCGGGTGGTTGCAGATCTGCTTGAGCGAGGTCAGCAGCTTCACCACCAGACCGCGCCTGGCCATGCCGTCGGCCTCCGCGATCGCCGCCAGCGTCTCCCGTACCACCGCCTCGTACAGACCCGCCTGTTCGGGCGTCAGCGACACCGCCCGGTCCGTCTCCGTCTTCGGCGGCAGCTCCGGCGCGATACCGGGATCCGACTTGCGCCGGCGCAGCAGGAAGGGCCGCACCAGCGCGCCCAGCCGCTCCGCCGCCGCCGGGTCCCCGCCCTCCACCGCCCGCGCGTACCGGGTGCGGAACGTGCCGAGCCGGCCCAGCAGCCCCGGCGTCGTCCAGTCGAGGATCGCCCACAGCTCGGAGAGGTTGTTCTCCACCGGGGTGCCGGTCAGCGCCACCCGCGCCCCGGCGCCGATGGTGCGCAGCGCGCGGGCCGTCGCCGAGTACGGGTTCTTCACATGCTGCGCCTCGTCCGCGACGACCATGCCCCACCGGGCCGAGGCGAGCCTCGGGGCGTCCAGCCGCATCGTCCCGTACGTCGTGAGCACGAACCCGTCCGCCGCCAGGTCCTCCAGGGTGCGGGACGCGCCGTGGAAGCGGCGGACCGGGACACCTGGGGCGAACTTCTCGATCTCGCGCTGCCAGTTGCCCATCAGCGAGGTCGGGCAGACCACGAGCGTGGGCCCCGCACCGCCCTCCAGGGTCTGGCGGTGCAGGTGCAGTGCGATCAGGGTGATCGTCTTGCCGAGGCCCATGTCGTCGGCGAGGCAGCCGCCGAGCCCGAGCGAGGTCATGGTGTGCAGCCAGTTCAGGCCCCGGAGCTGATAGTCCCGCAGAGTCGCGGTGAGCGCGTCCGGCTGACCGACCGCCGGCTCCCCGTCCTGCCGGGCCGGGTCGGCGACGCGCTCACGCAGCCGTTCCAGCCAGCCGGTGGCCCGGACCTCGACCCGCCGGCCGTCCATCTCGGCGGAACCGGTCAGCGCCGCGCCCAGCGCGTCGATCGGGGTGACCTTGCGGTCCTGCGTCTCCCGGGCCCGCCGCGCCTCGTCCGGGTCGATGAGCACCCACTGGTCGCGCAGCCGCACCAGCGGCCGGCCCGCCTCGGCCAGCCGGTCCAGCTCCTCGCGGCTGAGCTGCTGGTCGCCGAGGGCGAACCACCAGTTGAAGGTCAGCAGCGCGTCGGACGACAGCAGCGGCGCGGCGTCCGACGCGGTGCGCCCGAGCCCCCGGGGCGCGCCGCCGTCCGCCTCCTCGCCGTCCGGTCCGATCACCGCGCGCGCCGTGAGCTTGCGGGCGCTCAGCTCCTTGGGCCAGTGCACCTGGACGCCCGTCGCGGCAAGCGCCCGCGCGGCGGGGCCGAGGAGGTCGGTGATCTCCTCGTCGGCGGGGTCCACCGCGTCGGGCACGGCCGCCGAGAGCAGCGGGGTGAGGGTCGGCCAGGCGCGGGCTGCCCGGCGCAGCATCAGCAGGGTGTCCATCCGGGCGCGCGGTCCGAACGCCTCCGCGGCCGGGCCGCCGCCCGCCCACACCTCGGCGGCATCGGCCACCACGGCCGGGTCGCTGACGCTGTGGATCTGCGGCACCACGCGGAACGAAGGCCCCTCGGCCCCGTCCAGCCCCCTGACCTCCACGCGCAACGACAGCCGTACGCCCGCGTCATGTCCCGCCGCCACATCGGCGGCCCAGGCCCGGTGGCCGGGCAGACGCTGCGGCTCCCACGCGGTGAACGCCGGCCCGCCCGCGGCGAGCGGTGCGGCGGGTGACCGGGGCAGGGAGTCGGCGACCGCGTCGAGGAACGCCCGCACCAGGCACTCCGGTTCGGGCAGGAGCAGCGGTCGGGCCGCCGCGTCGACGGGCACGGCGTGGGCGGTGGGCGGCATGGAGGCGGCCAGCGTACGGACGCGCATCAGGTCGTCCGGGGTGAGCGGCCCGGACCGCCAGCTGTCGTGGTCCGTGGCGCTCAGCCCCGGAAGGAGGAGGCCCCGGGCGGCGAACTGGAGGGCGAGCAGCCCCGCCGCACCCCAGAACGCCACCGCCGCGGAGGCGTGCGCCGCCGACCGCGCACGGGTGAGCACGGGCAGCCCGTCCGCGACGGACAGGAGGCGCGCCGGGACCTCGTACGGCAGGGCGTCGGGGCCCGCGACCGTCAGCGTGCCGGGCTCGCCGGGGCCTTCGGGCGGGCTGCTGCCGTCGGGGTGCCAGAAGGCGAGGCGGCCGGTGCGGGACGGGTCCGAGGGCAGGAAGACCACGGAACAGCCGGCGAACGCGGAGATTGCGGAGAGGGAAGCGGAGGAAGGGCTGTGCACAGCGATGTCAGAGTCCTCAAATTTGACTAGCCGACCGAGGTCGCCGAGGGTACCTCAACTTCCGCACCTCGGGGCCGCTGCTTCATGTGAGGTGTGCCACGTAGTGGCACGGGTGCGGGCCCCGGTGCGGTCGGCCCCCCGTCCGGGGCTGGTGCTGGCCCCACCATGCCCTTTGGTGGTGGCGCCATGGCTCTGAGTAACCACCGAACCGTACGTTTCTGGGGTCGGAGCGGAATCGAGACCGGAGACATCATGCCCCAGGCCATTCCTGCCGCAGCGGAACGAACGCGTGACGGCGCCCGAAGCCCAGGAAGCGACTTCGCGCCGCTGCTGCGAGACGCCAAGGCGCAAGGACTCCTCGAACGGCGCACCGGCTGGTACGCGGTTGGAATCACCGTCAACCTGCTCGCCCTGGCGGCCGTGGCCACCGGCATCGTCCTCCTGGGCAACACCTGGTGGGTGCTGCCGCTCGCCCTGCCCCTGGCGCTCCTGTGGGCCCGTACCGCATTCGTGGGACACGACGCGGGGCACGCCCAGATATCCACCAACCGCAAGGTCAGCCGTGTGATCGGCCTCCTCCACGGCAACCTGCTGCTCGGCATGAACGAAGCATGGTGGAACGACAAGCACGTACGGCACCACGCCAACCCCAACCACATCGACAAGGACCCCGACGTCGGGGTGGGCGCCCTCGTGTGGACCCAGAAGCAGGCCGCGCAGCGCGAAGGGTTCGCCCGCTGGCTCACCCGCAACCAGGCCCGGCTGTTCTTCCCGATGCTGCTCCTCGAAGGTATCGCCCTCAAGATCTCCGGATTCCAGTACCTGAAGCAGCAGTCCCCGCGCGAGCGAACCCTGTCCGCTTTCCTGCTCACCGCGCATCTCGGCCTCTACGCCGCCCTGCTCCTCACCGCCATGTCACCGGGGAAGGCCGTCGTCTTCGCGCTCCTGCACCACGCGCTGTTCGGACTCCACCTCGGCATGGCCTTCGCCCCGAACCACAAGGGCATGGAGATGCCCGACCCCGACGGGGACCGCTGGGACCACCTCCGGCGCCAGGTCCTCACCTCGCGCAACGTACGCGGAGCGGTCCTCACCGACTGGTTCCTCGGCGGCCTCAACTACCAGATCGAGCACCACCTCTTCCCGAGCATGCCCCGGCCGCACCTGCGCCTGGTCCAGCCCCTGGTCAGGGCCCATTGCGAGACCATGGGGCTGCCGTACACGGAGACCGGACTCGTCGAGTCCTATCGGCAGGCGCTCACCCATATGCACGAGGTCGGTGCGCCGCTGCGGTGACCGGGCGCTGTGCGAGTGACGGAACGGGCACCAGGAACCGATGAGGGCGCGCGGACGTTCTCACCATCAGAGGCGGCCACGGGTCGCGGAGGAGGTACGGACGATGTCGAACAGCGCCAAGGTTGCCATCGGGGGAGTCGTCGTCGCGGTCGTCCTGATGCCGTTCATCGGGTTCTGGCTGTCCCTGCTCGTGCTCGTCGGCGTTCCCGCGCTCGCGTATCTCGCCCTGGACCCCGGCCAGCGCCGACGGCTCCGTAGGATCACGCGCAAGGAGATCGGCCGCTGAGGGCCGTCCGCTGAGAGGGGTATCCGCCGTGAGTGGCACCGTGACCGCTGTCAGCAGGAGCGAGACCTACAGCTTCACCAAGCCCAACCACGAGAGCGTCACTCTGCTCGCCGGCCTCGGCGTGGAGGGCGATGTGCACGCGGGGGTCACGGTCAAGCACCGCTCCAGGGTCGCCCAGGACCCCACGCAGCCGAATCTGCGCCAGGTGCACCTCATCCACGAGGAACTGTTCGAAGAGGTCCGGGCGCTGGGCTTCGAGGTGGCGCCCGGGGACATCGGCGAGAACATCACGACCCGGGGCATCGATCTGCTGGCCCTGCCCGTCGGCACCCTGCTGCACCTCGGTGACGAGGCGGTCGTCGAGGTGACCGGACTGCGCAATCCGTGCATGCAGATCGACACCTTCCAGGGCGGCCTCCTCAAGCAGGTCGTCGGCCGCGACGAGGCGGGCAACATCGTCCGCAAGGCCGGCATCATGAGCGTCGTCACCGTCGGCGGCGTGGTCAGGCCCGGAGACCCGGTCGGGATCGAGCTCCCCGCCGAACCGCACCGGCCACTCGAACGCTCTGACCTCGCCCGCCCCCCGAGCCCGTCCGATCCCAGCGGCGGTCATCCCGCCGGCGATCAGGACGGGCGTACGGCTATGGCGTCCAGGGCCTTGAGGAGACCGGGCAGTTCGGGCCCGCGCCTGACCGGCAGGATCTCGCCCGGGACCTCGTCCAGGAGCATGAAGGCGATGTCGTCGGTCCTGGCCACCATCGACCAGCCGGGGCCGTCGGCCCGGATCATCCGGGCGTCCCCGGGCGCGAACGAGGACCGGATGCGGCCCGGGGGCGGCGGATCCTTCAGATAGCCGCGCGCCACGGCCAGCGCCAGCCGGATACCGGGGTGCGGGCCGGGAGTCTGCGGCTGCGGTGCGTCGTCCGGGGCGGAGCCCGTCGCTTCGTCGTCCGGGCCGGTGTCCGCCGCGTCGTCGTCCGAAGCGGAATCCCTCGAGTTGTCCGTGGTGGACTCCGGCGCGTCGTCCATCTGCTCGCGCCAGGCGGCCCACTGCGAGGCGATGGCGTCCGCGCCCATGCGGCGCTGGGCCGGGCCCCACACCTCTGTGTCGGGAGGCGACAGGGGGGCCGGGTCCTCCCCGTCCGGATCGGGTTCCGGGTCGTGCGGGGCCGGCACCCCCGGCGCGGCGACGGCCACGGCGAGCGGCCAGCCGGGCAGCGCGGCGACCACCGAGCCGTCGTCCGGCGACAGGTCGTACTCCATGCCGCAGTCCCACGACGCGATCGCCACCGCCACCAGGGACACGTCGTCCACGACGACGGTCCACCGGGCGCCGTCCGAGTCCTGGCCCAGGACCAGGCCGTAACCCTCGGCGTACGGCTCGAGCCCCAGCGCCGCGCAGGCCGCCGGATAGTCGTCGCCGAGCACACTGGGGAACTGCGCGGGCGTCAGCAGGATCGCGGTCAGCACATACAGCGCGTCCTCGTCGACTGCGTCGTCCGTCCCGGTCACAGTGTTCTCCTCGTCCGTCATGGATTCCGTCGGCGCACCCTAACCAGTGGGTAACCCCGCCGTCGAGGCCCTGACAAGCACGGATGTCCCACGGGGGCGCCCCCGGCCCCACCCGGCTCAGGCGTCGGAGAGGCCGAGCAGCTCCCGCGCCACGACCTGCGGCGATTCGTTCCGTTCACGGGCCAGCGCGATCACCGCCCGACAGGCCAGCTCGCTGACGCCGAAGGAGAGCTGCTCCGGCGACACCCAGCCGCTCGCCTCGTCCATCCGTTCCTCGTCGTCCTCGGCCGAAGCCGCGACGAACACGGCCGCCGCCTCGAAGAGATTGTGCTGCCTGCGACCGGCCGTCGCGGGGGCCGCCGCCGGGCGGCCGGCCCTGCGGCCCGTGGTCACGGCTCTGCGCAGGACACCGAATATCGCGGTCATGGGGAACCCTGCCTTCCGTCAACACGTCAACGCGCGTGCGTCGCGCGTACTCACCGTCTTGCCCCCGGACGTAGGCTGGGACACTCGACCTGGACAAGGGAGACGGTGCGGTGAAGCGTTACGACCGGCTGAGGGAGATCCAACGCCTCGATCCGGAGCGGGACTTCCTGGAGATCTACCGGATCACCGTCACCTACGAGTTCCCCTGGGACGTCACCCGCGCCCTCGAACTCGCCCTCTACCGCACCTATGCCGTCCCCAGCATCGGCCGTCTCCTCGCCGAGACAGCGGAACTGACGGACCGTACGCAGAAGCGGTACGACGACACCGCGCTCCTCCTGGACACTGTCGTCGAGCACGGCTTCGACAGCGATCCGGGGCGCACCGCCCTGCGCCGGATCAACCGGATGCACGGTGCCTACGACATCAGCAACGACGACATGCGCTACGTCCTGTGCACCTTCGTCGTCACCCCGAAACGGTGGCTCGACGCGTACGGCTGGCGCCGGCTCTGCGACCACGAGCTGCGCGCGTTCGCCGCGTACTACAGGACGCTCGGCGCGCGCATGGGAATCAAGGACCTGCCGCAGACGTACGAGGACTTCGAACACACCCTGGACACGTACGAGGACGCGCACTTCGGCTGGGACGCGGGCGCGCGCTCGGTCTCCGACGCCACGCTGGACCTGATGGCCTCCTGGTACCCCCGCCCCCTCGCACCGCTCGTGCGCGGCGCGAGCCTCGCGCTCCTGGACGACTCGCTGCTGAGTGCCTTCCGCTACGAGCGCCCGGCGCCCCTGGCCCGGAGCCTCACCCGGGGTGCGCTGCGGCTGCGCGCACGCGCCGTACGCCTGCTGCCGCCGCGCACCGCACCCCACTACGCCCGGCAGAACCCCGAGATCAAGGGCTACCCCGACGGTTACGAGGTGGCGGCCCTGGGGACGTTCCCCACCCCGGGCGTGCAGGGCTGCCCGGTCCGTGATCTCGCGCAGCCGGAGGCCGACACCCCCTAGGTGGTCCTTTCGTTCGGATCAGTGCGGCGCAGCTGCGCCAGCTCCTCGTTCATCGCCTGCAGGAAGCGGATCACGACACGCAGCTCGTCGTCGGCGAACTGCGTGCGCGCCGCCTCCGTGCCCGTCGCCAGCGGCTTGAAGAAGTCACGGGCCACAGGTTTCGCGGCGGCCGCGTAGTGAAGATGCACCACACGCCGGTCGCTGCTGTCCCGTACCCGCCGGATGTGTCCCGCGCGTTCCAGCCGGTCCAGACACGCGGTGACCGCCCCTGAGGTGAGATTCAGCTGTTCACGCAGCCGCCCCGGTGTCATCGTGTGGCCGCCCTCGCCCCGATCCGCGTCGAGGATGGCGACCAGGGCCTGCATGTCCGTCGGGTGCAGACCCTGTGCCTGGGCGAATTCATGTGCGATGCGGTTGAACTCGCTGTTCATGCGGCGCAGCAGCACAGCGAACGACTGGAGGCTCGTGGGCCCGTCGTCCATGCCTCTGCCCGGGCTCTCGTCTGCGGTGCGCATGCCTCTACAGTAATATCTCTTGATCGTTGAGATAATGAATGACCGAGAGACTTCGGGTCATGTGTGTCATGTGTCGATCCCTGAGGAAGCAATGAAGCCCCCACCGAGGCACCGCATCGTCCGCTGGCTCGTGCCCGTAGCCCTGCTCGTCGTCTGGCTCGGAATCGGCGGGACACTCGGCCCGTACGCCGGAAAGCTCGGCGAGGTGGCGACCAACGACCGGGCGGCGTTCCTGCCGCGCAGCGCCGAGTCGACCCAGGTCGCGGACGAGCAGAAGGCGTTCCAGCGGTCCGGGACCGTGCCCGCGATCGTGGTCTGGACCGGCGACGACGGGGGTCTCCCGGACGGCGCCCGCGCCTCCGCGACCCGTGCGCTCGCCTCCCTGGCCGGGAAGCCCGGCGTGGTCGGCACACCGTCGCCCGCGCTGCCGTCCGAGGACGGCGAGGCCCTGTCGGGCGTCGTGCAGCTGCGCTCCGACCTCGGCGACGAGCTGCCGGACACCCTGGACCGGGTGCGCGGGGCCGCCGGTTCGGTGGCGGGCACGAACGCCGAGATCGCCGGGCCCGCGGCCACCCAGGCCGACCTCAAGGACGCGTTCGCCGGGATCGACGGCCTCCTCCTGGGGGTGGCGCTGGCCGCCGTCCTCGTGATCCTGCTGCTGGTCTACCGCAGCGTGCTGCTGCCCTTCCTGATCATCATCAGCGCGGTCTTCGCCCTCGGGCTGGCCTGCGCCATCGTCTACGTCCTCGCGGACCACGGCGTCGTCCTCGTGGACGGTCAGGTCCAGGGCATCCTGTCGATCCTGGTGATCGGGGCGGCCACCGACTACGCGCTTCTCCTGACCGCGCGTTTCCGGGAGGAGCTGGCGGTCCACGGCGACCGGACGGCAGCCGCCCGCGCGGCCCTCCGCCGCTCCTTCGGCGCCATCGTCGCGAGCGCCGCCACGGTGGCGCTGGGGCTGCTCGCGCTGCTGCTCAGCGACCTGACGAACAACCGGGCCCTGGGGCCCGTCGGCGCGATCGGCATCGTCTGCGCGGTGCTGAGCACGATGACCTTCCTGCCCGCCGTGCTGGTGCTGTGCGGGCGGGCGGCGTACTGGCCGGCCAAGCCGCGCCCCGTGGACGAGGCGACCGGCGGGCACGGGATCTGGCGCCGGGTCGCCGCACGGGTCGACCGGTCCCCGCGCAAGGTGTGGCTCTCCTGCGCGGTCCTCCTGGTCGCCTGCGCCGCGTTCGCCCCCACCTTGAAGTCCCACGGCGTCCCGCTGGACGAGATCTTCGTGAACGACGCCCCTTCCGTCTCCGCCCAGGCCACGCTGAGCAAGCACTTCCCGGGCGGCTCCGGGAACCCGGCCGTCGTCATCGCCGACGCCGACAGCGCCGACGAGGTGACCGCCGCCGCCGAAGCGACGCCCGGGGTGGCCTCAGCCGCCCCTGTCACGGCGTCGGGACGGCCCGGCGGGGGCAAGCCGCTCGTGGTCGACGGCCGGGTCCGCGTCGACGTCACCCTGAAGGACGCGGCGGACAGCGACGGAGCGACGGAGACCGTCAAGCGCCTGCGTACCGCTGTGCATGCCGTACCCGGGGCGGACGCGCTCGTCGGCGGGTACACGGCACAGCAGTACGACACCCAGCGCACGGCCGAGCGCGACCGGAACATCATCGTTCCCGTGGTGCTCGTCATCATCCTGCTGATCCTGATGGGCCTGTTGCGGTCGGTCCTGGTGCCGGTGCTGCTGGTGGCCACGGTCGGTCTCAACTTCCTGGCGACGCTCGGGGTCTCCGCCCTGGTCTTCAAGCACGCCTTCGGCTTCAGCGGTACGGACGCCTCGGTGCCCCTGTACGGATTCGTGTTCCTGGTGGCCCTCGGCGTCGACTACAACATCTTCCTGATGTCGCGGGTCCGGGAGGAGGCGCTGGCGCACGGAGCGCGCAAGGGGATGCTGAGGGGGCTGGTGAGCACCGGAGGCGTCATCACGTCGGCGGGCGTGGTGCTGGCGGCCACCTTCGCCGCGCTGATCGTGATCCCGCTCGCCTTCCTCGCGCAGATCGCGTTCATCGTGGCCTTCGGCGTGCTGCTGGACACGCTGGTGGTGCGGTCGCTGCTGGCGCCCGCGCTGGTCGTGGACATCGGGCCCAGGGCGTGGTGGCCGAGCGCCATCAGCCGCACCGCGCGAGAGAGGGAACCGTCACACTCCGGCTGACGGGAACCCGGACGCGGCCGGCCCGGCCACCGCTGACGCGGAGCCGGGCCGGTGGGGCGGTCACCCTCAGACGTTCACACCGAAGTCCTTCGCAATACCCGCCAGGCCGGAGGCGTACCCCTGGCCGACCGCGCGGAACTTCCACTCGCCGCCGTGCCGGTACAACTCGCCGAACACCATCGCGGTCTCCGTCGAGGCGTCCTCGCTGAGGTCGTACCGGGCGAGCTCGACTCCGTTGGCCTGGTTCACGACGCGGATGAACGCGTTGCGCACCTGGCCGAAACTCTGCCCCCGGCTCTGCGCGTCATGGATGGAGACCGGGAAGACTATCTTCGCGATGTCGGCGGGGACCGCCGACAGGTTCACGTTGATGGACTCGTCGTCGCCGTCGCCCTCACCCGTCAGGTTGTCCCCGGTGTGCTGGACGGAGCCGTCCGGGCTGTTGAGGTTGTTGTAGAAGACGAAGTGCAGGTCGGAGACCACCTTTCCGTGATCCGCGCACAGCAGCGCACTGGCGTCGAGGTCGTAGTCGGCCCCCGTCGTCGTGCGTACGTCCCAGCCCAGGCCGACCGTCACCGCGGTCAGGCCGGGCGCCTCCTTCGACAAGGAGACGTTGCCGCCCTTGGCCAGGGTCACACCCATGAACTTCCTCCAATGATCCCGTGGTTCACCGACCGCGACCCGCACGTTCCAGCCGGCCGCGGTCCGGCCGTCGCCCGGAGCGGACGGCGGCTGTCCCCTCACTCTTCAGGAAACGCGAGGATTTGCCCAGGGCGCGGGTGGCGTCCGGCCCGATTCATCGCACGGCGCGCGGGGAAGGCGCTCTGCGCCCCACCGGCTTCAGGTGTCTTCCGGTCAATGTTTCCGACGGCCCTGTGGGGAGAGGGGATCCGACTGACGATGGTCAGGTCCGGGGGCGCACGAAGCCACCGCACGTCACGACCAGAAAACCGCACAACTGCACGACCGTACGGGCGCCGCCGGGAGGCGGACCCGCGCGGCAGCCGTACGAACGGGGTGGCCCATGGCAAGCAGGAACAGAGCGACAGGGGCGGGGAGGAGGGGGAGCCGGCTGCGGCGGACAGCGGTGTCCGCGCTGTCCTTCCTCGTCCTGCTGGTCGCCGGGGTCGGCTGGGGGTATCTGAAACTGACCGGCAATATCGACACGTTCAGCGCCGATGGCGTCTCCGGCGACCGGCCGCCCGGCTCTTCCGGGGGACAGAACGTCCTCGTCATCGGGTCGGACACCCGCTCGGGCAAGAACAAGGGACTGGGGGGAGCCACCGGTGAGGTCGGCCGCTCGGACACCGTGCTCCTGCTGCATGTATACGCCGATCGCAAGCATGCTGTAGCCGTGTCCGTGCCCCGTGACGCCATGGTCGACATCCCCTCCTGCCGGAAGCCCGACGGGAGTTGGACCGCCCCGCGCCACCACAGTCAGTTCAACGGGGCGTTCTCGGTGGGGGAGACCGTCGAAGGCAATCCGGCCTGCACCCAGAACACCGTCGAGCAACTCACCGGACTGCGCGTCGACCACACCGTCGTCATCGACTTCGCCGGATTCTCCGCGCTGACCTCCGCTGTCGGCGGAGTGCCGGTGTGCCTGCCCAACGACATCTATCAGCGCGACCTCAACCCCAAGCGCACGACCCGGGGCACCCTGGTCTTCGAGAAGGGCCCGCAGACGGTGTCGGGTCAACGCGCCCTCGACTACGTACGGCTGCGGCACGGCATCGGTGACGGTTCCGACATAGGGCGGATCAAGAGGCAGCAGGCATTCGTCGCCTCCCTGGTGAAGAGGGTCAAGTCACGCGGCATGAACCCCACGGCCCTCCTGCCGCTGTCCGATGCCGCCACCGACGCGATGACCGTCGACCCCGGCCTCGGCTCCGCCGACAAGCTGCTCTCCTTCGCCCTCTCGATGAAGAACATCGACCTGCACAACACCAAGTTCGTCACCGTTCCGTGGCGGTACGAGGGCGAGCGCGTCGCCGTCGTGGAGCCGGACGCCGACGCGCTGTGGGCCGCCCTGAAGGCCGACCGCCCCCTGGACGCCAAGGCGGGCGCCGCCGCTTCCCCCAGGGCTTCGCGGTCCCCGGTGCCGGGTGCGGGCATCCAGGTCGCCGTCTACAACGGCACCACGGTGCCCGGACTCGCGGCCAGGGCGGCCGGGCTCCTGCGCGCGCAGGGCTTCACCGTCACCAACACGGCCACCGCGCAGGACCAGAACCGCTCCGCGACCCTCGTCGCGTACGGCCCCGGGCTGCGGGACGAGGCCCGCACCACGGCCGGGCTCTTCCCCGGCGCACGGGTCACCGAGACCGCCGATGCGGGCAGCGGCATCCAGGTCACCGTCGGACAGGACTACGCGGACGGGCCATCCGCCGCACCCGGCGCCGGGTCGGCCACCCCGGAGGTACCGGCCGCGATCGCCGACGAGGCCCGGTCGGCGGACGACGACCCGTGCGAGGACCTCTCCTACGGCTGAACGGAAGTGGCCGCTTACCGACCTGTGCCGGGCGCGGGGTGCTTGCCCGTACGTGACCCGTGCGCAAGGCTTGCTTGCGAGCGAGGCACGGGGAACGCGTGAACGGGGAGGAAACAGAATGGCGATGGACAGGGGACTCGACTGGCTCCTGGACGATCTCACCAAGCGGGTGGCGCACATACGCCACGCCCTGGTGTTGTCGAACGACGGTCTGGTGACCGGTGCGAGCACCGGGCTCGCCCGTGAGGACGCCGAGCACCTGGCGGCCGTCTCGTCGGGGCTGCACAGCCTGGCCCGTGGCTCGGGGCGGCACTTCCGTGCCGGAAAGGCCCGGCAGACCATGGTGGAGTTCGACGAGGCACTGCTCTTCGTGACGGCGGCGGGAGAAGGCAGCTGCCTGTGCGTGCTGAGTGAGGCGGAGTCGGACGTCGGTCAGGTGGCGTACGAGATGACGCTTCTGGTCAACCGAGTGGGACAACACCTCGGCGTGGGCTCACGGCAGGACGGCACCGGGGGAGTCGACCGGCTCTGACGCGCCTGACGCACTCCGGCCGCCGCCGGGCCCGTGGAGTTGTCCACAGGCTCGGCGGCGGTTGACTTCCCCGGACTACTCTGGTCGCAGAGAGTAATCGCTACGTGCGGGGGAGTGACGTCATGGCAACGACGAAGCAGCTGAAGAACATGGTGGGCAGGGTCGACTCGGGGCCCGGAGAGATGCCGGCGCCCGACACCGTGCGTGACGAAACGGGGTGCACGTTCGGCGCGGCCCGCGCTGCTTCGGAGCTCGGCCTGAAGCGCAACGAGTTCGACCTCGCCGTGTATCTGGGGGCGGTCCGCGTGACGGCCGGACCGGACGGCCGGCACAGGACCGACCAGGAGGAGATCGAGCGCGTACGGGCCCAGGACGGCTTCCCCGGCGTTCTGCGCGAACGGGTGCGCACGGTGGGGACCGCCGAGGGGGCCCAGCTGCTCGGGATCAGCCCGGTCCGGTTCACCCGGCTCGCCCGGGCCGGGTGCCTGACCCCCGTCGCCTTCTACCTCAACCGGTATCGGGCGGTGGTGTGGGTCTATCTGGCCCAGGAGCTCGAAGCGCTGGCCTCCCGATCGCCGGAGCTGTTGGTGGGCAACAGTCCGCCCTGGATGCGCGGCCGGCTGGACACCGGCGCCGACTGGCGGCCGCGCAACTGGCGTTCCCGACGGATCGAGCGTCTGCTCGCCCTCACCGACGACCCATGGGTGCGCGCCGCGATCGTCGCCCAGGGCCTGGATCCGGTCCAGCTGGCGGAGGTGGTGGACGACCCCTACGAGTGAGCCCACTTCTCCAGGGTCAGGCCGGAGGCGGTGTTCGGGCGGCGAGGATCGGTGGCTGGCCGCGAGGCGATGGAGCGGCTGATGACCGCCGACGAACCGGACGAGATCCTGTGGCGCAGGATCAGCCTGATCACGGAGCTGGACGCCGCCAGGGAGGCGCGTCCGGCACCACGACCGGGGGATGCGGCGGACGGGGCGCTTTCCGGTTCGGCCGTCTCGGTGCGGCCCTGTGTGCCGAGCGGGGCGGCGCTGCCGGCCGAGTCCGTCGAGCCCGGACCTGAGCCTGCCGGGTTCGGACCTGAGCTTCCCGCGCCCGGACACGAGGCTTCAGGGCCGGCGGCCACCCCTGCCCGGCACGCCCGGGCCGGGGGCTCCCCGGGGTTGCTGGCCCGGCTGCGGGGGCGTGCGGTACGCGGGTGGGGGCTCCGTCGGCCCCGGCCCGGCGGGCCGCCGCGCAGGGTGCGGCCGGGCCGGCGCCGGAGGGCGGGGAGCCGGGTCGGTGCGCACGTGGAGCGGGGTGCTCCGGATAACCGCTGGTGATCGCGGGTCCGGCCAGGCATCCTGAGCGCCATGTTGATCAGGGAAGCCACCCCCGAGGACTGGCCCGCCATCTGGCCGTTCTTCCATGAAATCGTCGCCGCGGGCGAGACCTTCACCTACCCCCTCGATCTCCAGGAGGCAGACGCCGCCGGCTGGTGGCTCCTGGAGCCACCCAACCGGACCGTGGTCGCGGTCGCCGACGACGGGACCGTCCTCGGCACGGCGAAGATGAACAACAACCACATGGGCAACGGATCGCACATCGCCAGCGCCAGCTACATGGTCGACCCCCGCCACTCCGGGCGCGGTGTCGGACGCGCCCTGTGCGAGTACACCATCGACTGGGCACGCACGGCCGGGTACCGGGCCATGCAGTTCAACGCGGTGGTCGAGACCAACACCCACGCGGTCAAGCTGTACCGCTCGCTGGGCTTCGACATCCTGGGCACCCTGCCCGAGGGGTTCGACCACCCGGCCGAGGGTTTCACAGGGCTCCACATCATGCACCGCCGACTCTGAGGACGGGACGGGCGCCGGGGGCGAGCGGGCGGTGCCGGCCCGTGTCCGGCATGTCCCAACCGGCGACGGTGTGGGGGTGGTTGTGACGCGGAAACGGCTGTGGGGCGGGTGCACACGGTGGGGAAGGGGGCAGTACTGTGCGCTGCACCGCCCATACGGGCGCGAAACATCTGCGGAGGAAATATCCATGACCATACCCAGGAGATCGTGGCGCGCAGCGGGAACTCTCGTCGCCGCCGCGGTGGTCGGCCTCTCCGGCGCGGTCCTCACCGCCGGTCCGGCCGCAGCTCACACCCCCACCTGGGACGTGACCTGTGACGGAGTGAGCCTGCACCTCACTCAGTACAACCCCGGCGTCACCAACGAGGTGACCGTCACCGTCGACGGCAACGCCCTGCTGCCGACGGAGAAGTTCGGCAAGGACTTCGAGAAGAAGCTTTCGCTGCCGGAGCACGACGAGCCGCTGACGGTCTACCTGGTCGTCAAGGCCGGGGACGGCGACCAGTACTCGAAGGAAGACACCAAGCAGGCGCCGGTGTGCGAGGACACCCCGCCGTCGAAGCCGACGCCGAGCCCGTCCAAGACGAAGCCGTCCGAGACACCCACCACGGCGTCCCCCAGCCCGACCGTCAAGCCGAGCGAGTCCGCTCCGTCGTCGTCCGCGCCCGTCGCGGCGGCGCCGAGCCCCAGCTCGCCGGACCTGGCCGAGACCGGCTCCTCGTCCGCCACGCCGATCATCGGTGGCGCGGCGGTGGCCGTGCTGCTGGCCGGCGGCGGCATCATGTGGTCGGTGCGCAAGCGCCGCACCGCACAGCACTGACGTAGACCGCGCCGCCCGGACGCGTACAGCGGAGGGGCGGCGGGGCCGAGGGGCGTACCGTCACGCGCGACGTGGCGGTGCGCCCCTCACCGTTGTCCGCGCCCGCCCCGCGGGCCGCCCCCGGGCGGTTCCGCGGTGTGCCGGTGCACGGGGGGTGTGGTGGGCGGCGCGCTCGGACCGATCTCGCACCAGACCGCCTTTCCCTCCCCCCGGGGCTCGATGCCCCAGCGCGTGGACACGGCGTCGAGCAGCAGCAGCCCCCGGCCCGACGTCGCGGTCTCGCCCGGTGACCGGCGGCGGGGCCACGCGCTGGAGCGGTCCTGCACCGAGAGACGCACCCGGCGGACCGGCTCGGGCAGCACCTCCAGGGTCAGGACGGCCCCGCCCTCCGTGTGCAGGAGCACGTTCACCAGCAACTCCCCGGTCACCAGCTCGGCGTCGTCGGCCAGTTCGGCCATGTCCCAGTCGGTCAGGGCCTGTCGCACGATGGTCCGCGCCTCGGACAGCCCCTCCGGGTCGGCCTGGTGGATGTACTGGTGGAGCCTCGGCGCCCGCGGCGACCCCGGGTCCGGGCTGCGCCGCAGCACCAGCAGGGCGACGTCGTCACCGGAGCCCCACCGCTCCCACAGCCGGTCCGACAGATGGTCGGCCAGCGCCTCCGCACCCGCCGGCCCCGCGCTGACCTCGGTGATCAGGGTGCGCACCCCCGCGTCGATGTCGGCGCCGGGCTCCTCCACCAGCCCGTCGGTGTACAGCACCAGCGTCTCGCCCGGCACCAGATCGAGCCGGGTCTCCGGATACTCCTCGTCGCCGAAGTCGGTCGAGATGCCCAGCGGCATGCCGCCACGCACCCGGGGGCTGCCGACCCGGCCGTCCATGTGCCGGATCAGCGGCCCGAAATGGCCGGCCCGCACCACCCGGACGGTCCCGGTCTCCAGATCGACCTGGGCATAGGCACACGTCGCGAACCGGTCCGTGTCCAGCTCGGCGAGGAACCGCGAGGCGCGGGCCAGCACCGTGGCGGGCGGATGCCCCTCGGCGGCGTACGCGCGCAACGCGATCCGCAGCTGGCCCATGATCGCCGCGGCGTGCGTGTCGTGCCCCTGGACGTCGCCCACCACGATCCCGAACCGCCCCTTGGGCAGGGCGATCACGTCGTACCAGTCACCCCCGACCTGACGGCCGCTCCACGCCGCGTGGTAGCGGACCGCGATCTCGCCGCCCTCGATGTCGTGGATGCGGCGCGGCAGCATCGCGGACTGCAACCCCGTCGCGAACTCGCGCTCCTCGTCGAACAGCTTGGCCCGCTGGAGGGACTGGGCGACGATCGCGGCGAGCCCGAGGCACAGATTGCGCTCGTCGGCCGTGAAGGCGGTGCGCTGCCGGTAGAAGAGGGCCAGTCCGCCGAGCGTCCTCGCCTGCGCGACCAGCGGCAGATAGGCCGCCGCCTGGAACCTCAGCCGGCCCACGTACGGCTCCAGCACCGGGTAGCGCCGCGTCAGCGCCGCCAGCGAGCCGACGAAGCGGGGACGTCCGCTGAGCACGGTGTCGGCCAGTGGATACGTCGGGTCGAGCCGTCCCGAGCCCAGCTCGTCCAGGACCTCCAGGGACTCACCGCTCAGCGCGATCACGTTCAGCGCCGCGTTGTCCAGCAGCCCGAGCGCCAGCCCGTCCGCGCCCAGCCGCGCCAGCCCGCCGGGACCGGTCAGGGCGGCGGTCACATCGTCCACCGTCACCGCACGCGACAAGGCACTCGTCGTGCGCTCGACGATGTCCGTCTGGCGGCGTCGCCGTTTTTCCAGCTCCAGCACGAAGTCCGAATGGGTGACCTCGGCCGTCGCGTCCCGCACCAGACCGATGACCCGGTGCGCCTTCCCGTCCTCGCCGCGCAGGATGCGCCCCTGGACATGCGTCCACTGGTCCCGGCCGTCGGCGAACGGAATCCGGAAGTGGACACTGTAGGAGCTGCCCGCGCCCTTCAGCGCCTCGTCCGTCGCCACGCCCAGACGGTCGCGCTCCTCCGGTTCCAGCAGCTCCGCCAGGGACTCCGGGCGAGCGTCGTAGTCAGCCGGGTCCAGACCGAAGACCAGCAGGCCGGCCTCGTCCATGTCCAGGGTCCGGGCATCCAGGTCCCAGTCGAAGCTGCCCGTCCGGTTCAGCGCGAGCCGTTCCGCCGTATCGGTCTCGGCGGCCGGCGTCCTGCCCTCCGGCCGACCGGGCGGGCCGGGAACGACCGGGGGCCGGTTCTGATCGGTCATTCCAGCTCCGAGGGTCGTCCGGCGGGTCCGCCGTACGGCGTGCCTCAATTGTCCGGCCGCTCCGGCGCGCCTGCCACAGCGGAACCACCCCGCACCGCCCGCCCCTCCGGGGCCCGCGCACAATGACACCGGAGGACCGTCCCTCGACCGGAGGACGGCACGGCACCCGGGCTGAGCGGAGCGCACGCATGAACCACGAGGACCCCGTCCTGCTGCACACCGAAGGGCGCGTCCGCCACCTCACGCTCAACCGGCCCCGCGCCCTGAACGCGCTCAACCACGCCATGGTGCGGCTCATGGCCGACGCGCTCGACGCGGCCGGGAGCGACGAGGCCGTCGTCGCCGTGCTGCTCACCGGCGCGGGGGAGCGCGGCCTGTGCGCCGGCGGCGACATCCGTGCCGTCCGCGACGACGCCCTGGCCAAGGGCACCGGCTCGCTGGACTTCTGGCGGGACGAGTACCGGCTCAACGCACGCATCGCCCGCTTCCCCAAGCCGTACGTCGCCCTGATGGACGGCATCGTGATGGGCGGCGGCGTCGGAGTCTCCGCCCACGGCTCCGTCCGGATCGTCACGGAGCGCTCCCGCATCGCCATGCCGGAGACCGGGATCGGGTTCGTCCCGGACGTCGGCGGAACGTACCTGCTGGGAGCCGCACCCGGTGAACTCGGTACGCATCTCGCGCTCACCGGCGAGGCGGTCGGCGCGGCCGACGCGCTGCTCTGCGGACTCGCCGACCACTTCGTGCCCGCCGAAGGGCTCCCCGGCCTCGTCGCCGCACTCGCCGAGTGCACCACCCCCGAGGCCGTCACCGCGACCGTCGCGGCCCACGCCCGCCCCGCCCCCGGAGGCGAGCTCGCCGCCCATCGCGGGTGGATCGACGCCTGCTACGCGGCGGACACCGTCGAGGAGATCCTGGACCGCCTCGCAGGCCACGGGGACCCGGCCGCCAAGCAGGCCGCGGCGACCATCCTGGCCAAGGCGCCCACCTCACTGAAGGTGACGCTCGAAGCCGTGCGCCGGGCGCGCCGCCTCGGCGGACTCGAAGCGGTCCTCGACCAGGAGTACCGCGTCTCGACCGCCGCCTTCGCGGGACCCGACCTGGTGGAGGGCGTCCGCGCCCAGATCGTGGACAAGGACCGCAACCCCCGTTGGCACCCCGCCGAGCTCGCCCAGGTCACCCCCGAGGAGGTGGCCCGTCACTTCGCGCCCCTCGGCGACCGCGAACTCGGCCTCGCACCGCTCCCCGAGGCCGGCTGAGGCACCACCGGCGGGGCTGAGGCACCCCGGCGGGACCGCCCCGGCGCTCTCCTCAGTGGCCGCTGCCCGTCAGGCTCGGCCGGAGCGAACCGACCAGTTCGAAGAACCGCGTCTCATTGCCCGCGAACCCCGCTCGCCGGAGCGCCCCGTCCGCCTCCTCCATCGGTGACGTGAGCAACGGCAGGTAGACCGGGGCGTCGTCCGGGTCGGAGAGGGCGGCCCGGGTGGCCTCCAGTAAACGGACATACGCCTGCGCCGCCGCGAGTTCGTCCTTGCGCATCTCAGCATCTCCAGTTCAGAGGTGTCGGACCCCACCAGCATCCCCCATGGGTCTGACAACAGCGGCCGGCGAGTGGCACGGCACGGCGACTATCGGCCGTCCGGACGACCCGCCGACGGCTCGACCTCCAGAAAACGGCGACCGCGCGGCCCCCGGTACAGCAGCGCGGTCCAGCCCAACTCCCGCAGCGCCGCCGCGCACCGGGTCAGCTCATCGGCCTCCTCGTACGCCGCCCCGCTCCCGGCCGGCCCCGGCCACTCCACCCGCACCGTGCCGGGCGACGCCCCCTCCGTCACCCGGTAGCCCTTCCCCGTACGCTCCCCTGACGGTCCGACCGCAGAGGCGGGGAGCCCGGCGGCTTCCAGGGCCAGGGCCACGGCCCGTACCGGACGGTGCAGTTCCCACGGGGCGGGCACCGACTCCGGGTCGGCCCGGCCGCCGTTCGCCAGCCGCCTGATCTGCAACAGCCCGGCCCACGCCGACCGCACCGAAGCGGCGCGCGCCGCCGCCTCACCGGGAGCCGACGGGCCGTCCCCGGTCGCCGGTTCGAACCCGTTCTCCTCCTCGCCGCCCATCCGCGACCCCCTCCTCCCGTCCCCGTGACGCACTGCTGCCAGTGTGCGCCGCACCACCGACAACGGCCGACCGGACGCGAAGCCGATAGGCTCCGGTGCTGCTCGTGAACACCGCGCCCCGAAGGACCCACCCCTGTGCCCGACACCGACCGGCCCGCCGGCACCGACCGTCAGGACGACGACGGCCGTGCCGCCCTGCGCGCCGACTGCGGCAGCTGCTTCGCCCTGTGCTGCGTCGCGCTGACGCTCACCCGCTCCGCCGACTTCGCCGTCGACAAGGCGTCCGGCACACCCTGCCGGAACCTCCGGGACGACTTCCGCTGCGGCATCCACTCCCGGCTGCGCACCGAGGGGTTTCCCGGCTGCACCGTCTACGACTGTTTCGGGGCCGGTCAGAAGGTATCGGTGGAGATCTTCGGCGGCCGGGACTGGCGGGCCGCCCCCGAGACCAAGCAGCAGATGTTCGAGGTGTTCCCGGTCGTCCGGCAACTCCATGAGCTGCTCTGGTACCTGACGGAGGCGGCCGGCCTCGCCCCCGCCCGCTCCCTGCGCGGCGAGATCCGGCGCACCCTCGAAGCGACCGAAGCCCTGACCCGCCTCGATGCCACCGCCCTGTCGGAGCTCGACGTGGCCGCCCACCGGGGCGAGGTCGCCGTGCTCCTCGGGCGCGTGAGCGAACTCGTCCGCGCCACGGCACCGGGCCGCCGGAAGCGCAGCCACCGAGGCGGCGACCTCATGGGCGCCCGGCTGCGGAAGGCGGACCTCCGGGGCGCCGATCTGCGCGGCGCCTACCTCATCGCGGCGGACCTCGGCGGCGCCGACCTGCGCATGGCGGACCTGATCGGCGCGGACTTCCGGGACGCGGACCTGTCCGGCGCCGACCTCACCGGCGCGCTGTTCCTGACCCAGGCGCAGGTGAACGCGGCCCGGGGGAGCGGTACCACCCGGCTCCCGCCGTCGCTCGCCCGCCCTGCCCACTGGACGCCGTGACCCGTCAGGCGGCCGGTGACTCCAGAGCCGCCTTGAGGCGTTCGAGCGTGGTGCGGATGTTCCGGCGCTGGAACGCGGCGAAGGTGTGCCCCCGCGTGGCCACCCGGTCGAAGGCATTCGCCACGACGTCCGGCCAGGCGCGGCGGTCGTCCGTCCACGTCTCCGTGACCCGGGTGCCGCCCTCCACCGCCTCGAAGCGGTACTCCCACGTGGCGATCGGCCCGCGCAGCAACGGCCGCCGCGCACCGATCGCATGGACCCGGAACGCGAACCGCCTCCCGGGATCGGCCGCCGTCACCGTGCACCGTGTCGTCCAGCTGACCGGCCCCCGCTTGTTGCGGCCGTCGAAGACCATGCCGACGTACGTCTCCCGGCGCTCGCCGCGCACCCGCGCGCCCAGGTTCTCCGGGCTCCACCGGCCCATCGCGGTGGGGTCGCTCAGCCGCGCGTACACGTCCAGCGGTCCGGTGCGCACGACGATGCTGTCCGACACGGACATGGTGCGGGGCATGAAGCACCTCCGATCCGCGGCCGGCGGCGGTCACCAGCGGGCGTCGGACCGGCCGCACGGCCGACGGGCTCCCGCCCCCACACCTTACTGACCGGTCACATAGGATTCGGAAGCGGGGAGTGACGCATCCGGCAGCCGGGAAGAGAACGCCCCGCGGCCGTGGTTCGTTGCACAGACGTCGCATCCGGAACACGCCGACGACCGACCGAGGAGCCCGCACATGCCCAGCCGCACCGATCCCAGCCGCACCGAGCCCGGCACCGCAGACCGCACCCGGCTCGTCGAACGGCTGATGGAGCAGTTCCCGCACGTGCCGCGCGAGGCCGTCATCAAGGAGGACCTGCTGCGCGGCGGCGTCGCCTTCGACGAGTCCGCGCTCAGCGACAACGAGGGCGGTGACGTCAAGCCGAAGTCGTACTTCATCTTCTCCTTCGACCACGGCACCCTGCCCGAGCTCGGCGCGGCCGCCCTGCGCCGCCCGCCCGAGGAGATCGTGCTCACCGGCGGCCCGTACGAGCTGCGGCGCACCGTCGTCTCCGTGCGTGTCAACCCCGCGTCCCCCTACCGTGTCGCGGCGGACGCGGACGGGATGCTGGGGCTCTACCTCGACGGCAGGCGCATCTCCGACGTCGGCCTGCCCCCGATGCCCGACTACTACCGGCACACGCTCGCCAACGGGAAGTCGGTCATGGAGGTCGCTCCGACCATCCAGTGGGGCTACCTCGTCTACCTCACGGTCTTCCGCGTCTGCCAGTACTTCGGCGCGAAGGAGGAGTGCCAGTACTGCGACATCAACCACAACTGGCGCCAGCACAAGGCGGCGGGCCGCCCGTACACCGGGGTGAAGCCCGTCGAGGAGGTGCTGGAGGCGCTGGAGATCATCGACCGGTACGACACGGCGAAGACCTCCACCGCTTACACCCTCACCGGCGGCGCCATCACCTCGCACATCGGCGGCCGGGACGAGGCGGACTTCTACGGCCAGTACGCCAAGGCCATCGAGGAGCGTTTTCCGGGCCGGTGGATCGGGAAGGTCGTCGCCCAGGCCCTGCCCAAGGCGGACGTGCAGCGCTTCCACGACTACGGGGTGCAGATCTACCACCCCAACTACGAGGTGTGGGACCGCCGGCTGTTCGAGCTGTACTGCCCCGGCAAGGAGCGCTACGTCGGCCGTGACGAGTGGCACCGCCGCATCCTGGACTCCGCCGACGTCTTCGGCGCCCGCAACGTCATCCCGAACTTCGTGGCCGGTGTCGAGATGGCCGAGCCGTTCGGTTTCACCACGGTGAAGGAGGCCATCGACTCGACCACCGAGGGCCTGCGCTTCTTCATGTCGCACGGCATCACCCCGCGCTTCACCACCTGGTGCCCGGAGCCGACGACCCCGCTCGGCAAGACCAACCCGGACGGGGCGCCGCTGGAGTACCACATCCGGCTCCTGGAGTCCTACCGCGCGACGATGGAGGAGTTCGGGCTCAGCTCGCCTCCCGGTTACGGCCCGCCCGGAGCGGGGAACGCGGTGTTCTCCGTCAGCTCCTTCATGGACAGCCTGCCGCCCGCCCCGGAGGACGCCCCCGGAGCGGAATGAGGGGTTACGCCTCCGAGGCGAGCTCGCGCACCACACGGGCGAAGCCCCGTACCAGCGCCGTGTCCGCGCCGTCCGCCCAGGCCAGGACCACGCGCAGCGGCTCGACATCGGTGAGCGGCACCCAGGACAGATCGGGGCGCGCGTAATAGCGGGCCATGCTCTCGGGTGCGAAGCAGATCGCGGACCCCTGCGCCACCTGCTCCAGCATCTCCTCGACGTTGTCGTTGGTCGGCCCCCAGACCGGGGCCGACCCGTCGGGGCGCGGATTGACGGCCCACCAGTCCACCCACTGCCGGGGCGCCCGCCGGGTCCAGAGCAGGGGCTCGTCCTTGACGTCGAGGACGGAGACGCCGGAGCGGGACGCCAGCGGGTGCGCCGTGGGCAGGCCGACGACACGGGACTCGGTGTGCACCGTCTCGTACGTGAGCCCGGTCAGGTCGTTGGGCAGCCAGACGAACGCCACGTCCGTGAGACCGTCCCGCAGCGCGTCGGCCTCCTGGCCCCAGTCGTACCGCTTGGGCGCCACCCGCACTCCGGGATGGAGGCGGGCGAACTCCGCCCGCGCCCTGGTGGTGAGTTCGCCCGCCCCGCTCGCCTCGAACCCGACCCGCAGCACACCCGTCTCGCCCCGCGTGTGACGCGCGGCCGCCGCGGTCACACGCTCGGCCTGCCGTACGGTGAGCAGCGCCTCGGCGATCACATCGCGCCCCGCCGCGGTCGCCGAGACTCCGCCCGCGTGACGGTCGAACAGCTTCACGCCGAGCTCCGTCTCCAGACTCTTGAGCGCGTACGAGAGAGCCGGCTGGCTGACGAAGAGCCTGCGGGCGGCCCGGCCCAGGTTCTCCTCCTCGGCCATCACCGTGAGGTAGTGCAGCTGGCGCAGTTCCATGGCGCGATCATAAGCCGTCTTTATCGCTCCGGTGAATCCATGTCTTGGACCGTCCTCGGGTGCGGATGACATAAAGGGATCACCACAACGCGCCGACGAAAAAACGGAGTTGGACATGAACACCGCCCCCGCCACCCCCGCCCGCGACAACGCCCCGGGCCGTGTCTGGCTGATCACCGGCGCCTCCTCGGGCTTCGGCCGGTCCATCGCCGAGGCCGCCCTCGCCGCCGGGGACACGGTCGTCGCCACGGCTCGCCGCCCCGAGGCGCTGGACGACCTCGTCGCCGCACACCCCGACCGCGCGGTCGCCGTCCAGCTCGACGTCACCGACACCGCCCGCATCGCCGACGTCGTCGCGGACACCGTGCTCTGGTACGGGCGGATCGACGTGCTCGTGAACAACGCGGGCATGGGACTCGTCGGCGCGGTCGAGGAGACCACCGACCGCGAGCTGCGGGACCTCATGGACCTCCACTTCTTCGGCCCCGCGGCTCTGGTCCGGGCCGTGCTGCCGCACATGCGCCGCAACGGTTCGGGCGCCGTGGTCCAGATGAGCAGCATGGGCGGCCGGTTCACCTTCCCCGGCGTCGGCGGCTACTCCGCGACGAAGTTCGCCCTGGAGGGGCTGTCCGAGGCGCTGGCCGCCGAGGTCGCCCCGCACGGCGTCAAGGTCCTGATCGTCGAACCCGGTTCCTTCCGCACCGGGTTCGCCGGCGGGGGCGCCCTGCGCCAGTCCGCGCCGCTGGACGCCTACGCGGACTCCGTCGGGCCGGTCCGCAGCGGCCTGCCCGAGTCGGACGGCAAGCAGGAGGGCGACCCGGCCAAGGCCGCCGCGGCCATCCTCACCGCGCTGGCCGCCGAGGACACCCCGCTGCGACTGCCGCTCGGCAACGACGCGACGGACGCCGTGCTCGGCGCGCTCGACGCCTCCCGCGCGGAGACGCTCGCCTGGGAGAAGGTCAGCCGCTCCACCGGCTTCGATGCCTGACCTCCCGTCCGGGTCACCCGTGCGTGTGTGCCGGAGCGTGCGCCCCGGCACACACGCGCATTCGCGCTCCCGGCATGGGTGAAGAGCGGGCGGGAGGGGAAGACAAGCGGAACAGAGCCAGCCATTTGTAGAGGCGGTGCCCATGCTGCACGGTGTCGATGTCAGCGCCTATCAGTCCTCGTTCGACACGGACGGACTGGACTTCGTCTTCATCAAGGCCACCGAGGGCCGTTCGTACGTCAACCCACGCCTGACCGACCAGACGAAACGTGCCCGCGACGCCGAATGCGTCGTCGGCTTCTACCACTTCCTGTGGCCCGGAAACATCACGGCCCAGGCCGAGTACTTCCTGAGCAAGGCGCCCGAGAAGGCGGGTGACCTGCTCGCCGTCGACTGGGAGCAGAACGGCGAGGGCACCCGGCCGAGCAACGCCGAGAAGGACCGCTTCATCCGTGAGGTCAAACGCCTCCGGCCGCACCACCGCGTCCTGCTCTACTGCAACCGCTACTTCTGGCTCAACCACGACACCACGTCGTACGCCGGGGACGGGCTCTGGGTCGCCGACTATGTGAAGGCGGGCAAGCCGCGCATCAAGGCTTCCTGGCGCATCCACCAGTACACCGACCAGCCGCTCGACAAGGACGTCGCGGACTTCTCCTCGCGGGCCGCGATGCGCGCCTGGGCGCGGAAGTGACGGCGGCCGCCACCGGTCAGTAGGACTGCAGCTCCACGAGATGCCCCCCGGGGTCGCGCACATGGGCGGTGCGCAGCCCCGGCCCCCACTCCGGGCGGTCGCACGCGGGCGCGGTCAACTCCGCACCGTGACCGAGGCAGAGGGCCAGCCCCGCGTCGACGTCCGCCACGCGCAGGACGAACATCGACCGGTCCTGGGCCGGCGGCGGGTCGGCGGGCAGATGCTTGGTCCCGGCGACCGTCGCCATCGCGCCCCGGTCGAACAGCACCAGTACACCCTGGCCCTCGACGTCCCAATGCGCGTACGGCCCCGATGCGTTGCCACTGGCCCGTACGGCACCGATCAGCTCCGGCAGTACGGCGTCGTAGAAGCGGAAGCAGTCGGCGAACCGGTCGACCAGCAGGCGGGGATGCAGCGCGTCCACAGAGGCTCCTTCAGTAGGTGCACACCCATCATTGGGTTGGCCCTACGATATACCCGATGAACGAAACCCCTCCCAGTCTCCTGGGTATGACGACCTACCTCATGTCCAAGACCGGCAAAGCGGCGCGCGGCAGGCTCGCCGACCGGCTCGCCGAACGCGGGCTGAGGCTCTGGCACATGGCGGTCCTCGCCGCGCTCGCCGACTTCGGCCCCCATGTGCAGCGCGAACTCGCCACGCGGCTCTCGATCGACCGCAGCGACGTCGTGAAGATCGTGGACGGGCTCGGCTCGTCCGGCCTGGTGGAGCGGGCCCGCGACACCGCCGACCGGCGACGCGTCACGGTCACCGTCACACCGGCCGGCCGCGCCCTGCTGGAAAGCCTCAAGTCCGAGGCGCTGGCGGTGCAGGACGACGTCCTCGCGCCCCTGACCTCCCGCGAACGCGCCCAGCTGACCGCCCTGTTGCTCCGCGTCCACGAAGGGGCGCGGGAGAACGCACCGGTACGGCCAGGTCGCTGACCCATTCGACGTGCCGGGTGCGGCAGAATTCTCCGGTGACCACACCCGCGGCCCAGCCGCCTCGTGACCGTGCGCTCGGGCGCGGCATCACCACCCTCATCCCGCAGGCCGCGCCCGCCACACCGGCCGAGCAGGCGGCGGCCGTGCTGACGGCCATGCGGTCCGTTCCGGTGCGCGTCGGCGTACTCCAGGCGGCGGTGGTGCTGCTGGAGGAGCGGGTGCGGGCCACGGAGGACGAGGCTGAGCGGGCCGCCGCGGCGACCACCGTGGCCATGCTCCGCAGCGCCATCGGACAGGCCGGCTGACCGCCTCCCCGATCACCTCCGTCGAATTCCCTTCGCGCCGACGCCGGAAGTGAGCCATCCTGATCACCGCTCCCGGCCGGGCGCGATGACCGAAGGGCAGTGGGAGCGCGTTGACGGGCAGCGGTGTGTACGAGACGGCAAGCGGTCGGGTGCGCGGACGCGCACCGCACGGGGGCGTCGTCGCCGTCCTCGGAATCCCGTACGCCGAGCCGCCGTTCGGCGAGAACCGCTTCCGGGCCCCGCGCCCGCGCGCTCCGTGGCCCGGAGTCCGCGACTGCGCGGAGTTCGGCCCCGTCGCCCCGCAGTCCGCCGAACTGCCGGGCGCTCCGGTCTGGTCACCCGGTGACGAGGACGTGCTGAGCCTCAACGTCTGGGCCCCCGCGACCGCACCGGGCCCGCTGCCCGTGCTGGTCTGGATCCACGGCGGCGCCTACACCTTCGGATCGAGCGCCCAGCCGGACTTCGACGGTACGGCCCTGGCCCGCACCGGCCTCGTCGTCGTCACCCTGAACTACCGCGTCGGCTTCGAGGGCTTCGGGCAGATCCCGGACGACGCCGGACCGCCCAACCGCGGTCTGCTCGACCAGCTCGCCGCCCTCGAATGGGTCCGCGACAACATCGCCGCGTTCGGGGGAGCCTCGGACAATGTCACCCTGGCCGGACAGTCGGCCGGAGCGACGTCCGCGGTCTGCCTGATGGTGATGGACCGCGCGCACGGGCTCTTCCGGCGGGTGATCGCCCACAGCGCGGTCGGCCCCGTCTTCGCACCGGAGCTCGCCGAGCAGGTCACCGCCCGCGTCGCCGCCGCCGCGGGGACCTCCGTGACCGGGGCCACCCCGCAGGAACTGCTCGCGGCTTCGGACCGGGTCGTCGGGGACTACCGCGACGACCCCGGCTCCGGGGCGCTGCACTGGGACCCCGTCATCTACGGACCGGTCGCCGACGGGGAGGTTCTGCGCGACGACCCGCTCGCCCTCGTCGCCGCCGGAGCCCCCCGGCACATCGACCTCCTCGTCTGCCATACGACCGAGGAGTACTGGCTGATGGACGCCGTCGGCAGCGCCTGCGAAGTCCCCACGGACGAACGCCTTCGGTGCTTCGCCGCCGACTTCGGCCTGCCGTCCGGGCTCGTCGACGGGTATCGCGCACTCATGCCCGGCGCCGAACCGTACGACCTCCACCTCGCCGTGTACGGGGACCTGATGTTCGCCGAGTACAGCAGCCGGCTCGCCGAGGCCCACACGGCGGCGGGCGGCCGCGCCTTCCTCGCCCGCTTCGACCGCAGGGGCGGGGGAGTGCGCGCCTGGCACTGCGCCGACGTGCCCTTCGCCTTCGGCAACGTGGACGACGAGCGCACCCGGTTCCTCATCGGCGGCGCCGCGCCCACGGCCGAGGACCGGGCCCTCGCGCACCGGATGACCTCGGCCTGGGCCGGGTTCGCGGCCATCGGCGACCCCGGCTGGGTGCCGGGCGCCGGCCACGTCAGGGTGTGGGAAACGCCCGGCCGGGCCGCGGCGCCCGGGCGCTGGACGGACAGCGACGCGGTCCGGGCGCTGTGGGACACGTACACCTACCGTCCCGCCCGCTCCTGACACGGCGGATCACATCGGGGGCAGCTCCAGCGGTCCCCGGCCCTCTCGGACCTTGCCGATCTCCCGCAGACCGCCGCGGAGGTCGGTTGTGGCCAGAACAGCCCGGTTGCCCGGACACGGCTTCTCCCCGTCCGGCTCCTCGGAGCAGAGGACGTACCCCGTCGGCCGGTCGACGGTGCCGGGCTCCAGGCGCCCGATCCACTCGTAGCCACTGACCCGCACGCGGGGGTGGGCCGCTTCCCGGCGACGGCCGGGGAGACCAGACTGACCGACGCGCCCTTCACCTCGGTTCCGTCCTTCCGCTGCCGCGCGCATGCTCCGATGTCCTTGAGCAGGCCGGTGACCGTCGCGTTGGTGGGGGACGCGGCGATCCACGGCGCCCCGGTCTGCGGGTCGACGGCGACCACCTCGTGGCCGCAGCGCCGGAACGCGCCGAGGAGCCCCCGCAGCGCCGCCGCGTCGCGCCGTCCCCGCTCCACCGCCTCGTCCATCACGCCCCGGCAGTCATGGGTGTCGCAGGTGCCCGCGTCGGCGTCCACCCGCATCCTGACCACGGCGTCGGGGTCGTCGGTCATCGCGAAGGTGATCTCCGAACCGCCGGAGCGCGGGAGCAGGGTGTGCGCGTCGATGACGCGGAGGACGCTCGGGTGATGCTTCGCGGCCGGCTTCTCGGCGTACGCGCGGTCCTCCTCGGTGGTGGTCACCCACCCGCACCCCGCGAGGGCGGCGGCGAGTCCGAACGCCAGTGCCCCGGCCGTTTCGGCCGCCGTCCTGCGCCGTCTCGGCGATCCGCCCATCTCCGCCCGCCCCCTGCTCGCGTTCCGGGCGTCCAACGGCCGGACCTGCTCCTTCATCTGATGTGACGGTAGGACGGCGCCGCGTGCGGGGGATGAGTACGGCTACTCAGCGGGCGGCCCGTACCGTCACCCATGTCATTGGCATGGACCTGCTAATGACTTCTCCGCTACAGTCCGGAGCGGCACACTCTGAGAGCGCTCTCACGGAGGACGCCTCGGACGCCTGCTGTTCCTCCCCCACCCAGCCGGAACAACAGAAGGGCCAAGACCTTGAGATGCTCCACAGCCTTGAGGACCGCACTCTCCGCCGTACTGCTCCTCGGAGCCTGGGCGGGCGCGGGCTTCCCCTCGGCCTCCGCCGCCGACACCCCTGCCACCGCTCCCGCGCCCGCATCCGACGGTCTGCTCACCGCCATGCAGCGCGACCTCGGCCTGACGGCCCATCAGGCAAAGGTCCGGCTCTCCCAGGAGAAGACCGCCACCGCGCTCCAGCCGAAGGCGCGCCACGCCGCCGGAGCGGCATATGGCGGCTCCTGGTTCGACCCGGCGACCGGCGGTCTGACCGTCGCCGTCACCGATGCCGGCCAGGCGAACGCCGTACGGGCCACGGGCGCCGCCGTGCGCATGGTGAGCCACACCGAGAAGCGCCTCGACTCGGTCAAGGCGAAGCTGGACAAGCTGGACGCCCCGCAAGGCGTCAGCAGCTGGCACGTCGACCCCCGCACGAACTCGGTCGTCGTGGACGTCGTCGCGTCGCAGCGTTCTGACAACGATGTCCAGGAGTTCGTCCGGAAGGCCCGCGCGGCCGGTCCGGTCACCGTCGAGCAGACCGCCGAGGCACCCCGGACCTTCTCGGCCGGGACCGTCGGCGGCGACCCGTACTACACGGGCAACGTACGGTGCTCCATCGGCTTCTCCGTCTACGGCGGCTTCGTCACGGCCGGGCACTGCGGCCGGGCGGGTGCCGGGGTCAGCGGCTGGGACGGCTCCTTCATCGGCAACTTCCAGGGCTCGTCGTTCCCCGGCGACGACTACGCGTGGGTCAGCGTGGGCAACGGCTGGTGGACGGTCCCCGTCGTCCTCGGCTGGGGCACCGTCTCCGACCAGCTGGTCCGGGGATCCAACGTGGCTCCGATCGGCGCCTCGATCTGCCGCTCCGGCTCCACCTCGCACTGGCACTGCGGCAATGTGCTCGCCACCAACGACACGGTCAACTACGCGGACGGCGCGGTCTACCAGATGACCAAGACCAGTGTCTGCGCGGAGGGCGGGGACTCCGGAGGCTCCTTCATCAGCGGTGACCAGGCGCAGGGTGTCACCTCGGGCGGCTGGGGCAACTGCAGCTCCGGCGGCGAGACCTGGCACCAGCCGATCAACGAGATCCTGAACCGGTACGGGCTGACGCTCCACACCGCCTGACCGCGATCCGCGCGACCCGGGGCCTGCCGAGCGGGACGGCGGGCCCCGGTGCGCGTGCCAGCCGGGGCGTCAGGCCAGCCGGAGGTCGATGAACGGCACGGTGTCGCCCGGCAGGACGTACCGCTCGGTCTCCACGAAGCCGTTCCGCAACGCGAACCGCAGGCCCTCGGGGTTCGACTCCAGGACACACGTCTCGATGACCTCGGCGCCGAGCTCCCGGGCCAGCTCCAGCCCGTGCGCGTACAGCTGTCCGCCGAACCCGTGGCCCCGGTGCTCGGGCAGGATGCGGGCGATCACGGTCCCCACCGGATGGTCCGTGCCGGGCGGGCGCACCGTGGAACACCCCACCAGTACGTCCCCCGCGTACGCGACGCACAACCGGTTGCGCCCCGCGCGCTCCTTCACTTCCGCGAACGACAGGGCGGCCGTCGGGATGATGGCGTTGTGGACGGACTGCCAGTCCAGGAGCGAGGCGTCGCACTCCACCCGCTCGATACGAAGATCGGTCATCGCGCCAGGAAACCGGTCGCGGGGGTGCGCGTCAACCGGCGCCGGAGGACGGGGCGGGCCGACCGGATTCGAACCGGCGTGCTCCTACATGCCGTGAAGGCGCGACGACCACTGCGCTACGGCCTACCCCGCCGGGCAGCCTACCGGCCGTACGGCCCCGGGCCTCAGCTGGTGTCACACCCGGGCCTCCCCTCGCACCTTCCAGGGACGGGAGAGACCCGAGGAGGCCCAAGTGACCACAGTGACCGGACCCGGCTCCGCGCAGACCGGTGCCGCGCCGGCGCCCATCCGCCGGGTGCGCGAAGTGCCCGTCTTCCGCAACCGCTTCGGCACGCTGTACAACGACGACGTCGTCGCCCCGTCCGGGGCCACCGGACAGTACCTGCGATGGCAGGCACGCAAGGAAGGGGCCGTCGTCGTACCGGTCGGCCCGGACGGTTACGCCTTCGTGGCGAACTACCGCTACCCGGTCCAGGCCGCCTCCCTGGAGTTCCCCCGGGGTGCGAGCGAGGACGGGGAAGGGCTCGCGGCGTCCGCCGTCCGCGAACTGCGCGAGGAGACGGGGCTCGTCTGCGCGTCGCTGCGGTCCCTCGGCGTCATCCACGCCGACACCGGCATCCTCGCCGCTCCGGTCCAGGTGTACGTCGCGGAGGTGGACGTGGCGACCGCCGGGCGGGCGGAGCCCGAGGCGATGGAATCCCTCACCGAGCCCGTCTGGGTCACGCCCGGGGAGTTGCCGGGTTGGCTGACCGAGGGACGTATCACCTGCGGCATCACCCTCGCGGCGCTCGCGCTCCTCCAGGCCCACCACCCGGCCGGGCGGCCCTGAGCGGCTTCGCTCGGCGCGCACGGCCGCTCAGGCCGCCCAGGTCCCGCGCAGCGCGGCCGTGGCGAAGCCCGGCCCGTACGCGACGGCGATCCCCTCGGCGCCGGCCGGCGGCGGTTCGGCGTGGGTGCGTTCGAGGATGCGGAGTACGGAGACACCGCCGAGGTTGCCCTCGTCGGCCAGGGTGGCGGTGGAGTGCCGGCTGTCGTGGGCGTCGAGGCCGAGCGCCGTCGCGGTGTCGCTGATGATGCGCGCGCTGCCGGGATGGATGACCCCGAAGTCGACGGAGGGCCGGCCGAGCCAGGACAGCAGAGCGGGCAGCACGTCGTCCGCCGCGCTCAGCGCCTCCTTCGTGCTGTCGAAGTGGAAGCCGGCCGGATCGAGGCGGCCGGCGTACCGGGTGAGGCTGTCCGGCAGGACGTGCTCGTAGGTGTCGGCCGGGGAACCCACGCGGAAACCGGGGCCCAGCCGGGCATCGGTGACGAGCGTCGCCGCCGCGCTGTCCCCGAACAGCACCTTGTAGATCATGTGCTCGACCGCGTCGTCCTGGTGGTTGTACACGGCGGAGATGACTTCGGCGGCGACCACCAGGACGGTCGCCCCGGGTCTCGCGGCCAGCAGGTCGACGGCCCGGATCAGCGCCTGGGTGCCGCCCGCGCACGCCAGCGTCGTCAGGGCGATCCGGCGGACGTCCGGCCGCAGGCCCAGCCGGTCGATGAGATGGATGTCCATGTTGGGGACCGACCAGCCCGTCGAATGCGTCGTGATGACGGCGTCCACATCGTCCGGTCCCACCCCGTACGCCCCGAGCACACCCCGTGCCGCCTGCTCCGCCATGTCCAGCGCGTCGGTGAACGCCGCCTCGGCCCGGGCCGTGACATCAGCGTCCCCCGACACCGTCGGCGCCGTCAGCGGCCGGGTGAAGTACCTGCTGCGCACCCCGGTGTTGGCCACGATGCGGAGGATCGCGGCGAGCCGCGGGTGGTCCGGGTGATGGGCGCGGATGTCGTCCGCGATCTCACCGGTGGTCACTTTGTGGGCGGGGAACACGGTGGTGGGGCGGGCTATGTAGGCAGGCACGACATCCTCCGGCGGGCACAGTGCGGCGGCGATGTGGGGGTGGGCACAACCTAAGCCACAAACGGCTGTTCCGCCCTGATCACAACACCGCGAAACCCCTGGAGGGAAGCCCCTACTGAGCGCGCAGTACCGGAACGCGGGTGTGCGCGCGCCGCGCGCCCGCGTGGAAGACGAGGACGATCATGCGCGCGCCCGGAGCCGCCATGGGCTGCGCGGCACACATCGTCACCCACCCCGGACCGTCGACGGCGTGACGGATGGGCCGTTCGTCGCCGTCCGGATGGATGTGCGCACCGCCCGACTCCCAGATCGGGGCGCACTCCGGGTCGGCCAGCACGTCCTTCTCCAGCCGGCGGAGCACCTCGTCGTCGGGCCTGCTGGCGAGCGCCGCCCGCAGTTGCGGCACGACCAGCGGCGCCCAGGCGGTGTCCCAGTCGATGAGCATCTCGCGGCCCTGGGGTTCGATGAGCATCCACCTCATCGTGTTCGTGGGCACGTTCCCGCCGGGGAACAGCCGCGCGAACTCGCCGTTGTGCGCGATGAGCTCCCAGGAGGCGTCGGTGATGTACGCGGGATGGGTCATCCCGTCGATGGCCTCCTGCCACACACCCGGGACCTCCTTGCCCGAGCGGGCGGTGAGCGGTCCCGGCGGGTCGCCTATCCCGGCGTACCGGCACAGCGACACCCACTCCTGCTCGTTGAGGGCGAAGAGCATCGCCACATCACGGAGGAAGCCGGTGTCCGGCCGCGGCCAGGCGCCCGACTCCAGCCGGCGATAGGTACCAGGGGTGCGGTGCAGCAACTGGTCGACCTGGTGCTGGGACAGCCCGGGGGCGCGGCGACCCTGCCGGGACGAACGGTGGAAACCGTGCCCGGTGGGGTCGATCAGCGCACGGCGGACTCTGAGCAGTGTCCGCAGTGCCGTCTTGTCCGTGTTGGTCATGCGATCAAATCCCCCGCGTATGAGCCCGGTTGCGCGGGCGTGAGCCTAATTGGCGCGACGTGGCTTAGCGCTAAAAACTGGACGTAGAAAACAGTCTGTTTACCTTCCATGCTGGAGCCCGTGAGGCAGCGGACCACAGCTCTTCGGGGCGGTGAGCCCGGGCCTGACGTGCGGTCTTCCTGCTGTCCTCTCCTGGCAATGTTCGCAGCCGGAATTCCGCACCCGTTCAGAACGGTGGCGGGAAGGGCTTGACCAGCAGACCGTATTTCGTCCCCCCGGCGGGGCGGACTGCGCACCACGGTCCGCTGATCTGGCTCTTTCCGTCACCCACCTCGGTCTCCCGGGCCGAGGCGGGGCGGTACTCGGTGCGGTCGGCAGCCCCCCTGCCGGCCGCACCATTCTCATCCCGGCGGGCACTGCTCCATCCGGAGCCCGTTCGTGCCCCCTCCGGTGCTCCGGTCCGGTGACACCGTCCCGGGTGTCAGGTTCGCCACCTGCCCCGGTTCCCCGTGACTACGGCCCCATCAGCGGCTTTCCCCGGCATCCGGCGCGACGCGAAGTCGTTGCTCTCTGGTGGAGAGGGGTTTCGCCATGTAGCGTCACTGCCGGAAGTCGTGGTTCGCCGAAACCGCCCGTGCTCCGGCGCGGGCGCCTTGCTGTGCAGGGGGCGGAGCAGGACACCACTGGGACCGCGTGGTGCGGCTCCCGATATCGACTGAGAGGCACCGGCATGGCCAGCGGAACCGTCAAGTGGTTCAACGCCGAAAAGGGTTTCGGCTTCATCCAGCAGGACGGCGGCGGGCCGGACGTCTTCGCTCACTACTCGAACATCAACGCCTCCGGCTTCCGTGAGCTCCAGGAGGGCCAGGCGGTGACCTTCGACATCACGCAGGGCCAGAAGGGCCCGCAGGCGGAGAACATCACGGCCGCCTGACGCCGTCGTACCACCGTCCGGCCCCCGGGGAGCACGCTCCCCGGGGGCCGGACGTGTGACACGGCCTTGTGCACGCCCTCAGCCGGCCACCGGCGCCTCGTCGCACTCGGACGCGACAGATGCCGTCGCCGTGTACATGGCCGTGCCCTTCTGGATGCCCTTCCCGACGACGCCCCGCTTCACCAGGGTCTCCAAGGTGTTGCGCACCACCTGCACCGAAGTGCCGCGCTCCGGGTGCGCCTGCGCCAGATCCGCGTGCACCTCGCGCACCAGGCGCGGTTCGCCCAGGGGCATCAGGGCGCGGATGAGCTGGTGCAGGGGAGGGGTCGCGGTGGGCGCCGCCTTCTTGGGGCTGGTCCTGGCCCGGGACGGCCTCGCCTTCGCGCGCCCGGCGGGCCGGGGGCCGGGGACGGGCGTGCCGGCCGGGGCGTCACCCCCGGCCGGCTTCGCACCGGTGCGCGGCGCGCGGCGCGGCCTCGGGGGCGCCGTCTCTCCCGGCAGCGCGGCCTGCATTCCGGTCAGCCAGGTCTCGTCCGCCCTCAACTGGTCCAGGCGGGCCCGCAGCCGTTCGATCTGTGCGGCGAGTTCCTTCTGCTCCGCACGGTTGTCGGTGAGATCGGTGGCGAATCGCTCGGCATACATCGTCTGTACGCTCTGCGACGCACTGTCCGCGTTGTTCATGATGGTCCACGCTCCTCGGGCCGGGGGTTTGCTGTCGCACGCCCCCATTCACCACCCGGAAGGACGCGAAAAGCGTAAATTGCGCCCAAGATCCAGCCGAAGGGATGAACGCCCGGGCGGAGACGGGGCGATCTCGTCGGCCGGGCCGCATGCGCAGGTCGGATCTCTCAACTCCGTTTGTGTGTACAGGTCTTGCATTGACGCATGCGTGTGCTGTTCATAACATCGCAACACCTGAAGCCGTGAATGACCGGATCTCGCCGATGACGAGACCGTTCGGCCGCCGCGGTATCCCCGTGCCGCTCCGTCCCCCACACGCTCCACACGTCCCCATTGACCTGAAGCAACCGCACACCACGCCGCTCGGCGTGCGCGCCGAGGGAGTCGGATGAGTACCCAGGCCGTCCAGTCGTACCTGACGCATGGCCAGAAACGTCTGTGGTTCCTGCACCAGATGGAACCCGACGACGCCTCGTACAACATTCCGCTCGTCCTGCGCCTCTCCGGAGGTCTGTCCGAGCCCGCCCTCCGCGCGGCCTTCGACGCGGTGGCAGCCCGGCACGAGGCGCTGCGCACCCGCTTCCCCGCCGAGGACGGCGAGCCCGCCGCACTGGTGGCCGCACCGGGCCCGGTCGACGTGGAATGCCGCGACCTGCGCGGTGAGCGGGACCGGCTCGGACCGCTGATCGCCGAGCGCACCAACCGCGCCTTCGACCTGGCCCGGGGCCCCTTGCTGCGCGTCGCCCTCTTCCGTACGGGAGACACCGAGCACGTCCTGTGCGTGGTCCTGCACCACATCGTCGCCGACGGCTGGTCCCTCAACGTCCTGCGCGACGAGCTGGCGGCGCACTACACCGCACACCTCCGGGGCGGGACAGCCGACCTGCCCGCTCCGCCCGCGCACCCGGCCGCGCAGGAGCGGGACGCGGACGAGGCGCAGGCGCGCGAAGCTCTCGCCTACTGGCGCGAACGCCTGGACGGCGCACCCGTTCTGGAACTTCCCCTCGACCGTCCCCGCCCCGAACATCCCTCGCCCGAGGGCGCCTTCCACACCCAGCTCCTCACCGGCGCCGGACCCGTGATCGACGCCCTGGCCCGGGCCCGCCGCTGCACCCCGTTCATGGTGCTGCTCGCCGCCTACCAGGCGACCCTGCACCGCTGCACCGGACAACGCGACTTCTGCGTCGGCGTTCCCACGGCGGGCCGGTCGGGTCCGGAGGCCGAACGGGTCATCGGCTACTTCTCGCGGACCCTGGTCCTGCGCTCCGACCTGACCGGGACGCCCACCTTCGCCGACCTGCTGCGCCGCGCCCGCTCCACGGTGCTCGGCGCCTTCGCCCACGACCGCATCCCCTTCGAGGAGCTGGCCGAATCCCTGCGCCTCGACCGGGACCCCGGGCGCACCCCGCTGTTCCAGACGATGCTGACCGTCCACACCCAGGACGCGGGGCTGCTCCGCGACGCGTCCTTCGCCGGTCTCGGCTGCACCGAACTGGACCCCGCCATGCGGGCCTGCAAGTTCGACCTCACCCTCGACGTACGCCGGGACGGCGAGGACGTGGTCGCCGTCTTCGGCTACCGCACGGACCTGCTCGACGGGGACCGGGTCGCCCGCCTCGCGCGCTGGTTCGAGACGCTGCTGCGCGCAGCGGCGGACGCCCCGGACACCCCGGTCCACCTCCTCCCGCTGCTGGACGAGGACGAGCGCGCCGCCCTGGACGCGGCCGGCCGGGGCCCCGCCCTGCCCGAGGGCCCCTCCACCGTGCACGACGCCATCGCCCGGACCGTACGCGACCGCCCCGACGGCGAGGCCCTGCGCGGGCGCGACGCCTCACTCCCGTACGCAGAACTGTGGGACGCCGCGGGCGTGCTCGCCGCGCGGCTGACCGCGCGGGGGGTACGGCGCGGGGACACCGTCGGTGTGCTGCTGCCACGCGGACCGCGTGCCGTCGTGGCGATGCTCGCCGCCTGGCGCGCCGGTGCCGCCTACCTTCCCCTGGACCCCGACTACCCGCCCGCCCGGATCGCGTACATGGTCGCCGACAGCGGCGCCCGCACGGTCCTGACCTCGCGAGACACCCCACCGATCGAGCTGCCCGCAAGCATGGGGACGCTGTACGTGGAGGACGCCGCCGGCCCCGGCACGGCGGGGGACGGGCCCACCCGCCCCCTCGCGCCCCACCCCGACGACCCCGCGTACCTCGTCTACACCTCGGGCTCGACCGGCAGGCCCAAGGGCGTCCTCGTCCCGCACCGGGCGCTCGCCGAGCGGGTGCGCTGGATGCGCGAGGGATACGGGATCACCGCAGAGGACCGCGTCCTGCACTGCGCCTCACCCAGCTTCGACACCTGTGCCGAGGAGCTGTTCCCCGCCCTGGCCGCCGGCGCCACCCTCGTCGTGGCCGACCCCGGCGCCACGCTGCCCGACCAGCTGGCCGAGGACTTCACCTCCGACGTCACCGTCATGGACCTGCCCACCCCGTACTGGCAGCACCTCGTCGGCGACCCGGACGTCGTCCCCTGGCCGGACGGGCTGCGGCTGCTCATCCTGGGCGCCGATCAGGTCCAGGCCGCCGCCGTCGGGGCGTGGCGCGAGCGGTTCGGCGACCGGGTACGCCTCATCAACTCCTACGGCCCCACCGAGACCACCGTCATCGCCACGACCGCCGGCCTCGGCGACGCGGACACCCGCGCCCGTCCGCCCATCGGCACCCCGATCGGCGGCGTCACCGCCACCGTGTGCGACGAGCACGGCGGCCCGGTCCCGCCCGGCACCCCCGGCGAACTCCTCATCGGCGGAACGGGGGTGACCTACGGCTACACCGGCCGGCCCGGCGCCACCGCGCGCGCCTTCGTCCCCGACCCGTACGGCCCGCCCGGCTCCCGCCGCTACCGGACCGGCGACCTCGTGCGCCGCAGGCCCGACGGCGCCCTGGAATTCCTGGGCAGGCTGGACGGGCAGCTCAAGGTACGCGGCTACCGCGTCGAACCCGGTGAGACCGAGAGCGCGCTCCTCGCTCAGCCCGGGATCGCCGAGGCGGCGGTCGTGGCCCACCGCGACACCCTGGTCGCCTACGTCGTCCCCGCCGCCACGGGCGTCGATCCCGCCGCCGCGCGGAGCGCCGTGGGAGCGCTCCTACCGGCCCACCTCGTGCCCGCCGCCGTCCTCGTCCTGGACCGGCTGCCGCTCACCCCGAACGGCAAGCTGGACCGTGCGGCCCTGCCCGCGCCCGAGCAGCGCCCCGAACTCCGCGCGAGCTACCTGGCCCCGCGCACCGAGGCCGAGGAGCTGGTCTCCGACATCTGGCGCGAGGTGCTGGACGTCGAACGGGTCGGCGCCCTGGACGACTTCTTCGACCTGGGCGGGCACTCCCTGCTCGCCACCCGGGTCATCGCCCGCGTCCGGGCCACCGCCGAACTCACCGTCCCCCTGCGCACCCTCTTCACCCACCGCACGGTCGCCGCCTTCGCCGAGGCCGTGGAGGCCGCCCTGACGGCCGAGATCGACGCCCTGTCCGAGGAGGAGGCCGCCGCCCTCCTCGCCTCGGACGGCGGCGCCCTGGAAGGAACCGGAACGCCGTCATGAGCGACACCACCACACCCCCGGCCGGGCTCTCCGACGCCAAGCGCGCCCTGCTCAGCCGCCGGCTCAAGGCCGGCCGCGCCGCCGCGTCGCGCCCGGTCGTCCCCCGGAGACCCGAGGGCGCCGTGCCGCCGCTCTCCTTCGCGCAGGAACGCCTCTGGTTCATGGAGCAGTTCGCGCCCGGCACCGCCGCGTACAACATCCCCGTCGCGCGCAGGCTGCGCGGCGCACTGGACCGGGAGGCGCTGGCTCACGCCGTGGACACCGTCACCGCACGCCACGAGACGCTGCGCTCCCGTTACCCGGTGACCGACGACGGCCGCCCCGTGCTGGAGATCGCGGCGCCCGCGCCCGCGCCGCTGCCCTTCGTGGAGGCGCGGGACGAGGGGCACGCGGCCCGCCTCGTGGACGAGGCGGGGGCCGAGCCCTTCGACCTGGCCGCCGGTCCTCTGCTCCGTACCCTGCTCGTACGTGTATCCGACCGGGACCACATCCTGCTGCTGGTCGTCCACCACAGCGTCAGCGACGGCTGGTCCAGCGAGATCCTGATCTCCGAGATCCTCCGCTGCTACGCGGCACGCCTCGCGGGGGACGGCGACCCTCTCCCCGAACTGCCCGTGCAATACGGGGACTTCGCGCAATGGCAGCGCGACCGGCTGTCCGGGGACGCGCTCACCGCCGAAGTCGCCTACTGGGCGGACGAGCTCGCCGGAGTGGAACCGCTCGTCCTGCCCACCGCCCGCCCCCGCCCGGCGCGGCAGACCTTCGACGGGGCCGGCTTCGGATTCCGGGTAGAGCGTGAACTCCTCGACCGGCTCGCCGCCCTCGGCAAGGCGCACGGCGCCACGATCCACATGGTGCTGCTCGCCGCCTTCCAGGAACTCCTGGCCCGGTTCAGCGGCCAGCGCGACTTCGCCGTCGGATCACCCGTCGCCGGCCGCCCCGAACCGGAACTCGAGGGCCTGGTCGGCATGTTCGTCAACGTCCTGGCCCTGCGTGCCCGGCTCGACGGCGACCCCACCTTCTCCGAGCTGCTGGAACGTACGCGCGAGACCTGCCTGGAGGCCTACGCCCACCAGGAGTTGCCGTTCGCGCAGCTGGTCACCGAGCTGAACGTGGAACGCGATGTCTCCCGCTCCCCGGTCTTCCAGGCGGTCCTGGCCGTTCAGAACTACGCCACCGGCCGCCAGGCCACCGCCGGTCCGGGCCTCGAAGCGGAGACCTACGGCCTGCGCGCCTCGGGCACTCGTTTCGACGTCGAACTCTTCCTGATGGAATGGCCGGACGGGCTGCGCGGCGCCTTCAACTACAACACCGACCTCTTCGCCGAGGCGGACATCGCCCGGCTCGCCGCCCACCTCGACCGGCTGCTGCGCGCGGTGGCCGACCGCCCCGACGTACCGCTTTCCGGGCTCGACCTGCTCTCGGACGACGAACGCGCCCTGGAAACCGACGATTTCAACCGGACGGAGGTGCCGGTCCCGGCCGACGCCACCCTGGTCTCCCTCATCGCCGAGCAGATCGCCCGCACCCCCGACGCCACCGCCGTGACGGCCGACGAACGCAGCCTCACCTACGCCGAACTGGACGCCGCCGCCGACCGCGTCGCCGCCCGGCTCGTCGCGTCGGGCACCGGTCCCGGAGACGTCGTCGCCGTCGGCGCGGAACGCTCCCTGGAACTGGTCACCGCACTCCTCGCCGTCCTGCGCACCGGCGCCTGCTACACCCCGCTCGACACCGAATATCCGCCCGAACGGCTCGCGTTCATGCTGGAGGACAGTGGCGCGCGAGTGCTCCTGACCCAGCGTGGCATGACCGTCCCCGAGGGCTGCCGTGCCACCGTCCTCTGCCTCGAAGACGACTGCGCCCCGTCGTGCGGGAGCGCTCCCACGACATGTGTTCCGGCACCGGACGACCCCGCTTACCTCATCTACACCTCCGGCTCCACCGGCCGCCCCAAGGGCGTGCCCAACACCCACCGCGCCATCGTCAACCGCCTGCTGTGGATGCAACGGAGCTACCCCATCGGGCCCGAGGACTCCGTGCTCCAGAAGACACCGGCCGGATTCGACGTCTCCGTCTGGGAGTTCTTCTGGCCGCTGATGACCGGTGCGCGCCTCGTGCTGGCCCGTCCCGGGGGCCAGAAGGACGCCGCCTACCTGACCGGACTCATCCACTCCGCACCCGTCACCGTCGCCCACTTCGTCCCCTCCATGCTGCCGCTGTTCCTCGCCGATGAGGGGGCGGGGCGGTGCACGGCCCTGCGCCGCGTCGTGTGCAGCGGCGAGGCGCTGCCGCCGGACACGGCGCGCGCCTTCCGCGAGACGCTGCCCGGCTGCGCCCTGGCCAACCTGTACGGGCCCACCGAAGCGGCCGTCGACGTGTCGGCCTGGGAGTGCGCGGGGCCGTCCGATGTGGTCCCCATCGGCTTCCCGGTCGACAACATCCGCCTCTACGTCCTGGACCGGGCGCTGCGGCCGGTGCCTCCGGGCGCGCCCGGAGAGATCCACATCGCCGGGACCGGGGTCGCCCTCGGCTACCACCGGCGGCCCGGCCTCACCGCGAGCCGGTTCGTCCCCGACCCGTACGGCCCGTCCGGCTCACGCCTCTACCGCACCGGTGACCTGGGAAGACGCCGCCCCGACGGGGCGCTGGAACACCTCGGCCGCATCGACCAGCAGGTCAAGCTGCGCGGCCTGCGCATCGAACCCGGCGAGATCGAGTCCGCCCTGCGCGCCCTGCCCCCGGTGAGCGAGGCGGCCGTCGTCATACGCGAGGACACCCCCGGCGACAAGCGGCTCGCCGCCTACCTCGTGACCACCGGCGAGGAGCCCGCGCCCGACCCGAAGGAACTGCGCGCCGCGCTGAAGCGGGCGCTGCCCGATTACATGGTGCCCGCCTCCTTCACCGTCCTGCCCGCCCTTCCGCTCACGCCCAACGGAAAGCTGGACCGCCGTGGGCTGCCCGCGCCCCAGGTCCACCGGGCGACCGGCACGGGCAGTGCGCCCGGGACCCCGGCGGAGCGGGTGCTCGCCGCGATCTGGGGCGAGGTGCTCGGCCTCGACGAGGTCGGTGCGGACGAGGACTTCTTCGACCTCGGCGGCCACTCGCTGCTCGCCACCCAGGTCGTCGCCCGCGCCCGCAGACTCCTCCCGGAGGCGGGTGCCAGGCCGGTCAGTGTGATGGACCTGTTCACCTGCCGGACCGTCAGGGACCTCGCCGCCCTCGCGGACACCCCCGAGGACGCCCGGGGTCCCCGCAGACTGCTGCACCGCCTCACCCCGCAGGCCCCGGGCGGACGGCTGCGCGCCACGCTGGTGTGTGTGCCGTACGGCGGGGGAAGTGCCGTCGTGTACCAGCCCGTCGCCGATCTCCTGCCCGAGGGCTACGAACTGTGGTCCGTCGCCATTCCGGGCCATGACGTCGGTGTGACGGAGGAACATCTGCCGTTCGGCGAACTCGCGGAGAGCCTGGCCGCCGAGATACGCGAACGGGTCCGCGGCCCGCTGATCGTGTACGGGCACTGCGGTGTCGGCACCGCGCTGGCCGTGGCGACCGCACGGCTCCTCGAAGCGTCGGGCCGCGAGCTCGAAGCGGTCTACGCGGGTGCGCAGTTCCCCTTCGCCAAGCCACGCGGACGGGTGCTCGGTGCCCTCTCGAAGGTGGCCTCACTGGAATCGCTGCTCGGCAACCGGGTGTACGTCAACTGGCTCACGGGCATGGGCGTCGACACCTCCCAGCTGGACCGGGAGCAGACCGAGTTCATCGTGGGCAACATGCGCCGCGACAGTCGGGCCGCCGAGGAGTACTTCACCGGAGCCATCGCCGACGTCGGGGCCGGCGCCCCGAGGCTGCGGGCCCCGCTGGTGTCGCTCGTCGGCGACCGCGACCCGGCCGCCGACTTCTACCAGGAGCGCTACCGGGAGTGGCTGCTCCTCGTGGAACGCTCGGCGGTCGCGGTCATCGACCAGGGCGGGCACTTCTTCGTGAAGTACCGGGCCGCCGAGGTCGCCGAGGCGGTGACGAGCGTCCACGAGGCGATCCGCGCCGAGACCACCGAGACCCTTCCCGCGCGCTCTCCGGACGCGGCCTGGTGGTTCCACGCGGAGACCGGGCCGCCGGGGGATGCCGAGGCGGACCGGGCGGACGGCGAGGCCCCGGAGGCATCGGGCGCCCCCGCCCCTGGGGCCGCTCGTTTCCTGGCCGTCGTGCTCGGGCAGTTGGGGTCGATCGTGGGTTCCGCGCTCACGGAGTTCGCCCTGCCCATCTGGATTCTGCTGGAGACGGGCTCCCTGGCCCGGTTCGCGCTGTACTCCGTCGTGGCGATGCTGCCCGGCATCCTCGTCGGCCCGCTGGCCGGCGCCGTCGTGGACCGCTTCGACCGGCGCAAGGTCATGCTCGCGGGCGACCTCGCGGCGGGACTCAGCCAGGTCGCCATGCTGAGCCTGCTGATCGCCGGGGCACTCGACACCTGGTATCTGTACGTGCTCCTCGGCGGTCTCTCGGTGGCGCTCACCTTCCAGCGCCTCGCGTACAGCTCCGCGATCCCGCAACTCGTCCCCAAACGCTATCTCGGCCACGCCAACGGGATCGTCCAACTCGCTTTTGGTGCGGCTCAGTTCGTCGTGCCACTCGTCGCGGTGGCGCTGATGGCGGGCGTCGGTCTGCGCGGCATCCTGATCCTCGACATCGCGAGTTACGTGGTCGCGGTCGCCGTACTCGGCTGCGTGAGGTTTCCCCGCACCCTGCCCTGGACCCGCCGGGAACCGGTCATCGATGAGATCAAACAGGGTTTCGCCTACACCTGGCGGCACCGGGGCTTCCGCTCCATGCTGCTGTGGTTCGCCGCGCTCAACCTCTTCCTGTCGCCGCTGTTCCTCCTGGTGACACCGCTGGTGCTGTCCTTCGACACCCTGGACGGGGCGGCGGCGGTCGCCACGGCGGGCGGGGCCGGAGCCGTCGCGGGCGGGCTGATCATGGGGGTGTGGGGAGGGCCCCGCAGACACCGGGTGCGCGGGATGCTCGCGCTGGCCGGGGTGTTCGCCCTGGCCGGGGCGGTGACCGGGCTGCGCGCCGACCTCTGGGTGATCGGTGCCGGTGCCTTCGGGATGTCCTGCGCCATCGCCCTGGTCAACGGGGTGTACTCGACCATCGTCCAGGTGAAGGTCCCGCAGCGCTTCCACGGCCGCGTCTTCGCCCTGAACACCATGGTCGCCTGGTCCACCCTCCCCATCGGCCACGGACTCGTCGCACCCCTGGGAGCCCGGCTCTTCGACCCGTTGCTGGCCGACGACGGGGTGCTGGCCGACAGCGTGGGCCGGGTGCTGGGCACCGGGCCGGGGCGCGGGATCGGGCTGATGTACCTCCTGTGCTGCCTGGTCATGCTGGCGCTGGTGGCCCTCGCGCTGCGGCTGCCGGTCCTGGCCCGCTTCGACCGCGATGTGCCGGACGCCGAGCCCGACGACCTCATCGGACTCCGGGAACGCGCGGCCGCGCTCGCCGCCACCTCGGGGGACGACCGGTGATCCGTATCGCGCCCCCGGGCTCCCTGGTCGAGCTGCTGGTCCACCGCGCCGCCCTCCATCCGGACCGCGTCGCCCTCCGCAACGGGCCGCGTGCCCTGGACTTCGGCACCTGGCACGACCGGGCCGCCGCCCTCGCCCACGGCCTCCTCGCCCGCGGTCTGCGTCCCGGCGACCCGGTCGGGCTGCGCTACGGCAGTACGGGGTGGACCGACTACGCGGTCGCCTACTGCGGGGTGCAGTGGGCGGGCGGCATCGCCGTACCCCTGTCCGACCGGCTGGCCCCGGCCGCCGCCGCGCACATCGTCGAGGACAGCCGGTGCGCCGGCGTCCTGCACGGCGAGGGCGGGCCACCGCCCCGGCTGCCCGCAGGGGTGTGGCAGGCGGCCGCGGAGGACATCGAGAGCGGGGCGACCGGTGCCGGGGACTGGCTGCCGCTGCCCGACCCGTCCGCACCCGCCCAGTACCTCTACACCTCCGGCACCACCGGCCTGCCCAAGGGCGTCCGGGCAAGCCACGCCAACCTCGCCCACGGCTGCACCCTCGACGAACGCCGCAGGCCCCTGCGCCACTCCCGCACCTTCCTGCACAGCTTCCCGATCGGCACCAACGCCGGGCAGACGATGCTCGTGAACTGCCTGGACACCGCGGCCACCGGAGTCGCCGCCCCGCAGTTCACCCCGCTGCGGTTCGCCCGGCTCATCGAGGAGCACGCGGTCGGCAGCGTCTTCCTGGTGCCGGCCACCGCCATCGAACTGCTCGCCTCCACCGCCCTCACCCGGCGCGACCTCAGCACGGTCAAGCTGGTCGGCTCCACGGCGGCGGCACTCCCGCAACCCGTCGCGCTCCGGCTGTCGCAGGCGTTCCCCGGCGCGCAGATCGTCAACTACTACACGTCCACCGAGGCCGCCCCCGCCCAGATCACCCTGCTCTTCGACCCCGGCCACCCCGACTCACCCGGCCGCCCCGCCGCACTCGACCACCTGCGCGTCACCGACCCCGAAGGGCGTCCGGCGGCCCCCGGCGAACCCGGCGAGATATGGCTGCGCTCACCCACCGCCCCCCGCGCCTACCTGGGCGCCCCCGACGCGGACGCCGAGGTCTTCCGGGGCAGCTGGGTGCGCATGGGAGACATCGGGCGGCTCGACGCGGACGGCTACCTCCACCTGCTCGACCGGGAGCGCGACGTCATCAAGTCCGGCGCCCACAAGGTGTCCACGATCCAGGTCGAGAACGCGCTGCACGCCCACCCGGACATCGCGGACGCCGCCGCCTTCGGCATCCCTCACCCCGTGCTGGGCAGCGTCGTCGCCGCCGTCGTCGTGCCCCGGCACGGCGAGCCGGACGTCACCCGGCTGCGAGCCTTCCTGCTCGACCGGCTCGCCGCGCACGAACTCCCGGCCCGGATCCTCTTCCGCGCCACCCTGCCCCGCAACGAGGGCGGCAAGGTCCTCAAACGCGAACTCCACCTGCTCCTGGACGACGAGGCGACCCCATGACCCCTGCTTTCGGAACACCGGTCCCGCTCGACCCGGCCCAGCACGGGCTCTGGGTCACCGAGCAGACCCTCGACACCGGTTCGGCGTACCACCTCAGCCTGGCCCTGCATTTCCGAGGACCCCTGGACCCGGCGGCCCTGGCTGCGGCCTGGCTCGACTGCGTGAGGGCCGCCCCCGTGCTCGCCTCTCGCACCGATCCCGCCGGGCCCCACCTGATCCTGGGCGAGGCACCACCCCTCCGGCTGGTCGCCGCCACGCCCGACGATCTCGGCAAGCTCCGCGAGGAGGAGACCGCCGCCCGCTTCGGACCGGGCGAGGCCCTGACCCGCGCCACGCTGTTCACCACCGCCCCGGACCACCACCTGCTGCTCGTGGTCGCCCACCACCTCGTCTTCGACGGCGAGTCCAAGGACCTCCTGGTCACCGGGCTGGCCCAGGCGTACCGGGCGATGACGGGGGAGAGCCGGCCACCATCGGCGACCGAGGCGCCGACACCCGCGCCGCCCGTCACCGGGGCGGCCGTCCAGGACGCGGCCCGCTTCTGGGCCGGCCGCTGGCGCGACGACCCCGCCCCCGCCCTCCCCGGTCTCACCGCCCGCCACGCGGACCCCGTCGCCCCCGCCCCCGGCACCGCCTGCGGCTTCCGGCGAGACGGGGAGTGGCACGCCCGCCTGGTGACCGCCGCCGCCGCGCTCGGAGTCACCCGCTTCGAACTCCTCACGGCGGCCTGGCACGCCCTGCTGCTGCGCTACGGCAACACCGCCCCGGCCACCGCGATCGAACTCTCCACCCGCGTGCCCGGTGCGCCCCGGCAGACCGGCCTCCACGTCAACGAACTGCCCCTCTTCACCGACCCGGGCCCACAGACCGCCTTCGCCGCCTTCGTCCACGCGGTCCGGGCCGAGCTGCGCGCCCTCTACGCCCACCGCACCGTCCCCCTCAGCCGCGCGGTGCGCGGACTCACCCCGCGCACCGCGCTGTGCCCGGTCTCCCTCAGCTACCGGCGGCGCGACACCTCCGAACCCGCCGACTTCGGCCCCGGCCTCGACACGCGCACCGAATGGACCGGCTTCGCGCGCACCGCCCGGAACATCGCCCACCTCCACCTGGTCGACGCGCCCGACAGCCTGGAAGGCAGCCTTCACTACCGCACCGCCGCCTTCGAGAGCGAGGCGCCCGCCCGCGTCCTGGACCACTTCCTCACCCTGCTCGACGGCGTCCTGGCCGCCCCGGACACCGCCCTCGGCCGACTGCCGGTCCTGCCGCCCCGGGAACGCGCGACGCTGCTCGCCGACACCACCCACGCCCCGGGCAGCGCCCCCGCCACCCTGCCCGAACTGTTCGCCGCCCAGGCCGCCGCGACCCCGGACGCCGTCGCCGTCATCGAGGGCGACACCACCCTCACGTACGCCGAACTCGACGCGGCCGTCCGCCGGCGCGCCCACCGGCTGCGCGCCCAGGGGGCCGGTCCCGGCGTCCTCGTCGGCATCGCGCTGCCCCGCTCGGCCGCCCAGCTCGTCGCCGCCCTCGGCACGCTCGCCGCAGGGGCCGCCTACCTGCCGCTCGACCCCGATCACCCGGCGGAGCGCCTGGCGTTCCTCCGCACCGACTCCGGGATCGCCCTGGAGACCGCCACCGACCCGGGGCCCGAGGACCTGGACCGGCTGCCCGAGGCCCCGCCGCCCGCGCCCGCGCCGCCCGCCCTCACGGACCCCGCCTATGTGCTGTACACCTCCGGCTCCACCGGTGTGCCCAAGGGCGTCGAGGTGTCGCACGCGGCCCTCGCCAACCTCCTCGCGGCGCTGCGGGACATCACCAGTACGGGGCCCGGCAGCCGCTGGCTCGGGCTCACCTCGCTCTCCTTCGACATCTCCACCGTCGAACTCTTCCTGCCCCTGGCCACAGGTGGCACCGTCGTCCTCGTCCCCGAGGGCCGCCACCGCGACGGCACCGCGCTCGTCGCGCTCGTGGACCGGCACCGGCTCACCCACGTACAGGCCACCCCCAGCGGCTGGCGCACCCTGCTCGCCGCCGGGCTCCACGCACCGGACGTGGTGGCCCTGACCGGGGGAGAGGCACTGCCCGATGCCCTGGCCCGCGAACTGCGCGCGGCGGTGGGCCGGTTGGTCAACGTGTACGGGCCGACCGAGACGACGGTGTGGTCCACGGCCGCCGAGCTCGGACCCGATGACCCCGTCACCATCGGCCGCCCGCTGGCCAACACCCGCACCTACGTCCTGGACGCCCGCCTCGAACCGCTGCCGCAGGGGCTGACCGGCGAGCTGTACATCGGCGGCGACGGCGTCGCCCACGGCTACCGGGGCCGCCCCGGACTCACCGCCGCCCGCTTCGTCCCGGACCCGTACGGCCCGCCCGGCGCCCGCCTCTACCGCACGGGCGACCTCGTCCGGCTCACCGCGGACGGCCGCATCGCCTTCGCGGGCCGGTCCGACACCCAGGTGAAGGTCCGCGGCCACCGCATCGAACTCGGCGAGATCGACACCGCCCTCGGCAGCCACCCGCAGGTCGCGCAGGCGGCGACGGTGCTGCGGGAGGCCCCGGACGGCGAGCCCGGACGGCTGGTCGCCTACGTGGTGCCCGCGCCCCACCGCGTACCACCCACGCCCCAGGCATTGCGCGACCACCTCGCCCGCTCCCTGCCTGCGGCGGCCCTGCCCGACGCGTACGTGCCCCTCGACACGATGCCTCTCACCCCCAACGGCAAACTCGACCGGGCCGCCCTGCCCGAACCACCGCGTGAGCGCGCCACCGGTGACACCCCCGTCGCGGACGCGGGCGACGAGGGCGTCACCGGCACCGTCCTGGCCATCTGGCGCGAGGTGTTCGACCTCGACGACCTCGGTCCCGACGAGGACCTGTTCGACCTCGGCGGACACTCCCTGACCATCACCGCCATCGCGGGCCGGATCCGCAAGGAGTACGGCGTCGCCGTGCCCTTCGACACCTTCTTCGACAGCCCCACCGTCCACGGCGTCGCCGCGTGCGTCGCCGCACTCATCGAGGAGAACCAGTGAACACACCCGCCCTCCGCTATCTGGTGGCGGTCAACGACGAGGAACAGCACGCCCTTTGGCCCGACGGGACACCCCTGCCCGCCGGATGGAGGCCCGAGGGGTTCAGCGGCACGGAGGACGAGTGCATGGCCCATGTCGACCAGGTGTGGACCGACATCAGGCCGCTGAGCCTGCGCCGCCGACTGGCCGGGAAGGAGGACCGTTGAGCACCGCCCAGGACCCGGCCGCCGGCCCACGCGCACGGATCGCCGGGCTCATCAGCGACGCCATGGACGGGCAGCTCGCCACGGCCGAGATCCTCACCGCCCGGGGCACCCTCACCGAACTCGGCGTCAGCTCACTGGCGCTGCTCCGGCTCGCCGACACCCTGGAGGACGAGTACGGCATAGAACTCGACCTGGCCGACCCGGCGTTCTACCAGGAGAGCGTCGACAGCCTGGCCGCCCGGCTGGTGGCGGAATGAACGGCCTCGCCACCGCCCGCACCCTGCACATCCCCTTCGCGGGCGACAGGGCGGGCACCGCACCCCTCACCTGGGGCCAGCGGGCCATCTGGAACGCGATCCTGCGCACCGCCCCCAACGACGTCTACTTCAACATCGGACGCCTGCTCCCGCTGGGGGAGCGGGGAAGGGCCACCGACCTGCCCCGGCTCGCCACCGCCCTCACCGCCCTGCTGGAACGCCACGAGGCACTGCGCACCCGGCTGTACGACGGCGAGGACGGCGACCCGCGTCAGTCGCTCACCGACTGCGGCGCCCTGCCGGTCACCGTGGTGGACGAGCCGGACCCCGACCGGACCGGGCCCACCGCACGCGCCCTGCTGGACGAACTGGCCGCCACCCGCTTCGACTACGCGCGGGAATGGCCGCTGCGCGTCGGCACCGTCTGCCACCGGGGCCGGGTCACGCACGCGGCGCTGGTCCTCTGCCACCTCGCGGCCGACGGCCACGCCGCCGAGCAAGTGGTACGCGACCTGCGGCTGTTGGTGCGCCGGGGCTCGGCCGGGCGGCCTCCGCGCACCAACCCCCTCGACCTCGCCCGGGACCAGCACACTCCCGCCGGTGTACGCCGCAGCGAACGGGCCCTCGCCCGCTGGGAGTCCTTCTACCGGACCATGCCGCCGACGATGTTCCCCCGGCAGGCCGCCGCACCCCGCACCCCCCGCTTCTGGAGTGGCAGGCTGGTGTCCGAGGCGCTGATGAGGGCGACGGACACGCTCGCGGCCGCGCACCGGATCAGCGGATCGACGGTCCTGATGACCGCCCTCGCCGCCCTGGTCGCAGCCGAGGGCGGCCACCCGGCGGCGGCCATGATGCCCATCGTCGCCAACCGGGCCGCCGAGGACCGGCGCGACCTGGTGGCGATGCTCTCCCAGGACGCGCCGTTCCTGCTCGACACGACCGGCGCCGAACGGTTCACGGACCTCCTGCCGGTGGCGTGGCGCGCGGCCCTGGCGGGCTACCGGGCCGGGTCCTACGACCCGGTCGCCTGGGAGGCCCTGCGCGAGCGCGTCGGCCGGGAGCGCGGCACCCCCGTACACCCGTACTGCTGCTACAACGACCAGCGGTTCTTCGTACGCCCACCGGACGAAGGCCCGCCGCCCGGTGCGGCGGAGCTGCGCGCCGCACGGTCCCGTACGGAGTTCGGCTTCCCGGCCACCGAGGACAAGCTCGGCTGCCGGTACTGCGTCCACGTCACCGAGGAGGAGGGCGTCCTCGCCGTCATGCTCACCGCCGACACCGCCTACCTCCCACCGCCCAGGATCAGGGCCCACCTGTGGGCGCTGGAGGAGATGGTCGTCGCCTCGGCGTGCGGCGATGCCCCGCTCCTCGCCGGGCTCCCGGCACTCCTGGCGCGCGCGGAGGCGGCGGCCTGACGTGCGACCACCGCCTGCTCACGGCCGTCGCGGGCGGCGCCCCCACGCGGAGATCATCGGCGCCGTCGCGAGATCGAGGCGGCCGGTCTCCACGTTCGTCAGATGGCGGTCGATCTCCTCGTCCGTGGCCAGCCCCGCCGCCACCAGGCGGCCACGGATCTGCCGCACCGTCGCCGCCTCCAGGACCGTGCACGCCGGAGAGGTGATCGGGAAGTAGGCGTCGGCCCGGACATCGTCGAGACCCGACTCGCGCAGCAGCCGTGGCAACGTCCTGCCGTACTCCAGGTCCGCACCGCGCCCGGCCATCAGCGACCGGAAGCCCGAACGCAGCCGATTGGCGAGCCGCTGCTCCGGCCCCGACTCGTCCGGGCACAGCAGCGGCTGCAACCCCGGGTCCGCGTCCTCCAGGAGCAGCACGCCGCCCGGCCGCAGCGCCCGGACCATCCGGCGCAGCGCCTCCGAACGGTCGGTGACGTGCACCAGGACCAGCCGCGCGTGCACCAGGTCGAAACCGCCCTCCGGGGGCGGATCGGCGGCCACGTCATGGGCCCGTACCTCGATCACCCCGCCCGCGACCCCCTCGGTCCAGGACACATCGATGTCGGTGGCCACCACCGCCCCGTCCGGGCCGACCCGTTCGGCCAGACCGAGCGGGACGGACGGCCCGCCCGCACCGACCTCCCAGCACCGCATGCCGGGACCGATGCCCAGGTGATCGACATGGCGGAACGTCACCGGGTCGAAGAGTGCGGAGAGGGCGCCGAAGCGGTCGCCCGCCTCCGACTGCTGGTTGTCCAGGAGATAGCCGTGATCGGATTCGTGCTGAGCCATGGCGCAATTCTGGCAGCCTGGCCGGAAAGGGCCGCATGACCTTCCCTGGAAAAGGATTCGACATGCCGGGGCGCGCGGCGGTGTGATGGTCCGGACCGCCCGCCGCACGCAGTGGGCCGACGACAGGGACCGCCTTTGGCATCCACGAGCGACCGCCCCGCCATCGACACCCCGCTGGTCAGGCGGCTGGTCGACAGCCAGTTCCCGCAGTGGGCCGGACTGCCGCTGGAACGGCTGGCCCAGGCCGGATCGGACCATGTGATCCACCGGCTCGGCCGCGATCTTTCCGTACGACTGCCGCGCCACGCCGGTGCGATCGGGCAGGCCCGCAAGGAGCTCACCTGGCTGCCCAGGCTCGCCCCGCACCTCCCGCTGGCCGTCCCCGAGCCGGTCGCGGTGGGGGAGCCGGGCCTCGGCTACCCGTGGCCATGGGCGGTGACCCGGTGGCTCGACGGCGAGCCCGCCACCGTCGAGGCCCTGGAGGACTCGGAGGAAACCGCCGTGGCGCTCGCCGGATTCCTCACGGCCCTGCAACGCTTCGAGGCCGACGGCCTTCCGCTCACCCCCGGCATCGACCGCACCGCGGACTCGCTGCACAGCCGGGACCACGCCACGCGCGCGGCGATCTCCGCGCTTGACGGTGTGTTCGACGCCGGGGCCATGACGAAACTGTGGGACGCGGCACTGGAGGCGCCCGCCTGGGACCGGCCCCCGGTCTGGGTGCACGGCGACTTCCACACCGGCAATCTACTGACCCGCGACGGCCGCCTCAGCGCCGTCATCGACTTCGGCGGATTCGGCCTCGGCGACCCGGCCTGCGACCTGATGATCGCCCACACCCTGCTGTCGGCGGACAGCCGGGCCGCCTTCCGCGCCGCGCTCGGCCCGGACGACGCGACCTGGACACGGGGGCGCGGCTGGGCCCTTGCCACGGGACTGAACGCCTACTCCTTCTACGGCGCGACCGACTCGCGCATCGCCGCGCAGACGACCCGGCAGATCCACGCGGCCCTCCTCGGCTGAACGTTCCCGGACCCGGTCGACCCTGCGGAACACCGGCAGGCAGACTGGGCCCGTGACGACACTGAGCAAGGGCGCCAACATGCCCGTGGCCGCATCCGCCGTCCGGGCCGTGCTGAGCTGGACGCCGGGGCCGGGCGTGCCCGACGTCGACGCCTCCGCGCTGGTGCTGGGCGCAAACGGGCGGGTCCGCTCGGACGGGGACTTCGTCTTCTACAACCAGCCCCGGCACGCCTCCGGGGCCGTACGCCACCTCGGCAAGCAGCCCGGCTCCGACACCCTGGAGGCCGATCTCGCCGCGCTGGGCGCCGATGCGGAACGGATCGCCCTGTGCGCCTCGGCGGACGGCGGCACCTTCGGTCAGGTGCCCGGTCTTGGACTGCGGCTGCTGGACGCCGTGTCCGGCGCGGAACTGGCCCGCTTCGACTTGGCGGCGGGCCCGGAGACCGCCTATGTGTGCGGGGAGCTCTACCGCCGGTCCGGCGGCTGGAAGTTCCGCGCCGTGGGCCAGGGGTACGCGAGCGGGCTCGCCGGCCTGGCGACGGACTTCGGCATCACCGTGGACGAACCCCGCACGACACCGGCGCCCGCCGCTCCCGGCGCGCCGCGCCTCGGCAAGGGCGAGGAGCACCTGCCGGTCGACATGCGCAAGCGGCTCTCGCTGCGCAAACAGCAGGTGGCCGTCAGCCTGGGCAAGCACGGCCTGGACCGGCTGACCGCCCGGGTGATCCTCGTCCTGGACGCCTCCGGGTCGATGAGCACCCTCTACACACGCGGCACCGTCGCGGGTGTCACCGAACGCATGGCGGCCGTCGCCGCCCAGCTGGACGACGACGGCGAGATGCAGGCATGGACCTTCGCCTCGAACCCGGCGCGGCTCCCCGACCTGACCATCGCTGAACTGCCCGAGTGGCTGCGGCTGCACGTGCGGGTCGGCCAGGTCGGCCTCTTCGGGCGGAAGAGGCCCCCGAAGGGGCTGGTCCCCGGCCAGGTCGACATGCGCGCGGTCGGCATCCAGAACGAGGAGCAGAAGGTCATCGCCGAGGTCCGGGAGTACGTGCGCTCGCATCCGGTGCCCGCGCCCACGCTCGTCCTGTTCTTCTCCGACGGCGGTGTGTACCGCAACGACGAGATCGAGCGCGAACTGCGCGCGGCGGTCGAGGAACCCGTCTTCTGGCAGTTCATCGGCCTCGGCCGGGCGCAGTACGGAGTACTGGAGCGGTTCGACACCATGCCCGGCCGCCGGGTGGACAACGTCGGCTTCTTCGCCGTGGACGACATCGAGCAGGTCTCCGACCAGGAGCTGTACGACCGCCTGCTGTCCGAGTTCCCGTCCTGGCTGCGGGCCGCCCGGCAGGCCGGCGTCCTGCGCTGAGCCGTACGGGTCATGAGCCGCCGGGCGGCCGGGTCACGGTACCGGTGACCGGGAGCCCCCGGCTTACGGTGGCGGCCGGCCACCCCGGCTCACGGAAGGCTCGTCCATGAAGATCACGGTCATCGGCGGTACCGGACTCATCGGCTCCCAGCTCGTGTCGAAGCTGCGCGAGGCCGGGCACACGGTGGAATCCGCCTCCCTGTCGACCGGTGTCGACCTGCTCACCGGCCGGGGCCTCGGCCAGGCGCTCACCGGCGCGGAGACGGTCGTCAACGTCACCAACTCGCCCACCTTCGACGCGGCGTCGCCCGACTTCTTCCGCACGACCATGAGGAACCTGCTGACGGCGGGCGAGCAGGCCGGTGTACGTCACCAGGTCGTGCTGTCCATCGTCGGAGTCGACCGGGTGCCCCAACTGGACTACTACCGGGCGAAGACGCTCCAGGAGGAGCTGCTGCGCGACGGGCCCACCGCGTACTCCGTCGTGCGGGCCACGCAGTTCTTCGAGTTCATCGACGCGATCATGTCGTGGACCTCGGACGAGGACACCGTCCGGCTCCCCGCCACCCGCCTCCAGCCCATCGCGACGGCCGACGTGGTCGCCGCCCTCGCGGACACCGCCACCGGTGCGCCGCTGAACGGGACGCTCGACGTGGCCGGGCCCGACGTGTATCCCCTGGACGAGCTCGGGCGCCTCACGCTGGCCGCCCGGGGCGACCGCCGTACCGTCGTCACGGACGACCGGGCGGGCATGTTCGCGGCCGTGGAGGGCGACATGCTCATCGCGGGACCCGGAGCGCACCTCGCCCGCACCTCGTACAGGGAATGGCTCGCCGGGGCCCGCTGACACGGAAGGGCGGCCACCGGGTGCGGACCGGAGCCCGTTCCCAGTGGCCGCCCTCCTGCCGGCCGGTGTCTCAGGTGTTGTTGGCCAGAGCCAGCAGCCGGGTGGCGTCGCCGTTGAACCGGTCGCGGTCCACGGCTCCCGAAATGCCGCCCACCGAACCGGAGTCGGTGTACTGCCAGAACGTCCAGTACGGGAAGCCCTTCGGGATGGTCGGGCTCGCCGCGCTCGTCCAGTGCGCGGTGAACAGCGGGCTGCGCGCCGACATGCCGCTCCAGCCGCCCGTGCACGAGTTCCACCAGCTGGCGCTGGTGTAGATGACGACGTCACGGCCCGTCTTGGCCTTGTACGTGTTGTAGAAGTCGAGGATCCACGACTGCATGGCGGAAGCCGACTTGCCGTAGCAGCCGCCCTCCAGGTCGAGCATCCCCGGAAGCGTCAGGTTGTCCCGCGACCACGCGCCACCATGGCCGGCGAAGTAAGTGGCCTGGGCCGCTCCGCTGGACAGGTTGGGACGCGCGAAGTGGTAAGCGCCCCGGATCACCTTCGCGTTGTAGGCGTTGAGGTAGTTGGCGTTGAAATTGGGGTCCTTGTACGTGGTGGACTCGGTGGCCTTGATGTAAGCGAACTTGATGCCCGCCGACTTCACCGACGACCAGTTGATCGAGCCCTGGTAGTGCGAGATGTCGATGCCGGGGAGCGTCGTCGCCTGGATGGACGCGCTGCTCTCCGGAGTGAGGTCGACGTGCCGGTTGTCCGGGGCGAACGTGTCGCCGTCGGCGAGGTAGCCGGCACCCATGTACCCGTCACCGAGCGGGATGGACCCACTCGACGACGCGGGCGGCTGCGGCGACGCCGAGGCCGGCACGGCGGTCATGGTGGGCACCGCCACCAAGCCGATGCCGACGGCTCCGAGGGCCACCAGCTTGCGGAGTGCGGGTCTGCGGCTGCGGATCGATAACACGGGAGCCTCCTGGGGTGAGCGGCACGAAGGGGGTCTACTCGCGTAGCATGTGGAGCGGTTCCGAGCGTAGCGGCGGGTCCGGGGGATGGCCTGTCACGGAGTGCGGGGGAGCGACTCGCTTGACGAGGGCACGACACGAGTGACGCATGAACACCACTGTGTCGTAAAGGGTTTTGGACTGGTCTCTGTGGTCCAGTCCAGTGAAGAATCCGGAGAGCTGGGGCGACACCGCCAACCGGGTGAGAAGTTTCACTCCGCTGAAACCCCGGCGCGCGCCCGGCGCTCCCCGAGGCGGCCGCCGGGGGCGGCATCGGCACCGGCCTACACTGCCCGGATGGAACCGGTCACGCTGGACGCACTCGACCTGCGGCTCCTGCACGCCCTCCAACTCGACGGCCGGGCCCCCTTCAGCAAGATCGCCGCAGTGCTCGACGTCTCCGACCGCACCGTCGCCCGGCGCTTCGGCAAACTCAGGTCCGGCGGCATCGCCCGCATCGCCGGAGTGACGAACAGCCACCGCCTCGGCCACGCCGAATGGCTCGTCCGGCTGTGCGTTCCGCCCTTCCGGAGCACCGTCCTCGCCCGCGCCCTGGCCCACCGCCCCGACACCGCCTGGGTGGCCGCCCTGTCGAGCGGCACCGAGATCGGCTGCGTCTTCCGCGTCGCCGGGGAGGGCCCGGCACCGCTGGCCGCGTTGGGCCGCCTGCCGTACGTCAGCCACGTCGAGGCACACCGGGTGCTGCGCCCGGTCATGGAACGGCGGTGGTCCGGCCGGAACCTGGCGCTGACCGACGACCAGATCACCGCGCTCACGCCCGAGCCGGCCGTCGACCCGGAACCGGTGGAGCTGACCGACCTCGACCACCGGCTGCTGCCCGCCCTGGCCGCCGACGGCCGCGCGGCCTACCCGGACCTGGCCCGGCGGATCGGCTGGTCGGAATCCGCCGTACGCCGACGGCTGCACGAACTGCGCCGCATGGGCGTGCTCCAGCTCGATGTCGAGATCGACTCGGGCCTCTTCGGCTTCTCCGTGCAGTGCATGCTGCGGCTCTCCGTCGCGCCCGGCAGCCTCGCCCAGGTGGCCCGGGCCCTGGCGGAGGACGCCGAAGCGGCCTTCGTCGGCACCATGACGGGCTCCCGCAACCTGGTCGCCGTCACCGTCTGCCGGGACGCCTCGGCCCTCGACACGTACCTCACCGAGCGTGTCGGCACCCTCGGCGGCGTCGAACGCGTGGAATCAGCCCTGGTCACCGCCTACTTCAAGCGCTCCGCCCCGGCGGGCTGAGACCCGCCGCTCAGCGTTCCGGGGCCGTACCCGTCAGCTCGGGTTCCAGACCTTCCGTCATCTCGCTGCGCCCCAGACCGGATTCGGCGCGCCACGCCTCGAAGGCCCAGGCGGTCCACGCCACCACGGCGAGCCCGAGCAGCCAGCCGCCGACCACATCGCTGAACCAGTGGACACCCAGCGCGACCCTGGTGAAGCCGACACCGAGCACCGACAGCACCGCCACCGCCCAGCACACCACCCGGCCGCGCCGGGGCACCAGCGGCAGCAGGACCAGCAGCAGCACCGCGAACGTCGTCGTGGCGGTCATCGCGTGCCCCGACGGGAACGAGAAGCCGGGCGCCCGCGCCACCGGATCCTCCAGCGACGGCCTGGCCCGCTCGACCACCACCTTCACCAGGAGGCCCGTCAGCCCCCCGGCCACCGCCGTCACGGCGGACCAGGCCGCCAGCCGCCAGGCCCGCCGGTACAGCAGCCAGCCGGTCAGCAGCGCGACCACACAGCGCAGCGTCAGCGGGTCCCAGACCCAGTCCGACAGAAAACGCAGCGCACTCGTCCAGCCCGGGTGCGCGAGCGCCGTGCTGTGCAGCCGGTCGGCCGCACCCGAGTCCACCGCCCGCACCGGCCGCCAGTGACCCTCCACGAGGACCAGCACCAGTGCGAACGGCACCGCGCACACCGCCGCGACGGCAGCAGCACCGAGCAGGCGCATCCCGAACGCGCGGTCAGCGGCCCGTCGGCGGTGCTCCCGCAGCAGACGTGTGGTGGTTCGTACAACCATTCATGCTCCCGGATCATCTTGAATCGGCCCGGGCCGGCGGGCGCGGGCAGCCTCCAGCTGCGCCGCGAAGGACAGCCCGAGGAACAGGGCTATGGAGGTCAGATAGGCCCACAGCAGCAGCGACATGAAGGCGCTCAGAGGCCCGTAGACCGTGTCGAAGGAGCCGCTGAGCGAGAGGTACTGGCTCAGCAGATACGTCAGCGCCGTCCACAGCACCAGATAGAGGGCCGCGCCGAAGGCCAGCCAGGTGTAGCCGGGCTGGTTGCGGCGCGGGGAGCGCCGGAAGATCGCGCTCGCCGACATCAGGGCCAGCAGCAGACCGATCGGCCAGCGCAGCAGGTCCCAGGTGAACCGCGCCGTGTCACTGAGGTGGTAGACCGTCGCGGCGGCCGCGACGAGGTCGCCGCCGACGACCATCAGGATGAACCCGAGCCCCAGCGGGATGCCGGCCGTCAGCGACATCACCAGACCCCGGAAGTACTTCTGGTGGAAGGGGCGGTCGCGCTCGACCCCGTAGATACGGTTGGCCCCGCGCTCTATCTGGCACATCGCCGTCGTCACGTTGACCAGCGAGAAGAGCAGACCGAACCAGAGCGTGAGCTGCGACCCCTCACCGGCGCGCCGGCGGCTGCGGTCGAGCGCGTCGTCCACCACCTCGGCGCTCGGCCCGGCCGCGATCCGATGGATCGTCAACTCCGCGAGCCTGCCCACGTTCTCGGTGTGCAGCGAGGCCGACAGGCCGACGAAGGCGATCACCAGAGGTATCACCGCGAGGACCGTCTGCAGCGCGAGTGCCCGTGAGTGGCTGAAGCCGTCGGCGTAACGGAACCGTACGAACGAGTCACGCACCAACGGCCAGCGCCCGTAGCGTCGCAGCGACGCCAGCGCCTCGTCCGCCGTCAGCTCGTCGCCCGTCATGTGACGGGTCTGCGGCACTCGCGTCGCCGTACCCATCACTCACCCCCGGACGGCAGGAGCACGGTCAGCGCTCCCGGACGCACCTCGGCGACGAGCCGGCGGCCCCGGTCGACCGGGTCGCCGTCCAGCTCCCTCGACTGCGCTGTGGCAAAACGGAGTTCGGCGCGGCGGAAGGTGAAGTACTCCACGGGTGTGCCGGCGGAGCCGCCCGCCTTCGGACGCCCGCGCAGCACCGCCCCGACGGCGCGCAGCCAGCCGCCCGGGCCGTGCGGGTCGAACACCGCGAGATCCAGGAGCCCGTCGTCGGGCTCGGCGGACGGGACGAGCGTGGCCCCGCCCTGTACGTCCCCGATATTGGCGAGCAGCACCATCCGCGCCGTACGACGGACCACCGGGCCGTCGTCCAGCTGGAACGACAGCGACATGCGCGGCGCCCGCAGACCGCGCAGCCCGGCGATCACATACGCGGGCCAGCCGATCGCGGCCTTCGCCGCACTGCCGGTGTTCTCCAGCATGGCGGCGTCCAGGCCCGCCCCGGACATCGCGGTGAAGTGGGTGGCGGGCAGGCCGTCGCCCTCGATCCGGCCGAGGTCGATCCGGCGCTCGGTGCCCGAAAGCGCGGCTGCCAGCGCATCGGCGGGCGCCACCGGCAGACCCAGGTTCCGGGCGAGCAGGTTGCCCGTGCCGCACGGCACCACGGCCAGCGGGACATCGGTGCCGGCCAGCCGGTCGGCCGCCGCCCGGATCGTCCCGTCGCCGCCGCACACCACGATGAGCGACGCGCCCTCGCGCACCGCCTCCGCGGCCTGCCCGCCGCCGGGGTCGTCGGCGGTGGTCTCGATGAACTGCGCCGCGTGATGCCCGTGCTGTTCCAGGACGAGTCGCAGGGTCTCGCGCTGCACCTCGTCCGTCACCGTCGGGTTGACCACGACCACCGTGCGGCCGGGGATCCGCTCGGCACGCTCGGCGGCCGCATCCTGGGCGATCTCCATCGCGTTCTTCGGGACCGGGGCCGGGCTCGTGCCCTCTGCCAGCAGGGTGCGGCCCGCCACCAGGAGCGACAGGGCGCCGTTCAGCATGCCGCCGAGCACGTCGGTGGGGTGGTGCATGCCCCGGTAGAGCCGGGCGAGCCCCACGAGGAGCGGAATGAGCAACAGCAGCCCGGCCAGCACCTTGTTGCGCCGGGTGCGCCCGCCGGGCAGGAGGGCCAGCACGGCGAGACCCGCGTAGAGGGCCGTCGCCGCGCCGGTGTGCCCGGAGGTGTAGCTCGCCGTCGGCGGAGACGCGTCGAGCCGGTCCACATCGGGGCGGTCGCGGTCCACGCATATGGTGATGACCAGGAACACCAGGGACTGGAGCGAGACACCGACGGCCAGGAAGACGGCCTGCCGCCACTTCGGGAGCCGGGGGAGCACCACCAGGCCCAGGCAGACCAGAACGGTGATCGCGATGATGGTGAGGGTGTTGCCCGCCTCCGACGCGACGAACGACATGTCGGTCAGGGGCCCGGTCCGCAGGCGCTCGAACCCCTCATTGACCTCGTCCTCGACGCTCAGGGGCCAGATCGAGTGCGCGGGCCCCGTGATCAGGAGCCCGAGTCCCACCATCAGAGCGGCCTGGCACACGGTGAGCGCGGCGAGGCGCAGCCCTGCCGTGCGGACACCGGTCGTCAGGGCGGGGGAGCGGCCCGGACCGGCGGGGGCACGGGGCTCCGTCGTCCGGACGGGTCTCTCCGGCTGGGTGGCAGACATGGGTTCCCCCTGTTCGGCGGTGGGGAAGGCTTCGGCCTTCCGGTGCACCGCCGTCTGCCCCGTAATCCGCCGGGCAGGCATGCAACGAGCCGCGGCCATGAATTCGCAGGTGACCGGGTGTGACCGGAGGAGGCGCGGGTACGTGGAGCGGCGTCCGGAGAACGAGAACCCGCGAACAGGAGGACGGTCATGGCGGTGCCGAAAACGGGTCTGCTGGTGCTGGACTGCGCCGAACCGCAGGAACTGGCGGACTTCTACGCCGCCCTCCTGGGCGCCGAGGTCCGTCCCGGTGACGACCTCGATGTCATCGAGGTGGTGGGCGCGGCCGGGATCCACCTCGCCATACGCAGGGACCACGGCTACGCACCGCCGAGCTGGCCGAGGCCCGACGATTCGCAACAGGCCCATCTGCGCATCCTGGTCGCCCGCGAGGACATGGACGAGGCGGAACGGGAAGCGGTCGGCCTCGGCGCACGTCCCCTGGACACCAAGAACAACGGCGGCCCACGCGACACCCGCCTCTACTCCGACCCCGCCGGACACCCCTTCACGCTGGCCACGCGCTCCTAGCGCTGTCCGCCGGCACCGATCGCACCTACCTACGACTAGGAGTCCCCATGTCTTCCTCGATCGTCGAGACCGTCGATATCAAGGCCCCGGTCGCCGTGAGCTGGGCCCTGTGGAGCGATGTCGCCCGCTGGCCCTCCTTCCTGAGCCACGTCAATCGCGTCGACCCGCTGGACGCGCGCCGGTTCGCCTGGCAGCTCTCCCTCCCCGGTGCCGACAAGGAGTTCGTCGCCGAACTCACCGAGGTGATCCCGGAGAACCGGATCGCCTGGAAGACCATCGAGGGCGTTCACCACGCCGGGGTCGTCACCTTCCACCGGCTGGACGACCAGTCGAGCCGGGTGGCCCTCCAGATCGAGTACGAGCCGCAGGGTTTCGTGGAGTATCTGGGCGCCCTCACCGGCCTGGACAAGGTGCTGGCCAATTACGACCTCGGCGAGTTCCAGAAGCTGGCCGAGCGGACCGCGCGGGGCGACTTCTGACGGTCCGGCGCTCAGTCCACGGGGTGGCCCGGCGGAATACCGATGGCGTCGGTGACCGACAGGAAGGGGAAACCCTCGTCCGCCGGGTGGTGCATCTCCTCCGGGGCGAGCAGATGCCCGATGTGGTCGCCGCCGTCGACACGCTGCTCGACGCGGCCGACGAACCAGGCCGGTGCCTCGTCCAGCACCGGCACCCCGCCCGGCCCGGCGTGCCAGGCGACCTGCGCGAACTTGTCCGTACGGTCGCCGGTTCCACCGCCGAAGAGCCGGGCCAGCCGGTCCTGGTCGCGGCGGAGCAGATGGACGGCCAGCCGGTCGGCGCGGGCCGCGATCCGGCAGGTCCGGTTCAGCTCCGACAGCCACACCATGAACCGGGGCGGCCGCATCGAGCACTGCGACCCGAAGCCGACCAGGCAGCCGGCCCGCTCCCCGTCCGCCTCGGCGGTCACGACGTACATCGGGTAGTCCAGCGCGTCGGTGAACCGGTCGAATGCGTGCACGGCGGGGCGCTCCTTGCCGGGGTCTCGGGTCTCTGACGGCACCACCCCGCCGGTTCGCGAACCGGCGGGGTGGTGCGTCGCCATACGTTACCCAGGGACGTGGACGGCGGCTCAGGCCATTTCGGGCTGCGGCTCCAGCTTCGGAACGGGGGCGGCCTTCGGCTCCCAGCGCCGGTTGATCCGTACGTACCCGTAGATCACCGAGCACATGGACAGGACGACCAACGGTCCGAACACCCACGGGTGGTGGGCCATCTCCAGCGACAAGTAGCGGTACGACACCAGGAGCGCGGCGAAGACCACGGTGCCGTAGGCGACCAGGCCCACGGCCGGCCGGTCCCAGCCCCGCTCCAGCGCGCGCATGCCCGTCTCGATCGTCAGCGTGAACACCACACCGGCGACGAGGTCCGCGCCGTAGTGGTAGCCGAAGCCCAGGGTCGCGGCGAGCGTGGCGAGGAGCCAGAAGGTACCGGCGTACCGGAGGAACTGCGGGCCCTTGCGGGAGTGGATGAAGATCGCGGTGGCCCACGCGGTGTGCAGGCTGGGCATGCAGTTGCGCGGGGTGATCTCGTCGAACGGCATGTGGTGCGGGGTGCCGACCGGCACGACGGCGTCGGGCCACATATCGGCCACCGCCCAGTGGCCGCCGTCGGAGCCGAACGCGAAGACCGGGCCGACCACCGGGAAGATCATGTAGATCGCCGGGCCGAGCAGACCGATCACCAGGAAGGTGCGCACCAGGTGGTGGCCGGGGAATCGGCGGTCCTTCGCCACGTTGCGCAGCTGGTACACCGCGACACAGACCGCGGCGACGGCCAGCTGCGCGTAGACGGCGTTGAGGAAGTGGGTGCCGGCCGAGCCGGTCGCGTTCACCAGGCGGCCCACCACCCAGGAGGGGTTGCCGAGCGCGTGGTCGGCGTTGGCCATGTACTGGTCGAGCACCTCGGGGCGGGTCTTGGACGTGATGACCAGCCAGGTGTCACCGGTCTTCCGTCCCGCCACCAGCAGCAGACCCAGACCCACTCCCTTCAGGAGCAGCATGCGCTCCTGGCCCGTGCGACGGGTCAGGGCGATGACCGTGACGCCCACGATCACCCAGAGGGCACCGTTTCCGAAGGGGTGGCCCTCCTCGACCGGGACATCGGCCATCCACCTGATCAGGGCGATGACGACGTCGATACCCGCGGCCACACCGAGCGCGACGAACCGCTGGCGCCAGGTGAGGACCACCATCATCAGACCCATGCTGGCGTACAGCAGGAAGCCCGATTTGGGAGCGATGACGATTTCCTGCACCTGAGTGGTGACCGGCCCCGGCAGCCCGTAGTGGCGTGCGGCGATCTCCAGCGCGACGAGGAACGCGAGTGTCACCACCGCCGCCCCGGTCCAGAGGATCACTCGTGGCCGACGCCATGCGGCGAAGGGTATTCGGCGGTCTATTCGCGAAAACACCCGCGATGTCCTAGATATCAATTCTCTGGCCGATGTCCTGGGTTTTGGTCAAATAGGTCGCTTTTCATGCCGCATGGCATGGTGTGCGGGCGATGAGGGTGGTCGCCGGGGTGGGATCATGCTAGCCGAGGCGTTTCGACGGGTATTTCGGTGGTCGTGTCCGCGTTCGAAAGTGGTGTCCCGAATGCGGTGTAGCCCGCCACGAGGGGCGGGCTACAGTGCTCCCTTCCGGAGCGGTTCGTGCGGACGGGCGGTCAGGACAGCGTGCAGCTCACGGTCGGCACGGCTCCGGCGGCCGGTGTGCCCTGGAAACCGAAGCTGGTGTGCGCTCCCGCCGCGAGCGCGCCGTTGTAGTCGGTGCTGGTGACGGTGACGGAAGCGCCGCTCTGTGTATAGGACGCGTTCCACATGTTGGTGATCTTCTGGCTGCCGCCGTAGGTCCAGGTCAGCTTCCACGAGGTGGCCGGTGCCGTACCCGTGTTGGTCACGGTGACGTCCACCCCGAAGCCGCTGCCCCAGTCCCCGTTCACCGTGTAGACCGCCTTGCAGCCGGTGTTGCCGCCGGAGCCCGTGGTGGTGGCGGTGACGGACGCGGAGGACGCGGAGGTGTTGCCGGCCGCGTCGCGGGCCCGGACGGTGTACGTGTACGAGGTGCCGGACGTCACACCGGTGTCGGTGAACGTGGTGCCGGTGGCGGTGCCGGCCTTGGTGGAGCCCCGGTACACGTCGTAGCCGGTGACCCCGGTGTCGTCGGACGCGGCCTTCCAGGACAGGGAGACGGACGTGCCGGTGGTCCCGGTGACGGTGAGGCCCGTCGGGGCCGTGGGCGCCTGGGTGTCGCCGCCGCCGCTGCCGCCCCCGTTGCCGAAGTCGGGCGCCTTGATGCTCGCGAGGTAGCCGTCCTTCACGGTGTCGACCGAGGTCCAGTCGTCCTTGAGGATGCCACCGGTGTCGCCGGAGTTCGGGTTCCAGGACCAGAAGGTCCACGAGAAGCTGTCGCCCCCGTACTGGCTGGTGGGCCGCAGATAGTCGGCGAGGGCCTTCAGCCACTTCTGGTCGGTGGTGGACTGGAGCGTCGTGCCGAACTCGCCGACCCACACCGGGGCGATGTTCTGCTTGAAGATGTAGCCCCAGTACTTGTCCCAGACGCCGGGCATGTTGGCCGGGAACGAGGAGTCGGTGAACCAGGGCTGCTGGGCGACGCTGGTGGCGTAGTCGTGCGCCGAGTACACCACCTTGTGCGGCACGCTCAGCTCCACCGGATACTGCCCGACGCCCATGAGGTTGCCGCCCCACCAGCCGGACACCCCGTCGAAGGTCTGCACGCCCTCCACGAAGATCAGCAGGTTCGGGTTGGCGGACAGTACGGCGTTCCCGCCGCGCTGCGCCGCGAGCCGCCAGTCCTTCGTGGTGTCACCGCAGCCCCAGCAGGCCGGGTCGTGCGGCTCGTTGTGCAGGTCGATGCCGACCACCGCGTCCTTGCCCGCGTACCGGGCGGCGAGGGACTTGAGGTTGGCGAGCCACGTGGACTCGGGGACGGCCGAGGTGTACCAGAGCGCGGACTGGCCCGCCGAGTCCGGGCGGTGCCGGTCCAGGATGACCTTCATGCCGACGCTGCCCGCGTGGTCCACGATGCGGTCCATCACCTGGAGCGAGTCGAGGCCCGCCAGATCGGAGTTCATCCCGGCCGAGTAGTTGATGCTCGCCGGTTCGGTGCCGGTGAAGATGTCGTCGCTGTAGGGCAGCCGGATGGTGTTGTAACCCAGCGACCGCATCTGGTCGATCATGCTCTTGTAGTCGCGGGACCAGAGTCCGTGCGGCACGTAGTTGGCGGTTTCGAAGCCGAACCAGTTGATGCCGGCGATGCGGACCGGCTGGTTGCTCGCGTCCAGGATCTGCCGCCCGCTGGTGTGCCAGTAGCCGGAGCCGGCGGCGGCCGTGGCGGTCGCGTCGGCCGATGCCGTGTGGGCGCCGGCGAGGGGCAGGAGCAGGGCCGCCGCGGCGACGGCGACGGTTCGGGCGGCTCTTCGGAAGGTGCGGAGAGGGTGAAGCACGGTGCTGGTTCCTCTCTCGGAGGCGCGGTGCGGGGCACGAGACGGAGTGGGAGCGCTCCCATCTGGCGCAATAAAAGCGATAGAGCAATGAGCATGTCAATGGGCGTGCGGCGTTCACATGTTGAACGCGCCAGGAGGCGCCGGTCCGGGCGGTCGCACCTGGTCGCGCGGAGCGCGGGGAGGGTGCCGCCGCGTGGGTCGCCCGGCCGGGAAACGGGCTGGACGCGCCACTCTCCATGCTGCAAGAATATTCCACATGACGCATGAACATGCATTGTTGACGAATGATCAGCCGACCTGGCCCACCGGCTTTCGCGGGTACACCGGTCATGGCGGGTTGCGCGACTTCGGGGACGACATCTCGATCGTCGCCTCGGACCGGCCCGCGACCAGCGCCGCCGTGTTCACGCAGAGCCTCTTCGCTGGTCCGGCCGTGCTGCTCAGTCGCAGGCACGCCGCGGGGCGCAGCCTCCGCGCCGTCACCACCCTGGCGCAGAACGCCAACGTCGCGACCGGGCGCCGGGGCGAGGAGAACGCCGCCGAGGTCGTCCGGCGCGTGGCCGGAATCCTCGGTGTCCCCGAGGGCGAAGTGCTCATCGGCTCCACGGGCGTCATCGGCCGCCCCCTGCCGATGTCCACGATCCTCCCGCACTTCGACAGGGCCGCCGAGCGGGGCCCCGCCGCGTTCACGGCCGCGCCCCAGGACGTGGCCCGCGCGATGATGACCACCGACACCCGCCCCAAAACAGCCTCCCGCACCGTCGGCCGGGCGCGCATCGTGGGCGTGGCGAAGGGCGTCGGCATGCTGGAGCCCAACATGGCCACGATGCTGGCCTACGTGTTCACCGACGCCGGGCTGTCACCGGCCGAGCTGGACGCCGCGCTGCGCGGAGCCGTGGGCCGTACGTTCAACTGTCTGAGCGTCGACACCGACACCTCCACCTCCGACACCGTGGCCGTCATCGCCAACGGGGCGGCCGGGCCGGTCGACCCCGCGCCGTTCGCCGAGGCGCTGGCCGATCTCTGTCTGGATCTCACCCTGCAACTGGCGAGCGACGGCGAAGGGGCCACCAAGCTTCTGCGCGTCACCGTGGACGGCGCCCGCGACCACGCGCAGGCCAAGCGCGTCGCCAAGAGCGTGGTGAACTCGCCCCTGGTCAAGACCGCCGTCCACGGCGCGGACCCCAACTGGGGGCGGGTGCTCATGGCCATCGGCAAGAACACGGACGACACCGACATCGTCCCGGCCCGTGTCACCGTGAGGTTCGGTGACATCGAGGTGTATCCCGAGGAGCCCGAGGCGGACACCCTGGGCAAGCTCGTGGACCTCATGCGACGGGACGAGGTGGACATCGCGGTCACGCTCGGCATCGGAGAGGGCGAATCGACGGTGTACGGCTGTGACTTGTCCGCCGGATACATCCGCGTCAACGCCGACTACACCACCTGACCGACGGGTCCGTCGCCGTGGTGCACCCGCGCACCGCGGCGACGGGCCGGCTCACACCCGTACGAAGCACCCCACGAGCACCGCCAGCGAAACCACCAGCATGCCCAGGCAGTTCACCCAGAACGTCATGTTCAGCGCACGTGCGCGAATGTGCGCGACGGCGGCGGCGAGGAAGTAGACCACGATCGCCGCCGTCGTCGTCATGGCGACGCCGGGCACCCGGAGTCCGACGACGAGACCCGCGACCGAAGCGGTCTTGGCGGTGGTCAGGACCCACCACCACTCGCGCGGAAGCAGTACGCCCTCCAGGCAGTCCACGATGAACTTCGGCGGGCGCAGCATCATCGCCGCGTCGCCGGCCTGGATGACGAGCAACACCACCACCGGCCATACGGGGGAGGGGAGTTCGAGGAGCGACATGGGTCAGTTCCCTTCCTGCGCGGTGACGAAGGCGGCGATGGTTCCGAGCCTCGCCGCGGTCTGCTGGGGTTCGGTCGTTCCGGCGGCGAGCAGCATCAGTTCGCCGAGATAGCCGGCGAACATCACCTGCGCCCCGAGCCGGGCGCGCGCCTCGTCCATCCCGTCGTTCACCATCGCGGCTGCCAGGTTGTCCTCGGAGAGCGCGCGGAGTGCGCCCAGGGCGGCGTTCTCCGGTCGGCCCCGGACCAGGGTCCGGAAGTACGCGCGGGCCAGATCGTCGTTCTCGGCGAACAGGGCCAGGAACGGGTCGAAGTAGTGCGCCAGATAGTCGACGGCGGGCGGTGCGGCGCCTGTTGTCGCCGGTTGGGGCGGGGCCGGGATGCGGTCGGCGATGGCCTGGTCGTACACCTGGCTCAGCAGCGACTCCTTGTCACCGACCGCCATGACCGCGCCCACCGAGACCCCGGCCTCCGCCGCGATCTGACGCACCGTCGTGCTCTGGAAGCCCCGCTCGTGGAAGAGCCGGGCGGCGGCCCCGACGATGCGGGCCGTGGTCCGCCGCTTCTGCTCCGCACGGGTTGAGTGAACGTGTTCACCGAACATGTTCATAATGTACGAGGAAGGCTCCGCGCACGCAAGAGCCCCGGTCCGCGCGGTCGCGGACCGGGGCTCGGACGCCCTTCGTTACAGCTCGTCGCCGAACGCGTCGGCCAGCTCGCGGTACTCGGCCAGCGGCAGCGCCTTCCGGCTCTCGTCCGCGGTGACCACCTGGAGCGCCACGTGGTCCGCGCCCGCCTCCACGTACTCGCGCGTCCGCGCCTTCACCCGCTCGGCGTCGCCCAGCGCGAACAGGGCGTCCAGCAGGCGCGCGCTGCCGCCGCCGTCGAAGTCGCCCTCCGTGAAGCCGAGGCGCAGCAGGTTCCCGGTGTAGTTCGGCAGCTTGAGGTACATCGCCAGCATCCCGCGCGCCGTGTCCCGGGCCCGGTCGAGGTCGGTGTCGAGCACCACGGACAGCTCGGGCGCCAGCAGCGCGTCCGGGCCGAGCGCCTGCCGCGCCTCCGCGGTGTGCGCGGCGCTGACGAGGTAGGGGTGCGCGCCGAGCGACCGGTCGGACGCCAGCTTCAGCATCTTGGGGCCGAGCGCCGCCAGCAGCCGGTGCCCGGAGCCCACGGACGGGTCGGCGGCGTCCAGCGCGTCGAGGTAGTCCACCATCGCGCTGTAGGGCTTCGCGTACTGGGGGACCAGCGCGTCGTGGCTGACCCCCAGGCCGAGGACGAAGCGGCCCCGGGCGCTCGCGTCGATGGCGGCGATCCGGGCCGCCACCTCCTCGGCGGTGTGGTTCCAGATGCTCAGGATGCCGGTCGCGACGGTGATGGTCCGGGTGGCGTCGACGAGCGCGGCGGCGTCATCGGGCGAGGGGCTGCCGCCGAGCCACAGCGTCCCGTAACCCAGCTCCTCGATCTCGGCGGCCGCCTCCGCGACCGCCTTCTTCCCGTCGGTGTCCACCCGCGACACGTGCAGGCCGCCGTTCCAGATGCCGACCCGGCCGAACGTCTCACGCTTCTCAGAAGTCATGCCGAGGACAACAGCGCACGGCACGCACTATTCCCGCACCTGCTGCGAACGGGTGGACCGTTCCCCGACACACCGTCAGTGGGCCATGCGCGGGGCCCATGTGGCGCAGTCGCCGCGTGTGCGGCGGCGGCGCCGGGGCAACTGGCGGATATTGGATGCTCTGCGGCTCCGCAGGACGCACCCGCCCGGACGAGGAGGTAGCTGCCGTGACGACCCCCGCCGCATCGGAGGGACCCGGAGACAGGGAACATCGCCCGCCCGGGGGAGGGCGTGACCGGCGCGACGAGGCGGCGGCGCCCGGCGACTCCGGAGTCGGCACCGTCACCACCGCCGTACCCGCCAGACTCGACCGGCTGCCGTGGTCGCGCTGGCACTGGATGATCGTCATCGGCCTCGGCACCGTATGGATCCTCGACGGCCTCGAAGTCACGACGGTCGGCAACATCGCGGGCCGGCTCTCGGAGGACGGGTCCGGCCTGGACATCACGTCCGCCCAGGTCACCGGGCTGGCCGCGGCCCTCTATGTGGCGGGGGCCTGCACGGGAGCGCTGTTCTTCGGCTGGCTCACCGACCGCTACGGCCGCAAGAAGCTCTTCATGGTGACGCTCGCGGTCTACCTCGCCGCGACCGCCATGACCGCACTGTCGTTCAGCGCCTGGTGGTTCTTCCTCTTCCGCTTCCTCACCGGCTTCGGTATCGGTGGCGAGTACGCGGCGATCAACTCGGCCATCGACGAGCTCATCCCCTCGAAGTACCGGGGCCGCGTCGACCTCATCATCAACGGCAGCTACTGGCTGGGCGCGGTCGGCGGCGCGCTTCTGTCGATCGTCATGCTGGACACGGACATCTTCCCCAAGGACCTGGGCTGGCGCCTCACCTTCGCGCTCGGCGTCGTCCTGGGCCTGGTGATCCTCCTCGTACGCCGGCACGTCCCGGAGAGCCCTCGGTGGCAGTTCATCCACGGGCACGGCGAAGAGGCCGACGAACTGGTCGACTCCGTCGAGCGGGAGGTCGAGGCGGAGAAGCACGAGAAGCTGCCGCCGCCGGCCGGAGAGATCACCATCCACCAGCGCAAGAGCATCGGCTTCGGGCTCATTGCCAAGACCGTCTTCCACAGCTACCCCAAGCGCGCGGTGCTCGGCCTCTCCCTCTTCATCGGGCAGGCGTTCCTCTACAACGCGATCACCTTCGGGTTCGGCGCGATCCTGACGACGTTCTACGACGTGCAGAGCGGGCACACCGGCTACTACTTCGCGGTGATCGCGGCGGGCAACTTCATCGGCCCGCTCGTGCTGGGCAAGCTGTTCGACACCATCGGACGGCGCATCATGATCGCCACCACGTACATCCTGCCGGGCATCCTGCTCTTCATCACGGCCTGGCTGTTCGACCGCGGCTCGCTGACCGCCAACACCCTCACCGCGTGCTGGTGCGTGGTGCTGTTCTTCGCGTCGGCCGGCGCGAGCAGCGCGTACCTCACGGTCTCCGAGGTGTTCCCCATGGAGACCCGTGCGATGGCCATCGCCTTCTTCTACGCGATCGGCACCGCGGCCGGCGGGATCAGTGGCCCCCTGATCTTCGCCGACCTCACAGAGTCGGGTGTCCCCGGTGACACCGCCCTCGCGTTCTCCATCGGCGCGGGCCTGATGTGCGCGGCCGGCCTGGTCGCCGCCTTCCTCGCGGTCGACGCGGAGCAGCGCTCCCTGGAGGACATCGCCAAGCCGCTGTCCCAGACCTCGTAGCGCCCCGGGCGCAGCTGCGGTGCGGCGCGCTGAACACGGTGACGGGCCGTCACGACGACCGTGCCGGCGTCGGCCGGGGTGGCCCGATGGCGCTGGAGGACGCCCTCGTGCTCGCGCGCCCGCCCGGCCGTTGGTGGCGGGGGGCTGATGATGCCGGTCGGCGCCCGCCTCATCCCGGGGAGAGCCAGGACCCGGCTCTCCCCGTACGGCTGCGGTGAACTCCCCGCCGCGCAGGCGGGCGTGCCACTGGACCGAGGTACCGAAGAGGGGCTCCGGGCCGGAAACCGGATGCGGTCCGGCCGCGCGGTGGTGTGGGATCGAAGGCATGACGATCGCACTCGCCACACCCGACACCGAGGGACTGACCGTGGCGGCGGACGCGCTGCGGGACTGGCAGACCGAAGGCGCACCGATGCAACTGCACCCGGGCGACCTCGGCTGGTACGTGCGGAACGGCCCCCGGGCCACCGCCGAAGCGGTCAGGACGTGGAGCCGGGCCGGGCGGATCCTCGCCGTCGGGCTGCTCGACGGCCCCGGCCTGGTCCGGCTGACGACCGCGCCGGACGCCCGCCGGGACGAAGACCTCGCGCGACGGGTGGCCGACGACGTGTGCGTTCCCGGTCACGGGGTGCTGCCGGAAGGCCGGGCGGCCGTGGAAGCACCGCAGGACGCGCTGGTCCGGGAGGTGCTGGGGGAGCGGGGCTGGGGAATCGACGAGCCGTGGACGCCGCTGCGCCGCGACCTGACCGCGCCGGTGCCCCCATCGGACCTGGCCCTCGAGACCACCGGCCCCGACCTGGCCCACCTCGTCGCCGCCGTCCACCGCTCGGCGTTCCCGGGCTCGCGGTTCACGGACGCGGGGTGGCGTGCGATGGCGGCCGGGCCGCTGTTCACCGAAGCCCGCTGCCTGCTCGGGCGCGACGAGCGGGGCGAGGCGGTGGCGACGGTGACGGTATGGTCCGCCGGCCCGGGCCGGCCGGGGCTCCTCGAACCGATGGGAGTGCACGGGGACCACCGCCGCCGGGGCCACGGCAGGGCGATCACCCTGGCCGCGGCGGCCGCGCTCCGGGAGCTCGGCGCGTCGAGCGCGCTCGTCTGCACCCCGAGCTCCAACACCGGGGGCGTCGCCGCCTATGTGTCGGCGGGCTTCGACCGGCGCCCCGAGATCCACGACCGGTTCCGGCCGGCTGAGGCGGACGCCGCTCGCTGATCATGGAACGCGCTGTTCTGGGCACATGGCGGGCGACGACATTCGCGACCCGCCGAAGGAGACGCCCGTGCCGATACGCAGAACGAGAGGCGTCACACCCCGCCCCCGCGCCACGGGCGCGCTGCGGAGCCCCCTGCTGACCCTCGCCCTCGCGGGTGCCGTGATCGGCGCCGCCATCCTGCTGTTCGTCCGCTTCGCGCACTGGGCCGGCGCCCATCCGGTCATCGCCGTCCTGCTGGCGCTGCTCGCCCTGCCCGTGCTCTACATCCTGTTCCGGGCCATGCCCCGGGCCCGTGAGCTGCGCCGGGCGGCCCGCGCGGGCATGGGGCCGCCCCCGGAGGAGATGATCCCCGGTCCTCCGGCTGTCTTCGACGTCCTGCCTGCCCCTACCGATGTCCGGGACGGCCTCACCGCCGTCATGCCGCCGCCGGTCCCGGACTTCGCCGCCCTCGACCCCGACGGCTTCGAGGCCGCCGTGGCCGATCTGTGCGAGCGGGACGGCTGCCGAGAGGTCGAAGTGGTGGGCGGAGCAGGTGACTTGGGCGCAGACGTCCTCGCCACGGCCCCGGACGGCCGCCGCGTCGTCGTGCAGTGCAAGCAGTACGGCCCCGAGCACAAGGTGGGCTCCCAGGACCTCCAGCGCTTCGGCGGCACCTGCTGGACCGTCCACGGTGCGCAGCTCGCCGCCGTGGTGACGACCAGCGAATTCACCGCGCCCGCCCTGGAGTACGCGGAGGCGTGCGGCATCCGCTGCGTGGACGGCACCGCTCTCGCGGCCTGGGCGGAGGGCTCGGGTGCGGCCCCCTGGGGCCCGGTGATGCTGGACACCGCCTGAGAGGCGCGGCCGGAGCCTGGGCGCCGGTCCGGCCCACCGCGTAGGCTCGCGGCAACAGAAGCTCACTGGGGAGGAACTGTCCGTGGACGCTTCGGAGTTGGCCGGTGCGGCGGTGCGGGTGATGACCGGGGGTGAGCAGGCCGCGAGCGGCCGCAAGTCCGCCGTCCAGGAGCTGGTGTGGGGCCGACTGGGCCGCAGCGACCTCGGGGCGTCCGCGCTGAAGCGGCTGCACGAACAACCCGGTGAGGGCTCGGCGGCCATCGTGGCCTCCGTGCTCGCCGACGACCTGCGTGCCGACGCCGACTTCCGGGCGCGGCTCGACGCGGCACTCCGGGTGCCGCCACGCCCGGCCGAGAATCCTGGGGCCAGGGCAACGGCCCCGTCCGTGTCCGCGATCGACCCGGGGGCGCGCGGGCGAGCGGCATCCCGTTCCGTTCCGCTGCCGTCCCGGCCGGCCGCGGCCCGGGTCCGGCCCGAGGACACGGCCCGCGCGGTGCTCATGGTCTGGCTGCTGGGGCTGCCCCAGGCGATCGTGGCCTACGTCATCCTCAGCGTGTGCGCCGAACGCAGGGCGGGTGCGGGCCTCCAGTACATCATCCTGGTCATCTCGGCCTGCGTGGCCGGATACGCGCTCTGGAGCGGGATCCGCTTGCTGCGCCGAGGAGCGCCGAACCCCTCGCTACGAGCCGCGACATTCCTCGCGGCCCTGGTCCTGCTGAGGCTCGCGCTCTGGGTGTTCGGCGTGTGAGCCGGTGCCGGACTTCTGCCGAGGCGCAGGCGGCGGCGCCCAGGGTGACGTGGTCCGCGCCTCCGGTCCGGCCTCCCGGTCCCCGTCGTCCCCGTCCGGCTCGCCCACGCTGATCAGCCCTGTCTCGTACGCGGCGATGACCGCCTGGACCCGGTCCCGCAGGCCGAGTTTGGCGAGGATGCGGGCGACGTGCGTCTTCACGGTCGTCTCGGCCAGGTGGAGGCGCGCCGCGAGTTCCGCGTTGCTCAGGCCCCGGGCGAGCAGGCCCAGGACCTCCAGCTCGCGCGGGGTGAGCGCGGCGAGGTCGCGGTGCGGGGCGGCCGTGTCGCCGCCCCGCCGCGTGAACCGCTGCACGAGGCGGCGGGTGATGGCCGGGGCCAGGAGGGCGTCACCGGTACGGACGGTGCGCACCGCCGCCGTCAGCTGCTCCGGCGTGACGTCCTTGAGCAGGAAGCCGCTGGCTCCGGCCGACAGGGCCGCGTACACGTAGCGGTCGAGGTCGAAGGTGGTCAGGATGATGACGCGGGGCTGCCCGGCGTCCCCCGTGAGGATGCGGCGGGTGGCCTCCAGGCCGTCCATCTCGGGCATCCTGACATCCATCAGCACCACGTCCGGCCGGGTGCGGCGTACCGCGTCGACCGCCTCCGCCCCGTTCGTGGCCTCGGCGACGACCTCGATGCCGTCCGCGCCGAGGATCAGCCGGAAGCCGGTGCGTACCAGGGTCTGGTCGTCGGCGATGAGTACACGCGGTGGCTCGGTCACAGGGTCTCCAGGGGGATCAGGGCCTCCACACGGTAACCGCCGCCCGGCATCGGCCCGGTGCTCAGGGTGCCGTCGTGCACGGCCAGGCGCTCACGCAGTCCGATCAGGCCCCGGCCGCTCCCGGTTCCCGCACCCGGGCGCCCGCCCGTATCGGTGACGTCCACCCGCAGCCTGCGGGGCCCGTACGCGACGGACACGGCCGCCGACGCGCCGGACGCGTGCTTCACCGTGTTCGTCAGGGCCTCCTGGACGACCCGGTACGCGGCGAGTTCGATCCCGGGCGGCAGCGGGCGGGCCCGCCCCGTCACCGTGAGTCCGACCGGCAGCCCGGCGTCCCGGACCCGCCCCACCAGCACCTCCAGCTGGTCGAGCCCGGGCTGCGGCGCCGGCACCACCGCATCGGAGTCCGCCTCCCCGCCCTCCGCGGTCGCGGTCAGCAGGCCCATCACATGCCGGAGTTCGGTCATCGCCGCCCGGCCGCCCGCCTCCACTGCGAGCAGTGCCTCACCGGCCAGCTCGGGCGACGACTTCATGATCGTGCGGGCGGCACCGGCCTGGATGATCATCACGCTGACGTTGTGCGTGACGACGTCGTGCAACTCGCGGGCGATCCGGGCCCGTTCCTGCTCCACGGCGCGGCGCAGCGCCTCCTCCTGCTCGCGCTCCAGGACGGACAGCCGCGCCCGCCCCTCGTCGGAGCGCAGCTTCCACGTCCGCAGACCCACGGCGGCCACGGCCATCGGAATCAGGATCAGCAGCGCGATGTACTCGTTGGGGACGATCGGCGTCACCGAATTCCCGGAAGTCCCCACCAGCACCACCGACACCGGCAGCGCCACGAGCGTCGCCACCCGGTGCGGGCTGTACACGGCCGCGCTGTACACCGCGATCACGAACGCGTAGAACGTCAGGCGCATCACGCTCTGCGGGGTCGCCAGCGTCGCGGCCGTCACCACGCACAGCACGGCCAGCGGGCAGCGGCGGCGCAGCACCAGGGCGCCCGAGGCGACGGCCGCGAGCGCCACCATGAAGGCCATCCCGCCCGTGCCGGACGGGCGTTCCAAGGCGTAGGCCGTGCCACCGACCACCCGCACCACCACGTTGTCCGCGTTGTCCACGCCGTAGTACACGGTGGCGACGCCCAGGACCAGCCCCACCAGCACGTCGAACCGCCGGGCGCGCGCGGTGGGGCGGGGCGGCGGACCGCCCGCCCGGACCGCGTCCTCCCACATCCGGCCCAGCTTCGTACGTACATCCGTCACCGCTTCATTGTCCCGGCGGCGCGGACCCCGGGGAGTCCGCCCCCGTACCCATTCCGGCGACGGTACGTACGCCGCCCGCCTACATCGCAAGGACGACAGGCGCGCCGCTCATCCCGGCGCCGGACCGTGAAAGGGGCCGGGCGGCCGACGCGCGCGGGCCCGGTCCGCTCCTAGCGTTCACACCACCGAACGGCACATCACGAGGAGCACCGCCATGACCACCCCGCTGATCGAACTGCGCGAGGTGAGCCGTCGCTACGACGACGGCCCGCCCGCCCTGCACGAGGCGTCGCTGACCGTGCTGCCGGGGGAGGCCGTCGCGATCCTCGGCCCGTCCGGCAGCGGCAAGTCGACGCTCCTCAACCTCCTCGCCGGCCTCGACCGCCCCGACACCGGCACGGTCACCGTCGACGGCGTGCGCGTAGACCAGCTGGGCGAGGCCGCGTCCGCGCTGTACCGGCGCGCCCGGATCGGCATGGTCTTCCAGTTCTTCCACCTGCTGGACGACCTGACCGTCGCCGACAACGTCGCGCTGCCCGCCCGCCTCGCGGGCCTGCCCCGGGGCGAGGCGGCCCGCCGCGCCGCCGAACTCCTCCAACGGCTCGGCGTCGACCGCCACGCCCGCGCTCACCCCGGCCGGCTCTCCGGCGGCCAGCGCCAGCGCGTAGCCGTGGCCCGGGCCCTGATGAACCGACCGGCGCTGCTCCTGGCCGACGAGCCGACCGGAGCCCTGGACACCGCCGCCGGACAGGATGTCAGCCGACTGCTCACCGAGCTCAACGCCGAGGGCCAGACCGTCGTCCTCGTCACCCACGACCTCGCGCTCGCCCGCTCCTGCACCCACCGCACCATCCGCATCGCCGACGGCCGCATCACTCACGACCTGCCGTCGCGGTCCGTCGCCCCGGAGGCCGTCCGATGAGCGCGCTCGGCCGGGTGGTGGGTTCCGGAGTGGCGCGGCGCCGCGTCCAGACGCTGGTCGTCGGACTCGCCACGATGATGGCCGTGGCCGCGTCCGTACTCGCCGGATCGCTGCTCGTGGTCTCCGGCGCCCCCTTCGACGACGCGTTCGCCCGACAGCACGGCGCCCACCTGTCCGTGCGGTTCGACGCGGACGAAGTGAGCGCCGCGCGGCTGGCGGAGACCGCGCACACCGAAGGCGTACGGGCGGCTGCGGGCCCCTTCCGCACGGCGACGGTCACCCCGCGCGCCGACGCCACCGGCCCCGGCTGGCCCCTCACCGTGACGGGCCGGGCGGACCCGGGCGGCGACGTGGACGAGGTGGTCCTGACCGAGGGCCGCTGGGCCGCGCGCCCCGGCGAGATCGTCCTCTCCGCGGGCTCCTCCCTCTTCCCCGTCCTGGGCAAGGAGATCCGCTTCACCGGCCCGGCCGGCGAGCCCGCGCTGACCGTCGTCGGTGTCGCCCGCTCGGTCACCGGCACCTCCGACGCCTGGGTGGTCCCCGCCCAGATGACGGCCCTGACGCCGCCCGGCGACGGCGGCTACCAGATGCTCTACCGCTTCACCGAGGCGGACACCGCCGAGCGGATCTCCGCAGGCGCCGGCAGCGTCAAGGCATCCCTGCCCACCGAGGCCGCCACCGGCGAGCAGTCCTGGCTGACCGTCAGGAGGAACGCCGAGCAGGACACCGCCCTCTACGTTCCCTTCGTCCTCGCATTCGGCGCCCTGGGCCTGGTCATGTCGGTCCTCACCGTCGGCAACGTCGTCGCCTCGGCCGTCGGTACCGGGACACGCCGCATCGGCATCCTCAAGGCCGTCGGCTTCACCCCCGCCCAGGTCGTACGGGCGTACGTGGGCCAGGCACTGATCCCCGCGTCCGCCGGGACCGTCCTCGGCATCGTCGCGGGACACCTGCTCGCCGTCCCCGTGATGGCCGAGACCGAAGAGGCGTACGGCACCTCATCCCTGGCCGTCGCGCCCTGGGTCGATGCGGCGGTGATCGCCGGGGCGCTCGGCCTCGTCTCGGCGACCGCCTGGGCCGCCGCCCGGCGGGCGGGCCGGCTGCGTACGGTCGACGCGCTCGCCGTGGGACGCAACGCCTCGGCGGCGCGCGGCCGGTGGGCGGCCCGGATCGCCGGACGCCTGCCGCTGCCGCAGTCCGTCGCGCTCGGCCTGGTCCGGCCGTTCGCCCGGCCCGCCCGCGCGCTGGCCATGGGCGCCGCGATCCTCTTCGGCACCGTCGCCGTCACGTTCACCGTGGGGATGGCCGCCTCGCTCGGCGAGGTGATGAAGGCCAAGGCACACGACGCCGCCGATGTCGTCGTGCCCGCGCCCCTCCCGGACTTCGGGCCCCCGGGCGCCCAACGCCCCGCGCGGCAGGACCCGGCCGACCCGGCGGCCGTCGCGGCGGCGATCGAGGCGGCCCCGGGCACCGACAAGCACTACAGCGCCACCACGGTCCGCGCCACCCTGGACGGGCTCACCGGCACCACCGACGTCGTCGCCTTCACCGGTGACGCCTCCTGGGGCGGCTACACCATGGTCGCCGGCCGCTGGATCGCCCGGCCGGGCGAGGCCGCCGTCCCGTCCCCGTTCCTCACCGCCACCGGCACCCGCATCGGTGACACGCTCACCCTCGGCGGCCTGGGCGCACCCGTCACCGTACGGATCGTCGGCGAGGTCCTGGACCCGCGCAACGACGGCATGCAGGTCTTCACGGACGCGGCGACCCTCAAGGCGGCCCACCCGGACCTGACGGAGACCAGCCACCACATCGCGGTCGCCCGGGGCACCGACGCGCACGCCTATGCCGACGCGCTCGACAGGACCCTGCGGCCCCTGGGCGCCACGGCCAGGGCGGGCGGGCTCGGCGCGGGCGGCGACATGGTCGCCACGCTCAACGCCCTGTCCGCGATCCTCACGCTGATGCTCGTCGCCGTCGCCGCGCTCGGCGTGCTCAACGGGGTGCTCCTCGACACCCGCGAGCGCGTCCGGGAGATCGGCGTCCACAAGGCCCTCGGCATGACGCCCCGCCAGACCGTCGCCATGGTCCTCACCTCGGTCACCGTCACGGGCCTCGCAGCAGGCTGCCTCGGCGTACCGCTCGGCATCGCCCTGCACCGCCGGGTCCTGCCCGCGATGGGCGGGAGCGTGGGACTGCGCCTCCCCGACTCCGTGCTCGCGGTCTATCCCCCGGCCGGGCTGCTCCCGCTCGTCCTCGGCGGCCTCGTCATCGCCGCCCTGGGCGCCCTGCTGCCCGCGGGCTGGGCCGCCAGGACCCGTACGGCGGTGGCTCTGCGGACGGAGTAGACGGCACGCCCGCCCGTACGGAACGCTTCGTGCGTGATCGAGCGGGAAGAGGCGGTGCGCCTCGTCGAGGAGCAGTTGGAGCGCGAGCACCGCGCGTGGCTGGCCAAGGGCGTGGAGCAGCCGGCCGTCGCCGTGGCCGGAGCCGAGGAACACGAGCTGGTGTGGATCGTCTCCTGGCAGTCCGTCGACTACCTGCGGACCGGGGACTTCGCCCACCTGCTGATCGGCGTCGGGCCGTACCTGGTCGACCGGGTCGACGGGAGTCTGCACCGGATCGGCGCCGTCTCGGCGGTGTCCGGGGCGTGGCAGGACGACTACCGCGGCCGGATCAGGGGACTGCCCCTACGGACGGCTGTGGACGACCTCCACGACGCCGTTCGGGCAGTCGCCGCCGAGCACGGACGGCCGCACGCGGCGCGGGTCCTGCGGGCGAAGGTGCCGGGCCTGTCCCCGGCGGCGGCCCTCGCGTACGCGAATGCTCTGCTAGGCGCCGAGCCGCCCGCACACCTCGTGGCCGCCGCGACGGCCGAACTGGTGGAACCCGTCAGCCCGGTCGAAAGGGTGGAGACCGTCCGTCCGGGCCGCGCGCCTCAGTAGGCGCGTTCCCGCCGCCGGTCCAGGCGCCGGATCACCGGGGTCGCCGTCGCACCGTGCAGCAGCACGGAGACCAGGACGGTGAACGCCGTGACCGCCCACAGCTCGTCGGCGTACCGCGTGAAGGGCCCTTCGCCTAGCGCGTACGCCAGGTAGAAGAGCGAGCCGATGCCCCGTATGCCGAACAGGGCCGTGACCGCCCGCTCGCGCGGCTCCGTCGGGAAGCCCAGCTGGGCGGCGGCGCCGGCGACCGGGCGGATCACCAGGATGAGGGCGAGGGCGAGGAGCGCCCCCTGCCACGGGAGGTCGGCGAGGCCGGTGGCGACCAGATAGCCGCCCAGCAGGAACAGCAGCGCGGCGGTCAGCAGCCGCTCGATCTGTTCGCTGAAGCCGTGCAGGACCTGGTGGTAGCCGTGGCTGCGCTCGGCGCCCCGGATGGTGCACGCCGCGACGAACACCGCGAGGAATCCGTATCCGTGGAGCAGCTCGGTCAGCCCGTACGCGGTGAACGTGGCCCCGAGCGCGGTGAACCCCTCCATCTGCTGCGAGAGCCGGGCGTGCCGGGAGCGGAAGAACAGCCGGCCGAGCAGCCGGCCCACGGCCACCCCCGCGACCAGTCCGACCGCCGCCCGCACCAGCACATCGGACAGCAGCCAGTGGCCGACCCACCCCGCCGACCAGCCCCCGCCCGCCGCCGCCAACGCGACGGCGGCCAGCACGAACGGCATCGCGAGCCCGTCGTTGAGGCCGGCCTCGGAGGTCAGCGTGAAGCGGACCTCCTCCTCGTCCTCCTCGTCGTCCCCGCTGGTCGGCTCCCCGACCCGCACCTCCGCCGCCAGCACCGGATCGGTCGGCGCCAGCGCACCGGCCAGCAGCAGGGCCACCGCCGGCGGCCAGCCCATGAGCCACACGCCGAGCAGCGCCACGGCGCCGACGGTGAGCGGCAGGGCAAGCCCCAGGAAGCGCCAGGCCCCCGCCCAGGCACGCCAGCCGAAGGGCCGGTCGATCGCGAGCCCGGCCCCCATCAGCGAGACGATCACGCAGACTTCCGTCACATGCTCGACCCACACCTGATCCCGTACGGGATCCACGACGGGCACGCCGAGCGGCAGCAGGGCGAGCGCCGCACCCGCCACCAGGAACACCATGGGCATGGAGAACGGCCGCTGACGGACCAGCGGGGGAAGGGCGGCGGCCAACAGGATGCCGACCCCGGCCGCCGCGTATATGCCGTGCACCAACGTCATCCGGTACCGCGTCCTCCATCGGGTCGGCCGCGGCAGGCCACGCTGGCCTCGTATGCGGCGGGAGGAACCCCGGGTACCCGGCGGCCCGGCTCCCATACCCCGGATGCATGGGCGCGGGCGCCGGGGCAACGTGAGGGACATGACGACGAAGCTCGGTGCCTTTGTACTCGGTACGCCCGACCCCGCCGCCCTGGCCGATTTCTACCGCGCCCTGCTGGGCTGGGAGGAGGCCGAACGGGACCCCGCATGGGTCCGGCTGAGGGCTCCCGGACAGGAGCGCCCCGGCCTCAGCTTCCAACTCGAAGTCGACCACACCCCTCCGGTGTGGCCGCAACTCCCTGGGGTCCAGCAGATGCAGGCGCACCTGGACCTGGAGGTGGACGACCTGGAGGCGGAGACCCAGCGGGCGTGTGCCCTGGGCGCGAAGCTGGAGGAGCTCCAGCCCCAGAAAGACGTAAGGGTCCTGCGTGACCCGCACGGCCACCCGTTCTGCCTGTTCCTCCCGGGGGCCTGACGCCCCCGACGGCCCAGGGCCGTCACACACCGGCCGCCGGCGTCCCGGATCTCCCGGGACGCCGGCGGCCGGCTGCTCGCGCGGGGCGCGCCTCAGACGGGGACGGCCCCAGAGTGGTCGGCCCGGTCGGCCTCGGCGGCGGGGGCGCCGCGGCTCAGCAGGGCATCGGCGGTGCTCAGGGCCTCGCGTACGTCACTGACGCCCGTCATGACGCACAGGGTGTACGCGGTGTCCTCCCGCTGCCGGATGGTCTCCGGGGTGGAACGGCGCTCGTCCTCGATCACCGCGTCGGCATAGCGGGACAGCGCGGCACGCAGATCTGCGGGCGTGGGAAGCAGCACAGCCAAACTCCTCTACTGAACTGACCCTCCCGAGCCGATGGGGCGGCCGGGTCGGGGGCGTCGCTCACGACGATCATCGGATTCCCCGTCATACGCAGACCATTCCCACCGTTTTCGGCCGAAGAAGAATTCCCACGCCACCCGTTGACAACGCCGCTACGGGGCACACGTGCCCCATGGCCGGGGCGGCCGCCCTGCGGATGTGGACACCCAGCCCCGCACGGCAGGCCCCCCGGTCATCTGTCCCTCCGCGCCGGCACCGCCTCGCCCGACGACCCGGTGACCACCGCGCTCCGGTCCTCGTGCGGATGGCCGAAGCGTGCCAGGCAGTGCCACACCTTCTTGACCGCCTGCGGATCGAAACGCCCCGTGCACGCCGCCTCCCCGACGACACGGGGGTCGAGGACACCGTCCACGGCGATGGCCGCGCCCAGGTCCACGAACTCCTGCCCCCGGTAGCCGGGATGCCGGCGCAGCTCCTCCACCGTGAGCCGGAACCCGGAGTGCCACTCCACCGGGCAGCCCAGGCGCCCGGCGGCGTCCGCCACCTCGGTGCCCCGGTAGCAGGGGTCCAGGACCAGCGCCTCCACGTCGCGGTCCGGGCGGACCGGCCCGTGCACCTGCGCCTCGATGTAGTCGTCGAGCACGTCCTGCTCATCGGCCAGCGCGAGGGCGATCAGGCCCAGGCGCGCGGCGACCCCGAAGTCCGTGGGGTCGACGCAGCTGTCCGGATAGCAGAAGGTCGTACGCTCCAACGCCCCGGCGCCCAGCCGGAAGTGCGCGGACCCGAACCTCGGCGCCCCGCCCACCGCGTACCGGCGGAAGTTCAACGCCCCGTAGACGGGCCGCTTCCCGGCCGGCGCGTCGTCGTAGGCGCCGCCGAAGATCCTGCTCTCCCAGCGCCACCGGTCGCCGCCCGGATGGGCCGTGAGGCCGCCGTTGCTCGTTCCGGTCACGAACTGCGAGGAATAGACGCCGGTTCCGGCCATCGCGTCCAGTATCGGCCTGCCGTCCAGCAGCCGGTCCGGGTGGAAGTTCAGGGTCACCCGCAGGGCCGGATCCGCCGCGGGACCCGACGAAAGCGCCGTGACATGGGCGAGGGCACGCCGCTGGGGCGAGGCGAAGGAGAGGGAACTCATCGGCACAGTTTTCCCGCAAGCGGCCGGCGGGCGCACGCGGATATACCCCGCTCAGCGGGCGGCGGGGTGCCGGGCCGCTATGGTTTCCCCGCCGTGCCGCACGACCGACCGGGGGGCCTTCGTGAGTCTGACCGCACAGATACTGCCGCTCGCGGGCGTCGCCCTGGGCGCCGTCACCTCGTACCTGGTGACCAGCGCCAACGAGCGTACGAGGTGGCGCAGACAGCAGGCCGTCCGGTGGGACGAACCCCGCCTCGCCGCCTACGCCGAATACGCCCACGCGGTCAAGGAACTGGCCGCCCGCTACCAGATGCTCGCCGCCGGCCGGGGACTCACGACCGGCCCCCTCCCCGTGGAGGCGACGCCCGAGGTCCTGGCCGAGGTCGGACAGCTGGAGTCGCGGCGCTCCGCTCTGTCGGAGACGCTCGGCCTGGTCGGCGAGACCGAGGCGAACACCGCGTCCAAGTCCGTGGACCGCTGCCTGTGGCGCCTCGACGCCCTGGCCCGGGGCGTCGAACCCGCGGTCGAACAGGACTGGGACCAGGCGTACCAGCGGTTCCGCCAGGCGCGCGACCGTTTCGTCGACCGCGCGCGGGCCGGCCTCGGTGTGCCGGGGCCCGCCGGGCGTGCCGTGCCCTGGCCGGACGAGCGGCGGCCCGCCGCCGGCTGAGCGGCACCGGCGCGTCGTGCGCTACCTTCCTGGGGATATGGACGACGCGGCCGAGGCACCCTTCATCGACCCGGAGTCGGACTACCCGTGCTGCTGGTTCTGCCCGGCACTGCGGCTGCCGCGCACCGGCTTCCTCTTCGCGGACCGGCCCAGCAGGGACTGGCCCTTCGACGCGGCGGACGGGTTCCGATACACCGTGGACACCCGGACCCCGGTCTGCGTGCACCCCGGCCGCGTCGGCGTGGCGGCGGAGCTCACCGCCCGGACCTACGTGGACCCGCCGCTGCCGGACCCCGTGCGGGACGACCCGGGCGGACGGGGACGCCGGTGGTGGCGGCTGCGGTGGCCCGGCTTCCGGGCCGCACCGGCACGTCGGTAGCCTGAGGCGCCATGACGCGTGCCTGGCTGCTGCCGATCCTCTTCCTCGCCTCCGGGGCGGCCATCGCCGCCGGGCTGATCGCCCGGGGGAGTACCGGCGAAGGCGTCGTGCTTCTGGTGGCCTTCGCCCTGCTCGCTGGCGTGAACTCGCCCCTGGTGTTCCCGAGGTCCGTCAGCGCCGCGGAGGCCCGGCGCCGCAGCGCGGCCGACGGCCGGCCGGTCGTCTTCTGGCGCCCTGGCTGCGCGTACTGCCTGCGGCTGCGGTTCCGGCTGCGCCGGCACGCCCGACGGCTGCACTGGGTCGACATCTGGCGCGACCCCGAGGCCGCCGCCGCGGTGCGCGCGGTCAACGACGGCAACGAGACCGTGCCGACTGTGCTCGTGGCGGGACAGCCCCACACCAACCCGGACCCGGCGTGGGTACGGGAACAGCTGAGGCCTTAGGGCCTTTCGTTTGGATCCGGCCCTGATCGGCAAGACGCCCCCTAGTCCTCCACGCGCAGTCCCAGCCGGTCCGCCACCGTCCCCAGGGCCGCCCCCAGGGGGAGCCCGATCCGTGCGACCGCCTGGCCGTCGCCCCGGGTCGGCTCCCGGTTGACGATGAGCACCGGCTTCCCGGCCTTCGCCGCCTGCCGGACGAAGCGGAGCCCGGACATCACCGTCAGCGAGGAGCCCAGGACGAGCAGCGAGGACGCCGTACGGACCAGCTCGCGGCAGTGCTCGACCCGCGCCGGGGGCACCGACTCGCCGAAGAACACCACGTCCGGCTTGAGGATGCCGCCGCAGACCTCGCACGGCACCACCCGGAAGTCCCCGACCTGCTCGTCGGTGAGATCGGCGTCGCCGTCCGGATTGACCCCGGCGGCCACCGGCTGGAAGCCGGGGTTCGCCTCTTCGAGCCGCCGGGCGACCTCGCGGCGCGCGACGAACGTCCCGCAGTTCAGACAGACGACCCGGTCCAGGCCCCCGTGGAGCTCCACCACGTCCTCGCTCCCGGCGGCCTGGTGCAGCCCGTCCACGTTCTGGGTGATCACCCCGGAGAGCGCGCCCCCGCGCCCGAACGCGGCGACCGCCCGGTGACCGGCGTTCGGGAGGGCCCGCCGGAACGTCTTCCAGCCGAGGTGGCTGCGCGCCCAGTACCGCTGCCGGGGCCGGGTGCCGGAGGTGAAGTCCTGGTACGTCATCGGGGTGTGCCGGCTCAGGCTGCCGCCTTCGCCCCGGTAGTCGGGGATGCCGGACTCCGTCGAGATACCGGCTCCGGTCAGCACCAGCACACCGCCCCGTCCGAGCGCTTCGACGACGGGTTCCAGGTCGGTGGTGGCCGGGGGCAGCCCCGCGGTGGGGGTCCAGCTCAGAGTGGGGCGCATGCGCATGCGTCCAGGGTACGGAACCGGCCACCCACCGCTCCCGGCGTCAGGACAGCAGCTCGATGTACCCGTCGCTGCCGTGCACGCGGATGCGCTGCCCGTCCCGGATGCGCCGCGTGGCGTGCTCGACGCCCACGACGGCCGGCAGCCCGTACTCCCGGGCGATCACCGCGCCGTGCGTCATCAGCCCGCCCACCTCGGTGACCAGACCGGCGATCCCCACGAACAGCGGCGACCAGCTGGGGTCCGTGAAGGTGGTGACCAGGATGTCGCCCGCTTCGAGGTCCGCCTCGCCCACGTCCAGGATCACGCGGGCCCTTCCCTCGACGGTCCCGGCGGAGACCGGCAGCCCGTTCAGCGCCCCTTCCGGCACGTCGTCCCGCCGGTACGCCCCGTTCACCGCCTCGCCCTCCGAGGTGAGCACCCGGGGCGGGGTGAGCGCACTGTACGCCCGGAACTCCTCCCTGCGCCGCCGGATCAGCTCGTGGTCCACCGCACCGGAGCGCACGGCGTCACCGAACTCCTCGAGGGTGAGGTAGAAGGCGTCCTCCGGGTCGGCCAGCACCCCGGCACCGGCCAGCCGGCCGGCCTCCCGCACGAGGGCCTGCTTGTACAGGAAGTAGCGGCAGACGATCCCGTACTTCGGGTACTCGCGGTACCCGATGAAGGTCCGCACCCGGTCGATCATCGCTTTGGTCTCCTCGGCCTTGCGGTCCCCGTCCGGCAGGGCCCGCAGCCGTGCGAGCACGTCCCGCTCCTTCGCGAGCGCCTTCTGCCGCCCCTCCTCGAAGCGCCGCGCGGCCGTGCCCGGTCCGAAGAGCCGTACGTTGTCGAGGATCACCGGCACGAGCGTGCTGGGCCGCTCGCTCCAGCGCGGCCGGGTGATGTCGATCTCGCCGACGCACCGCATGCCGTACCGGTCGAGATACGCCTCGATGGCCTCCCGCGCCTCCGCGCCGCCGGCCACCTTCCCCAGGCCGTCCAGGAAACCCTCGTCGTCCCCGACACCCCGCAGGTACGCCACCGCCTCCGGATGCGGGCGGATCGCGTCGGCGACATCGAGGAGCGCCAGGCCCATCTCCGAGGTCACGTTGTCGGGGGCGGACAGGGTGAGCGTGTCGGCGGCGTTCTTCTCGCCGAGCCATTCCCCCAGTTTCTCGTTGAGCCACCAGGTGGACTCCATGCCCGCCATGATCGCCTGCATGCTCACCGGGTCGCCGAGCACCCGCTTGTGCTCCTCGAAGGCCCTCGGCAGGAAGTCGAACAGCGCGGGCCCGGAGTGCGTCCGGATGTCCCGCGCCAGGGCGGCGACGGACGCCTCGCTGCGCGCGATCAGCTCGGCGACGACGGCCGGGTCGGTCGCGATCGGGGCGGGCGCGCCAGCGGCGGGCGGCGCGGCGGGCTCCGGGTCCGGGAGCGCCGGGACGAAGCCGGGGTGCGCGAGGACGGTCTCCAGGGCGTCCCTGACCAGTGGGTCGCCCTTGCCCATCATGTCCAGGAGCCCGGACCGGACCGAGGGCGGGCCGAGACGCCGGGTGACGTCCACGAACAGCCGCCCGCCGGCCTCCAGCATCGGAGCCATGGCGGTCAGCCGCCACATCGACAGGCCCAGCGGTTTCATCGCGTCGGTCATCATCTGCTGATGCCCGACGGAGACGTAGACGTGGTTCCCCTCGTCCGCGACCTCCGGGACGGGGAACAGCGTCGTGATCGGCCGGCTCTGGACGATCCGGAAACCGTCGTCGGACAGACACCACTCGATGTCCTGCGGGCGGCCGAAGTGCGCCTCGATCCGCCGCCCGAGCCGGACGAGCCCGAGGACCTGCTCGTCCGTCAGCGCCGGTTCCTCCCGCCGCCGCGCGTCCACGGCGACCTCCCGCGTGCCACCACCCTCCAGCGCCTCGACGGCACGCTTCTTTGCGGCGACCGACCGGGCGGTGATTTCGCCGTCGCGCACGGTGAAGACGTCCGGGTTGACCAGGCCGGAGACCAGGGCCTCGCCCAGTCCGAAGCCGGCGTCCACCGTGGCGTCCCTGCGGTTGCCCGTCACCGGGTCGGCCGTGAAGAGGATGCCCGACGCCCGCGGGAACACCATCCGCTGCACGACGACGGCCATGTGCACGGTGCGGTGGTCGATGCCGCCCCGCCGCCGGTACGTCACGGCCCGCTCGGTGAACAGCGACGCCCAGCACCGGCCGATGTGCCGGAGCACCGCCTCCGGGCCCACGACGTTCAGATACGAGTCCTGCTGGCCCGCGAAGGAGGCCGTCGGCAGGTCCTCCGCCGTCGCGCTGGACCGTACGGCGTACGCGGCGTGCTCGCCGTGCCGGGCGAGCGCGCCGGTGACCGCCGCCACCAGGTCGTCCGGCAGGGGGATCCCCTCGATGGTCCGCCGGATCCCCGCGCTCAGGGTGCGCACGGCCTCCCGGTCGCCCGGGTCCACGTCCGCCAGCCGGGCGAGCTGTTCGGCGACCGCCGGTTCCGGGACCACGACGCGCCGGAAGGCGTCCGTCGTGACGCAGAACCCGCCGGGCACCCGGACGCCCTCGATCCGCAACAGCGTGCCCAGGTGCGCGCCCTTGCCGCCGACGGCCGCGACCGGCGCCCCGTCGGCCTCGTTCAGATCCCACACGTACCGCTCGCGCACGCAGTGTCCTCATTTCCGCAGGTCGGGGTGGTCAGGCCGATGATTCTGCGACACCCCCCGGCCCTTGCCGCAAGCCCCCCGGTGCGCTATATGTTGGTTACGGCAGGGAGAGAGTTCTCCCTGCTTCCTGTTTTTACAGGCCCTGCTTCCTGCTTTGTACGCCGTACCGGGCGTCCCGCCCGCCACCGGCACGCGCCCGCGGCCGCCTCATCCGGTCACGGAACGGGCTTTCCTCTCCGCAGCAGCACCGGTCGCAGTCGGCTGTACCCGCGCACCGACACCGGGCGCAGCGTCCGCAGCGTGTACCCCGCCACCCCCGCCAGCTCCCCGGCGAGCGCGGTGTCGACCAGGACGGACGCGGGGCGGGCCACCGCCGTGAGCCGGGCCGCGATGTTGACCGCTGCCCCGTAGACGTCGCCGAAGCGGCTGATCACGGGGCCGTGGGCCAGCCCGGTCCGCACCTGCGGCAGCTTCGGGTCGGCCTGCGCCCGGGCCGTGAGTTCCAGGCCGATCCCGGCGGCGTCGGCCGCGGACTCGCAGACGAAGAGCACCTCGTCGCCGATGGTCTTCACCACTTGCCCCCGGCCCTCGGCCACCACGTCGCCGGTCATGGCCTCGAACCGGTCCAGCACGCCCACCAGTTCGGTGCCGTCCAGACCACGCGTCATCCGCGTGTACCCCACCATGTCGGTGAACCCGACCGCGCGCTCCCGGACATGAGCGCCGTCACCGGCCAGGGCGCCGTCCTCGCGCTCCTCGGTCAGCAAGTGCCCGGCGTGCGCGACGAGATGGCGGCGCCAGACGTACCGCTGCAGGCGCTCGATCTCCGGCAGCAGCGCCGCCATGTGCGCCAGGAGGGCGTCCCGCCCGGGTGAGGCGTCTTCGTCGCGTCCCATCCAGTCCCGCAGGGTGTCCACCTGCCAGTCGGCGAGCCGGGAGAGGTGGTGGCCGAGGGCGCGGGCCATCAAGGTCTCGCTGTGCTCGGTGATCAGCCCCGCCGCGATGAGGCGTTCCCCCGCCCGCAGGGCCTCCACATCGGCGGCGGTGAACACCCTGGCGTCGTCGTCCACCGCCGGGAAGCCGAGCGCGCGCCACACCCGTACGGCGCGCTCGAACTCCACCCCGGCGTGCGCCGCGACGTCCCGCCGCGTCCAGACCCGGCCCCCGCCGAGCAGCACCTCCTCGACGGACCCCGGCCCGGTGCCGCCAAGCTCCCCGCTCACGTGGTGTGCACGATCAGGACGTCGAGTCCGGCCTTCCTGGCGACATCGGCCGGCACGGAGCCGAGGAGCCGACCCGCCAGAGACCGCAGCCCGCGGTTGCCGACCACCAGGAGGTCGGCCGAACACTTCCGGGCCGTCCGCACGAGCGAGGGCACCGGCTCACCCTCCACGGCGACCGTACGCACCTGCGACGCGCCTTGGAGGCGCGCGCGGTCTCTCGCGGTTCTCAGTGTCTCCTCGGCGGGCGCCGAGCCCACCACCAGGAACGCCTCCGCACCCAACTGGTCCTGGGCTGATGCGAGTTCGGGGCCGCGCATGGGGGCGTACGCGCAGGTGACGACCAGCTCCGCACCGCAGACGGCGGCCAGGCGTGCGGCGGCCTCGACAGCCGCGTACGACGATTCCGATCCGTCCGTGCCGACCAGCAGGGTCCGATAGGCGGTCAAGGCAAACTCCTTACTCTGAAGTAAACTTACTTCGGGGTAAGGTAACGGGCGGCCGCGAACGCGGGCAAGAGCGCGGCGGGCCCGCCCCGGAGGCTCCTCCGGAGCGGGCCCGCCCGTATGCGTGGTCCCCGCTGATCAGCCCGTCAGGTCCGGGCGCTGGGTCACCCGGATCGAGTTGACCAACGGCGTGCCGGTGACCGACCTGAAGGAGACGTTCAGCTGACCGTCCGTCACCTTCACCGTGAACGTCTTGAACAGAGCGGTGCGGGTGCCGCCCGACTCCAGCCGTACGTCCACGTCCGGCACCTTCTCCACGCCCTCACCGAGCACGTCGAAGACGCGCGCGCCCGGCTTCGTCCCGGCCGCCTCGGCGAAGCCCAGCTCCACCTGGTAGACGCCGGACGGGACCCCGTCGAAGCGGTACTCGGACACACCCTCACGTCCCGAGCGCAGCAGCTGCTGCGCCGGGGAGCTGCCGGCACCGGCGATGTCCTTGCGCGTGTACGTCGGCACGGTGTTCCCGCCGGTGAACCCGAACGTGCCCTGCGCGTAGCCGCGGTCCGCGCTCCACGAGTCGCCGAGCGCGTCCACCGACGCGAAGTCCGCACCGGCATCGACTCCCTGCTGATACGCCGGAACCACCAGCTTCAAGGGCAGCGACAGCGACGGCGCACGCGCGCTCTGCGAGGTCAGCACGAGTGTGCCGCTGTACACGGTGCCCGGCTTCGCCCCCGTCGTGTCGAAGGTCAGCGTCACCTCCCGACGGCCGCCCGCCGCCAGCGTGCCGGAGGCGGGGTCGATCTTCAGCCAGGGGACGCCGGACTTCTCCGCGACGGTGTACGGGGCGGCGGAGCCGTCGTTGGTGAGCGTCAGCGTGCGCTCGCGCCGCTCGCCGACGGGGACGGTCAGCTGCCAGCCGTCCGTGTTGTCGGCTCGCACCGCGCCGGTGGCGAGGGCGGTCTCGGTGCGCACCGCGGACAGGCTGCCCAGTTCGGTACTGCGGCTCGTGGCGGTGTAGTCCGGCGCCGAAACCGCGATCTGGTGGGTTGCGTTCGCGGTGACCGGAACCTGCGCCAGGTAGGCGCCGTCCGTCCGCGTGGTAGCCGTCCCGACTGCGGTGCCGCCCCGGGCCACCTTGACAGTGGCCCCGGCGACCGGCTTCCCGTCGTTCGCGTCGGTCACCGTGCCGGACACCACCGCGTGGCCCTCCGGCCGGAACCGGATCGCCATCCCGTCGCGCAGGGACAGCTCGTCGTACGAGTACTGGAGCGCGTCCGTGCCGTCGTGGTTCTCGGCCCCGATGGTCGCGCCCGCGCCCTGCTCGAAACCCTTCTCGCTCGGGTCGAGGCCCTTGTAGTGGAAGCTGTACGTGCCGTCCTCACCGATCACCGCGGCGAACCCGACGCGCTGCGAGGTGTCCCGGGCGATCAGCATGTCCCGCCACTCGACCACGTACTCCCGGTGCGGCGCGGTCCCGCGCACCGCCGTGTAGACGCCGGAGGAGGCGTCCATGGTGAGGTTGTCCCAGAACGGGGAGAGCGCACCGTCGGCACCGCCCTTGGCGGGCAGTGGCCCGTTGTCGCGCAGGTCGAGGTAGCCGAAGATCAGCTGACCGTCCCGGGCGACCCACCCCTTGTCGTACGTGTGGCCGTACAGGGCCACGGGGAACGGCAGGGTGACGGCCTGGTACGCCGAGGACGGAACGGAGACGCCCAGCTTGTCCTCGCCGACCGGGTACTGCGCCGACACCTGCCGGCAGGTGGTGCCGAAGGCGTCGCTGCGCGAGACGAGGGCCACGTCCCTCGTCGTGGAGCCCGACACCACATCGGCGACGATGCCGACGGCCGCCGCGCAGTGATTGAGCGGGGTGAGGCCGATCCGGTAACTGCCCACGGGCAGCGTCAGCTCGTACGTGCCGTCGGACGCCGTGGACGCGTGCACCGGTGTGCCCTGCACCTTGATGGCGACGTCCGCCTCGGTGCCGGAGTCGCTGCGCACCGTCCCGGTCAGGGTGCCCGTGGGGGCGGTGGCCAGGGCGACGTCGTGCACGGCGGAGCCGCCGTCGGTGACGGAGAGCGCGGCCGACTCGGTGACGTAACCGAACTTGGTCACGGTCACCGTGTAGTCGCCGGACACCAGACGCGGAAAGGCGTACGTGCCGTCCTTCTTGGTGGTGAGCGTCGCCCGCATCGGACCGGCCACCGCGACCTCGGCATCCGGGGTGCGGTCGCCGCCCGCCGTGACCGTGCCCGTCAGCGCGCCGACGTGGTCGCGCGGAGCGGCCTGCACGGCCTTGTAGGCGTCGAGCCGGCCCTCGCCGTAGACGTTGTTGAAGTCCGCGGTGCCCCCGCACGAGGTGTCGTCCACGTCAATCGCGGAGTCGTTCAGCACCCCTTCGGTCGCGGTGACGTCACCGCGCAGTGCGGGGGCGGCCGACCAGAGCAGCGCCACCGTGGCGGCGGTGTGCGGCGAGGCCATCGACGTACCGGACTTCGCGGCGTAACCACCACCGGGAACGGCCGAGCGCACATTCACGCCCGGCGCGGAGATGTCCGGCTTGACCGTGCCGTCGACACCGGGACCGCGCGAGGAGAAGGACGCGATCCTGTTGTTGTTGTCGAAGGCGCCCGAGGCGTACGTGTTGGTGTACGCACCGGGTGAGCCGGCCGTGTCGCAGTACGGGCCGGCGTTGCCGTTCGAGAACGCCGGGAAGATACCGGCGTCCCGCCACGACTGCACCATCGCCTGGTACCAGGTGTCCAGGGTGTCGGCGCCCCAGGAGTTGTTGATGACGTCGGGCGCGAGGTCGGGCCGGGGGTTCTCGCCGTCGGCGTCCGTCGGCGCGAGCATCCACTGCCCCGCGGCGAGCAGTGCCCCGCGCGGGCAGCCCTCCGGTGTGCACGCCTTGGCGGCGATCCAGCGGGCACCGGGAGCCACCCCGATCGCGTTGCCCGCCCCGTCGTCGCCGACCATGGTGCCCACGGTGTGGGTGCCGTGCCCGATGTCGTCGCAGGGCGCGGCCGTGCCACAGGTGCGGGTCGCGTCGAACCAGTCGTAGGCGTGGTCGTACGTGCCGTCGGCCTTCATGCCCCGGTAGGCCGCCGCGAGCGCGGGATGCCGGAAGTCGACGCCGGTGTCGATGCTGCCGATGACGATGCCGTCACCCCGCACCCCGAACTCGTTCCAGACCTTGGGCGCGTTGATGCGGTCCACGTTCCACTCGACGCCGTCGACCTCGGCCTCGTCGGTGCCGTTGAGCGCGGGCGGCAGCGGAATGGTGGCGTCGGCCGTGATCGACGCGACATCGGAGCGGGCGGCGATCTTCGCGGCCAGTCTCTTGTCGCCGGTGACCTCGACCGTGTTGCTGATCCAGTACGACTCGTAGGACGCGCCGGCCTGGTCCAGCAGGGCCCGGAGCCCCTGCTGCGAGCTCTTGGCGTACGCGGTCTTCGCCTTCAGCACCGCGCGGCCCCGGCCCGTCCTGGTGGCCGCCTTCTTCGCCGCCGAGGTATCGGCCTGCGAGTCGAGCTGCACCCAGAACGACACCTTGCCGTGCTGCGCGAGGTCGTTGAGCAGGGCGCCGTCCGCCTTGCTCCGCAGAGCCGTCGGGACGGCCGGTTCCGGGTCGGCGGCGACGGCCGGGAGCGCGCCCAGGAAGGGCGCTCCCAGCGCGGTGGCCAGGGCGGTGACGAGCAGCACCCGCCACCGGGATCTGTGTCGGTTCACGTCTGTCGCTCTCCTCATGTGGTCAGCTGCTCAGGTCGGGGCGCTGGGTGACGCGGACGGCGTTGACGAGGGTCTTCTCCGCACCGGTCGCGACCAGGCGGAGGTTCAGCTGACCGTCGGTGACCCGGACCATGAAGGACTTGGCCAGCGCGCGGTAACTGCCGCCGGTGGTATGGGCGATGTCCAGATCGACCAGTTGCACCGAGCCCTCGGCCAGCACATCGGTGAGCCGCTTCCCGGCGGCCGCCTTGCCCAGCTCGGCGAAGTCCAGCTCGATCTGGTAGGTGCCGTCGGGCACGTTGTCGAAGCGGTACTCCACGGCGCCTTCGCGGGCCGTGCGGAAGAGCCTGTCGTCGTCGGTGTCCTCGATGGCGTTCGTGGTCGTCACCTTCGTGGACCGGCCGATGAACCCGTACGACCCCGCCGTGTACTTCACGTCCGGCGACCAGACCTCACCGGCGGAGTCGGTGAACGCCTTGCCCGCGCCGCTGTCGATCGCGGTCCGGTAGCCGGGCACCGACACGGCCACCGGGATCTTGATCTCCGGTGCACGTCCGCTGTCGGACCCGATGACGACGGTGCCCTTGAGAACCGTGCCGGGCGCCACGCCATGTGTGTCGAAGGTCAGGACCACCTCCTGCTCACCGCTCCTGGCGATCCGGCCCTCGGCGGGTGCTGCCGCGAACCAGGAGGCCCCGTCCGCCTCGGTGACGGTGTACGCGGTGTCCGCGCCGGAGTTGGCGAGGGTCACGGTGCGCGTCCGGCTCTCCTCGGCGGGAACGACGACCGTCGTCGCGGAGGCCGGGGCGGCCGAGACCCTGCCCGTCGCGAGGGCCGTCGACAACTGCTCGGCGGAGCCGGCCGCCAGGGACACGGTGCGGCTGTACGCGGTGTAGTGCGGGGCGGAGACGGTCACCTCGTAGTCGGCCTTGTCGCGGGTCACCGGAGTCTGCACCAGGTAGGTGCCGTTCGACAGGGTCGTTCCGGTGGCGACCGGTTCGCCGTCACGGCTGACGGTCACCGCGGCGCCGGAGAGCGCCTTGCCGTCGTTCCCGTCGGTGACCGTCCCGGTCAGAGCGGCGCTGCGGGTGGGCAGGAACTCCACGGCCAGGCCGTTCTGCACCGACGCGTCGTTGTACGAGTACTGCAGGGCATCGGTGCCGTCCGCGTTCTCGGCGCCGATCGTGGCCCCGGCACCGCGGCCGTAGGTGGCGCCCGTGATGTTGCCGTAGTGGAAGGAGTACGTGCCGTCCTCGCCGATCACGACGGAGAAGTCGAGCCGCTGGGTGCGGTCGGTGCTCGACACCATGTTCCGCCACTCCACGATCACCTCGCGGTGCGGCGCGGTGCCCCGGGAGGACCAGTAGATGTCGCTGCCCTGCGTAGCCCGCTGGAGGTTGTCCCAGAAGGGGTAGAGCGAACCGTTCGGGTAGGCGGTCTTCGGGAGGGACACGTTGGCGCTGTTGTTGACGGACGTCTCGAAGCTGAGGTAGCCCTCGATGTTCGCGTACGCCTTCGTGTACGTCTTGCCGTACAGCGCCACCGGGAAGGGCAGGCCGACCGTGGCACTGCCGTCGTAGTTGCTGCTGGTGCTCAGCCGGGTCTCACCGGCCGGGAACGAGGTGTCGCGTGTCGTCCGGCACACGGTCCCGAAGTGGTCGCCGCGGCTCGGCAGCGCGAAGTCCTTGCCGGCCGCTCCGGCGGTGACCTCGACGCCGAACGCCCCGATCGTGGCACACCTGGACAGCGGAGTGATCGTCAACTGATAGGAGCCACTGGGAAGGTCCAGGCTGTAGCGCCCGTCGGACCCGGTCGTGGTCGTCGTGCTCGCGGGGGCCCCGGCGACGACGATCTTCGCACCGGCCTCCGGCCCGGACAGGGTGCTCACCGTGCCGGACAGCGTGCCCGTGGGAGCGACGGCGAGGCTCAGGTCGCGGGTGGCGGAGACACCCTCCGTGACCGTCGCGGTGGCCTCAGCGGACGTGTAGCCGTACTTCGTGACCTTCACCCGGTATTCGCCGACCATCAGCTTCGGCAGGCTGTACGTGCCGTCGGCGTGCGTCTCGGCGAGCGCGTTCATCGGCCCGTCCAGCTCCACGGTCGCGCCCGCCACCGGGGCACCGGCCGAGGTGACGGTGCCGGTGAGGCCGCCGAGCGGACCACGGGGCACGGACGCCACGGCCTCGTAGGCGTCGAGCCGGCCCTCACCGTAGACATTGTTGTTCGCGGCGCTCCCGCCACACGTGGTGTCGTCCACGTCGTGCGCGGTGCGGTCCAGGAGCCGTTCGGTCGCCGCGACATCACCGCGGATCGCCGGGGAGGCCGCCCACATCAGCGCCACGGTCGCGGCGGTGTGCGGTGAGGCCATCGACGTACCCGACATGACGGCGAAGCCGCCGCCGGGCGCCGCCGAGCGGACGTCGACGCCGGGCGCGGAGATGTCCGGCTTGACCGCGCCCTCCTCGCCGGAGCCCCGGGCGGAGAAGTACGCGATGTCGCCCGCACTGTCATAGGCGCCGGTGGCATAGGTGTTGGTGTACGCCCCCGGGGAACCGGCCGTGGCGCAGTTCGGGCCCGCGTTGCCGTTGGAGAAGGCGGGGAAGATCCCCGCGTCGCGCCACGCCTGGACCATGTCCTCGTACCAGGTGTCGATGACGTCGGCGCCCCACGAGTTGTTGACGACGTCGGGGGCGAGGTCCGGACGCGGGTTGTTCCCGGCGCGGTCCGTGGGGGCCAGAATCCACTGCCCGGCCGCCATCAGCGCGTCCTGCGGGCAGCCGAGCGGGGTACACGCCCTGGCGGCGATCCACCGGGCGCCCGGCGCCACACCGATGGCGTTGCCGTCGCGGTCGTCACCGACCATCGTGCCCATGGTGTGCGTGCCGTGGCCGTGGTCGTCGCACGGGGCCTCGCCCGAGCAGGTCGCGGTGGCGTCGAACCAGTTGTACTCGTGGTCGTAGCTCCCGTCGGTCCTCAGACCGCGGTACGAGCTCATGAGCGTCGAGTGCTGGTAGTCGACACCGGTGTCGATGCCGGCGACGACGATGCCGTCACCGCGTACGCCCAGCTCGTCCCAGACCTTGGGCGCGCCGATGCTTTCCACGTTCCACTCGACGCCGTTGACCGCTGGTTCCTGCTCGGCCGGAAACTCCTTCGGCAGCTGGTACAGCCGGTCGGGTTCGATCGCGGCGACCTCGGGCCGGGCGGCTATCTTCCGCGCCAGGGCCTTGTCGCCGGTGACCTTCAGCATGTTGCTGATCCAGTACGAGGTGGCGTGCCCGCCCGCCTTCTTCACGAGGGCCGCGACGCCGGCCTGACTGCTCGCCGCGTGCTTCTTCTTGGCGGCGATCAGGGCCTTGTCCCGGCCCGTCCGCGTCTTCTGCTTCTTCGCGGCGGAGGTGTCGGCCCGCGAGCCGAGGCGCACCCAGAAGGTCGCGGTGTCCTTCTTGTCCAGCTGCCGGACGACTTCGGCGTCGGCCTTGCTCCGCAGGTCGCTCACGGGCGGGGGCGGGGGAGCGGCCGCCACGGGCACCGCTGCCAGGAGCGGCACCCCCATGGCCATGGTGAGCGCGGCGGCCAGCAGGCCGTGGCGTCTCCGGAGTTGCTGTCTCACGTACGGACTCTCTTTCCTGAGGTTTCCGAAGAGGTGCGGGTCAGCGCGGGTCGGGCCGGTGCGTGACGCGGGCAGGGCGACGATCACGCGGTGGTGACCTCAGCAGTATGGGAGCGGCACAGCGAGTCACCGGGGGCCGTGAGCTGACGAGTTGGCGACATGGCGCCCACTCGCCAACCGACCGTCCGGACGGTGGCCGGGGTGTCGAGGGGCACGGCGTGCTCGCCCCCGGACACCGGGAACCCGTCAGATCCAGTTGTTGCGCATCGCGTACCAGCCGAGCTGGAGCCGGGATGTCACCGACGCCAGGTCCATCAGCGCCCGCAGTCTGCGCTGCACCGTGCGGGGCGAGGTGCCCAGCTGCTTCGCCGTCGCCGCGTCGGTCAGGCCGGAGAGCATCAGCTGCAGGATCTGCCGGTCCTCCGGCGAGAGCTCGGCGACCTCGCGGAGATACGGGCGCGAGTGCCGCCACGCGGTGGCGAACAGCTCCGTGACGAGCGTGGTGAGCGGCTGCCGCATCAGTACCGCCCGCTCCGGGCCGAACTGGACCATCGCGGTCTCGCCGTCCGCCACGGCCAGCTTCATCAGCGGGCTGTCGACCACCCGGATCTGCTCGCCGCGCCGCACCCGCTCCTCCAGTGCCGCCACCGCGGCCGGCTCGGCGAGAAAGTCGCGGTCGACCAGCAGCTGGTAGGTGACCCCGGGCGGAGCGCTGAGCGGAGGCGCCCCGGCCTCCCCGTCGCCGGCGGCCGCATCCGGTGACGGGGCGAGCGTCCGGGGGACCGGCGTGATCCTGTTCAAGCCCGTCAGGAACGCCTGGAACGTGTGCCGCGCGCCGGTCTCCAGCTCAAGGATCCGCCGCGCCTGGGCGGCCGCACCGTCCACGGTCTCCACCCGCACCGGCCCCTCGGCCGGCGCTTGTGCGCGGACCAGGCCGGCCACCGCCGCCTCGGCGCGCCGCACATCCTCCGCCAGCCGACGGAAGACGGCGCGCACCTGCTCCGGTGAGGCGTCGGCCCCGTGGGTCCTCTTCGGTCGTCCAAGATCGGGCATGGGCCTCAGTGTTGCCGACAGCATCCGCCCGGTCGTGAGTCCCGAAACGCCGCCCCGAGACCCGTTTGCCGCGCCATCACTGGCCTGAAAGGGCCTGCCGCGGCCCGCCGGCCCAAGGTGGCGAAACTGCGCCATGTCGCGACCTCGCCAGCCCCGGAACGACCCCCGGACGGGCCGGCCCCGGGAGGGGGCCGGCCCGTTACGCCCTCAGTTTGCCTACCACCAGGGCTTGTTGACGCCGAACGCCCGGGTCACCGTCTGCTTGACGGTACTGCCGTCGCTCGCCGTGACCGTGGCGCGGAGAGTCGCGTACGAGGCACGGAGCGGCGCGGTGAGCAGGGCTCGCGCGGGCGTTCCGTTCCGGGCGGCCGTGACCTTCACCGTGCGCCAGGTGGCGCCGTCGTCCCAGCTGACCTCCAGCTTGACGGGGCCCACCGCGGCCTCCGCCGCCCCCGGCGCCCGCTGCACCCGCACATCCACCGGTGTCGGGACGAGGCTCAGGGCCCTCCCCGAGTCGTCGAGGCCGTACGGGGTGAAGCGGACGGCCATCAGCGGCAGGATCGTCCCGCCGCCGTCGTCGGTGTCCGAGTCGAACGCCCACTGCGCCTGCACCCGGGTGGACAGCGCGGCGTATGCCTGGTCGCGGGTGATGTCCGCGTTCAGGGTGTACCGCCCGGGCCCGGCCGGGGCCGCCACGGTCTTCCCGCTGCCGACGGCGTTCCACGAGCCCACCCACTGCCCGTCCCGGGCCAGTGTGAGGGTGCCGGTCGCACCGTAGTCGGAGCCGCCGCGCGTGCCGTCGCCGTCGGCGAGCCACGGCATCCCGGCCCAGACCACGGAGTTGTTCACCCGGTAGGCGGGTGCCGCGGGTAGACCGGGTCCGACGACCGCCGCCGCGAAATCCAGCCGCCGCACGGAATGCCCGCCGAACTTCTCGGTCGACGTCGCGATGGACTGACGCCCGGCGACCGAGGCGCGGTCGAGCCACTCACCGGGCGTCCGGTAGTCACGTACCACCGACGGGAAACGCACCGACTGGTCGATGAACAACGGCAGCAGCACCTCGTCGTCCGGAGTCGCCGCCGACGTGCCCGCGGCCGGAACCCCCTGTGCGTTGAAGTGCTCGCGCACCTCGGTCAGGTCGCGGCGCTCGACCGAGAACGAGGGTTTGGCCGGCACGCCCGAGTCCCAGGTCCGCGCGACGTGGTAGAAGAACGGGCTGGGCGCCTGCGAGGACGCGCCCTCGGCCGCGAACACCGCGAACGTACGGTACGTGGCGTCCTCGTCCGCGAACGGCGTCGCGTACAGCGACTCCCCGGCGCGCTCACCGTTGGTGACCACACTCAGCGTGTACGACCCCGTGCCGGCCGGCACGGCCAGCGCCGCCTGCACGGCCGTCGCACGCGCCGCACCGTCGTGCACGTCGGCCCCCACCGGTACGGCGGTGCGCGCGTCCAGGTCGACGTCGGTGTCCGCGAGCGGAGTGACCGGGGTGACGGCCATGGTGGTGCTGGCGTGGTCCGTACCGGCACCGCTCATGATCGTCATTCCGACCCAGTACTGCGCCTCGGGCACCGTCACCGCACCGGTCCCGGCGGTGATGCGGACCGGGTAGCGGTCACCGGTCCAGCGGTTCACCATCAGCGCCGAACCGGTCGCCGGGGTGCCGTCCCGCTGCTCCGCGTGGAGCGTGACCCGGTGGCTGGGCACGGCGCTGTCGACCGCGAGGACCGTGCGGGTGACGGGCTGCCCGCCCTTCGACGCGGTGAGCACCGCGGACCACGGGCCGTGCGGGAGCAGGGCGGCACGGGTGGTGACGGTGGCCGTGGCGCTGCCGTGCGCAGGGACGGTGACCTGGTCGCGGTCCACCGAGAACTGCTCGGCGTTGCCCGGCTGGGCGGTCGGCGACAGGGGCTTTCCGACGGCCAGGTCGAGCGTGGTGTCGTCGGCGCCGGAATTGGTGAAGGTGACGGTGTGCGTGGTGTTCTTGCCCGCTCCGTCCGCCCAGCCGGTGGTGGTCGTCAGGTTCGCGGGGGAGGCCAAGACCGTCTGCCGCTCGGCGCGGGCCACGTCCACCCGGCCGGTGCCCTGCTGGTACGCGGAACGCTTCGCGTTCGGCACCGCGCTGTTCATCAGCGCGGTCTTGATCTGCTCACCGGTCCAGTCCGGGTGCGCCTGGGCGACCAGCGCGGCGGAGCCCGCCACGTGCGGGGTCGCCATCGACGTCCCGCTCTTGGAGGTGTGGCCGCCACCCATCTTCGCCGCCACGATGGCGACCCCGGGAGCGGTGAGGTCGGGCTTCACCGCGTTGTCGCCCGGGCGCGGGCCCCGGCTGGAGAACGGGGCGAGCTCGTCCTCGGAGTCTACGGCGCCCACGGCCAGCGCGGCGTTCGCGATGGCGGGCGCGCCGACGGTGCCGGTGCCGAACTCGCCGTCGTTGCCGGCGGCGACCACGAAGAGCGTGCCGGTGCTCGCCGACAGGTCGTTGATGACCGCGATCGCCGGGTCCGTCTCGTCGGCGGGTCCGCCCAGGCTCAGGTTGATTACCTTGGCGTGCACGGTGTTGACGGCCCAGTCGATGCCGGCCAGCAGCGCGGAGGTCGGGCAGGTCCCGGTGCTGTCGCACACCTTGCCCACGGCGAGCGAGGCGTCCGGGGCGACACCCCGGTACGTGCCGTCGATCCCGGCAATGGTCGAGGCCACGTGCGTGCCGTGTCCGTTGTCGTCCTCCGCGCCGGACCCGCCGAGGAAGTTCGCCGAGACGGTCACCCGGCCGGCCAGGTCCGGATGGTCGGAGTCGTAACCGCTGTCGAGGACGGCGACCGTGACGCCCTTGCCGGTGTAGCCGTCGGCCCACGCCTGCGGGGCATTGATCTGCGGCACGCTCTTGTCGAGCGCTACGTGCATCCGACCGTCGAGCCAGAGCTTGGTCGCCCCGCCCGCCAGCGAGCGCCCGGCGCCCTTGGTGAGGCGCTTCCAGGTGGCAGCCGCGTCCGCGCCGGCGTCCGGGTCGAGCGCGGTCAGGCCGAGCCGGTCGACGGCCCGCCCGGGCCGCGCCGCACCGCCGACGGCGTCCCGCGCCCTGCTCGCGGCGCTCCTGCCCTTGCCGTGCTGGACGATCACCCCCAAAGCGCCCTTGGCCGTGGTGCCCCGCACGCCGTAGCCCGCGTCCAGCAGGGCGCCGATGTCGAAGAGGCGGGGGTCGACGCGTCCGGCGGCGAGCAGCGGCTCGGCGTCCTCCGGTACGACGCTGAGGTCGCCGTCGCGCACCGAACGGGTGGTGAAGGAGATCCCCTCACGGCCGGCGGCCGGAGTGACCGTCGCCGAACGGAGACCGTTCCCGGCGCGCTCGACGGTCACCGAGTCACCGGTGGGCAGCGGCACGGTGAGCGTGGTGGCGGCGGTGGCCGCACGCGGGGCGGTGGCCGGGGCGGGCGGTGGCGCCGCGTGTGCGGCACCGACGGGTATGAGCGCCGCCACCAGACCGGCGGCAGCCGCGATGCATCTGACCTGCACGGAGAGAACCTCCAAGGATCACAGAAGCGAGGACGCCCTGATCCTGGCAGCGGCAATCCGGGCAACGATGCCCTCCATGTGGCGACTTGACGACGCGTCGTAGACCCGCCACAGGTCCGGTCAGCCGTAGAGCGATGCGGCTCCCGGGCTGCCGGCCGCGAAGCGCTGCCCCGCGGCGATCTCGTCGGCGACCACCGACCACACCGACTCCTCGTCCCCGAAGGGCAGTGGGTCCACCTCGCTCGTCGTCCACCGGATCCGCTCCACCTGGCGGTCCAGACGCTCGAAGCCGGCCTCCTCGTCGGCGTCTTCACCGCTGAATACGAACTCCTCCAGCAGCCGCTGGAACCGCAGGGCGACGTGGACGAGCGACGAGACGTCCGTGTGCAGCGGCTGTGCCGTCCCCTCGTCCGGGTCGAAGGCGTACACCGTCCCGGAGCCCGGATCGAACGCCAGGTGCGCGTTGAGCAGCCAGCCGAACACCGGCCACCCGCCCGCCTCCTCGTCGGCGTCGGCCACCTCCCGTACGAGGGGGAGGAGGCCCGACTCCGGATCGGGGCCCCGGAGCGAGAGCGTCCCGGTGGGCACGCCCACGGTGCACAGAAGGCGGGCGCCCTCGGTACGGGCGGCGTGCGGCGGAAAGGCGGCGGCGGGCAAGGTGGCGATCCGGTCCTCGCCGAAGAGGGCGACGAGTTCGGAACGGGTGATGTCGAACAGCACGGGTGAGGGCTCCTGAGTCGGCGGCGGGGGAGGGGAACAGCATCGCCCACGCCGGGTGACGTCAGAGCCCCGGGCCCGCGACGGCCGTTGGGGTAGGTTGCCGACCATGCCTGAACCGAGCTTTCTGCCCTGGCCGCCCGCGCCGATACACACCGCACGGCTCGTCCTGCGCGAATCCGAGAGCCGGGACCGCCGTGCCTTCGTCGAGCTGTTCGCCTCACCGGAGGTGAACGCCTACCTGGGCGGCCCCCGCCCGCGCGACGAGTGCGAGCGTGCCCTCCCCGAGACGCCGGGCAGGCGGCCCGGGCACTTCGTGATCGAGCGCGACGGGGCGATGATCGGCACCGTCGAACTCAAACGACGCGACCTGGAACGCCCCGACGCGGTCCGCCCGGACGCGGGGAAGGCCGAGCTGGGCTACCTGCTGCTGCCGGAGGCATGGGGCCAGGGGTACGCCGCCGAGGCGTGCGCGGCGGTCCTCGACCGGTTCGCCGAGTCGTGCCCCGGCGAACCCGTGGTGCTCTTCACCCAGACCGCCAACACCCGCTCCATGCGCCTCGCCGAGAAGCTCGGCTTCACCGGCATCCACCGCTTCGAGGCGTGGGACGCCGAGCAGTGGATGGGCGTACGGGCCCCGTCCGCGTAACCCGCCACACCACGGGTGTCAGGCGTCGAGCACAGCGGCGACCGCCTCGATCTCGACCAGCTGATCCGCGTAACCGAGCACGGTCACGCCCATCAGCGTGCTGGGCACGTCGTGGTCGCCGAAGGTGTCCCGGACCACCTGCCAGGCCGTCACCAGGTCCTCCTGGCGGCTCGACGCCACGAGGACCCGGGTGCTGATGACGTCCTGGAGCGACGCGCCGGCGGCACGGAGGGCGACCTCCATGTTCTCGACGGCCTTGCGCGCCTGGCCCGCGTAGTCCCCGACCGCCGCTGTCGAACCGTCGTCGTTCAGCGGGCACGCCCCGGCGAGGAAGATCAGCCGGGACTCGGCGGGCGCGGTCGCCGCGTACGCGTACTCGGCGACATCGGAGAGGGCGGCCGAGCGGATCAGGGTGACGGCGCGAGGCATGGTGCGGGATCCCATCGGGTAGAGAGCGGAACCCGCACATCCTGCCAACGGAAACAGGACCCCGTCCTCCCCTTTTCCCGAGGCCACCCCGCGATGTCAGAGGCACGCCGTACGGCATCTCTTTTGTTCCGATGCCGTCAGGCCCCGCTCGAACCGGAACGCGTCGGCGCCGTCCGCCTGGAGGACACGCTGGCCGAGGACTTCGCCGCTTACCGGCGGGAGCGGCTGTGCTGGTGGACGGACACCACACCTGTCCCGGTGCCCGAGGGCATCGAGCCGTGGCCCCACGACCCGGGCCCGCCCTTCGAGGTGTGGCCGGGCCTGGCGCCCGGGACACCGCCCTCCGCCGCGCAGCCGGAGCCGGAGCACGTCGCGGCGAGCCTGCTCGGCCACCTCGTCGCGACGCGGCACTCCGGACTGGGGGAGTGCCGGCTCGTGCTCGTCCCCGCCCGCCACGGCAGCGACGTCCTCGCGGCGATCGGCTGGACGGCCGACGCGCCGCTCCCGCTGCTGTGCGCGCTCCTGCGCAGCTGGGAGGAGCGCTTCGGGGCCCGGCTCGTGGCCGTGTACGGCAGCGAACCGCACGTTGTCGTACAGCGGCCGCCGACCGATGCGGACCACACCGGCCTCCTCGCCCTGGAGCACGTGCTGACGCGGGCCGGCAACATCGTGGACGACCCGCCCACCCCGTTCCCCGACTACGCTGCGGATCTCGCGGGGCGGGCGGCCTGGTCGTTCTGGTGGGACTAGGATTTCTCACCCGCCGCCCACCGCACCCCGCCCAGCAGGTGCGCGCGGAACGCCGGGTCGGTGTAGGCGGCCTCCGCGTGGCCGAGCGCCGTGTAGAACGAGCGGCCCGCGTCCGACTCCCGGCACCAGACCAGGGGGTGGTCGGCCCCCATGCCCCCGCCCTCATAACCGGCCTCCTCGATGGCCGCCAGGACCCGCACCCCGGGGAGGCGGCGCGGGTTGGTCCGGAAGTCGTACCACTCGTCGTGCCAGTCCCAGCGCGGCGGCAGATGGCGCGTCGCCGGGTGCTCGGGGTCCTCGATCAGCACGGTGCCGGGCTGGAAGGCGGGATGCCCGGCGAAGCGGGCCCCGACCAGCTCTCCGTAATACGGCCAGTCGTACTCGGTGCACGCGGCGGAGTGGACGCCCATGAAACCGCAGCCCCCGGCGAGCCCACGCCGGAGCGCGGCCCGTCCGTCCGGTGTGAGCACGTCCCCGCTGGTGGACAGGAAGACCACCGCATCGCGCCCCGCCAGGGACGCGTCCGTGAAGACCGACGGGTCCTCGGAGCACTCCACACCGAACCCGTACTCCTCACCCAGCTCGCGCAGGGCAGCCCGTCCGGCGGGGATCGAGTCATGGCGGTAGGCCGAGGTGCGGGTGAAGACGAGTACGTCCGACAGGCGGCCGGTACGGGGCATGCTGCGACTCCGGGGTCCGGGTGGTGCACGAGGGCGACGGTCGACGTCAGTCTGCCCCCGGGCCCGGGCACCCCACGCGCACGTACCGGTTGGGCAACCGTTCGAGGCCGCGGGCCCGCTCCGCCGTGGCGCGTCCCTAGACTCGCGGCATGAACAGCCTCACGTGCACCCACTGCGGAACCGTTGGCCTGGAGGACGGCTTCATCGAGGACGCCGGCGAGCACTCGCGCGGCTACGCCCGCTGGATCGAGGGCGCGCTGGAGCGCGGGGTCTTCGGCGGCGCCAAGCGCATGGGCCGGCCGCGCCGTCAGATCGAGGCATTCCGCTGCCCCAAGTGCGGACACCTCGACCTGTTCGCCACCAACAACGTCTAGGGGGTGTCTTGCCGATCATGGCCGGGTCCGCGACGCCTGGCACGGCACCTCGCGGCGTTGCCGAAACGCCCCCATAGCTCCTTCCCCAAGCTCTCAACTCCGTTCGAGCAGGGGAGACCCCAGCCGAGACGCTCCGGCGCCTTGCGATGCACCGCATCAGACGCCGCGGCCTGATCCGGCCCTGATCGACATGACACCCCCAAGGGCCTCTCGTTCGGATCATGCTGGGCTCGCGGGGCGTGGCACGCGTTTAACCAAGCCTCTCGGCTTCGCCCGCCTTGCAGCCACACGGACCACGCCCCGCTCCCCGATCCGGCCTGATCCAAACGAAAGGCCCTGGGGCCCGTCCGCCGGACGGCCCCGTTTCGGATACGCCGACGATATGCGGCGCCTCGTAGCATGGCCGCATGCGTGTGCTGATCGTCGAGGATGAACCATTCATGGCGGAAGCCATCCGCGACGGTCTGCGCCTGGAGGCCATCGCGGCGGACATCGCGGGCGACGGCGACACCGCGCTCGAACTCCTGGGCATCAACAGCTACGACATCGCCGTCCTCGACCGGGACATCCCCGGCCCGTCCGGAGACGAGATCGCCCAGCGCATCGTCGCCTCCGGGAGCGGCATGCCGATTCTGATGCTCACCGCCGCCGACCGCCTGGACGACAAGGCGAGCGGTTTCGGGCTCGGCGCCGACGACTACCTCACCAAACCCTTCGCCATGCGGGAACTGGTGCTCAGGCTCCGGGCGCTCGACCGCAGACGCGCGCACAGCCGCCCGCCCGTGCGGGAGGTGGCGGGGCTGCGACTGGACCCCTTCCGCCGGGAGACCTACCGCGACGGCCGGTACGTCGCGCTGACCCGTAAACAGTTCGCGGTGCTCGAAGTCCTCGTCGCCGCGGAAGGCGGTGTCGTCAGTGCTGAGGAACTCCTGCAACGGGCGTGGGACGAGAACGCCGACCCGTTCACCAATGCCGTACGCATCACCGTCTCCGCCCTGCGCAAGCGGCTCGGCGAGCCGTGGATCATCGCCACCGTGCCGGGCGTCGGCTACCGCATCGGCAGCGCGCCGGGACCGGACGGCGAGGCGGCCGGCCGTGGCTAGACAGCCCGGCATGAGCATCCGACTCAAGCTCACCCTCAGCTACACCGGGTTCGTCCTGCTGGCCGGCATCCTGATGCTCGCCACGGGATGGCTGTTCCTGACGCGTGTCCCGCACATCGGGCTGGTCTTCGCCCCCGACTACCAACTCGCCGTGGCCCGCGACTTCGCCCCGCTGGCGGCCATGACCCTTTCCTTCCTGCTGGTGTTCGGCCTCGGCGGCGGATGGTTCCTCGCCGGCCGCATGCTCGCCCCGCTCAACAGCATCACGCACGCCACCCGCACGGCCGCCGCGGGCTCCCTGTCCCACCGCATCCAACTCCCCGGCCGCCAGGACGAGTTCCGCGAACTTGCCGACGCCTTCGACACGATGCTCGCCCAACTCGAATCCCACGTCGGCGAACAGCAGAGGTTCGCCGCCAACGCCTCCCACGAACTGCGCACCCCGCTCGCCGTGACGAAAGCACTGCTCGACGTGGCCCGCGCCGACCCCCACCGCGCCGCCGACCCGCTCCTCGACCGCCTCCACACCGTCAACACCCGGGCCATCGACCTCACCGAGGCGCTGCTCCTGCTCAGCCGGGCCGACCGGCAGACCTTCGCCCGCGAGGACGTCGACCTCTCCCTCGTGGCGGAGGAAGCGACCGAAACGCTGCTGCCGCTCGCCGAGAAACACGGTGTCACTCTGGAGACCGACGGGGACATCGCCGCCACGACCGGCTCACCGGCCCTCCTGCTCCAGCTGGCCACCAACCTCGTGCACAACGGGATCGTCCACAACCTGCCCGAACACGGCAGCGTACGGGTCACCACCGAGGTCCGCCCGTACACCGTGGCGCTCACCGTCGAGAACACCGGTGAGACCGTCCCCCCGGGCCTGGTCCCCCGCCTCACCGAACCGTTCCAGCGCGGCACCGAACGCGTCCACACGGACCACCCCGGCGCAGGGCTCGGACTGGCCATCGTCCGGTCCATCACCCACGCCCACCACGGCACGCTCACCGTCACCGCACGCCCCGCCGGCGGACTCCGCGTCACGGTCGAACTGCCCGCCGCCACGACGCCGCTGCCCTGACCGCACCTCGCCCGCGTATATCGCCCGCGTATCGAAATGCGCATACGCTCCGGCAACCGCCACCCGTATTGAGTGGGGGTATGGATCAGAACACCGCACTGCCTACCTCGCCCCGTCGCGTCCGAAGAGCCGTCCGCCTGGTCGTGCTCACCGCCGTCGGCGTCGTCGCGGCGGCCTTCGCCCCGTTCGTGCTGCGCATGTTCGTGGTGTCCGTGCCCATGGTCGTGCACGGCGGCTGGTACGCCTGGTTCTGGACGTTCAACGGCGTCATGCTGACCATGGTGGCCGCGCTGCCGCTGTCCGCGCTGGTCGTGTGGTTCCTGGCACGCAGGCGCAGGGCGGCGGGCGCCGACCCGGCGTGGGCGCGTCGCGCGTCGCTGGCCGAGGTCGGCATGGTGCACGGCACGGTGCCGTGGGTGTGGCTCATCATGATGCCGGGTGCGCACGCCGGTGAGGTTCCCGGCCGCGTCAGCCTGGTCCCGCTGGTGGACCTGGTCACGATGGGGCCGCTCGGGCTGGCCGGCAATCTGCTGGTGTTCGCGGCGCTGGGCTTCTTCGCCCCGATGCGGTACGCCGCAATGGCGTCGCTGCCGCGCGTCCTGGCACTCGGGGCGGGCCTGTCGGCCCTGCTGGAGACCCTGCAGTACGTGCTCCGGCTGGACAGGGTCTCCTCGGTGGACGACGTTCTGGTCAACGCGACCGGCGCCGCCCTGGCCGCCCTCGCGTCCACCCGGTGGTGGCTGCCGCGCGAGGCGGCCGCGAAGTGACCGCCGGCTCGAACACGCCCCGCACCCACCGGGCCTCGGCCCGGCGGCGGCCCCGGGCGGCCGTCACCGTGATGGTGCTGGCCCTCGCCGCAGCCGTGGTCTGCCTGCTCACCGCCCACGGACTGCCCGGCGGGGCCGACCCGGCTGTGACGCCCGTCGCCGTCGACGGGGAAACCCATGGCGGGACCTCCGGGGCGACCGCCGATGTCTCCGTACCGGAGTCCGGTCCCGGCACCTTCACCGTCGCGAGGGCCGACGCGCGCCGCACCGGTACGGGCCGGCCCTACCGGGTGGAGGTGGAAGACGACATGGGTGTCGACCCGGACGAGGCCGCCGAGCAGATCGCCGCGATCCTCGACGACGTACGGGGCTGGGCGCGCGGGGCCGGTGTCACCTTCCGGCAGGTGGCCGACGACAGCGCCGCACTGGTCATCCGCATCGCCACCCCGGACACGGCCGACGCCATCTGCGCCACCGGCGGCCTGGACACCGAGGGCGAACTCAACTGCCGGGTGGGCCGGACGGTGGCCGTCAACCTCAAGCGCTGGCAGCTGGGTTCACCCGAGTTCGCCGGGCCGCCCGAGGAGTACCGGGCGCTGATCATCAACCACGAGGTCGGACATTGGCTGGGCTACGACCACCGTGCGTGCCCCGGCCCCGGCCGGTCCGCCCCGGTGATGATGCAGCAGATCAAGGGCCTGCACGGCTGCGTCTCGAACGCCTGGCCGTACGCGGCGGACGGCAGCTTCCTCGACGGGCCCAAGGTGCCCTGAGCCGAGGAGAGTTCACGCATAGGCGGACAGGAAGGCGCGGATGCCGCCCTCCGCGTAACGGTCCAGATCGGCGTCGGTGTGCTGGGGACTGCCGTGGAACATCGCCTGGTTTACCGGGATCCACAGCAACAGCCCGGAGAAGTGCTGGGCGGCCAGCAGCGGATCGGGGGTCTTGAGGATCCCCTCGTCGGTGAGACGGCGGAAGGTGTCCGCCAGCGTGGCGAGGACCCGCTCGAAGCCCTGCTCGTACCAGGCCGCGCCGAGCTCCGGAAACGTGTCGGCGTTGGCGATGATCAGACGCCGCAACTGGATCACCTGGGGTCGCGTGAGGCCCGTGAGGAACTGCCGGGCGAGCCGGGTCAGGTTCTCGCCGAGGGTTTCCGCGTCGGGGGGGATGTCGGCCACGAGGTTGACCAGGGCGTCGATGCGGTCCGTGGTGGCCAGCACGATCTCGGCGAACAGCTTCTCCTTGTCCGCGAAGTGCTTGTAGACGGTCTGCTTGGAGACCGCGGCCAGCTTCGCGATGTCGTCCATGCTCGTCCCCGCGTATCCCTTGTTCAGGAACACCTCGGTCGCGGCGTCCAGGATCGCCTGGTGCTTCCGCGCCGACCGGCTGTCCATCATCGGCTCCCTCTCCACGTCCGCGTCTGCGTCACCGAAGAGTACTGGACTGATCAGTACTCGTGTGAGTACTGTACCGTCCAGTTCCAGGTCGCGGTTCGCTGTGGTCCGGAAACCATGTCAACCATGCATCTATGGGGGTATTTCGCATGAGCAGGACCGTGGACAAGGTCGTCTCCGCCGACGGCACGGCCATCGTGTTCGAGAAGCAGGGGACGGGCCCGGCCGTGGTGCTGGTGGGCGGCGCCCTGATGACCCGGGGCGCCTCCGCCGAACTCGCCGCGCTGCTGGCCGGTGAGTTCACGGTGATCACGTACGACCGCCGGGGCCGGGGCGACAGCGGGGACGGCCCCGCGTACGAGGTGCGCCGCGAGATCGAGGACATCGACGCGCTCATCGAGGGCCCGGGAGGTGGCTCCGCGATGCTCTTCGGGATGTCCTCGGGCGCCGTGCTCGCCCTGGAGGCGACGGCCCGGGGGAGCGCCGTTTCGCGTCTCGCGTTGTACGAGCCGCCGTTCATCACGGACGACAGCCGGCCGCCGCTGCCCGCCGATTACGTGGCGCACCTGACGGAGCTGACCGGCCGCGAGGCGTACGGGGAGGCCGTCGCGTACTTCATGACGGCGGCGGTCGGCGTGCCCGGTGAGATGGTCGAGGGCATGCGGCAGGCCCCGTTCTGGGCGGACATGGAAGCTGTCGCCCACACCCTTTCCTACGACGGGCGGATCATGGGCGACACCATGTCCGGCGGGCCGCTGCCGGTCGAGCGCTGGGCTTCGGTGACCGTTCCTGTGCTCGTCGGCAGCGGAGACATGGGCGATCCGCACATGCTGACCGGCGCCCGCGAACTCGCGGGTACAGGCGACAACTTCACCCTGCAGGTCTTCCCGGGGGAGGAGCACAACATCGCGGCGCAGACCCTGGCGCCGGCCCTCGCCGCCTTCTTCGGCGGCGCACAGTCGCGTTGATCAGCACACCACCCTTCACCCACCCCAGAAGGAGGCACCACATGACCGCACCGGTCAAGGGGCCCGCCAGCTACTTCCCCTCCATCGAGAAGAAGTACGGCCGTCCCGTCGAAGAGTGGAAGGACCTGATCCGCGCGTCCGACCTGGCCAAGCACATGGAGCTCGTCGCCTGGCTCAAGGCCGAACACGGCCTGGGCCACGGCCACGCCAATGCCCTGGTCGCCCACACGCTGGCCGAACAGGGCACGTGAACGGGGCCCGCCCGAGCCCTGGTTCAGGGCTCGGGCGGTCGGCGGTGGGGGAGGGCCTCACAGCGGGGCGGGCGCTCCGTCCCGGGTGGTCTCCTCGGCCGGGGCGGCGGCACGCAGCGCCGCTTCGACGCGGCGGTTGTTCGTCATGGACGCGGTGACCGCCGTCATGGTCAGGAGCAGCGCGGCGGCGGTGTAGAGCGGGGTGCGGATGTCGTACGCGGTCGCGAGCCAGCCGCCGACGAACGCCCCGACGGGAGCCGCGCACATCGCGAGCATCCGGGAGGTCGACGCGACCCGGCCCATGAGGTGACCCGGGACGATCGCCTGCCGGAGGGAGGGCCCGAGCACCATCGTGGCGCCCATGGCCGCCCCGCAGACGGCGAGCGCCAGCCCGGCCACGTACGCGTCGGAGGCGGAGGCCAGGCCCAGGATCGCCAGGCCCTCGACGGCTGCCGTGCAGGTCAGGGCGGTGCCGGTGCCGAGCCGCCGGCCCAGCTGTGAGGCGATGGCCGCGCCGAGCAGGCCGCCGGTCGCCTCCGCCGTGAGCAGCAGACCGAAGCCGTACGTGCCGATGCCGAGGCGGTCGTGGGCGAAGATGACCAGGACCGTCTCCACGGCGAGGAAGGCGATGTTCCCGACTGCCGGGCGCAGCGCCAGCCCGAGCAGCAACCGGTTCCGGAAGACGTAGGACGCGCCGGCCCGGGCCTGCCCGAGCAGTGACTCGCGGGCCTCCGGCACGGGCCGGGGCATGGCGGGCAGCGTACGTACGAGCAGTGCGGAGAGCGCGAAGGACACGGCGTCGGCGACCAGCGGAACCGCCCGCCCGAGCGCCAGCAGCGCGCTGCCCGCAGGCGGTCCGGCGAATCCGGACATCGCTGTCTGGGCGCCGCGCAGGCGGGAGTTGGCGCGCTCCAGCTGCGCGGGGTCGCGGCTGAGCAGGTCCGGCAGGTAGGCCGTGGCGGCGGTGTCGAAGAAGAGCCCGCCGAGGCCGAGCAGGAACGCGACGGCCGCCAGCAGCGGAATGCTCAGCAGATCGAGACCGGCCGCCACCGCGGGTGTCGCGAGCAGCGCCGCCCGTGCCGTGTCCGCCACCCACATCGTGCGCCGGCGGTCCCAGCGGTCCACCAGCGCACCGCCGAGCACCCCGAAGAGCAGCCACGGGAGGGTTCCCGCAGCCGTGACGACGGCGAGGGCGAGCGGGTCCCGCGTCAGCGTGAACGCGATCAGCGGCAGCGCGGCGTGCGTGATCCCGTCACCGAGGGAGGAGACCGTCTGAGCGGTCCACAGCCGTCCGAATCCGGTCGGCAACTTCGCCGTAGCGGTCCTCACTTGGCGTCCCCCTCGGTCTGCCGGATCTGGGCGGGATGGAACAGCGCGAACACGAGCGAGGTGTCCGGCAGTGACGGATCGGACAGCTCCCGGTACTCGTCGGCCAGGGCCTGCAACCGCGCCCCCAGCTCCGCGAACTGCTCGTCGGTGAGGCGCAGATGCGTCATCCGTACGTGCCGCTCGCCGTCCGCGGGTGACGCCTCCAGGTCCGCCACCGCGTGCCGCATCAGCACATCCGGCCCCCCGTCGCCGGGATCCGGCAGCTCGATCGACCGGGCGGCCATCGCGTAGTACCGCTCCATGACGCCCCGCACCTTGCGCGTCCGCACCACCTTCACCAGGCCGGCCCGCTCCAGGAGTCGCACGTGGTAGCTGGAACTCCCCTTCGCGAGGCCGATTCGCTCCGCGATCTGTGTGATCGTCGCGGGCTCGAAGCGGAGCACGGCCATGATCCGGTGGCGCGTCAGATTGGAGACCGCGCGCAGCTGCTCGTCGGTGGTGACGTGAAACGTCTCGGGGACGTCGTCGATTGGCATGCTCACAATGGTCAACGTTTCTTGACCATTGCGCAAGGGGTTTGCGCGACGAGACGTCGAAAAGGCCCCGGACGGCGGAAGTCCGCGCGACCCGGGGCCGGTTGAAGGGGTTCTACTCGCTCGCGCCCTCCTCGGGCTGCCAGCGCAGCAAGTCGCCCGGCTGGCACTGAAGCACCTCGCACAGCGCGGCGAGCGTCGTGAAGCGCACGGCCTTGGCACGGCCGTTCTTGAGCACCGCCAGATTGGCGGGTGTGATCCCCACGCGCTCCGCGAGCTCGCCCACGGACATCTTCCGCCTGGCCAGCATCACGTCGATGTCCACGGTGATCGGCATCAGATCACCTCGTTCAATTCGGCCTGCATCCGGGCGGCCTGGGCGAGCAGGGTCCGCAGGACGAGCACGATGAGCGCGACCCCCAGAATGCCCACCCCCACCCCGGCCATGATGACGGTGACCCCCGGGTCGTCCCGCTGGCCCGGGGCGTTCACGGCCGTGACCGCGAACCACACGAGGGCGGCCGAGGTGATCGCACCGATCACGCCGTTCACGTAGCGGAAGGCGGCGTGGGAGAAGACCGTGCCGCGCCGCGCCATCGCCACGAGCCGCCAGACGCAGACGGCGACGATCTGAACCGACACCATGCCCAGGATCGTGAGCACGCGCAGCGGCGTCAGCGGCATCGACCCGTCCTCCGGGTCGTTCCCGCTGATCAGCGCCCACGCCATGCCCGCCTGTACGAACAGGGTGCCGGCGCACACCACCACGAGCATGGCGCGCAGAGCGCCCACGGTCAGTCGTCCCATGATTCACCTTCCATCGATCAACGATGGAAAGCTATCGAAAAACGATAGGCACGGCAAGAGGAGGGTGGGCCCGGCCTCAGCGGAAAGCGTCGGCATGCTCCGTGGCCCACTGCCGGAACGGCCTTGCCGGTGAGCCGGTGACGTGCTGGACGGTGTCGCGTACGGCCAGCAGTTCTTCGTTGGGATCGCCGCCCATGACATCGAGCACCGCGTCCGCGTCCCGCTCCCCGACGACTCCGGCCATCCACGGGCGGGCCTCCTGCCGGCCGATCTCCGCGAACGGCACCGCACGCCCGATCGCCGCCGCGACGGCCGCCACCTGCTGCCGGGCCGACATCGGTTCCGGGCCGGTCAAGGCGTACACCCGTCCCCGGTGGCCGGGCTCGGTCAGTGCGGCCCGGGCCACCGACGCGATGTCCGCGGGATGGATCGCGGGCAGCCCGATGTCCGCGAACGGCGTGCGGACCGCTTCCCCCGCGCGGATCGACGGGGCCCACAGCAGTGCGTTCGAGGCGAACTGGGTCGGCCGCAGGATGGTCCACGCCATGCCGCTGCCCTTGAGCAACCGCTCCACCGCCTGGTTCTCACCGGCGGGACCGAGGTGCGGATGGGTCAGTGTGGTGATGGAGGACACCAGCACCACGTGCTCCACGCCTGCCCGCCGCGCCGCCGCGAGGATGCCGGCGTCCGGCCCCACACGGGACGGCAGGAACAGTGCGCGCGTCCCCTTCAGCGCCGGCTCCAGCGACTCCGGCATCGCCAAGTCGCCCTCGACGGCCTCGACCCCGGCGGGGAACGCCGCCCGCGAGACGTCACGCGTCAGTGCTCTCACGGGGCCCGCCGCATGGGCGAGCAACTCCTTCAGTAAGGCGCTTCCGATGTTTCCGGTGGCTCCGGTCACGAGGATCATGCTGGGTGCTCCCGTCGTCAGGCGGTGGACTCGGGAGCACGGTAATAACTCAAGCGGACTTCAGGTCAAGGAGATGCCTCGCGGCGGTCCGGCGGTCAGCAGATGGCAGCTTCCTCGACCGTGGCCCGTACGTACAGGACCGCGTCCAGCCCCGTGATCCGCAGCAGGCGCTGGAGATGGATGCCCGGCCCCGCCACGCGCAGGGCGCCCGCCCGATGCGTGAGGATCAGCAGGTTCAGAAGCGAAGAGTCCGCGAAAGTGACCCCCGACGCGTCCAGAACCACCTTCGGCCGCGTCCAGGCTGCCGTGGTCAGCACCTCTTCGAGCCGCGCGATCGACTGCGCGTCGCAGGAGCCGTGCGCGGCGACGACCCACACCCCGTGCTGTGTGTACTGCGTCACCACGGCCTGCGGTGGGCCCGCCGAGGGAGCGGCGCTTACGCCGACGCCGCTCACGCGTGCTGCCGGGACGGCCTCCCCGTACGACACCCCGAGCCTCCTGTGACTCTCGCCATGTCAATGAATACAGGAAAAGTATGTCATGTAGTTGAGGTCGGGCAAGGGGCCGCGCTTAGATGGAGGGCATGCCTGGAGTACCCGAATCCCATACCGGATGGACGTTCATCACCAATCACGCGCGCGTACTGGCGACCATCGCCGAGGACCCGACCGTCCGGATCCGTGACATCGCCGCGCGCTGCCGGCTCACGGAGCGCGCGGTCCAGCGGATCATCGCCGACCTCGAACAGGACGGATACCTCTCCCATACGCGAGAGGGCCGCGCGAACACGTACCGCATCGCACCGGACAAGGTGCTGCGTCACCCCGCCGAGGCAGGTCTGTCCGTGGCCTCGCTGCTCACCCTCCTCGTGCAGGACGAGACGGACCGCGGCAGAGAGCAAGGTGAAGGCGTCGTGAAGACCGTGTATCAGGGGAGTGCGCGGACGGTAGAGGTGTAACGCTGCGTTACCTTTGTGGGGGCGGGGCCGATTGCCTTCGAGGGCCCCCCTGCGTGATAGTTGCCGCAAGGCAATGCTTGTCCGTCCAGTTGGAAGGTGGTGCGGCTCGCCGCAGGCGGGTCCCCCCTCATGGCTCCTCCCCAGGGAACTCCCGTTACGAAAACCGACGAACGCCCGGCACCCGGCGCCTGGTCCACGGCCCCGTGCCCGGTGATCGAGAGCGGTGCGAACGGGGCGCTGACCGGGCTGAACCCCGCGGCCTCCCGGCTCCTCCCGGACGCACGTCCGGGGACCACGATGGCCGACGCGGCCCCCGCCTGGCTGGCACGGGCCGACCTGGAGCTGCGCGATCCGACGGCCCGCACGTCCACGGACCCGGTCCCGCCGGCGTCGGGGTGGATCGGCGGGCGAAGCTACGAGGCACACCCCAGTCACGGCGACAACGGTGACGTGGTGTGGTGGCTGCTGGACGACACCGACCGCAGGATCGCCGAAAAGGCGCTGGCCACCGAACGCGAACGGACCGCGTTCCTCGCGGAGGCGTCCAATGTCCTGCTGGCTTCGCTGAACACCGACCGGTGCGTGTCGGCGACGGCCCGGCTCGCCTCCCAGTACCTCGCCGAAGCGGCGGTCGTCGTCTCTCCCGCCAAGGGGGAGCACCTGCCCCTGGCCCACGCGATCGCCGGCCGGGAACCCGCGCGGGGCCTCGTCGCGGCCGACCCGTCAGAGGTGCCGGGCCTGGACGAGGCGCTCCAGGGCTTCCCGCCGGTGCCCTCGCGCTGGATCGACCCCGCGTCGCTCCCCGCATGGGTGATCCCCGAGGGATACACCGGCACGATCACCTCGGTCGTCGTCGTGCCCCTGCCCGGCCAGGGAGTCCCGGCGGGCGCCCTGGTTCTGCTGCGGGGCGGCAGCCAGTTCACCGAGGACGAGCAGACCGTCGCCCGGCTGTTCGCCGCGCGCGCCGGAGCCGCCCTGTCGGCCGCCCACCTGTACGCCGAGCAGAGCGCCATCACCCGCACCCTGATGCAGGACCTGCTGCCGCCCCGGCTGCACCGCGTCCACGGCGTCGAATTCGCCGGCGGCTACCGGCCCGCCGCAGCCCGGGAACGCGTCGGGGGAGACTTCTACGACGTCCACCCGGCCGGCGCCGGCGAGGGCGGCTCCTCGCTGGTGGTCCTGGGCGACGTGTGCGGCAAGGGACTGGACGCGGCCGTGCTCACCGGCAAGATCCGCAACACCCTTCAGGCGCTCATCCCCATGGCGGACGACCACCAGCAGGTGCTGCGCCTCCTCAACGACTCGCTCCTCACCTCCCACCACACCCGCTTCGCGACCATGGTCCTGGCCTCGGTCCGGCGGACCGACCACCTGGTGCGTCTGCGGCTCACGGCCGCCGGCCATCCCGTACCGCTGGTGGTGCGGGCGGACGGCCGGGTCGAGGAGATCCGGACCCAGGGCACCCTGGTGGGGGCGCTGCCCGACATCGAGTCCCGGACCGCCGAAACCGTCCTGCGGCCCGGCGAGACGTGCCTGCTCTACACCGACGGATTCACCGAGGCCCGGGGCGGCCCGCTCGGCGACGAGATGTTCGGCGAGGCGAGACTCAAGCGGGCGCTCTCGGAATGCGCGGACATGCCCGGCGAGGCGGTGGTCGAGCGCATCCAGATGCTCGCCGCCGAGTGGGTGCGGGGCGGCGGCCACGACGACATGGCCGTCGTGGCGATCACCGCGCCCAGGACTACCCATCTCAGTGCGGTGGACGGGCACACCCGGGGCAGGTACACCGCATGACAGCCTGCCTGCCCGACCTGACCGAACTGGCCGAACTGCGTGACCGTCTCATCGCCGCGGCCGCCCTGGACCGTGACGAGTTCGCCGCCGCCGGACTCGTCACCCGCGCCCTCGACAGCGGGGTGCCCGCCGAGACGGTCCTGCTGGACCTCATCGCTCCCGTGCAGGCGACGGTCGGCACCGAGTGGGCGGCCAACCGCCTCACGGTGGCCCAGGAGCACGCCGCCAGCGCCATCGTGGAACGGGTGATCACCACGCTCGCCCATCACCCGGCCGCCCGCACCACACCGCGGCACGGGAAGGTCACCGTGGCCTGCGTGGAGCAGGAATGGCACTCCCTGCCCGCCCGCCTGCTGGCCGAGGTCCTCACCCTGCGGGGCTGGCAGGTCGACTTCCTGGGAGCCCAGGTCCCCACCCCTCATCTCGTCGCCCACCTCCACCACACCGGCGCCGACGTCGTCGCCCTCTCGTCCTCCATCCCCACCCGGCTGCCCGCCGCCCACGCGGCGATCACCGCCTGCCAGTCCGTCGGAGTGCCCGTCCTCGCAGGCGGAGCGGCCTTCGGGCAGGACGGCCGATTCGCGCGCATGCTCGGCGCGAACGCGTGGGCCCCCGACGCCCGCAGCGCAGCCGACCTGCTGGCCGCCGGACTCGCCCCGCCCGCCCCGGCCGACGTGCGGCAGCAGATCGACGACCTGCCGCACCTGGTCGACCAGGAGTACACGCTGGTCGCGCGCTCGCAGGGCGCCCTGGTCAAACAGGTGCTGAAGGGGCTGGACGACCTGTTCCCGGCCATGGCCACGTACACGGACGTGCAGCGCGAACGCACCGCCGAGGACGTCGCGCACATCGTGGAATTCCTGACCGTGGCCATCTACACCGACGACGACGAACTGTTCACCACCTTCATGACGTGGACCGCGGGCATCCTCACCGCCCGCCACGTCCCCGCCCACTCCCTGCGGCCCGTCCTGGACATCCTGATGGCCGCGCTCAAGGACTTCCCCCGGGCCGTCCGGCCGTTGAAGCGGGCGAGAACCGCCCTGGCCGACGCCACCGCAGCACACCCCGGAGCACCCGCATGAGCCTCCCGCCCCTCAGCCTCACCGTCGAAACGGGCGAAGGAACCACCCGGCTGCGTCTCGCGGGCGTCCTCGACTACGACACCAGTGACGCCTTCGGCATACGCGCCACGGCATGCGTCGACGCCGACCCCACGCCGGCCGAACTGCGCCTGGACTGCGCCGGGCTCCGGCTCTGCGACTCGATGGGGCTCGCCGCCCTCCTGATGGTCCACCGCCGCAGCGCCGCGCGCGGCATCACCCTCGTCCTGGACGACCCGCCGCCCTCCATGGAGCGGATGCTCCGCATCACCGGGACACGGCACCTCTTCGGACCGGGGGCGCAGGAGTCGAGGAGCCCTGAGGAACTGACCGAGACGACCGACTGAAAGCCTCCGGACGCGCCCGGTCACGGGAGCGCGGGCAGCTCCATCACCACGGTGATCCGCTTGCCGTCCGGGTCCACACCGACGGACACCCGGCGGGCGAGCAGCCGCACCAGCGGCCAGCCGTAGCCGCCGATCCTGGGCGCCTCCGCCCGCACCCGCGGCTCCTTCGCGGGCAGCTCCGCCGGGCTCTCACTGCTGGCGTCGCCCACGGTGATGCGCAGCCCGTCGCCCGTGATCTCCGTCTCGAACGCGGTCAGCCGGCCGCCGTGCCGGATGGCGTTCGTCACCAGCTCCGACGTCACCAGCAGCGTGTCGTCCACCACATGGGCCGGCCACTCGTCGAGCGCCGCCCCGAAGTGTGCCACCAGCAGCTCGGCCACGATGCCCCGAGCCGCGGCCGCGTTCCGCGGAACGGGCGAGAGCACACCCTCCGCTTCCCCGCCCAGTTCTACTGCCACGCGCATACGCCCCCGATCCGGCGGACCGACGCCCTCAGCACTGGAGCGCGGCTTCGACGTCGTCCGCGAACCGGAACGCGCCGGCGGTGCCCGTGACCTCGAAGAGCCTGCGCACGCCGGAATGCAACGGGCCGGCCAGCACGAGCGGGACTCCCGCCTTCACGTGCTCCCGCAGACCGCCCAGCAGGGCGTGGAGCGCCGCGGAGTCGGCGAACGTCACCCCGGACAGGTCGACCACCGTACGCACGCCACCGTCCGTCACCGCGCCGGTCAGCGCGGCCGACAGGTCACCGCTGCCCGCCCAGTCGTCCAGGCTGCCCCGGACCCGGATCAGCACCACGTCGTCGGCCGTCCTCTCGGACCCGACTCCCCGTTCATCTTCCGCCATGAGCCGTATCCTCCTATGCCGCACCCCCGGACCGGTGCCCGGGGGTCGGAAGGCGGTCCTGGGCGGCTCTCTGAGCGTGCGCCTCCCCGTGCGCCGGGCGCCGCCGGACCCGGTCAGCAGCGACCCCCCACGCTCGCTGGAGCAGGTGATTCCGGCTCGGGCGCGTTCCGCGCTCACGTGACATGGGCAATTTCCGACCAGCGGTCCTCACCGTTGGGAGGGACACCCCACATGACGAGCAACGCGACCGAAGCCCCACTCGAAAGCCTTCTGAACCGAGCCTTTCAGGCCACCCGCACCGGCGACTGCTGGACGACCCGGACCGACGAGGCATGGTGCCGGGTCGCGCCCCGTACGGCGACCCGGCGCGATCAGGGCTGGAAGCTCCACCTGTCGGCAACGGCCGCCTCCGCACCGACGGTTCTCGTCAGGGCCCTGGACGTCCTGCTGCCGGACACCTCGGCGTTCAAGTTCGCCCGCTCCCTCGACCGGGTGAGCACCCTCAACTCCCGTGCCACGCCCCGGGGCAGCTCAGGAAAGTTCCTCACCGTCTACCCGCGCTCGGACGCCGACGCGGTCCGCCTCGCCCGCGACCTGCACGCGGCGACGACCGGACTCGCCGGACCCCGCATCCTCTCCGACCAGCCCTACGCCCCGTACAGCCTGGTGCACTACCGCTACGGCGCCTTCACCGGACGGCAACGGCTCTCGGACCAGGGCCTGTTGATCTGGTACATCGAGGACCCCGACGGCAACCCCGTGGAGGACGAGCGCAGTGGCCGCTACGCCCCGCCCCCGTGGGCCGTCTGCCCGTTCCCCGCCACGGTGCCCCTCCCGCCCCCGACGGCGGACGCGGCGAGCGGCCCGGTCCTGCTCGGCGGCCGCTTCGCCGTACGGGAGGCGATCCGGCACACCAACAAGGGCGGCGTCTACCGGGGCACCGATGTCTCCACCGGCGCGCCGGTGATCATCAAGGAGACCCGGCCCCATGTGGAGGGCGACGCCTCCGGGCGCGACGTCCGCGACTGGCTGCGCGCCGAGGCCCGGATGCTGGACAGGCTCAAGGGCACGGGGCTCGCCCCGGACGCCCTCGCCCTCTTCGAGCACGGCAGGCACCTGTTCCTGGCCCAGAGCGAGATCCCGGGCGTCAGTCTGCGCACCTGGGTCGCCGAGCGCTTCCGCGACCTCGGAGGCGAGGAGTACCGCCGCGAGGCACTGATCCTGGTCGCCGGGCTCGTGGATCTCGTCGCGGCGGCCCACGCCCACGGCTGCGTCCTGCGCGACTTCACACCCGGCAACGTCATGGTCCGCCCCGACGGCGCACTGCGCCTCATCGACCTGGAACTCGCCGCCGAGGACTCGGGCTCCAGCCTGCCCACCCGGGTGGGCACCCCCGGCTTCAGCGCCCCCGAACGCCTGAGGGACGCGCCGGTGTCCGTGACGGCCGACCACTACAGCCTGGGCGCCACCGTGTGCTTCGTCCTGACCGGCAAGGTGCCCAACCTGCTGTCCGAGGAGCCCGCCACCAGGACCGGTGAGGAACGGCTCGCCGCCTGGCTCGCCGCCTGCGGACCCGCCGAACCCTCGGGCGCCCTGGTGGAGATGATCACCGGGCTGATGAAGGACGAGCCCGCCGCCCGCTGGGACACCCGCCGGGCCCGCGAAGCCCTCCGCGGACCGGACCCCGCCCGCCCCACGCGTACCGGACCGGCACGTTCGGCGCGGGACGAGGACCTGGACCAGGCGATCGCCGGACTCGTGAACCACCTGATCGACACCGTGACGCCCGAGGACGACCGGCGCCTGTGGCCCGTGTCCACCGCGTCCGGCGAGACCAACCCGTGCACCGTCCAACAGGGGGCGGCCGGGCCCCTGGCCGTCCTGACGCGGTACTTCGAACTGACCGGGGACACCCGCCTGCCCGAAGTCCTCGCGACGGCCGGTCACTGGATCGCGGAACGCACCCGCCTCCGGACCACCCGCCCCGGCCTGCACTTCGGGGACGCCGGCACCGCCTGGGCGCTCTACGACGCCGGCCGGGCCCTCGCCGACCAGGCGCTCGTCGACCACGCGCTCGCCCTCGCGCTGACCCCGCAGGAGACCACGCTCCACCACGACATCACCCACGGCACCGCCGGCAGCGGCATGGCCGCCCTCCACCTGTGGCAGCGCACCGGTGACCCACGCTTCGCCGCACTGGCCGAGGACGCGGCCGACCGGCTGGCGACCGCCGCGCGGCGCGGCCCGTCGGCGGTGAGCTGGCCGGTGCCCGCCGACGCTGTCTCCGGTGAGGCCGGCAAGCAGTACCTGGGCTTCGCCCACGGCTCCGCCGGCATCGGCTGCTTCCTCCTGCTCAGCGCGGCCGCCTCCGGGCGCCAGGACCACCTGCGGCTCGCGGTGGAGACCGGCGAACACCTCCTGCGCAGCGCCGTACGGATCGGCGGGGCGGCCCAGTGGCCCGCCCAGGCCGGCGACGAACCCACCGCCCCGTACTGGTGCCACGGCTCGGCCGGCATCGGCACCTTCCTCGTACGGCTCCGGCAGGTCACCGGCGACGACCGGTTCGGCGACCTCGCCCGCCGCGGCGCCCCGGCCGTCGTCGAACGCGCCTCCAGGGCCCCGCTGTCCCAGTGCCACGGTCTCGCGGGCAACGGTGACTTCCTCCTCGACCTGAGCGCCGCCACGGGGGAGTCCGTGCACCACGCCATGGCCGAAGCGATGGGCCGCCTCGCCCTCACCGAAGGCGCCCGCCGCCACCGGCACCTCGTCTTCCCCAACGAATACGGAGACGTCTCGACCAGCTGGAGCGACGGATCGGCCGGAATCCTGGCCTTCCTCCTCCGTCTCCGCCACCCGAGCTCCCGGCACTGGCTCGCCCAGCTGCCGGGCTGAGCGGCAGAGAACCTGCCGCCGAACCACAAGAAGAAGGAGAGAACCATGGAAAACCAGACCCAGGACCTCGAACTCCTCGCCCACCTCCACGCCCTCCCCGAGACCGACCCCGTCGGCGCCGAAGCGGGCTTCTCCGCCACGTGTGAGTGCGTCGGCCTGCTGACGGTCCTCAACACGGTCTGCATCGGCATCAGCTGCGCCTAGGACCGGCCCACCGTCCGGCCGGCGGGGGGCCCCCGGCCCCCCCCCCCCCCCCCCCCCCCCCCCCCCCCCCCCCCCCCCCCCCCCC
>NZ_JBIBHG010000009.1:0-159497 GCF_042956885.1 Streptomyces sp. NPDC008163 | reverse complement strand
TGGGGGTTTCCGCCCAGTGTTTTTTGGGGTTGGGCATGTTCTCCGGCTACACCTGGTTGTGTTTGGACTCGGTGGCCGCGTCGGAGGCCCCCCCGGGGGGGGGGGGGGCGGCCCGGGCCCCCCCCCCGGCCGGACCCCACCGGCGAACCACAGCTGAGGACCGCACCATGCGACTTCACACCGGCCGCGAGGAAATCGCCCCCGAGCACACCCCCGCCACCCCCGGCCCGCCCGACTGCGCCATCAGCACCCGCGGCCTGGTCAAGAGCTATCCCGGGCCCAAGGGCACCACCACGCACGCCGTCAGCGGCCTGGACCTGGACGTCCACCGCGGCGAGACCTTCGCCTTCCTCGGACCCAACGGCGCCGGAAAGTCCACCACCATCGCCATGCTCTGCGCCCTGGCCCGCCCCACCGCCGGCCACGCCACCGTGGCGGGCGCCGACATCCGCACCCAGCCCCACCAGGTACGGCAGCGCGTCGGCATGCTGTTCCAGCAGAGCGCCCTCGACCCGGACCTGACACCCGAGCAGAACCTCCGTATCCACGCCCGCCTCTACGGCCTGCGCCGCGCCCACGTCCGCCGGCGCACCGCCGAAGTCCTGGAAGTGGCCGGACTCACCGACCGGCGCACCTCACCCGTACGCACCCTGTCGGGAGGCATGCGCCGCCGCCTGGAAATCGCCCGCCAGCTCCTGCACGCACCGGGCCTGCTGTTCCTGGACGAGCCCACCACCGGCCTCGACCCGCATGCCCGCGCACAGATCTGGGACCACCTCTACGCCCTCCGGGAGCAGAACGGCAGCACCCTCTTCATCACGACCCACCAGCTGGACGAGGCGGCCAACTGCGACCGCGTCGCCATCATCGACCGCGGCCGGCTGGTCGCCCAGGGCGCGCCCGGCGCGCTCAAGGCCGCCATCGGCGACGACCGGGTCCTGCTGCGCACCAGCCAGGACGAGCGGGCACACCGCGTCGTCCACCGCATGGTGCCGCGCGGACACACCGTCACCAGGGAGCCCGACGGGATCTGTCTGCGACTGCCCGACGGCAGCTCCTGGATCCCCCGGCTCTGCGCGACCCTGGAAAGCCACGGCATCGCCGTCCGCGCCGCCTCGGCCACCCCGCCCACCCTCGACGACGTGTTCTTCCACCACACCGGCCGCAGCATCCACAGCGCCCAGCCCGGCGGTGGCCGATGACCGCACTCCCGCTCCACGCGACCGGCACCGGGAAAAGCACCCGGCCGGACCGGCTGCGGCACGAACTGCGCGCCGTCCACGGCTTGGTCCACCGGGACCTCCTCCGCCTGGCCGGCCAGCGCGCCCACACCGCGCTGATGCTGCTCCACCCCGTGCTGTACCTGCTGATCCTGGGCGGCGGACTCGCCAGGCTCATCCCCGACTCCGCGCTGGGCGTCGGCTATCAGACCTACCTGTTCCCCGGCATGCTGATGATGACGGTGCAGACCCCGGCCATCCTGGTCGGCATCCGCCTGATCACCGACCGTCAGAGCGGCTATCTGCGCGAACTCCTCATGGCCCCGGTCAGCCGGACGACCCTGCTCCTGGGCAGCTGCGCCGGCGGCACCCTGGTCGCCACGATCCAGGGCGCGGTGCTGCTGAGCCTGGCCGGAGTCGTCGGCCTGCCCTACGACCCGCTCCTCCTCGCGCTGCTCCTCGCCGGCATGACCCTGATCTCCTTCACGATCACCGCCCTCGCCCTCACCCTGGCCGTGGGCCTGAGCAGACCCGAGACGTTCCACACGCTGCTCGGCGTCATGATGATGCCGCTGCTGTTCCTGTCCGGCGGCTTCTTCCCCCTTCAGGCGCTCCCCGGCTGGACCCACGCCCTGGCCGCCGTGAACCCGCTCGCTCACGGCGTCGACATGCTGCGCGGCAGCATCGCCCTGCGAGCCCCGGACGCGGCGACGGCCGGCGGCATCACCTGGGCCGGCCACCCGCTCCCGCTTCCCGTGGAGGCGGCCCTGCTCCTGATCAGCGGCGCCGGGGCCCTGCTCTGGGCCGCTCGCCGGTTCGCACGGCAGGAGTGAGCGGACCCCACGGCCACCGGTGCTGGGCCGAACGGGTGGGTACGGCACCGGCCATGCGTGTTCTCTCCGCGACGCCCTGGCCCGGCGTGAGGATGTCGGCGGAATGGGTGCACCGGTCAAGTACGGCTGAGAGCGGGGACGTCAGGTGGCGGAGACAAGGGGCTCGACGGCGCAGCTCGGCGCGTGGGCGGAGATGCGGGACGCGATCACCACCAGAGCCGTGCTCGTCATGGTGGGCGTGCTGCTGCTCCAACTGGGTTTCGCCCTCTCGTACATGGGGGCGTTCCACGCTCCGAAACCGCACCGCATCCCGATCACCCTGGTCGCCCCGCGCCCCGTGGAGGCCGACCTGGTCGCCCGGCTCAACTCACTGCCCGGCGACCCGGTGCACGTCACCGCCGTACAGGACCGCGCCCAGGCCCGGGCCCGGCTGATGGAGCGCAGGACCGACGCCGCGCTGATCGTGGCGGTGACCGGGCGCACCGACACACTGCTCGTCGCCTCGGCCGGCGGCCCCTCGGCGGCCGACGCCGCCGCGAAGGTCGTGGCGACCGTGGAACGGACGCAGAACCGGGCGCTGACCGTACGCGACATCCACCCGCCCGCCTCGGGGGACAGCCGGGGCCTGTCGTCGTTCTACCTGGTGCTCAGCTGGACGATCGGCGGCTACCTCGCCGCCTCGGCACTGAACATGGCGGCCGGATCCAAGCGCCCCACGCTCCGGCGCTCCGTCGTGCGGCTCGCGGCGATGGTGCCCTACGCCTTCGTCTCCGGAATCGGCGGAGCCATCATCGTCGGCCCGGTGCTGCACTGTCTGCCGGGCGCCTTCTGGGAACTCGTCGGCATCGGCACCCTGGTCGTCTTCGCCTCCGGTGCCGTCGGCGTGGCGCTCCAGTCGCTGCTCGGCACGATCGGGCTCGGCCTGACCATCCTCATCTTCACGATCCTCGGCAACCCGAGCTCCGGCGGCGTCTACCCGGCCTCCCTGCTGCCGCCCTTCTGGGCCGCGATCGGCCAGGCCCTGCCGCCCGGAGCGGGCACGACCGTCGTCCGGAACACGGTCTACTTCGACGGCAACAACACCACGGGCGCGCTGTGGATCCTCGGTGCCTGGGCATTCGCCGGGATCGCCGTCGCCCTGGTGGCCGCCGCGCTGCGCGGCCGGCGGGCCCGTACGGAAACCCGTTAGGCGACCGCCGCGGCACCCTGCTACATTCTTCCCGGCCGTGCGAAAGAACGAGGAGGTGGTACCCGTGAACGCAGTATCGACATGGGTGCTCCCCTCCGGGGTCACGGTCGGGCGATAGGCAGGTCGTCCGGGAGCGCCGTTCTGTGCACTCCCGAAAGGCACGATCATGCATTTCACTTCCGAGCAGCGCCTGGACGACGGCGTACTCGAACGCTCCTTCACCCTCGATGACATCCCGGGCCTCCTCTGGACACCCGACTCCGCGTCGGCGTCCGCACCGGTGCCGCTGATCCTCCTCGGCCACCCCACGCTCGGCCTGGACAGGATGTACCCGCGTCTGGTCGACCGGGCCCGGCACTCCGCGGCGGACGGCTTCGCCACGGCCGCCATCGAACTCCCCGGCTGCGGCGACCGGCCCCGGCTGCCGGCCCTCGACGGGGCCCGCGCCGACATGCGCAGGGCCCTGCAGGCGGGCGAACCGGTCACCGGCGAGATCATCGACGCCGTCGTCCTCCCGCTGGTCGACCAGGCGGTCCCGGAGCTGCGGGCCGCCATGGACGCGATCCTGGCGCTCCCCGAGGTCACCGGGCCCGTCGGCTACTCGGGCGGGGTGATCTCCATCGGCGTCCGGCTCGCGGCGGTCGACCCGCGCATCGCGGCCGCCGGGCTCTTCGCCGGCAGCTTCATCCCGCGCAGCACGTTCGACGAGGCCCGCCGGCTCACCATCCCGCTGCACGTCCTGTTGCAGTGGGACGACGAAGGCAACGACCGGCAGGCGGCGCTCGACCTGTTCGACGCCTTCGGCTCCCAGGAGAAGGCGCTGCACGCGAACATGGGCGGCCACACCGGTGTCCCGGCATACGCGGGGGCCGCGGCGGCCCAGTTCTTCACCCGGCACCTGAAGTAGCACCGCGGGGGCACGACCCGTACCACCTCGCCGAATGACACACAGGTCCGGTGTCTAAGGTGTCTGCTGTACGGGCGTGCCCCCGCACGCGCGGACGGCAACGAAGAAATGAGGTGACGTGATGCTCCGCAACGGCTTGGAACCGTGGCACCTGCTCATCGTGGCGCTGGTGGTCATCATGGTGTTCGGCTCGAAGAAGCTCCCCGACATGGCGCGCTCCCTGGGCAAGTCGGCTCGCATTCTCAAGAGCGAGGCCAAGGCGATGAAGGCCGAGGCGAGCGCGGATCCCGCCGCGCCGGGGCACTCGTAACACCCGCGCCGGCAAGGGGCCGGGGCAGCGGCGGACCATCCGCCCTTGCCCCGGCCCCTTCGCGTGTCCCGGGTTCCAAGGCCTAGCCGGCGCGCACGACGGCCTCGATGTGCCCGAGGTGTGCGGCGAGGATGTCCTCGAAAGCCGCCTGGTGGTCCGTCTGGAGCGGGCGGAGGTCACGCGCGAAGTGCGCCAGGGCGGGGAAGCGCTCGGGGTCGGCGCCCAGGACCGCCACCCGGAACAGCTCCTGGCCCTGCTCGCGCTCCTCCGGGGTGAGGGTGTCGGCGCTCGCCTCCGAGGCGATCAGCGAGGCGATGAGGACCACGATCCGGTGGTAGCGCACCGGGATCTCCTCGTCGGCCAGCCCGGAGGCGCGCAGTGCCTGGAGCACCTCCTCCACGACCAGCCGTGAACCCGCGCCGCTCGACACGTAACGCGCCCAGACCGCGGCGAGCTGCGGCTGTCGGCGGAAGGCGTCCCGCACGCGCAGGGCCAGGGCCGTGAGGCGCTGCTTCCAGTCGCCCTCGGGGCGGTACCCCTCCATCGCGGTCAGCAGGACCCGGTCGGCCACCGAGCGCAGCAGCTCGGTCTTGCTGCGGAAGTGCCGGTAGAGGCTCGACGAGTCGGTCCCGAGGACCGCCGCCAGTTTCCGCACGCTGAACGACTCCGTCGCGCTCGTACGCAGCAGTTCAGCGGCCGCGTCCAGGATCTCTTCGCTCGTCCAACGCCTTCGGCCTGCCATGTCGCTCCTCTCACCGGCCTCCAGCCTAACCTATGCACTTGGTGTTGCACGCGGTGCGTGCATAATGGGGTGCATGAGCTTGCCGGGCGGCCCGGCAGGCGGTGGGCCGGCGTGTGCGACCGCCGGCCCCGGGGGAAGCGAAGGGACGCACGACGTGAAGAACCCACTGGATTCCACGGCACTGGACGCCGCCATCGAGAACGTGCACCGCGCGGGAATACCCGGCCTGTTCGCCGAGGTCCGGCACGGCGACCGGGTCTGGCGCGGCGCCGCCGGGGTCGCCGACACCGCCACCGGCCGGCCCGTCGACGCCGGGATGCGCCACCGCGTCGGCAGCATCACCAAGACGTTCACCGCCGCCGCGGTCCTGCGGCAGGCCGAGCGCGGCCGGATCGAACTCGACGCACCGGTCGGCCAGTACCTGCCGGCCCTGGTCCCGGGGGAGCGGGGCGGGGCGATCACCGTACGGATGCTGCTCAACCACACCAGCGGCCTCGCCGAGTACCTTCCGTACGCCTACCCCTCCCTCAAGGCGTTCCCCGTCCTCGCCGAAACCGGGCCCGAGAGCCTGGATGCCCACCGGTTCACGCGGTGGGACCACACGGCACTGATCGCCATGGGCGTCGACGCACCCGCCGCCGGTGCTCCGGGCGGTGCGCCGGGGCTGTACTCCAACACCAACTACCTGCTGCTCGCCGAACTCCTGGCGCAGGTGAGCGGCGTCACGGCCGAGGAGTGCATCACCCGCGACGTCATCGAGCCCGCCGGGCTCACGGACACCGCGTTCCCCACCGGACCGGAGGTCGACGGACCGCACTCACGGCTCTACGAGGCGTGGTTCGGCATGATCGAACCGCCGCGCGACTACAGCGTCTTCGACATGTCGTGGACGGGCCCTTCGGCCTCCCTGGTATCGACCGTCGCCGACCTGAACCTCTTCTACGCCCAACTCCTGGCCGGAAAGATCGTCACCCCGGCCTCGCTGGACCGGATGCGGCGCACCAACCCGGTCATCTCCCAGGAGGGCCGGATCATCGAGTACGGCTTCGGACTGCACCCGACGGAAACACCGGGCCGGGACACCTTCTGGGGCCACGGCGGCACGGTCTGGGGCGGCGGCACCCTGGCCATGATCCGCGCCGACGGCGAACGGCAGATGGCGGTGGCGGTCAACCTCCAGCGGTGGAACAGGCTGGACGCCTCCGGCAGGCCGCAGCCCCACCCCATCGACGCGGCGCTGGAAGCCCTGTACCGGGTCGCGATGTTCGGCTGACCCGTCACCCGCACAGGTGGCGCGGACCGAGCACGCGCAACTCGTCCAGCACCGCGGCCCTTCCGGGCGGAGGCGTGAAGATCCGCAGGCGCTGGTCCACCGCCGGGGTGGCCAGCACCTCGCAGTCCAGATCGATCCTGCCCAGCTCCGGATGGACGAGCCGGAACGGGTGCGACCGCCGCACGGCGACCTCGTGCCGGTCCCACAGCGCGCCGAACTCCGTGCTCGCGGACCGGCACCGCGCCACCAGCGTCCGGGACGCCGCGTCGCCCCCGCGCCGGGCCGTCGCGGCCCGCAGGTCGGCCACCAACTGCCGCGCCTGCTCCGCGTGTTCCCCGGGCGCGAAGTGGCCGCGCACCGCCGGATCGGTGAACCAGCGCAGGACGATGTTGCGGTCCTCCTCCGCGACCGAGCACACGCAGCCGAACAACGCGAGTGCCAGTTCGTTCTGCGCCAGCAAGTCGCCCAGATCGCTGACCACTTGGACGGGCATTCCGTCCAAGTGGTCGAGCAGATACCGCAGGCCCGGGCGCAGATACCCACCGGCCCGCGCGCCTTCCGGCGGGCGGTGCCCGGCCAGCACGTACAGATGGTCCCGCTCGTCCTCGGTCAGCCGCAGCGCACCGGCGAGGGCGGCGAGCACCTGGACCGAGGGCTGAGGTCCCCGGGCCTGTTCGAGCCGCATGTAGTAGTCGGCGGACATCCCCGCGAGGACGGCGACCTCCTCACGGCGCAGCCCCGGTGTCCGCCGCCTCGGCCCCTCGGCGAGCCCGACGTCGCGCGGCGTCAGCCGCTCCCTGGACCGGCGCAGGAAATCGGCGAGCTCTGGACGCTTCGGTGTCATGTCGTCCCCAGCCTAACGGCCCCGCGCCCGCGCATCCTGGGACCGCCGGTCCTAGGCGCAGCGCTCCGCTTCCGGCCGGACACCGGCGGCGGCACGATCGGCACAGGGCCCGTCCGGGCCTGTCCGGCACACAGATCGGCGGTCGCACGATGAAGGAATCCATACTGTCGGTCCCTGGCGCGCGACTGCGCCACACCGTCAGAGGCGACGGTCCCGTGCTCCTGCTCATCGCCGGCGGCCACCACGGCGTCGACGCCACCGAACCGCTCGCCCGCCACCTCGCCGACCGGTACACCGTCGTCACCTACGACCGGCGCGGCCTGTCCGGGAGCGCCGCCGACGCCCGCGCGAAGACGCTCGCCACGCACGCCGAGGACGCCTCCCGCCTGCTCCGCGGCCTCGCACCGGGACCCGCGCTGGTCTACGGAACCAGCCTCGGAGCTCTCATCGCACTGGTACTGACCATGCGTCATCCCGAGCAGGTCGCGGCGGTCGTCGCCCACGAACCACCCGCCGCGTGCCTGCTTCCGGATCCCCGGCAGGGCACCGGGCAGCTGCTCGCCGTCGAGGAGACCTTCCGTGCGCACGGCGCGGACGCGGCCATGCGCGCGTTCGCGGCCGACCTCGACATCGACCCGGCCGACTCCGAACCCGACCTCCCGCCCCGCACGCCCGGGCCCTACCGCGTACGGAACGCGGAGGTGCTGCTCACGTACGACCTGCCGGCGATCAGGGCCCACGTCCTCGACCCGGCCGCGCTCGCCGCCTCACCGGCCCGCATCGTGGCCGCCGCCGGCGAGAAGTCGGGCCACCTCTGGACGCACACGTGCGCCGGACTCCTCGCCGGCGCGCTGGGGACACGTCTGGAGACGTTCCCCGGCGGCCACAACGGCTACGTGTTCCGCCCGCGCGCCACCGCGGACCGGATCCACGAGGTGCTCGGTGTCACTCGAAGAACTTGAGGCTGAACCCGGTGTCGGTGTTCGGGCCGGGGACGTTGGCGCGGCTGTACGTGGTGTTGCCCCACCAGCAGAAGGAGCCGGTGTACCAGTAGCGGTTCTCCCAGCTGTACGGGGTGCCCTTGGCCACCGCGTGGAACATCAGCGGGAACGTGGGCCCGGCCGGCGGGCTGGTCGCGATGTCACCGTCGAGCAGTACGAAGGTGTGGTGGCCCGGGCCGTTCACGTTCAGGGTGGGGTCCCAGCCGGACATCATCGTCGCGCGGTTGGAGCCGAACAGGCAGCCGTTGGACTTGTACCAGTCCCATACGTACGTCGGGTCGCCGCCCGCCCGGAGCCGCAGTTCCGCGATGCAGTACTGATCGCTCCAGCTGCCGTTGGCGGAGTAGGTGATGTGCAACTGGCCGTTCGGGTCCTTGATGGCTTCGGGGCCCTCGTTGATGAAGGGGTTGCCGACGACGCGCTCCCAGCTCTCCCTGGGCTGCGAGATGATGTACCGGGCGCCCGTGGGGGTGGTCGGGCTGCTCATCCGCGCGATGTAGAGGTTCTGCTCGACGTTGGTGGTGCCGGCCCAGCCCGACCAGACGAACCAGCGCTGGCCGTTGAAGGTGAACATGGTGCCGTCGATCGCCCACTTGTCGTCGGGCAGGGCGAGTTTCGTCGCGGCGGTGTAGCCGGTGTCGGGGTTGGCGGAACTGATCACGTACATGCGGTGCGCGGAGCCCCGGCCGGCCGAGAAGTACACGTAGTAGCGGCCGCCGTCCCGCACGATCTCCGGAGCCCAGATCTCACCGAGGTTTCCGGTGTCCGACCACACCTGCCGGGCCGGGGCCGAGGCCAGGCCCCCGGTCGAGGACGCCTGCCGGACATTGATCGCGGCACCGGTCGACTGGACCGAAATATATGTTCCGCCCACGCGCAGCACGCTGGGATCGGCGCCCCGGATGCCCGTCTGCCCCGCCTCGGCCGGCCGGGCGGAGGTGAGTGACATCGTGAGGGCCAGCAGCATGGACAGCGCGAAGGCTGCCACAGTGGACATCCGGGAGAGTCTCATGGCTTCCCTTTCCCGTGTGGGGGGCGTCGGGACGGACTGACTCCATGACCCTATCCACGTACGGGCGTGTTCATGTCAATCACCTCGTCTCATCCCTCGTGACCCTCGATGGGACGGCTGATGGCACCGTGCGGGACGTCCGCCCCGGCCCGGTCCTCCGGCTGCTCGCGCAGCGCGCGTTCCGTCGCCCGGAGCCGCTGTCACGCCTCCGGGTCCCCGTCCATGACCTCGTCCACGAGCGGCGAGGCGACCGGCTCCAGGTGCTGGGCCGGCCGCAGCCGGGTCGCGGGGGCCGGAAGGCGGCTCGGCGGAACCGTCCGTCAATTCGGGCACCGGGCCCCGCTCACAGCAGCCGGTCGACCAGCCCTTCCACGTACTCCTCGGTGAGCGGGCCCATGCCGAACAGGACGCGGATGTACATCGGGGCCAGGACGTGGTCCAGCACGGTGAGCGCGTCGGGCGCGGGCTCGCCGCGCTCGCGGGCGCGATCGAGCACGGACTGCAACTGCCGACTGCGCTCGGTCCGGAGGGCGTCGCGGGCCTGCGCGCCCTGCTGACCGGTGCCCGACAGGGCGACGGCCAGATGCAGGACCGCCGGTCCGTCGGGTCCGGTGATCTCGCGGGCGACCTGGGCCGCGTACGTACGCAGGTCGCCGGCCAGGCTTCCCGTGTCGGGCATCGGCGAGCGCGCGTTGAGGCGGGTGAGCGCCACGTCGCTGAGCAGCGCCTCCAGGCCGCCCCACCTGCGGTAGATGCTGCTGTCGGCCACGCCCGCGCGGGCCGCCACCTCGCCGACGGTGAAGTTCCCGTAGCCGCGCTCGCTGATGAGCTCGGTGACGGCCTGATGCACCTGCGCGCCGACCCGGGCGCTGCGCCCGCCGGGCCGCCGGGCTCGCTGTTCGTCCATGCGTCCACGTTAACGCAGTTCGCCCTTGCCTTTACGAATCAGCCTTGCTTGCAGTCGCCCAACGCAGTCTTCAGCTGCGTTAGGTGACTGCAAGCGAGGGATTCCCATCACTGCATCGCATACGGCCGCGGGCAACCGGCCGAACCGCGCCGTGCTGCTCACGGTGACCTGCCCGGGCCCGTTCATGGTCATGCTCGACAACACGATCGTGGGGGCGGCGCTGCCCGACATGCAGCACCGCCTGAGTCTCCAACTCACGGGCCTGCAATGGATCGTTGACGCGTAAGTACGTCCGGGGCAGCTCGATCCTGCGCGCGGGGCCGCAGACCCTCCCCACCACCCTCGCCATGGTGATCGTCAGCCCGTACGCGGGACGGCTCGCCGCCCGGCACGGCTTCGGTGTCGTGGTCACCGCCGGCCTGGCCCTGGCCGGCCTCGGACTCCTGGCCCTCGGCACGGTGCACGCCGACACGGGTTTCGGGAACGTGTGGTGGCGGCCGGCGGTCGTGGGCATCGGCTTCGCCCTGACGATGTCCCCGCTGACCGGCGCCGCCATCCAGGCCGTCCGTGCGCAGGAAGGGGGCCTGGCCTCGGGCATCAGCAGCACCACCCGGCAGATCGGCGCGGTGCTCGGTGTGGCGGTCCTCGGAGCCGTGGTCCGCGCCCGGCAGTCCGGCGGAGCCTCCTTCGAGGCCGGCCTCGACAGCGCCTTCCTGACGGCGGGTGCCCTCACCCTGGCCACCGCCGTGTTCACGGGTCTGTGGCTGACGAAGACAGGTGTTGTCGCGCCGGTACGGTCTACGGAGACGCCGAAGCCCGCCACGGCGGACAGCCGTTGAGAGGCCGCGCGCACAACCCGGCCCCCACCACGAGTACGAGCAAAGGAACCCCCGTGCACGACGCGACCCGGGTAACGATCGAAGAGCACACGGTGTCCGGCCCCGAGGCCGGACCGTACACCCTGACCGCCGGACCGGACGGTGCCCTGTGGTTCACCCTCGTCCACAGCGGCCGGATCGGCCGCCTCGTCCCCGGGGATGAACCGACGACCCACCGCCTCGACCCCGGCAGCGGGCCGACCGTGATCACCCCCGGCCCCGACGGCGCCCTGTGGTTCACCGAGTACCGCGCCGACCGGATCGGCCGGATCACCACCGGCGGGGCGATCACCGAGTTCGGCGTATCCGGCTCCGGCTCCGGGCCGTTCGGCATCGCGGCGGGTCCGGACGGCGCGCTCTGGTTCACCGGGACCGCCGCCGACCGCATCGGCCGGATCACCGTCGACGGCGACGTCACCTCGTTCCCGCTCCCCGCCGCCGGGGCGTTCCCGTCCGCGATCACCGCCGGGGGCGACGGCGCGATGTGGTTCACCCTCAACCAGGGCAACGCCATCGGGCGGATCGGCATGGACGGCGCCGTCGCCCTGCACCCCCTGCCCACGGAGGCGGCGGGCCCGGTCGGCATCGCGGCCGGCCGGGACGGAGCGCTGTGGTTCACCGAGATCGCCGCCGGTCAGATCGGCCGGATCACCCCCGACGGGGGGATCAGGGAGTTCCCGCTGCCCGACCGGGCCGCCCGGCCGCACGCCGTCACCGTCGACGGACAGGGCGCCGTGTGGTTCACCGAGTGGGGAGCCAACCGCGTCGCCACGATCACCCCGGACGGCTCCGTCACCGCCCACGACCTGCCCACCCCCGACTCGGAACCGCACGGCATCACGGTCGGCCCCGACGGCGCCCTGTGGACCGCGCTGGAGACGGGCTCACTCGCCCGCATCGCGCCGTAGAGGCCGCCAGGGCCTTTCCCTTGGATCATGCCGGGCTCGCGGGCCAGCGGTCGCCCGGACGCCGCATCAGGTGACCGGCCCCAGACGCATCGCGGCGGGCCCGCGGCCCGGGGTGTTGGTGCAGCGGTGGTCGCCCGCGGGCTGCTGGAGCTGGAGGGTCAGACAGGCGCCGAGCGCCTGCTGTCCGTAGCGGTTGGGGTGGAGGGATTCCTGCTGCTGCCCCTGGCCGGCGCCGCTGGTCACGAAGCGGATCCACTCGCTCGTTTCGCCGCTCGGCGGGTGGGCCAGGTCGGCCTGCCGGGTCGTCGTGGAGCACACTTCGCGGCCCTCGAGGGAGCGGGACAGGTCGAGGAACTCGGCGCCGCCTTCACGGGCCGCCTGCGCGAGGGCGGTGCTGATACGCGGCACGAGGTCGTCGTGCGCCCAGGTGAGGTCCTTGTCGAAGAACGGGCAGCCCCCGGCGGTCAGGCGGTCGTACTTCTCACCGGGATAGCGGAGGCGGGCGGCGTCGGGCAGCGGGGACGGGTAGGACTGCAGCACGAGACGGTAGGAGCCGGCCGGGTGCCCCGCGCGGGCGAGGGCGGTCTTCACATCGGCCAGCGTGCCGACCGCCGCCTGCCGGACACCCGGCAACCGCTCGGCGACCTGCTGGGACGCCGTCGGCGTACAGGGAGACCCGCCGAAGGGCTTGACGAAGGCGGACGCGCAGTCCGTGATGATGTCGGAGAAGCCGAGGTCGTTGCCGCCGATCGACACCACCACCGCGCGCACCGGCTGCCCGGTCACCGCCTTCTGGAGCTGTCCGGCCTGCGACGGCTGGCCCTTGAACGGTTCGCCGCCGTGCTCCGGCAGCAGGACCGCTGTGGAAGTCGCGCCCGAACAGGCGAGGTTGAGGCGGTTCGCGTCGAGCGTGAGCGATTCGACCTCCGCCACGTCGGAGCGGTTGCAGCCGCTGTGGTAGGACGGGCCGTACACCCGGTGCGGGTCACTGGCCCCGGCATCCGGGTCCCAGGCGCGGTCGGTTCGCGCGTAGCCGCTCGCGGACTCGTTGCTGTTGCCTGCCCAGCGGCCGGCCTCGCCGGAGATGAAGCTGTCGCCCAGCGACACCACCCAGGACGTGGCGGCCGCGCGGGCGCTCCCGGAGGGGGACGCGGACACCGTGCCGGCGGCCGCGAGGACACAGGCCGAAGCGGCGGCGAGCGCCAGCGCCCTGGAGCGTCGTGAGGAGAAGGAAGTCATGCCCGAGACGTCGGCAGCGGGGCGGCGCATGATGAAGGCCCGCGCCGCGTTTACATCCGATCGGCCCCATGCAAGATCGTTTCGCCCCGCCTTCGGCTGCCCGTACGGGTCAGTCCGCCCACGTCCCCCGGCTCACAGCTCGCCGTTCTCGTCGGCCATGACCTGTCGCACCTCGACCGGCTGCTGCGTGGGCACACCGCCCGGGCCGGGGACGGCGGAAATGCGGGCGGCGATCTCCAGCGCACGCTCCTGCGACTCGACCTCGAAGACGTTGAAGCCGGCCAGGACCTCCTTGGACCCGGCGAACGGTCCGTCGGTCACCACCGGAGGCGCGATGCCGTCCGCGCGGACCGTGCGGGCCTGCCGAGGATCGGCCAGCGCCATGAACTGGACCAGCTCGCCGCTCTCGGTCAACTCCTTCGTCAGCAGGGCGTAATAGTCGAAGTGGGCCGCGACGTCACCCGGCTGCCAGGTGTCCATCGGCTCCTCGAAGACCCCGCCGTCGTGGGTGACCAGCAGAATGAACTTCGTCATTGCGTACTCCCGTTGTCAGTCGTCCGTGGATTCCGGAAAGGAGAAATAGAGCGCGTCGGCGTAGAACGACGCGAAGTGCCGCTGCCAGTCGGCCCGTACGGAAGCGAGCCAGCTGTCGTCACGGCCGGCTACCGCCGCCTCGGCGAGGGCAACGGCCTCGGGCACGTCCTCGGACGCCAGGCGCCGTACGCTCTCCGCCGGGTCGTCGTCCGTCATCGAGACGATCTCGCCCGTTTCGAGCAGGAAGTACTTCGCCTCCTGCTTCTCCAGGTGGGCCGTGGTCCTGGCCACGCACTCGGCGAACTCGGCATCGTCCGCGAGGCCGTCGCCGACCGCGCGCAGGACGTCACGGAGCAGCGCCGCCCCTGCGGCGTAATCCGCCGCGATACAGATCGGATGGTTCCAGATCATCGACGGGACGACCGTCGTCCCGTGCCCCACCAGGAGCTTGTGAGCGAGCGGGATGTCCCGGTTGTGCTCGGATATGCAGCGGATCCGCTGCGGGATGTCCGCGTCGCTCGGAACCGAGTCGGCGGAGTAGAGATACGAACGATTCGCCATGCCGGCGAAGCTAGCACCGGGCACTGACAATGCCGCCGGACACATCCCTCACAGCCGGGAGGGCCACGGCATGATGACCGCATGAGCACGCATGCCGACGTCACCGTCACCCTCGTACGGGGAGACATCACCCGCCAGTCCGTCGACGCCGTCGTCAACGCCGCCAACTCCTCACTGCTCGGCGGCGGAGGCGTGGACGGAGCGATCCACCGCCGGGGCGGCCCCGCGATCCTCGCCGCCTGCCGTGAGCTGCGCGCCTCGCGGTACGGAAAGGGGCTGCGCACCGGCCAGGCCGTCGCCACCACTGCCGGAAGGCTCGACGCCCGCTGGGTCGTGCACACGGTCGGCCCGGTGTGGAGCGGGACCGAGGACCGTTCGGCCCTGCTGGAGTCGTGCTACCGGGAATCCCTCCGCGTCGCGGCGGAAGTCGGGGCCCGTACCGTCGCCTTCCCCGCCATCTCCACCGGCATCTACGGCTGGCCCATGGACGACGGGGCCCGCATCGCCGTCCGCACCGTGCTGGCAGAGGCCGCGCCGCCCGTCGAGGAGGTGCGGTTCGTGCTCTTCGACGCGGACGCGTACGGGGAGTTCCAGGAGGCCCTGGCGGCGGCACGGCCCTGAGGAAGGACCGGATTCGCGCCGTGCCGGATGTATGAAGCAGTTGTGAAGGCCCTGTGGAACCGTTGTCGGTGGGGCCCCTTATGCTGCACCGAACGATCAAGCGGGACCAGGGGAGGGCGCGGCATGTTCGGCAAGCTGTTCGGCAGGGCTGAGGAGAGAACGGCGGCCGGCCCGCACGCCCTTCCCGCTCCCCACAAGCAGAACGGGATGTACACCCTGCGGGCCCTGGGGGACACCCGGGTCCTCGCCCTCGTGGGGGCGGCCCGACTGGGGGACTGGGAGGCGGTCAAGGCGGCACTGACACCCTTCGACCTCGGCCGCGACCACCAGATCCTGAACGAACTCGAAGAACTCGGCCGCGTGCAGACCTGGATCGGCCGAGCGGTCGAGGAGGACAAGGAGCACCGGGCGACCGCCCTGCTCATCGCGGGAGCCCGCCACATCAAGTGGGGCTGGGAGGCGCGCACCGCCGCCCGCGCGTCCCAGGTGACGGAGCAGCAGTGGCGGGTCTTCCACAAGCGGCTCCGCATCGGTGAGGAGCAGCTGCTCGAAGCGGCCGAGCTGCGGCCCGAGTGGGTCACACCGTGGCGCCGGCTCCTCACCTCGGGCCGCGGCATGTCCCTCGGCGCCGACATCACCGAGGCCCGGCGTGACGCGGCCCTGCGCCGCGCCCCGCTGGACCTGGAGACCCACATCGAATGGATCTCCCAGTTGCAGCCCCGCTGGGGCGGCGAACCGGGCGAGGCACTGCGGTTCGCCCGCGACGCGTACGCCCACGCTCCGGAGGGCGACCGGATCGGCTGCGTGATCCCCATGGCGCACATCGAGGACTGGGTCGAGTCGGACGAGACGAACTGCCTGAAGACCGACGAGATCCGGGAAGAGCTGCGCCGCGCCGCCGAGCACAGCATCCTCCACCCCGCCTGCGAACGGCGCCCGGGCTGGCAGCACGACTTCAACATCTTCGCGATGGCCCTCTCGCTGGCCGGCGAGCGACCGACGGCCAAGCGGGTCTTCCGCGCCCTCGACGGTGCCTTCACCAGCTGGCCGTGGGCCTACTTCGGCGAACCCGAGAAGCAGTTCGCCCGCCACCAGCGCCGCGCCTGACCGCCCACCGGCCCTCCCTCCCACCCGCCCGCTCCTCCCTCCCCGGACTGCCTGATGACAGCACCCGACACCACCGCGCGACCGACCGGCGACGACCGCACCTTCCAGGTGGATCTGCGCGGTCTCGTCGACCTCCTCTCCCACCACCTCTACTCCAGCCCCCGCGTCTACCTGCGCGAACTCCTGCAGAACGCCGTGGACGCGCTGACCGCCCGGCACAGCCTCGAACCCGGCGCCCCCGCCGACGCGTTCGGCATCCGCCTGTACGCCGACGGGGCCGTCGTACGCGTCGAGGACGACGGAGTCGGGCTCACCGAGACCGACGTCCACGCCTTCCTCGCCACGATCGGCCGCAGCAGCAAGCGCGCCGAACGGATCGCCGAGCAGCGCGGCGACTTCATCGGCCAGTTCGGCATCGGACTCCTCTCCTGCTTCCTCGTCGCCGACGAGATCCACGTCCTCAGCCGCTCCGCCCGCACCCCCGGCGCACCCGCCGTGGAGTGGCGTGGCCGCGGCGACGGCAGCTACACCGTCCGCACCCTGCCCGCCTCCGCCCGCCCGGAGCCCGGCACCACCGTCACGCTCACACCGCGCGCCGACGCGGGGGAGTGGACCCGCCCGGCACAGGTCGCCGCCCTGGCCCGGCACTTCGGCTCCCTGCTGCGCCACCCGGTCACGGTGGACGACGGCAAGGGCGGCCCGGCCGCGCGCATCAACCCGGAGCCCGCACCCTGGGCCCGTACCTACCCGACCCCGGGAGCCCGCTCCCGCGCCCTGGCCGCCTACGGCACGGAGGCCTTCGGGTTCGAGCCGCTGGACACCCTCGACCTCGACCTGCCCGCCGTCGGGCTCAAGGGCATCGCCTGCGTGCTGCCCGAAGCGGTGCCGACCGGCCGCCGCCACGGCCACCGCGTCCACGTCAAGGGCATGCTGCTCTCGGAGCAGGCCGAAGAGATCCTGCCGGACTGGGCGTTCTTCGTCCGCTGCGTGGTCGACGCCGAAAGCCTGCGCCCCACGGCCTCCCGGGAGTCCCTGTACGAGGACGACACCCTCGCCGCCGTCCGCGACGCCCTCGCCGAGAAGCTGCGCGCCTGGATCTCCCGCATCGCCGCCAGCGACCCGGAACTCCTCGCCCGCTTCCTCGGCGCCCACCACCTGGCGGTGAAATCGCTCGCGGTGCACGACGACGAGATCCTGCGGATGCTGCTGCCCTGGATCCCGTTCGAGACCACCGACGGCTCCGCCACCCTCGACGAGTTCGCCCGTACCCACCGCACCGTGCTCGTGACCTCCAGCGTGGAGGAGTTCCGTCAGGTCGCGGCCATCGCCTCGGCCGCCGGGCTCGGCGTCGTCAACGGCGGCTACACCTACGACAGGGAACTGGTCCACCGGCTTCCCGAGCTCCGGCCCGAGGTCAGCGTCGCCGACCTCGACCCGGCGACGCTCACCGCCCACCTGGACCCCGTCGACCGTGAGACGGAGCTCGCGGCGGCGCCCTACCTGGCCCTGGCCCGCGACGCCCTCGCGGTCTTCGACTGCGACGTCGCCCTGCGCACCTTCCAGCCCGCCTCCGCCCCGGCGCTCCTCATCGACAGCCGCGACGCCCGGCACGAGCGCACCCGCTCCCAGCTCGCCCGCGAACAGCAGGGCGGGCTGTGGGGCGACATCCTCGGCGCCCTGCGCCAGGAGGTCCCGCGCGCCCAGCTCATCCTCAACCAGCTCAACCCGCTGGTGCGCACCGCCGCCGCCATCGACGAGCCGGAGCTGGCCCGCACCAGTGCCGAAGCCCTGTACGGGCAGGCCGCCATGCTGTCCCGGCGCCCGCTCAGGCCCGCCGAGACGAGCCTGATCAACCGCTCGTTCCTCGATCTCCTCGCCCACGCCCTCCGCAAGGACAGCTGACGATGCCGACCGCACCCCAGAACACCGACGAGCTGTACGACGCGCTCCAGGAGAACCAGCGGCGCCCCTACGGCCGCGCCCGCACCGTCGCCGCCGAGGAACTCGCGGAAGCCGCCGAGCGGTTCGAGGACACCCTCGCCCTCGTCCGTACGCTCTTCGAGCTCCAGGAGGCGTACACCTACGGCTCCGAGCCCCGCAAGTCGCCCGTCGTCTTCGCCCGTCTGCTCACCCTCTTCGACGAGCAGCCCGACGTCTTCACCGACCGGCTGCGCCATCTGCTGTTCTGGCGGTTCAAGTGGGTGGCGAACTCCCTGCGCGCCCTGCCCGAGATGCCGCTGACCAGCCTGCGCCAGTGGCTCACCGAGATGCGCGGCCGATACGAGAAGGCCGGCCTCGGCCTCCAGCCGTACTACGCACAGACCTACCAGCTCGCCGCTCACACCGGTGAGGACACCGCCCCCGCCTACGAGCTGTGGGCGGCCCGCACCCGCACCCCGTTCAGCGACTGCGAGGCCTGCGAGATCTGCGAACGGGCTCTGTACCACCTCGCGGCCGGAGACGACGCCCGCGCCCTGCGCACCTGGGAACCCGTCCTCGACGGCAAGGAGAGCTGCCAGGAGGAGCCCGCCCGCTCCCTCTCTTACGCGCTGCTGCCCCTGCTGCGCACCGGCGACACCGACCGCGCCCGCGCACTGCACCTCGCCGGCTACCGGGGCTGCCGCCGCAACCCCTCGATGGCCGGGGAGGTCGGCCGCCACCTGGAATTCTGCGCCCTGACCGGCAACGAGGCCCGCGGTCTCGAACTGCTCGCCGAGAACCGGGTCCTGTTCGCCGAGGTGGACTCCCCGCTGGACCAGTTCGACTTCCTCACCGGAGTGGAGGTCCTCCTCCGGCGCGTCGAGTCCCTCGGCCACGGCGAGCTGCCGGCCGCCGGATACCCGGGCCGCACGTGGACCGTGGCCGGACTGTGCGCCGAGGTCCGGGAGCGCGCCGACGACCTCGCCGCCCGCTTCGACGCCCGCAACGGCACCACCGCACACGCCGACCGGCGCACGGCCCGCCTCGACCGCGCACCGCTCCTCGACGCGCTGGAACTGACCCTGCGCACCCGCGCCCTCGACGACCTGTCCCCGGCCGCCCCGGCCGCCGCACCCCCCGCCCGGAAGGCGCCCTCCGTCCCGGAGACCGTCCCCGAGCTCATCGTCCGGGCCCGCGAACTGGACGAACAGGGGCACCCCGACGCGCAGCACTGCTGGGACCGGCTACGCGCTCTCGTCGCCGCCCCCGACTACACCCACCCCGAGGACCCCGCCGTGGGCCCGATCGACAGGCTCCGCGCGGACCTGCTGTCCGACGAGGCCGTCGCCGCCGCCCACAGGGACGACGACGCCGATGCCGCCGCCCTCTACGCGGAAGCCGCCGCCCTGTACGAAACGGCCGGGCTGCCGGGTGACGCGGCGGTCGCCCACGCCGCCGCCGCGCTCGCCCGGACCGAGGCCGACGGCGAGGCCGCCGACGCCGAGGAGAAGGCCGGGGGGCTGGCCGCCGGCCACGCGAGCGTGGTCCGGCTGCACGAGGAATCACCGGGGCTCACGCCGTGTCAGGAGGGCCGTCTGCTGCGCCTGCGTGCCAGCGCCCTCTGCCTGCGCGCCCAGCTCACCAGGACCGAGGAACACCTCGCGGCGGCGGCCGCCGAAGTGGAGCGGCTGCACACGTTCGCCACCCGGCACGAGCTGGCGGGCCAGATATCCGGCGCCGTCCTGTTGCGGGCCGGTACCCACGCCCTCGCCGGCGACCTGCCCACCGCGCTCACCGAGCTCGACGCACACGTCGACCGGGTGCGGCAGCAGGGCCCCGCCTGGCATCTGCCGCGCACACTCGGACTGCGCGGCCGCTTCCTGATGGGTGTGCGGGACGCGCAGGCCGCGTACGCGGAGCTGTCCGAGGCGGTACGCGTGGCAGCCGAGTGGCCGGCCTGGGTCTCCGACACCGCCAGTCTCCACGGCGACCTGGCCGAGGTGTGCATGCACCTGGGCCGCCCCGAGGAGGCACTGCGCCACCTGACGCGCTCCGCCGAACTGAACCTCCGCCAGGGCAAGCGGACGGACGCCTTCTGCACCTACAGCAACGCCGCCCAGCTCAGCCTGGACCTCGGACGCGTCGAGGACTCCATCGCCCTCCTCGACTCCGTCCTGGCCGAGCCGGACGTCGCCGCCGGAGAGCTGGACGACCGGCTCGCGGCCCAACTGCGCCTGACCCGCGCTCGCGCCCTGCACGCGGGGGAGGACCTCAAGGCCGCCACGGCTGAGTTCGTCGCCCTCGCCGCCGAGTCGGCGGACTGGGACGACGACCCCGGGAGCCACGCCATGATCGCCGCGGAGACGGCCGTGCTCCTCGCCGAGGCCGGCGACTTCGACCGGGCCGACGACGCCATCGGCCGGGCGCTTGCCGCCCATTCCCGCGCCCCGCGCTACGAGCAGCTGAGCAACGCGCTGCGCGAGATCGCCCGCCTCCAGGCCGAACAGCAGGGAGCCGACGGCCTTCCCGGAGCTCTCGCCCGCCTCGCGGACGCCGAGCGCGTGGCCGAGGAGGCCCGCGCCGCCGGGTACGAGCCCCGCGGCCGCTCCCTGGAGACCGCCCTCGCCTACGAGCACGGCCGGGTCAACGCCTACGCCGGGGAGTACGAGGACGCCCTGACCGCCCTGGAGAGGGCCCTCGACGGGCTCGGGGAGCCGGGGGAGGAGAACGCGGGCGAGTGGGCCGAGTGCGTCCGGCTCGCGGGCGTCGTCGAGGGCATCTACCTGGAACGGACCACCCCCGCCCTCACCCGCCTCGACACGGCGATCCCGCGCCTGACCGCCCTGGACCGCACCGAGGAGACGGAGTCCCTGACCGCGCTGGCGGCCCGCCTGCGCGACGAGTGATGACACGCCGGGCTCACCGGGCCGCCGCCCACGCGGAGGCCGGGTGAACTCCCGGAGTGCGGGCATCCTCACCGTGAACGCTGGGGCGTGATCTCCACGGAGAGGTCGTTGTCGAGGGTGTAGTACGGGCGCACGGACACCCCTCCCAGCGGGGTGGCCGGGTAGACGAACACCGTCTTCCGGTCCGCGACGTCGTCCAGCAGCCGGCCGACCCGCACCCGGGGAGCGCCGGCACAGGGGTGTACGAACACGTCCCACACCACTGGTGCACCTCCCACCACGTCCGCCAGGAGGTCCGCGTAATCGACCGTGAACGAGAAGTCCCGGTCCCCCTCGGCGCTCAGCGCGATCCGCGCCACCGAGGCCCCCTGCCCGCGCCGGATCAGCTTCACCTCGGCGCCCTCGCCGAGCCCGGCACCGTACAGCCGCGCCTCCACCGTCATAGCCCCGGATACGACGGTGATCCGGCCCGCCTCCGCGTGGGTGGCGCGCCGCCAGGCCCGCACGGCGAGCCTGCCGTCCTTGGTGGCGTACGGGATCCGGACCGCCAGCGGCGCGCCTCGTCCGGCATCCCCGCCGGACACCAGCCCGCGCAGATCGCGCACGCCGGGCAGCAACGGCACACGCTCCTCGTCCGGCCCGGTCACGACGTAGGCGTCCCAGCGCCCTTCGTCGAGGGCGGGGTCCGTCTCCAGGACGGCCTGCCACGCGTCCGCTCCCACGGACTCCAGTACGAGAGAGCGCCCGGCCTCCTCCGCCTGCCCCTTCTTCGGGCGCCGCTGAAGCATCAGCCGCGGCTGCGCGGAGGCGGGCAGCGGCAGTTGGACGCGTACGAGCAGCCGCCCTCCGTCCTGCGCGGTCACCGCGCCACGGGGCTTCTCCACCGGCCCGCCCACACCTTCGCCACTCATCGCCGGCCCTTCCGCGCGGCCCTCACGACACTGCCGGCCGCGACGAGCACGGTGTCCCTGGCCGCGAAACCGCTGCTCGCCAGGGCGCGGCCCGCCCCGGTCACCGTCCGGCCCTCACGCCGGGCGGCCAGCAGCTCCTCGAACAGCCGCTCCGCCCGGGCGACGACGGGTTCGGGGCCGTAACGCCGGGAGCTCTCCAGCGCGTTGCGCCCCATGCGGCGGCGCAGCTCGTCATCACCGACGAGGTCCAGCAGGGCGCCCGCCAGAGCGTCCCGGTCGCCGACGGGCACCAGCCGGCCGTCCCTCCCGTCCGTGATGATCTCGCCCGGGCCGTACGGGCAGTCCGTGCTCACGACCGGCAGACCGCAGCGCATCGCCTCGACGATGGTCATGCCGAAGGACTCGAAGTCGGAGGTCACCGCCGCGATCGACCCCTTGACCCACTCGGCCTCCATCGGGATCGCGGCACCCATCAGGAAGACGTTGTTGTACAGCCCGAGCCGGTCGATGAGCGCGCGCAGCCGCTCCCGCTCCTCGCCCCGGCCGTATATGCGCAACTGCCAGTCGGGATGCGCCGCCGCGACCGCGGCGAAGGCGTCGATCAGCAGGTCGAACCGTTTCACCGATGCCAGCCGCCCGGCGGCGACCACGACGCGGCCCCGGCTGTCGGCCGGAGCGATGGCGGGGGCCGGGACACTGTTGGGAAGCGCCTCCACCCGCACACCCGGCAGCCGCATCTTGCGCCGGTACACGGCCGAGTCGGCCTCCGTGACAGGGGTGATCGCGTCCAGCCGCGGATACGCGCGGCGCAGCGCCCTGCGTAACCGCGGGGGGTGGTGGTCGAGCGCGAGATGTTCCTGCCCGACCCGCACCGATCGCGCCGGCGCGTGGAGGGCCAGGTGGACATTGAGCCCGGGGCGCGTCCCCACGACGACATCGGCGTCGAGCGAGGTCAGTGCTTCGCCGATGCGCTCGTCGGTGAGCGCGCTGTACTCGACGTAGCGGTATTCGGACGCGGGAAAGAGCCTGGCCGGTGCGAGGTGCCGCGGGTCGTCCTTCTCGTGCCGCAGATCCACCAAGGGCCGTAACCGCACCCGCGGATCGAGCGCGATGCTCGGGCGCTCCCTGTTCCGCAGCGCGGAGATGATCTCCACGTCGTGCCGATCGGCCAGTGCGCCCGCCAGGTTGAACGTGGTGCTGATCGTCCCTCCGATCGCGTACGCGTTGTGGATGAGGAATGAGATTCGCATGCAGTACAGGACGACCGGCCTGTACGGAAGGTTGCCCGCCGTCCACCGGCCGACGCCCGGGACGGTCACCGGGCCGGGACCGGCTGTGTGAGGTTCACCGGGTTGCCGTCGGGGTCCAGGATGTGGGCGACGCGCTGCCCCCACGGCATGTCGTTCGGCTCGCCGCGCACCGTTCCGCCCAGCGTCTCCACCCGCCCGAGCGCCACGTCGACATCGTCCACACCGATGCTGAGCAGCATGCGAGGTGCTCCGCCGTCCTCTCCCTCCTTCTTGGCCACCAACCCGAGGTCGGTGTCGCCGATCCGCAGACCGAGGTAGAACACCGGGCCCTCGGCGGGAACCCGGAAGATCTCCTCGGCGCCGAACAGTTCCGTGTAGAAGCCGGCCAGGACGTCCTGGCGGGCGGTGAGGATCACGGGCTGGATGGTGGACATGACGCTCCTGTCGTGAACGGTCGGGGCAACGGGTGGACTGCTCGGGGACGGTGAACTCATCAGTCGGGTCCCGGCCGGGCGTCGGACCCACCTCCTAGGGTGTCCCGATGATTCGTGACGCGTCCGAGCAGCGGGTGGTGGAGGCGGCGACCGCCGATGTCCGGCTGGCCCGGGTCGAGTTCGGCGGCGCCGGCCGGACTCGGGTACGCCGCTCACCCCGGAAAGCGGCCAGTCGGCTGCCTGGACGCTCCTGCGCGAGGACTGGGCCGGTTGCTTCCCCGAAGACCCCTCACGCATCCGCGCCCACGTACGATTTCTGCGCGAATCGTCCGCCGGGTGACGTGCCCGCGTAATCGGTGAGAATCGCCGGGTCGGCGCGGCTGAGAGCAGCCCCTTCACGGCTCGGCGCACGGCTCACCGGGCGCGCGGCCGGGGCGGGCGGTGGGGTTGACGGCGGGGGCCGCGCAGGGCGGGAGCAGGGCGCTCCGACTGCCGGCGCACATGGGTTGACCTGGTGTTTTTTTGTCGGTGCTCCTAGGCTCGGCGGTGATCGAAAGGGGGCCCGGATGGACCGGACCGTACGTACCGTCGAGGACGTTCTCGCACTCCTGGACGGGTTGTTCGTCTCCGAAGCCGGGAACGGCCCGTTGGCGGCCGGGGACGGCAGGGAATTCTGGGACCGGTTCTACGCCGACAGGTCGAGGCCCGTCCCGTTCTTCCCGGCGCAGCCGGACGAGAGCCTGGCCGGCTACCTCGATCAGGGCCTGGTCGCGCCCGGGCGGGCCCTGGATCTGGGCTGCGGGGCCGGCCGCAACGCCCTCTACCTGGCTTCACGCGGTTTCGAGGTCGACGCCGTGGATCTCTCCCCGGTGGCCATCGCCTGGGCACGGGAGCGCGCGGCCGACGCGGGGGCGGAGGCCCGCTTCGTGTGCGGCGACGCGTTCTCCCTGTCGGCCGCGGAGCTGAGCGGACCGTACGACCTGGTCGTCGACTCCGGGTGCTTCCACCACCTGCCACCGCACCGCCGGGTGAGCTACCTCGACCTGCTCGACCGCGTGCTCGCCCCCGGCGGCCATCTCGCCCTGACCTGCTTCGCGGCCGGTGAGGACGGCATGGGCTCCGAGCTCGCCGACGCGGACCTCTACCGTGAACGCCGGCTGCACGGCGGCCTCGCCTACACCCCGGAATCGCTGCGCTGGATCTTCTCCGACCTCGCAGAGGTCGAACTGCGCCGCATGCGGGACGAGCCACCCGAGTCGCCGCTCTTCGGCGCCGGATTCCTGTGGACGGCTCTGTTCCGTACGAGCTAGCCACCGAATCACGTTGACCGCCCCAGCGGGTGGTGCTTGGGTCGATACGTGGACAGCATCTCGGGCAACAGGCGGTTCTGGAATCAGATCAGCAGCGCCTACCAGCACAGGCATGACGCACGGATCGGCGCGACGCCCCGCCTGTGGGGTACGTACGCGATCCCCGACACGCACCTGCGGGCGCTGGGCGACGTCAGCGGCAAGCGCGTCCTGGAACTCGGCTGCGGCGCCGGTCAGTGGTCCAGGGCGCTCGCCGCCGAGGGGGCCGCGGTGGTCGGGTTCGACCTGTCGGAAGAGCAGCTTGCCGCGGCGGGGCGCGCGATGGGGGAGGCCCGGTACCCGCTGGTGCAAGGTGCCGCCGAACACCTCCCGTTCGCCGCCGACAGCTTCGACCTGGTGTTCTGCGACTACGGCGGGCTCAGCTGGGCACCCCCGCACCTGGCCGTGCCCCAGGCCGCGCGCGTACTGCGGCGCGGTGGGCGCCTGGTGTTCAACGTCGCCAGCCCCTGGTTCGAGGCCTGCTACGACGAAGCCACCAGCCGCGCGACGACGACGCTGCGACGGGACTACTTCGGCCTGGACACCATCGATGAGGACCAGGGCGCGGTCAGCTACCAGCTCACCTACGGCGACTGGATCAGGGTCCTGCGCGGCGCGGGCCTCGTCATCGACGACCTCATCGAACCACGCCCCGACCCCGAAGCGGCCAACGGCTACAACAAGACCGACCCACCCGACTGGGCCCATCACTGGCCGGCGGAAGCGCTCTGGGTGACCCACAAACCGTAGGCCCCACCGCAGCCTTCGCGTGCGGGCCGGCTGCCCCGGGGCACACCGCGAGACGTGTGCCGCTCGTCGAGGCGGTCACGTACGGGCGCCTGCCCGGCCGGCCGGACGCCCGCACGGCCAGGCAACGCATCGCATCCGCATGCCCGTATCCCCGTGCGGGCGAGAACACTTGATGCGCCGGACAAGCCCCGCTCGTGCCTCTTCGGGGCCCACCGCCGCAGCGACACGCTTCATGTGGCATGCCCGCATGCCACCGCTTCGATCTCGATGAGCATGTCCGGATCGGACAGGGCACTGACCTCCGCGAGGAGGCTGGTCGGCCGGCAGTCGGCGGCAGCGAGTCCGTCCAGGAGCACGTCGTAATGCGCCCTGCACGAAGCGAGGTCGGTGGTGACGATCCGGATCTGCACCACGTCGGCCATCGTCATCCCCGCCTCCGCCACGGTTTCACCCAACCGCCGCAGCGTCAGTCTCATCTGCCCGGCCATGTCTCCCCGGTGCGCGATGCCGCCGTTGTCGTCCCGGGCTTCGTGTCCGGAAAGGAACAGCCAACTGCGGGGGGCGTCCACGCGGACGGCCCGGTTGTACATCAGCCGGTCGCCCACCATGCGCGGGCCGATCTCATGGGTGGTCATGCCGTTCCGTATACCGGGGCGGACGCCGGTTCAATCAGCCCGCTCGCCGTCAGTCCTGCGGGACCACGGCAACCGGAGCGGGAGAGTGATGCAGTACCGCGTGGGTGACATGGCCGATGCGCGGTTCGTGCGGCCAGTAACGGTTGGTTCGGCGGCCGACGGCGACCAAGGAGGCACGGGCTCCGGCATCCACCAGGTGACGCGCCGGTGATCCGACCTCGCTACGCACGTCCACGGCTACCCGCGGATACCTCTCCGACCAGGGTGCGAGCAGCGACCGCAGCATGCTCATCCCCTCCGCGGCGATGTCGGCGCGCCACCGCAGGTCTCCGCCGACGCCTTGTACGTAACCGACCGGCGGGTTCCAGCAGTACTGGATCTCCACGCCCGCCGAGCGCACCGCCGCCGCCTCGAAGGCGAAGCCCAGCACGCCCTCCGTGGTGGGCCCGAGATCGATGCCGGCGACGACGGGAGCCCCTTCCCCCGCACCGTCCGCTACGGGGCCGGGTGCGGCCCGGTCCGGCCGGACCAGGACGACCGGCCGGTGGGCGTGGGCGACCGTGGCCATGGCGACCGAGCCCAGGAAGAAACCCTTGAGCGCCCCGAGCCCGGCGGTGCCGAGCGCGAGGAGTTCGGCACCCGAGGCTGCCCGGCAGAGCATCTCGGGCGGCGGCCCCGTGAGTTGGTCGGCCTCGATCACCAGGTGCGGATACCGCTCCGCCAGCCGCGCCGCCGCTTCCCCGGGCAGACGCCGCGACCATTGTTCGGGTGTCTCCGTCCCCGCGAGAGGAGCGTGCGAGTAGGGCTGCCACTCCCACGCACTCACCAGGCGCAGCGGGCACCCCCGCAGGACCGCCTCGTGGGCACCCCAGTCGGCAGCCGCGTCGCTCGCCCGGCTTCCGTTCAGTCCGACGGTCACTGGTCGTGTCACGACGTACCTCCGTCAACGCTCGTACGGCCGGATGCCCCGGGTACTCACGATTCCGGGCGTACGGCCGCCGCGCATGAGCCGATGAGTACCCGTCCAGGACCGTTCGGCCCCTCCCGGCCCCCCGGCGCCGGTGTGACCGTGGCAGGAGGACCCCTGCGGTGGTGGAAGGAGGCGGGCCCGATGCGGTTGCCTGTGGTGGTGGGTGTCGACGGTTCCGACCCCAGCCTCGAAGCGCTGGACTGGGCTGCCGACGAGGCCGTCCGGCACGGCCTCCCGCTACGAGTCGTACACGCGTCCCTGTGGGAGCGGTACGAGGGAGTGGTGCCGGCCTGGACCGTCGACCGTCCCTCCGGTCAGGTCTTCGCGGAGAACATCGTCGCCGTCGCGGCCGAGCGGGTCCGGCGACGTGCGCCGGACCTGGAGATCAGCGCGGAGGTGCTGGCCGAGGACGCGGCCGGCGCCCTGCTGCGGGAAGGAACGGAGGCCGCGGCCGTCGTCGTCGGCTCCCGGGGGCGCAGCTGGTTCGCCGACCTCCTCCTCGGGTCCGTCGCCCTCGTCGTGGCCGCACGGTCCCGGGGCCCGGTCGTCGTGGTCCGGGGAGACCGGCACGCCCTGGAGTCACGGCACGGCCGTGTGCTGCTCGGGGTCGGGGAGCACGACGAGGACTCGGCCGCCCTCACCTTCGCGTTCCGCGAGGCGGCGGCACGGGAAGCGGAACTCGACGTGGTCCGCGTCTGGCGCCACCCGGCCCATGAACCCGCCGCGCACCCGCTCATGGCGGGCGGCGGGGCGGGCCACTTCGAGGCACAGGCGGCCGAAGAGCTCGACCGGGCACTTGAGCCCCTGGCCCGCGCGTACCCCGGGGTCCGGCTGCGCCCGAGCACGGTCGAGGGCGTGCCCCACCGGGTGCTGAGGGAACGGTCGGCGGCAGTCGACCTGCTGGTCGTCGGAGCGCGCCGCCGGGAAGGGCTCGTGGGCCTTGAGCTGGGCCGGGTGGCCCACCGCTCGCTGCACCATGCGTCCTGCCCGGTCGCCGTCGTCCCGAACCGGGGCCCGGCAAGCCCCGCGCAAGCGGAAGGAGACTCGTGATGACCACAACCCGTGACGTGCACGGCGCGGGAGACCTGGGGCGCCGCGCGGCCGCCAGGCGCGCCGAGCTCGGCCTCTCCCTGGAAGAGGTGGCGGACCGGGCCGGCTCCACGCCCAGCTACCTCGCCTATGTGGAGGAGCACGTGCCCGCCCCCGGACCCGTCTTCCTCGTCCGGCTCGCGGACGCGCTGGAGACGACCGTGCAGGACCTCGCCGGGTTCAACGCGGACCTGCCGCAGGGCGGTGCCGCAGCAGGTCACCACCCGCGGATGGAGGAGCTCGAAGAGGACGAGTGCTGGACGCTGCTCGATGGCCACGGCGTCGGCCGTATCGCGATGGCGGGAGCGGAGGGCCCGGTGGTCTTTCCCGTGAACTACCGGATCACCGACCGGAAGATCGTGTTCCTGACCGCCCCCGACGCGAACCTCGCACAGGCGGCATCGGCCGGCATCGAGGTCGCCTTCGAGCTGGACCGGCTGGACGAGGCGTTCAGCCAGGGCTGGAGCGTCCTGGCCGTCGGCAGGACCCGTACGCTGCCGGCCGGGCCGGAGTCCGAACACCTGCGAGGGGCCATGGACGCGAAGCCCTGGGCCGGGGACGGGCGCACGACGGTGGTGACGCTCTCCCCGGACCGGCTCACCGGGCGGCGCATCCGGGTCCCCGGCGCACCCGGTTCCACCGAGTTCGCACCCGGCGGGGGCGGAGGCTGACCCCGGCTCCCCGGAGCCCCCGGACGCGACAGGCGTACGGGGGCTCGGCCGTGCCGCCGCGTCGTTCAGGGCACGGGCACGACCACGACCGGAGCCGGGCTGTGGTGGATGACGGCCTGGGCGACGTGCCCGAGGTGCGGTCCCAGCGGCAGCCGGCGGGAGCGGCGGCCCACGACGACCAGTCCGGCGTCGCGGGACGCCTCCACCATCTGGAGCGCGGGCGACCCCACGACCGCCTTGGCGGTGGCCTCCACCTCCGGGTACCGCCGACGCCACGGCTCCATCAGGTCCAGCAGCGTACGGGCCAGGTGCTCGCTCTGGTCCACGCCGAGCGCCGGGTCCATGAGCGCCGCGTAGCCGTACGAGGCCGGCAGGGTCCAGCTGTGCAGGAACCGCAGGTCCAGCTTCCGGCGAGCGGCCTCCGCGAAGGCGAAGGCGAACAGCGCATCGGGCGCGCGGTCGACGTCGACGCCCACGAGCATGCCGCCCGGCGGCGCGATCCGGTCGTCCTGCGCCCGCACCAGCACGACCGGGTTCAGAGCGGCACCGACGACGGCGAGCGAGACCGAACCCGCGAGGAAGCCGGACATCCTGCCGAGCCCCCGCGATCCGAGGACCGTGAGGTCCGACGCGTTCGCGGCGGCCGTCAGCTCCTCGGCCGCCCGCCCCTTGCTCTGCGCGACGGAGACCTCCATACCGGCATGCTCGGCGCGCAGGCGCTCCGCTGTCGCCCGGAGCAGTCCCTCGGCACGCTCGGCCGCCTCGCTGAGCTGCGCCAGCGGGACCTCCGGGTTGGCGGGCAGTTCCTCGATGTGCACCAGGGCGAGCGGCACCTGCCGCACCCTGGCCTCCTCGGCCGCCCACTCCACGGCGGCGAGGCTCTCATCGGAACCATCGAGTCCGGCGATGACCTGTGCTGTCATGACGCACCTCCTCGTGCGGGGCCACACAACCTCAGCCTGCCTCCCCCTCCACCCCGCCAGCAGGGCCGAGCAGGTCTCGATCGGGCCCGAACGGCCCATCCCCGCCGGTGCCCGACGCTGCGAACGTGGAACCTGCCGTTCCCCAGAACCGACAGGCGGCCCCGGGGCGCACCGTCGAGGAGAAGCCATGAGCAGCGCGATATCCGCTCGTACGGGCCGACTCCGGGAAGCGGCCACAACCGTCGTAGTGGGAGTCGATCCCCGCAGGCCGTCCGTGCCCGCCCTGTTCTGGGCCGCCGACGAAGCGGCCCGGAGGGGCGTCCGGATCCGCCTGGTGGCAGCGGTGCAGGGCGGCCCGCATCTGATGGGCGACGACCTCCCCGGGCACAGCGCCCGGCGCGCCCGCGCCGCGTCGGCCCTCGCCAACGCCGAGGACTTTGTACGGGAACTCCACCCCGACCTGTCACCGGTGACCGAACTGATCGACGGGCCGCCGGTTACCGTGCTGCGCGAACGGGCGGCGGACGCGGCCCTCCTCGTGCTCGGCGCGCGCCGCGCGCACCGGCCCGCCGATGTCCTCACCGAGGGCTCCGTGGTGCCGTCACTGGCGGCGCGCGCGGACTGCCCCGTCGTCGTCGTACGGGCCCCGGAGCACACACAGGTCCACCCCCGCACCGTCGCCGTCGCGGCGGACGACACCCCCGAGGGCCGGGCCGCCGTCGCCTTCGGTGTGCGGGAGGCGGAGCTGCGCCGGGCCCGCCTCAGGGCCGTACGAGTGCTGCCGCCCTCCGCGTCGGCTCGCGGTGACGACGACGCAGCCCGGCGGATGCTCCGCGACTGCGAACCGACCTGGACGGAGCGTCACCCCGGGCCCGACCTCGTTGCGGAAGTCCTGAACGGGCGGCCGGTCGAACAGCTCGTACTCGTCTCGCAGTCCGCCCTCGCGCTGGTCGTCGGACGCCCACCGGACGTCCCCGGTACCGCTGACCGGTCCGACCCGGTGATCCACGGCCTCCTGCGCCACGCGGAGTGCCCGGTCATCACCGTACCGGCGCCGCTGCCGGCCGACCGGCCCCCGGCCGAGCCGGCACCGGGGCTGCTCAGCCCCTCGTGAATGAGCCGTCCGGCCCCCCGCCGGACCCCGCACGGTCGCTGTCCCGGCCGGGGGCCGGTGGAACGCTGGAGGAACGGGGCACGGAACCATCCGGCCCGTGCCCGATCCGTATGCCGGGAGCCCCCGGCCGGAACGAGGGGCAGTGCCATGGCGGAACACAGGACAGGACACAGCGGACACCGGTTCGCTCCGGACTTCGACGACTGGTTCGGCAGGGGATTCCCGGGACTGCCCGGCTGGCGTCCGGGCACCGCACCCCACTCCATCCCGGTCGAGGTCACCCAGCGGGACGGCATGTACGTGCTGCGCGCCGAACTGCCCGGGATGGACCCCGAGGACATCCACGTCGGCGTCGAGGACAACCTCATCACCGTCAGCGCGGAGCACGACGAGACGGACCAGGACAAGGAGCACTCGGAGTTCCGCTACGGGTCGTTCCGCCGCACCGTCCGCCTTCCCGATGCCGTCCCGGCGGACCGCATCGACGCCACGTACACGGACGGCCTCCTGACCGTCCGCGTCCCGGTGCCCGGCGGGGAGCCGAAGGCCGGACAGACCGTGCCCGTCCGGCGCGGCGGTACGCGCAACGAGCAGAGACCGGCATGACGGCGGGCCCGGGCGGCCCCGGACCGGGGCCGACCGGCCCATGCGCCGCCGGGGACGACGGCCGAACCTGGAAGAGAGGCAACCCGTACGCCATGCAGGAGGAAGGTGGACAGCATGAGGGCCGCTGTCTTTCAGGGACCGGGCGGCATCGCCTGGCAGGAGGTACCCGATCCGGACATCGTGGACCAGAGCGACGTGGTGGTGCGCGTCGATCTCGTCACCATCTGCGGAACGGACCTGCACATACTCAAGGGCGACGTACCGGAGGTGACGCCGGGCCGGGTCCTCGGCCACGAAGCGGTCGGCACCGTGGTCGAGGCGGGCCGGGACGTCCGTACGGTACGGCCCGGCGACCGGGTCCTGATCTCGTGCATCACCGCCTGCGGGCGCTGTCGCCACTGCCGGGAGGGCCGCTACGGTCAGTGCCGCGGCGGAGGAGGCTGGATCCTCGGGCACACGATCGACGGGACGCAGGCCGAGTACGTCCGGGTCCCGTTCGCCGACCTGTCGGTCCACCCGCTCCCCAGCGCCGTGGACAGCGCGGACGCCGTCCTGCTCGCCGACATCTTCCCCACGTCCTACGAGGTGGGCGTCCTCAACGGCCGCGTACAGCCCGCCGACACCGTCGTCGTGGTGGGGGCCGGACCGATCGGCCTCGCCGCGATCACCACGGCACGCCTGTACAGCCCGGGCAGGATCGTCGCCGTCGACTTCGCCGCCTCGCGGCTGGACGCCGCGCGGGCGCTCGGTGCCGACGCCACCGTGGGCGCCGACGAGGACCCGGAACAACTCGTCGCCGACCTGACGGACGGGCAGGGCGCCGATGTCGTCATGGAGGCGGTGGGCGTGCCCGAGGCGTTCGAGAGCTGCACCCGCATGGTCCGGCCGGGCGGCCACGTCGCCAACATCGGGGTGCACGGCAAGCCCGCGACACTCCATCTCGAAGACCTGTGGATCAAGGACGTCACCCTCACCACGGGCCTCGTGGACACCGCGTCCACCCCCATGCTGCTGCGCATGCTGGCGGCCGGGCGGCTGCCGACGTCTCAGCTGGTCACCCACCGCTTCGAACTCGGGCAGATGGAGGAGGCGTACGACGTGTTCGGCCGGGCGGCCGACACCGGAGCGATCAAGGTCGCGCTCGGCGCCCCGCAGCACACCGCCGTGCAGGTCCCCGCCCCTCCGGCCGTCGCGTGAACGGCGTCCGGACACCGCGCTCCTCCCGGACCCCCTGCGCCGGGAGGGCGCCGGCCCGGTCGTCCCCGGCCTCCCGGCCATGATGCGGAACGTCTGGAGCGAGCAACGGTGAGCACCGGGTGGACATGGGGCTACGACCGCTACGAACCCGAACGCGAGCGGCTGGTCGAGTCGTTGTGCGCACTCGGCAACGGGCGGTTCGCCACCCGGGGCTCCGCACCCGAATGCCCCGCCGGACCCGTCCACTACCCGGGCACCTACCTCGCCGGCTGCTACGACCGGCGCGGCTCGGCCGTCGCGGGCCGCACGGTAACGAACGAGGACATGGTCAACCTGCCCAACTGGACGGTGGTGCGCTACCGCTGCCTCCCGGACGACGGGCCGCCCGGCGCCTGGCTGACACCCGAATCCCCGGACCTGCGCCACCATCACGTGCGGCTGGACCTGCGCACCGGCACACTGACCCGGCAGCTGTTCTTCCGGGACGCCGAGGGACGCTCGCTGCGCGTCGTCCATACCCGGATCGTGCACATGGGAGACCCGTACCTGGCCGCCCAGCGCAGCACCTTCCGGGCCTACGGATGGCGCGGCACCATCGAGGTGGAGTCCGTCCTCGACGGGGCGGTCACCAACGCCGGGGTGGACCGGTACCGGAATCTGGAGGGCCGCCATCTCACCGGCCACCGAAGCGGTTTCGAACCCGGCGGCACCGCCTGGCTGACCTGCCGCACCCACGAGCCCGGCACCCGTCTCGCCCTGGCCGTCCGCACGGTCACCACACCCCCGGCGCCCGCCGCGCGGACGGCCACACCGACCGCCCCCGTGCAGACCTACCGCCTGCCCGTCGCCCCGCGTCACGCGGTGAGGCTCGTGAAGACCCTGGCGCTGCGCACCTCGGCAGACCGCCCGGCCGGCGACCCGCGCGCGGAGGCATGCGCAGCGGCCGCCGGCGCCGCCGCCTTCCCCCGCCTCCTGGCCACGCACAAGGCGGCCTGGCGGCGCCTCTGGGAACAGGGCGAGCTCCACGTACCGGGCGAGGCCGGCCGCATCCTGCGCCTGCACGTCTTCCACGTACTCCAGACGCTGTCCCCGCACACCGCCGACCTCGACGCCGGTGTCCCCGCCAGGGGGCTGCACGGCGAGGCGTACCGGGGCCACGTCTTCTGGGACGAGCTGTTCGTCCTGCCCTACCTGAACCTGCACTTCCCCGAGGTGGCGAAGGCGCTGCTCATGTACCGCCACCGCCGGCTCCCCGCCGCGCGCGCGACGGCCCGCGACCTCGGGGCCCGGGGCGCCGTCTACCCGTGGCAGAGCGCCGGGTCCGGGCGGGAGGAGACCCAGGAGCTCCACCTCAATCCGCGCTCCGGGCGATGGCTGCCCGACCACTCACGGCTCCAGCGGCACGTCGGCTCGGCCGTCGCCCACGACGTGTGGCGGTACGCGCAGACCACCGGCGACCGCGCCTTCCTCCACTCGGCGGGGGCCGAGATCCTCCTGGAGGTGGCCCGCTACTGGGCGGGCGCCGCCCGGTACGACCCGGACCTGCGCGGATACCGCATCCGGGGCGTGGTCGGCCCCGACGAATACCACGACGCCTACCCCGGAGCGGCCCGGCCGGGCATCGACGACAACGCGTACACGAACGCCACTGCGGCCTGGGTCCTCGCCCGCGGCCTCGACCTCCTGGCCGAACTGCCCGCCGCGCGGCGCGCCGAACTGGCGGACCAACTGTCCCTCGACGGCGAGGAACTGACGCGGTGGGAGGACGTCTCGCGTCATCTGTACATTCCGTTCCACCACGGCGTGATCAGCCAGTTCGAGGGCTACGGGGACCTGGAGGAGCTGGACTGGGACGGCTACCGGGCCCGCTACGGCGACATCCGCCGGCTCGACCGCATCCTGGAAGCCGAGGGTGACAGCGTCAACCGCTACCAGGCCACCAAACAGGCCGACACCCTCATGCTCGGCTACCTCTTCCGGCCCCGGGAACTCCACGAGCTGTTCGTCCGGCTCGGCCACCCGCTGGACGACGACACCTGGCGCGCGACGGAGGCGTACCACCTGCGCCGCACCAGCCACGGTTCGACGCTCAGCAGCCTCGTCCACGGCTGGCTGAGCACGCGGGACAAGGGGGCGGACGCCTGGCGCTACTGCGAGGAGGCCCTGCTCGGGGACGTGGCCGACCTCCAGGGCGGCACCACCGGCGAGGGCATCCACCTCGGGGCCATGGCGGGGACGGTCGACCTGGTCGAGCGCGGCATCACCGGCCTGGAGGCCGGCCCCGAAGGACTGCGCGTCCAGCCCGTTCCCCTGGCGCAGATCCCCCGGTTCTCCTTCACGATCTGCTTCCAGGGCCACCGGGGCGTCCGGGTCCGCGTCCTGCCCGGACGGCTCGCCGTCCGCGTACCCGAGTCCCCCCGGGGCCCCGTCCCCGTCCTGCTGCCCGACGGACGGAAGGTCTGCGTCGCACCGGGGGAGGAGCGCTGGTTCCGGCTGTGAACGGCGTACGGGCGACTGCTCAGACGAAGGACAGGACGTCGGAGACCGGCCGCCGCGGGGTCGCCCGCCCGCGCGGACCGTACCCCAGCCGCAGCAGCATCTGGACGAAGCCCGACGCCGAACGCGGGTCCCGCGACAGCGCACGCAGCTCGGGCCACTCCAGCGGCTGGGACATGAGCGACGTGGACAGGCCGTCCGACGTGGCCTGCAACAGCACCCGGTGCAGGGCCTGCCCCGCATCCAGCCAGTCACGGGGCGCATCCTCCCGCGTACCGAGCAGGGCGAAGCCGGGACGCCTCTCGAAGCGGGCGGAGGCGCGCGAAGGACCCCGGTGCGGAGGCTCGAAATCCCGCACCGGTGACGTCACGTCGAGCTGCCGGGGGCCGAAGGCGTACGCGGGTATCCCCTGCGCCCCCGGGTCCTCGCCCTCCGTATGCGTCCACGCGGCGACCTCCGCGCGTACCAGCGGGTCGGCGGCCTCCAGCCGCTCGGCGTCGCGTACGAGCTCCATCAGGGCGTCGGTGAACCAGTCGCCGGGGACGTCCAGGCGGCAGCCCTCACGGGCCGCGGCGGCCCTCAGCCCCGCCATGATCTCGGCCGGCACGGGCTCCTGTGTGAACGGGAAGCGGCTGGTGTGCCGCTCCCGCAGCGCCGGATGGAGCGCGGCGAGCTCCGTCCCACCGGCGGGGGCGGACAGGTGTACGTCAGCGAGGTGCCAGGGGTCGTCCGGCGCGGGCAGCAGTTCCACCTCCGCATCCAGATCCCGGTGTGCGGCAGCCACCCGCAGACCGAACAGGGCCGCGCCGCAGCCCAGGTGGAGGGCACGGCGGTCCGGATCGGCGCGAGGCATCTCCCGTGCCCGGTCGCCGTGGAGCTCGACGGTGTCCGTGGCCGCCCGGTGGACGAACCGCCACGGTTGTGCGTTGTGCATGGACGGAGCGAGGGTCGCGTCCTCGACCAGCGACGCCACGAGGGTCCGGTTGAGAGCGTTGGCGGTCACGGTTTGTCCTGTCCGCCGGCCGCGGTGCCGGGGCCGGCCTGTGCGTGGAGGAGGGCGCGGATGCCCGTATCACCACGGTCTCCGAACGCCGGGCCCGCGGCGAGGGCCGTACGGTCCACGCCGCGGGCCGGTCGGGCTCGTCCGCCGGGGGCCATAGGGACGTTTGGTCCCCGGTCCCGGCCCTGGGAGGCCCTTCGGGCGGCGCATCGCGCGTGCCACGGTGGAGGGAGACCCAAGCAGGGCGGCCGTGACGGGCCCCGTCCCCGGGACAGGAGCGGATCATGAGCAGCACGACGGAACACCGCGAGATCGCCGTCGGCATCGACCCGTCGAGGGACTGGCGCCTCACCGTGGCCTGGGCGGCCGACGAGGCCCACCGGCGCCACCGGACCCTGCGGCTGGTCGTGGCCGTGCCCCCGCAGCACGACACCCAACACGTGGACGACACCCCCCGGCACATGGCCCGGGCCCTGGAGGGCAAGGACGCCGTGAGCGCTGCGGCGGACTGGGCCGGGGAGCGGCGGCCGGGCACCGGGATCACCACGTCGGTGGTCGACGGCTTCCCGGCACAGGTCATGGCGCGCATCTCGCAGGACGCGGCCATGGTCGTGCTCGGCTCCCGGCACCTCAGCCGCACCGAGGAATACCTCAGCGCCGGCGCGCTCGTCGTCCCCGTCACCGCACAGGCCCGCTGCCCGGTCGTGGTGGTGGGCGAGGCCGAGGACGCCATGCGGCAGCCGCCGTGTCTCGTCGTCGGTGTCGACGGCAGCGAGTCCTCACTCGCGGCCCTCGCGTTCGCCTTCGAGGAGGCGGACCTCCGGCAGGCCGAGCTCCGGGCCGTCGCGGTCTGGCAGCCCCCCGTCTTCTCCCTCCGTTCCAGCGACACCATGTTCGAGGCCGAGCGCCGACAGCTCTCGGAGATCACGGCCGGCTGGTCGGAGAAGTACCCCGGCACCCGGCTGACGCACGAGGTCCGCGTCGGCTCACCCGTCGAGATCCTGGCGGAGGCGGGCGAGCACGCCCTCGCCGTGGTCGTCGGCCGCCGCGGCCGGGGCGGCTACACGGGCATGCGCGTCGGCTCCGTGGTCCACGGCCTCCTGCACCGCTCCCGTTGCCCGGTCGTCACCGTCCCGGCCCGGTGACCCCCGCCCCGGTCCGACAGGAAGGCGTGCGGCATCGGGGCTACGGTGAAACGGGGCGGCCGAGACCGGCACCCGCCGGCTCCGACGCAGCCGGAGGTGCCGATGGGTCCGGAGGAGACCCGAGACGGCGGAGCACGGTCTCCGCGCCTGGGGCTCGACGAACTCCTGGGTGAACTCCAGGCCCGGCTGGACGAGGTCCGGAGCACCCGGGAAAAGCTCGGCGAGCTGCTGAAGGCCGTCATGTCCGTCGGCCGGGACCTCGACCTCTCCCAGGTGCTGCGCACGATCGTGGAGTCCGCCGTGACCCTGGTCGACGCGGAGTACGGCGCCCTCGGCGTCATCGGCGACGACCAGCGGCTCTCCCGGTTCCTCACCACCGGCATCGGCGACGAGCTGCACGAGCGGATCGGCGCACTGCCCTCGGGCCACGGCATCCTGGGCGAGCTCATCCGGCACCCCGAGCCGCTGCGCCTGGACGAGCTGGCCGACCACCCCGCCTCGTACGGCTTTCCGCCCCACCACCCCCCGATGCACTCCTTCCTCGGCGTACCGATCCGGATCCGGGACGAGGTGTTCGGCAACCTCTACCTGACGGAGAAGCGCGGCCGGAGGGGTTTCGACGAAGAGGACGAGGCCGTGGTGTCGACGCTGGCCGTCGCCGCCGGCATCGCGATCGAGAACGCCCGGCTGTACGAGCAGGGGCGCCTGCGCCAGCTCTGGCTCGCCGCCGGTGCCGAATTCACCAGCGCGCTGCTCTCCGGATCGCGGGAGCGGGACGTCCTCGACGGCATGCTCGACCGGGCCGTGGAGATCGCCGACGCCGACACGGGCGTGTACTACCTGGTCGGGCCCGACGGCTCGCTGCGCGGGTCGATGGCCGGCGGTGAGGGGGCCGACCGGCACCAGGAGGTGGTGCTGCCCACCATCGAGGGGACCCTGGCGGCCGCTGCCCTCGCCGAGGGCGGGCTCCTCCTCCTCACGGACATCGAACGGGACGGGCGGATCACGGTCCAGCCCGAGCGCTGGAAGGGCTTCGGCCCCGCGATCGCCGCGACGTTGGGTACGAAGGACCGGCTGAGCGGGGTGCTCGTCCTGCTGCGACGCAGGGGGCGGCCCGAGTTCACCGGTACCGAGACCGCCGCGCTGCCCGCCTTCACCGCATCCGCCGCCCTGGCCCTGGAGCTGGCCGAACGGCGCCGTGACGCCGAACAGGTGAGCCTCCTGGAGGACCGCGACCGTATCGCCCGCGACCTGCACGACCTCGCGATCCAGCGTCTCTTCGCGACCGGCATGACGCTGCAGAGCGCGCGGCGCTTCGTCGAGCATCCGGTGGCCAGGGACCGGGTGACGCGCGCCATCGACGATCTCGACACCACCATCAAGATCATCCGCTCGACCATCTTCGGTCTCCGTGAGCACGCGGAGCCCGGAACGGCACCCAAGCTCAGGAGCCGCGTCGTCGGCGCGGTCGACGCCGCCGCACCGACGCTCGGTTTCGCACCCGCGCTGCGCATGGAGGGGCTGCTCGACACCGAGGTGCCGGGCGGCGTGGGGGACGAGGCGATCGCGGTGGTGACCGAAGCGCTGACCAATGTGGCCCGGCACGCGAAGGCCCGGGCCGCGGAGGTGGCGGTCGTCGCGGGAGGCGGCGCACTGACCGTCACGGTCAGCGACGACGGCGTGGGCCTGGCGAAAGGCGGCAGGCGCAGCGGTCTCCGCAATCTGAGCGAGCGCGCGGAACGGCTGGGGGGCGGCCTCGACGCACACACCCGGCGGCCACCGGAGCGGGGGACGGTGCTGACCTGGTGGGTCCCCCTGGCAGAACCGGAGACCTGACGGCTATCCGGAGTCGGCGTCGTGCTCGTGCACGTGGGCGGCGATGACCGCGGCCTGGACGCGCCGCTCCACGCCCAGCTTCCCCAGAAGCCGGGAGATGTGGTTCTTGACCGTCTTCTCGGAGAGGTACAACCGCTGCGCGATCTGCCGGTTGGTGAGCCCCTCGCCGATCAGCTCCAGTACGGAGTGCTCCCGCTCGGAGAGCCCCGCGAGGCGCTCGCCCTCGGCGGACCTCCGCTCCTCGGGCCCCCGCAGCGAACGCATCAGCCGGGCCGTGGTGGCCGGATCGAGCATCGACTGCCCCGTCGCAACTGTGCGTATCGCCGACACCAGACCGGACCCGTTGATCTGCTTCAGCACATAACCCGCGGCTCCCGCCATGATGGCGTCGAGCAGCGCGTCCTCGTCGTCGAACGAGGTGAGCATCAGACAGGCCAGGCCCGGCAGCCCGGAGCGCAGGTCCCGGCACACCCCGATCCCGTCGCCATCGGGCAGGCGCACATCGAGGACGGCCACGTCGGGCCGCAGCGCGAGCCCCCTGGCGAGACCCTGCTCCGCCGTCGCGGCCTCGCCCGCCACTTCCATGTCGGGCTCGTCATCGATCAGATCGCGCAGCCCCCGGCGTACGACTTCGTGGTCGTCCACGAGGAAGACCCGCGTCGGCGCTCCGGGTCCCGGCGGACCGGACATGGTGGCCCCTCTGCTCGGCGGACACATCCACCCCTCACCAGAATTGTCCGCCATCGGGCGCCTTCTGCACACCGGTGGGGCGACCGCCGGCATGCGACGGCAACAGCCGGCCATGCGGGGCAGTGTCAGTGGGTTCCTCCACGGTCACGGTATGACGCACTGGATACACCGCGCGCTCCCATGACGAACGGCTGTGCCCGGACGGTGGCGGACGCGGCGGTGCGGACCCTCGCCGGCTTCTTGTGCCTGCCCGAACCCCAACCGCCATGACCAGGGCGCCCGGAGGAAGATCGCCAGTCTGAACGAGTGCTTTCATAGGACGAGTTGACTCCACCGGAGCGTGAACTGTGGGACCGCGTTCCCCGAGGGGCGACGCGTGGACCTGCGTACGGGTGCGCCCGATGCCGATCAGGTGACCGCAGGCGGCGAGTGGGGGCCCGCGCGGACGGTTCGCGCCGTCGTGATCGCGGCACTGCTCTCGGGTCCTGATCGCCCTCGGCTGGGTGCCGGCGACCGCCGTCATCGCGGGGGTCACCCGAACCTTGCAGAAGAACTAAAGGCTCCAGGGCGCCGCCTCGCGATCCGTGCACACCAGGGGTGTACGGGCGTACGCTCCCTCTGCTATGAATATCGACCACGTGGTAAGTATTTTTCCGGTGGCGCTGCGGGCAGCCATTTCGAAAGGACCGGGCGTGGAGAGCATCACGAAGAACCGGCAGTCTCCCGACGTACTGCGCGCCATGATCGAGCGGGCCTACGGTCCCGGGCAGGTCCCCACGGGGGAGGGCTGGGCCGACGAGCTGGGGCACGGCTGGTTCAACGTGGCCTACCGCATCCGGCTGCGCGACGGTGCCGACGTCGTCCTGAAGATCGCCCCGCCCCCGCACGTGGAGGTGATGACGTACGAACGCGGCGCCATGTCGATCGAGCTGAACACGCTGGACCTCATACGCACCCGTACCTCGGTGCCGGTCCCCGAGGTGCACTTCGCCGACCGGAGCCGCGAACTGTGCGACGCCGACTACTTCTTCATGCCGTACATCGACGCCGACAACCTCGGCATCGTCTCCGGACAACTGCCCGCCGCCGAGCGCGACGCCTGCATGGAACAGCTCGGCGCGGCCAACCGCGAGATCAACTCCATCGGCGGCCCCGGCTTCGGGCCGCTCGCCGGTCCGCACGACACCAGCTGGCGGCGCGCGTTCACCGGCATCGTCGAGGACGTCCTGACCGACGGCGAACGCCGGGGTGTCGACATCGGCTGGGACTACGACACCGTGCGCGCCGTGATCACCGAACACGCCGCGAGCCTCGACGAAGTGACCGAACCCCGCCTGGTCGAGTGGGACCTGTGGGACAGCAACGTCATGGTCCGCGACGGCCGCATCGCCTGCATCATCGACCACGAACGCGCCTTCTACGGAGACCCGCTGATCGAGGCGGGCTTCACCGGCACCCAGCTGTCCGCCTTCGGCGACCCGGCACCCTTCATGCGCGGCTACGGCCACCCGGAACTCACCGGCACCCAGCAGGTGCGCCGCCGCCTGTACTGCCTCCACCTCATGCTGATCATGGTCGTCGAGACCGTCTACCGAGGCCACACCGACACCAAGCAGTACGACTTCGCCCGCCCCCTCCTCGACGAAGCGATGGCACTGCTCGGCCGCACCCGCCGATGACACCCCGGCCCACTGCCCCCGCACCCGCCGACCACACCACCCGCCTCGGCACCGAACCGGTGGGCCGACTGCTGTGGCGAGCCTGCACCCAGACCACGGCCGCCGTCGGCGTCTACGGCGTCTACGCCCTGACCAACGCCTGGTTCGTCGGCCACGGAGTGGGTGACACCGCGATGGCCGCGGTCAACCTGGCCGCCCCGCTCCTTTTGCTGCTCGGCGCGGTGTCCACCACCGTCGGTGCCGGTGGTGCCTCGCTGATCTCCCGCGCCCTGGGCGCCGGAGACCGGCAGGCCGCCGCCCGCGCGGCGGGCAACTCCTTCACCCTGTTCTGGTCCTGCGCCGCGGCCACCACCGCGCTCGGCCTGACCTTCCTCGACCCCCTCCTCACCCTGCTCGGAGCCCACGGCGAGCTGCGCGAGAGCGCACGCCCCTACGCCGTCGTGCTGCTGTGCGGGGCACTCGTCTCCACCGGCTTCTCCAGCCTGGTGCGCGCCGAGGGGCGGATGGGCTACTCGACCCTCCTGTGGCTCGTCCCCGTCGCCGTACAGATCACGCTCGACCCGCTGCTGATCTTCGGGCTCGGCATGGGAGTGCGCGGCGCCGCCCTCGGCACCGTCGGAGGCCAGGCCGTCTCCGCGGCCATGAGCCTGTGGTTCTTCTTCGGCCGAAGCGACCGCCCCTACCGCGTCACCCCGCGCGACCTGCTGCCGCACGGTCCGACCCTGCGGGCCCTCCTGGGCATCGGCCTGCCCTCGTTCCTGGCCGGAACGGGCGTCACCCTCCTGGCCGTCCTCGTCAACGCGACCCTCGCCGCCACCGGGTCCGCCGTCGCACTGGCCGCGTACGCCGTCTGCGCGCGCCTGCAGACCTTCGTGCTGATGCCCCACACCGGCATCAGCCAGGGCCTCCAGCCCATCGCCGGCTACAACAGCGGCCGAGGCCTCACCGTCCGGGCCCTGCGCGCGCGCAACCTCGCGCTGCTGGCCTCCCTGCTCTACGGACTGCTCACCGCGGCCGTCCTCGCCCTGCTGGCCGAACCCCTGGCCGGCCTCTTCCTCAACGACCCCGCCGCAGTCACCACCGCCGGCCGGGCCCTGCGGATCATCGCCCTCGGCCTGACCGTCGCCGGGATCGGCCCCCTGGTGGCCGCCTACTCCCAGTCCCTCGGCCGCCCGGCGCCCGCCTATCTGATGTCCATCGGCACCCTGCTCCTGGTCAAGGTCCCCCTGATCGTCGCCCTCGGCCGGCTGGGCACCGGCGGCGTCTGGGCGGGACTGGCCACCGGCGAACTGGCCACCGCCGCCGTGGCGCTGGTACTTCTCCGGCGGCTGAGCCCCCCTAGTCCAACGGCTCCTTGAGGAGCTGCCGCACGAACGCCCGCAGGACCCCGGCCATGTCCACCTCGTCGGGACTCGTCAGCCACTGCACCTGCAACCCGTCCATCAGCGCCACCAGGCCCACGGCCGCGGTCCGGGCATCGACCCCGTCCCGCAACGCGCCCTGCCCGGCCAACTCCTCCAGCGCGCGGTGCACGTAGGAGCGGACCATCTCGTAGTGCCGCTCGAAATAGCCGTGCGCCGGGTGATCCTCGGGGGTCGCCTCGGCCGCCAGCCGTACGTACAGCTCGACCATTCCCGCATGACCGGCGTTGCGGTCGGCCAGGTCCAGCAGATGCCGCATCGCGTCCCGGGGCGAGGACACCACCGGCGCGCTCCGCGCGGCCTCCTCCTCGTCCCGCCGCTCCAGCACCGCGGCCAACAGCGCCTCACGGCTGGGGAAGTAGTACATCAGGCCCACATGACTGATCCCGGCCCGCTTCGCGATCTCCCGCAACGAGGCACCGCGGTACCCCACATGCCCGTACACCTCGGCCGCCGTCGCCACGATCTGCTCCCGACGCGCACGCCCCTTCGCGTAACCGCCCGAGGACGCGGACCCCTTGGACTCACCAGCAGACATGCGTCCATCATCGCAGCAGAGGGGGAGGGGAGGCGCCCAGCCGGCCCACCGACCGGACGCCCCCCGCAGACCCCGCCTCGGCGTCAGCCGCGCGTGAACCTCAGCGTCACCAGCTCGAACGGCCTCAGCGACAGCCGCACGCCCTCCTCGGCGAACTCCGGCGCCGGGGCGTCGGACAGCGGCCGCTCCAGCAGGTCCGTCGCCACGGCACCGGTGGCGCCGAAGCCGGTGGCCAGGGTGACCTTCGCCCGGCCGCCCGTCGACTCGTAGAGCCGCACGACGACATCGCCGCTGCCGTCGTCCGCCAGCTTGACCGCGCTCACCACGACCGCGTCCTGGTCGACGGCCACCAGCGGGGCCACCTCGTGCTCACCGGTGATGCGGCGCTCCGGCAGGTTGACCCGGAAGCCCTCGCGGACCGCGTCGCCGATCGCCGCTCCGGGCACCAGCGCGTGACGGAAGCGGTGCACGCCCTGGTCGGTCTCCGGGTCGGGGAAGCGCGGCGCGCGCAGCAGCGAGACCCGTACGGTGGTCGTCGTCCCCGCGTCCGACTTCCGGACGGTACGCGTCACGTCGTGACCGTACGTCGAGTCGTTGACGAGGGCGACGCCCCAGCCCGGCTCCTCCAGGTGCACGAAGCGGTGGTTGCACGCCTCGAACTTGGCCGCCTCCCAGCTGGTGTTGGTGTGGGTGGGCCGGTAGAAGTGGCCGAACTGCGTCTCGGACGCGTACCGCTCGGCATGCACGTCCATCGGGAACGCGGCCTTGAGGAACTTCTCCGTCTCGTGCCAGTCGACCTCGGTGTCGATGTCCAGCCGCTTGGCGCCCGGCTCCAGTGTGAGCAGCTGGGTCACCTTCGAGTCCCCGAAGCCGCGGACGATCCGTACACCGTCCTCCAGCGGAGTCAGCTCGTCCACATCCGTCAGGTCCGTGACCGTGTTGCGGTAGAACGCGTCGACGTCCCACGCGTCCCACATGTTCGGGAAGTCCGGGTGGATCTGGAGCAGGTTCGCGGCCGCGCCCGGAGCGACGGCCTCGCGGTCCGCTGCGATGTCGTACGCCGACACGACGAGGCCCCGGCCGTCGATCTCCACCCGCAGCAGCCCGTTGTCCAGTACGAACCCGCCGCCCTCGCGCGGAGCGGGACGGCTGGCACCGGCCTCCGCGACGGCCGCCGCCGCACCGGCCGCGACCTCGCCGCGCGGGTGCGGAGCCGCGTTGAAGAGGAGGGTGCGCCCGCCCGCCGGATCACCGGCCAGCGCACGCTGCGCGGCGTCGATGATGTCCGTCAGCTCCCCGGCCACGGCCGCGTAGGTCTTCTCCGCCTCACGGTGCACCCAGGCGATCGAGGACCCGGGCAGGATGTCGTGGAACTGGTGCAGCAGCACCGTCTTCCAGATCCGGTCCAGCTCTTCGTACGGGTATGTGAAGCCGGTCCGTACGGCGGCGGTGGCGGCCCACAGCTCGGCCTCCCGGAGCAGGTGCTCGCTGCGGCGGTTGCCCTGCTTGGTCTTCGCCTGGCTGGTGAGGGTCGCGCGGTGCAGCTCCAGATAGAGCTCGCCGACCCAGACCGGGGCGTTCGGGTACTCGGCCTCGGCCTTGGTGAAGAAGTCCGTAGGGGTCTCCCACGTCACCGTCGCCGAGCCCTCCAGGCTCCGCAGCCGGGCCGCCTTCGCGATCATCTCGCGGGTCGTGCCGCCGCCACCGTCGCCCCAGCCGGTGGGCGCGAGGGAGTGCTTGGCCACCCCCTTGTCCTTGAAGTTCGTCGCCGCATGGGCGATCTCGCTGCCCTTCATCGAGCAGTTGTACGTGTCGACGGGCGGGAAGTGCGTGAAGATCCGGGTGCCGTCGATGCCCTCCCACTGGAAGGTGTGGTGCGGGAACTTGTTGGTCTGGCTCCACGAGATCTTCTGCGTGAGCAGCCACTTGGAGCCGGCAGCCTTGATGATCTGCGGCAGACCGGCCGCGAAGCCGAACGTGTCCGGCAGCCACGCCTCGTCGTTCTCGATGCCGAACTCGTCGAGGAAGAACCGCTTCCCGTGCACGAACTGACGCGCCATCGCCTCGGAGCCCGGCATGTTCGTGTCGGACTCGACCCACATGCCGCCGGACGGCACGAACCGGCCCTCCGCGACGGCCGCCCTGACCTTCGCGTAGACCTCGGGGCGGTGCTCCTTGATCCAGGCGAACTGCTGGGCCTGCGACATCGCGAACACGAAGTCCGGCTCGTCCTCCAGGAGGGCGGTCATGTTGGACGTCGTACGGGCCACCTTGCGGACCGTCTCGCGCAGCGGCCACAGCCAGGCGGAGTCGATGTGGGCGTGGCCGACCGCGCTGATGCGGTGCGCGGAGGGCGCTGCCGGCGTCGCGAGGACATCGGCCAGTTCCGCGCGGGCGGCGGCGGCGGTCCCGGCCACGTCCTGGAGGTCGACCGCGTCCAGCGCCCGGCCGACGGCACGCAGGACGTCCCAGCGGCGGGCGCCCTCCACGGGCAGCTCCCGCATCAGCTCGCCCAGCACCTCCAGGTCCTGGACCAGGTTCCACACGTCCTCGTCGAACACGGCGAGGTCCATCCGGGCCAGCGTGTACTGCGGCTCACTGCCGGCGGTCTCCTTGTCACCCAACCGCGTCGGCAGGAAGGGGTGGTAGTCCAGGATCACCGGGTTGGACGCCGCCTCGATGTGCAGCAGCACCTCCTCGCCTCCCGCCACCGGGGCGCCCACCCGCACCCACTGGTTGCGCGGATTGAGGCCCTTCACCGGCGTGCCGTCCGGGCGGTAGACGAGGCCCTCGCACTGGAAGCCCGGCATGTTCTCGTCGAAGCCGAGGTCGAGCAGCGCCTCCACGGTCCGGCCCGCCCACGCCTCCGGCACGGTGCCGGAGACCTTGAACCAGGAGGTGCCCCACGGCGCGCCCCACCGGTCACCGACCGCGATCGGCTCGGTGGGCCCGGCCAGGCCCTCGGTGACGGGGACCGGCTCGCCCGGCGCGTTCCAGACGGCGACGTCCAAGGGGACGGACTCCGGGTATACGGCGGGCCGGATGCGCTCGTCGAGGACGCGCTTGAGACGGGCTTCGACCAGGCTGCGGTCGTCGTGCATGGGGGTGACTCCGTTGTAGGTGGTGGGTCGGGTGGGGGTCGTTACCAGCGGTGCGCGGTGGAGGCGGTGCCGGAGGTCGTGTACAGCTCGCCCACGGCCCTGACCTGGAAACGAGCGGCTTTCTCGCCCGGTTCCCGGCGCAGACCGGGCACGAAGAACGCGGTGGAAGCGGTGGCGCCCAGGAAGCGCCGGGTGCCGTCGGGCAGGACGCGGTGCAGCTCGTAGTGGCGCGGGGCACCGGGGGAACGGTGCCAGCGCAGGCGCACGTCGGTGCCGTCGGCGCCCGCGGACGCCCCGGTGACGCGCAGTCCGGTCGGCGCGGCGGTCGTCTCGGCCCGGTCCCGTACGGCCAGCGCGCCCAGCCGCCACCGCACCGGACCGGCCGCCGTGAGGCGCACCCCGAGCGCGTGGACCGTACCGGCCTTACCGGAGAGGGAGTTCAGCCGCAGCGTGGAGGTGGTCCACCCGCCGCTGCCCGCCCGCAGCTCGCCCGCCGGGACGTACGCGTACGCGACCGGGTCGCCCGGCCGGTCCGGCTCGCGCAGGGCGACGGCCAACTCGACGGTGACCGGACCGGAGCCCGGGTCCGTGCGGTGGGTCAGCTCCACGACCGTGCGCCGCGACAGCGGCAGCCGGGTGCGGTGGAGCTCCACGGTGACCGGCGCGTCCGGCTCCCCGGCGACCAGCAGGCTGCTGCCCCCGCGCCAGGCGTCCTCGAAGTCGAAGCCCACGGACGGCCGCCGGCCCTCGGTACGGACGACCCAGCGGCGGCCCGGCAGCCGGTCCTGCACCCCGAGGTGGTTCCACTCCGCGTCCGAGGCCACCCGGCCGTTCTCGTACCAGCGCAGGCCGTGGCCGGTGTTGAACGTGGTGGCGAACGGCAGCCGCTCCACGGTCGAGCGGTCGGCCGCCGCGGTCGCGGGAGCGCGCCAGGGGTCCGTACGGTCCGGCCGGGCCGGGTCCAGCGACCGCCCCGTCCAGAACCGCTGGTCGGCGGCGTGGAACTGAGCGGGAGTACGGTCCTCCGGAAGATGGCCGCGGGTCCACTCCGGCCGGTAGAAGCCGTAGCCGACGGTGTGCGGGCGGTCCGCCGGAATGATCGCGTCCCAGTCGACCGACGCGTTCCAGCCGTTGGACTCGACATCGACGCCCGCCCGCAGGTCGTAGCGGCTGCGGCCGACGGCCTCGGCGTTCCCGGCGGAGGAGGCAAGCGTCCCGGGCGTCCAGCGGAAGTCCACGAACATCGAGTCCGCCTCCCGGAACAGCGCGGTGTTCTCGGCGTCGAGCGCACCCTGCCAGCCGACCTCGCCGGTCACCGTCATCGCGTCGTACCAGGTGATGCGCAGCCCCGCCGCGTCGCTGCGCGCCCGCAGGTCCGTGACGAAGGCGAGCATCTCGGCGCCGAGCGCGGCGTACCCGCCCTCGGTCTCGGCGTTGAGGAACCAGCCGTCGAAGCCGTGCGCGACGGCCGCCTCCACCAGCTTCGCGGCCAGCGGGAAGCGCCCTGCCGCGTCCCGCTGGACGAGGTCACGCGTCCACCGGAGGTCGCCGCCGTGGTGCACGGGCGGCAGGAACACGGTGCCGAGGACGGGCACGCCGTGCCGGTGGGCCGCGTCCACGACCGGGGCGTTCGGCGCGAGGATCAGGCCCTCACCGGCCGAACCGCCCCAGAAGACCAGCTCGTCGATGTACGCCCAGTGGTTCAGAGCGTAGTAGTCGGCGGTGGCCGAGCCCTGCGACGGGTTGCCCGCGGTGTTCCCGAAGGCCACCAGGGAGGTGATCCGCGCCTGGTCGGTCCGGGCCGTGGTGTTGGCCGGGACCGGGGTGAAGCGGTCGGCGAGCGGCACGGACGCGGTGTTGAACGGCAGGTCGGGGTCGGTTTCGGGGCGCCACGCCTTCAGACTGCGCCAGGTGATGCCGTCGCCGGGCGCGCCGGCGGGCAGCGAGTCGGGGAACCAGTACGAGGCGCAGGGCTGCTGCGCGACAGGTGCGGCGGCGTGCGCGGTGGTGGCCAGGCCGGGGGTGAGCAGAGCGGCGGCGGTTCCGGCTCCGGCGAGGACCACCGTGCGGCGGCTGGGTGCGGACGGTCGGCGCTGCGGCTGGGTCATGGTGTGCTCCGTATCGTGCGCGGTTCGATTCCGGTGCGGTGCGGGTGGTGCGGGGTCAGCGGACCTCTTCGGGCGTGACGACCTTCGTGATGCCCCGGGCGGCCAGGTGGCCCTGGTCGGACGCCCTGCTCGCGAGGACGGTGGCCGGCCGGACCCCGTCGGCGGTGAGCCGGGCGAAGGCTTCGAAGACCGCGCCTCCGGGGGCGCAGACGGAACGCCGGGGCGCGGTCTCGTCGTCCCCGGTGTCGACGACGAGCGCCGTGGTCCGGGGCGCGGGCCGGTGGGTGCGCCCGCGCCACTCCTCGACGATCCGGGCGATGGTCCGGCCGGCCGGCTTGACCTGGCGGTCGTTGGTGAGCAGCCCGAGGCTGTACTCCAGCTCCGGGAAGTCGGCCAGCGAGCGCGACACGTCGTGGGAGCACCACCAGGTGACGCCCCACACGTCCTCGCAGTCCAGGGCGTTGGCCACGGTTGCCTCGGTGAACGCGGCGGCGTGCCCGGCGGGGATCAGCGGGGCGGGCGCGCCGACCTCCTGGAGCCAGACCGGCCGGCGCGGGTCGAGGGCCCACGCCTTGGAGAGTTCGATGAGGTAGGCGGCGTGGTGCTCGGTGGCGGTGCCGGTGCGGCCGTGGCGCTGGGCGGTGCCGTTGAAGACCCAGGAGTGCACGGCGGTGACGGCGCCCCGGCGCGCGGCCTGCGCCGGGGTGAAGGCGTGGTCGTCCTGGTACCAGGCGGCGTCGTACTCCGCGTGCAGGTGGAGCTTGCCGGGCGCCCCCTCCTCGCAGGCATCCAGCATCCGGGCCAGCCAGGCGTCGGCCTGCGCGGGCGTGATGCGGTCGGGGTCGGGGTGCGGGTCGCCGGAGAACTGGTTGATCTCGTTGCCGAGGGTCATCCCGATGAAGTGCGGCCGGTCGGCGAGCGCGGCGGCCAGGGTGCGCAGGTACTCGGCCTGCCCGGAGAGGACGTCCGGGTGAGTGAAGAGGTTGCGCCGGTGCCACGTACCGGTCCAGGCGGGCAGGAAGTCGAAGCTCGACAGGTGGCCCTGGAGCCCGTCGACGCAGGTGTCGAGGCCGCGTTCGGCGGCGGCGTCGGCGAGCTGGACGAGCTGCTCGACGGCGCGCGGGCGGATCAGGGTGCGGTTGGGCTGGAAGAGCGGCCAGAGCGGGAAGACCCGGATGTGGTCGAGCCCGAGCCCGGCGATGGAGTCCAGGTCGGCGCGTACGGCGTCGAGGTCGAAGTCCAGCCAGTGGTGGAACCAGCCCTGGCTGGGCGTGTAGTTGGCGCCGAAACGCAAGGGGGAGGTGCTCATACGGAACAGGAGTCCTGGTTCTAGTGGTGCGAGGGGGCGGCCGGGATCAGCCCTTGACGGCGCCTTCGCCGACGCCCCGGAAGAAGAAGCGCTGCAGCCCGGCGAAGAGGATGATCAGCGGGAGCACGGCGATGATCGTGCCCGCCGCGACGAGGCGCTCGTCGTTGGCGAAGGTGCCGTGCAGGTAGTTGAGGCCGATGGTCAGGGTGAAGTTGTCCGGGTCGCTGAGGACGATCAGCGGCCACAGGAAGTCGTCCCACGAGCCCATGAAGGCGAAGATTGCGACGACGGCGAGGGTGCCCTTGACGGAGGGCAGCGCGATCCGCAGGAAGCGCTGCCAGACGTTGGCCCCGTCCACGAACGCCGCTTCCTCGATCTCCACGGGGAGGTTCAGGAACGCGTTGCGCATCAGCAGCACGTTCATCGCGCCGACCGAACCCGGCAGCAGCACCCCGAGCAGGGTGTTGTTCAGCCCCAGGTCTCGCATGGTGGTGAACTGGGCGATGATGATGCCCTCGACGGGGACGAGCATGGCGAGGATGAACGCCAGCGTCGCGGCCCTGCGCCCCCGGTAGCGGAGCCTCGCCAGGGCGTACCCGGCGAGCGCCGAGCCGACGCAGTTGGTGACCACGTTGGCGGAGGCGACCTTGAGCGAGTTCAGCGCGTAGTCCCAGACCGGGATCGTGTCGGCGACCCGGCTGTAGTTGTCCAGCGTCGGATCGCTGGGGAAGAACTTCGGCGGGGAGCTGAAGATGTCCTCGTTCGGGCCCTTCAGCGAGGTCGACAGCTGCCAGAGGAACGGCCCGACGGTCAGCGCCAGGACGGCGAGCAGCAGCACGTAGCGCAGCACGAGCTGCCAGACGGGGACGCGCCGGCCCTCGGCGTCGGTGGTCTTCAGGAAGCTCACGCGTCCTCCTTGCGGTCGGCGCGCAGCACCAGGAGCATCAGGCCGACGGTGACGACGAAGATGACGACCGAGATGGCGGAGGCGTAACCGACCCGCCCGCTCAGCCCGGTGCCGACCCGCTGGACGAGCATGACCAGAGTGGTGTCCTCACCGGCCGGTCCACCGGAGGGGCCGGCCATCAGATAGACCTCGGAGAACACCTTGAAGGCGGAGACCGAGGAGAGGGCGGCGACCAGCACCATCGTGGAGCGGATGGCCGGCACGGTGACCGTGAAGAAGCGGCGTACCACTCCGGCGCCGTCCACGGACGCGGCCTCGTGCAGTTCTCTCGGCACGTTCGCGAGGGCGGCCAGGTAGATGATCATGTAGTAGCCGAGGCCCTTCCAGACCGTGACCGTCATCGCGCTGACCAGCAGCAGCCACTGGTCGCTCAGGAAGCCGACCTTGCCGATGCCGACGGCCTCCAGGACCGCGTTGATCAGCCCGCGGTCGTCCAGCATCCACACCCAGATCAGACCGACGACCACGATGGACGCGACGACCGGGGTGTAGAAGGCCGACCGGAAGAAGGTGATGCCGGGGATGTGCCGCTGGACGAGCATCGCCAGCAGCAGCGGCAGGACGACCAGCGCGGGGACGACGCCGACGACGTACAGCACGCTGTTGCGCAGGCCGGTCCAGAACATCTCGTCGTGCAGCAGTTCCCGGAAGTTCGCCAGTCCGACGAACGAGCCGGGGACCAGCGTCCGCCGGTCGGTGAAGGAGTTCACCAGCGTGCTGAAGAACGGGAAGAGGCTGAAGGCGCCGACGACGATCAGACCGGGTGCGGCGAACAGCCAGGGGCTCAGGGGCAGATGGCGGCGGATCCGGCCGGAGGGCCGGCCCGCCGCGGCAGTGGGGGAGGGGGAGTTCACGAGAGGGCTCAGCTCTGCTGCAACAGCCGGTCACACGCCTTGACAGCGTTGTCAAGAGCTTCCTCGGGGCTCTGCTTCCCTTGGAGCGCCTTGGCGATCTGGTTGCGCAGTTCGGTCTTCATCTGCTCGCTGAACAGCACCGGGGTGTAGTTGACGGCCGTCTTCAGGGACTTCGCGGCGGCGACACGGACCCGGGTCTCGTCCGTCCCGTCCTCCTTGGTGAAGTACGGGTCGTCGAGCGAGCCGGCGGTGCTCGGAAAGATGGCGACCTGCTTGGCGAACTCTATCTGGCGGGTCGCGTCGGTCACGTAGTGGGCGAAGGCGACGGCGGCGGGCTTGCGCTTGGACTGCGCGTTCACCATGACGCCCATGACGTACATGTTGGCCTTGCCGGTGCTGCTGACCTGGTCGGTGATCCCGATGTTCTTGTAGAGGCTCGGGGCCTGCTTCTTGAAGTTGGCCAGGTCCAGCGCGCTGCCCGGGTTCATCGCCACGGACTCGGTGAGGAACTTGTGGCCCGAGGACTCGGGGGTCGCCGTCAGCGCCTGGGGGTCGAGCGCCTTGGCGTCGTACAGTTCCTTGTAGTGCGTGAGGAGTTCGACGCCCTTCGCGTCGTTGAACGCGAAGCCCGTGCCCTCCTTGTTCATCAGCTGTCCGCCGTACCGGCCGAAGTCCTCGATGGTGGGGACGTTGGCGAGCGTGGCGACCTTGCCGTGGCTCTTCTCCGCCAGCTTCAGGCCGTCCGCGAAGACCTCGTCGTAGGTGGTCGGCGGCTTCTGCGGGTCGAGTCCCGCGTCCTTGAACAGCCGCTTGTTGTAGAACATCGGGCCGGTGTTGAGGTACCAGGGGAAGGCGTACGTGCCCTCCGTGCCGGGTATCTGGTGGCTCTTCCAGGCGCCGTCCAGGTACTCCTTGCGGTACTTCGGCGCGGCCTTGTCGAGGTCGAGGGCGAGACCGGCCTTGGCCAGCGGAGCCACCAGGTCGGGGGAGACGTTGACGACGTCGGGCAGGGTGCCGCCGGCCGCGTCCGCGCTGATCTTGTCCGCGTAGCCCTCGCCGGGGCGGTCGACCCACTTGACCTCGGTGCCGGGGTACTTCTTCTCGAAGTCCGCGATCACGCCGTTGAAGTAGTCCTTGAAGTTGGCCTGGAGGTTCCAGGTCTGGAAGGTGATCTTCCCTTCGACCTTGCCCGAGGCGTCGGACGAGTCCGAGCCGGATCCCCCGCCGCACGCGCTCAGCGGCAGGACGGTGGCGAGGAAGGCGGCAGCGGCGACTGCTCTGCGGGAGATGTGCACGGTGAACGGCTCCTTTGCTCGGACCAGGCGCGCGGACGGTGGCCCCGGGGTCCCTGACCCGGCGGGCCGCGTTCGCCCGACAGACCCTGCAATGTGTCGGTGCTCAAAGTCAATACATTCACCGGAACGTATTCTGAGAATGCAGTATCGGTGCAGGTCAGAGCCATGTGCTCTGCTATTGACGCACGCTTACTAATGCGCTTTAGATGGCTCTGGCTCAAGCGCTTTAGTCACCGGGATCCCGGCGCTCGACCAATGGGCGGGGAAGCTCTACGATGCCTTCGGGCGAGCGAACCCGACGGCCCGTCAGTACCCCCATGCGAGGCAGGAAGTGAGGCACGGGTGGCTCCGAAGCGGCCGACCATGAAGGACATCGCCCAGCGGGCGGGCGTGTCGGAGAGCGCCGTCTCCTTCGCGCTCAACGACCGGCCGGGTGTCTCCGAGGTCACCCGCGCCCGGGTGCGGCGCGTCGCCGAACAGCTGGGCTGGCGCCCGAGCGCCGCCGCCCGCGCCCTGTCCGGCGAGGGCTCGGCCACCGTCGGCCTCGTCGTGGCGCGTCCGGCGGCCAACCTCGGTGTGGACTCCTTCTTCCTCCAGCTGATCTCCGGCATCCAGGAAGTGCTGTCCGAACGTCATCTCGGCCTGCTCTTCCAGGTGGTGGACGACGTGGCCGACGAGTGCGGCGTCTACCGCCGCTGGTGGGCCGAACACCGCGTCGACGGCGTGCTCGTCGTGGACCCGCGCACGGATGATCCCCGCGTCGCCCTCCTCGACGAGCTGGGCCTGCCCGGCGTCGTCATCGGCGCCCTTCCCGGCACCGACACCGGCCCCCACCCCGGCCTCTCCCAGGTCCGCGCCGACGACGCGGGCGCGATGGCCGCACTCGTGGGCCGGCTGCACGAACTGGGCCACCGCCGCATCGTGCACATCGCGGGCCTGCCCTCACTCGCGCACACGGACCGCCGCATCCGCTCCCTGCGCCTGGAGGCCGACCGGCGCGGCCTGACCGGGGCGCACTCGGTGACCACGGACTACTCCGACACCGAGGGCGCCGCCGCGACCCGCCGCGTCCTGGAGCGGGACGACCCGCCGACGGCGCTGATCTACGACAACGACGTGATGGCGGCGGCCGGGGTGGCCGTGGCGGCCGGGCTGGGGGTCCGGGTCCCTGAAGATGTGTCGGTGGTGTCCTGGGAGGACTCCGCGCTGTGCCGGCTGACCGCCCCGTGGCTCACCGCGCTCTCCAGGGACCCGGTCGCCTTCGGCCGCCTCGCGGCACGCGAACTCACCACCCTGCTCGACGGCGGAGCGCCCCGCACCGTGCGGGTGCCCCTGCCCGACCTCATCGAACGGGGCAGCACGGCGCCCGCCCGCCAAGGCGCTCTGCCGGGGACCGGATAGGCACGGGACCGGGGCGACCGCTCTGTCAGGCGTCGCGCCCTCGCGCGAACGGACCGGAAAGCGCCGCCCACTGCAGGAGCATGATGGTCTTGCCGTCCGCGATCCGGCCGTCGCGCGTCATCGCCAGGGCCTCGGTGAAGGGGAGTTCGAGGACCTCGATGTCCTCCCCCTCCTCCTCCAGTCCTCCGCCGGATCCGGTCCGGTCGGCCGGGGAGTAGGCCGCGGCGAAGAAGTGGAGGCGCTCGGTGACGGACCCGGGGCTCATGAACGCGTCGAGCACATGGGTCAGCGGCCCGAGAACGACGCCCAGCTCCTCGGCGCTCTCGCGACGGATCGCGGTGTCCGGGTCCTGCTCGTCGAGCAGTCCGGCCGCGGCCTCGATCAGCATTCCGTCGGGGTGGCCGTTCACGTAAGCCGGGTAGCGGAACTGGCGGGTGAGCAGGACCCGGCCGCGCTCGGCGTCGTACGGCAGGACGACGGCACCGTTGCCGCGGTCGTAGGTCTCGCGCTGCTGGGTCTCCCACCGGCCGTCGCGGCGGCGGTAGCCGAAGGTGGTGCGGCGCAGGACGTGCCAGCCCTGGGAGGTGAGTTCGACGTCGCGTACCCGGACGTCCGGGTTGCGGTCGAGGTCGCGTCCGGCGAGGTGGAGACCGGTGCGGCCCCGGTGATCGGGGGCGTCGACGCCCGGGCGGCCGGTCACCGGGCCTCCCGCGGGGTGCGGCGCGGGATCTCGGTGATGTCGTGGTACACCGGCAGGCCCCGGCGGCGGGCGACGGCGACGTCCTCATCGGCGCCGGCGGATTCCCCCGGCAGCCGCAGTACGGCGTCGCAACGGGCGAGCAGCCGGTCGGCGGTCGGGTAGAGCACCTGATCGGCGAGGGCGTCGGTGGGCCCCGCGCCGGCGGAGCGCAGGACGGGCAGGGCAATCCATTCGCCGATCACGGGGAGATGGCCGGCCGCGAAGACGGGCCAGGCCGCGGCTTCCATGCGGGCGAGGTTGGCGGCCATGGCCTCCGGGTCGCCGTCGGTGCCGGAACGGTAGGGGCCGGCGATCAGGATGAGCTTGGGCTTGTCGTTCATGACGGCTAAGATACATGCAGAAACGTGCAACATCAGGAAGGAATGTGCATGCTGGCTGCTGAACGGCGTGAGCACCTGCTCGATCTGCTCGCCCGCACGGGAAAGATCGTGGCCAAGGACGTCGCCGCCGAACTGGGCATCTCCGAGGACAGCGTGCGGCGTGACCTGCGCGACCTCGCCGCCGATGGCCTGTGCCAGAGGGTGTACGGCGGTGCGCTGCCCGCATCTCCCGCGGTCGTGGACTACGACGCCCGGCAGTCGGTGGCCCCCGACGGCAAGCGGAAGGTCGCCTCGGCGGCGGCCGCACTGGTACGACCGGGGGGCTCGCTGATCCTGGACGGCGGCACCACCGCCCTCGCCGCGGCCCGGGCGCTCCCGAAGGACCTCACCTGCACGGTGATCACGCACAGCCCCACGATCGCCACGGCGCTGATCGACCATCCGGGGGCGGAACTCTTCCTCCTCGGGGGACGCGTCTTCAAGCACTCGGCGGTCACCTGTGGCGCCGCCGCGGTGGAGGCCGCGCAGAACGTCTCCGCCGACCTGTGCCTGCTCGGCGTCACCGGAGTCCACCCGGAGGCCGGGCTGACCACGGGGGACGCCGAGGAAGCGGCGATGAAGCGCGCCCTGTCCGCACGGGCCGCGGACACGTACATCCTCGCCTCCCGCGAGAAGATCGGTACGGCCTCCCCGTACCGCGTCCTGCCGTGGGAGAAGATCACCGGGCTGATCACCGACGCCGACCCTCGCGACGCGGTCATCGAGCAGCTCGGAACGCTCGGCGTGGAGGTGCTCGTGGCCGGGGACGCCTGACAGCTGCCGGAGCCCACGCACCGGTGTCGGGCCGAACCGTTCACGCACCGACGAGGGCAGAACGGCGGACCCGGCCAGCCGGTCATGGGGCGTAACCCGCGCCCCGGTCCTGCGCCGACTGTCTCACCGCCCGTGGCGAAGCGCCCAGTTCCTTCCGGCAGGTCTTGTTGAACGCCTGGAGATCCGGGATGCCGACGGTCGCGGCGATCGCCGGGATGGCGAGTGTCGAGGCGGTCAGAAGGTGCCGGGCACGCGCCATCCGGCGGTGCCGGATGTAGCCGACGACCGTGAGCTCCGTGTCCTGCCGGAACAACCGGGTCAGATGGGTGTGGGAGATCCCGGCGACACGCGCGATGTCCGGAACGCCCAGGGGCTCCGCGAGGTGCTCCTCGATGTGGGCCATGGCCGTCCGCAGGACGGAACGCTTCGGCCCCTCCCGGTTCGCGGACGCGTCGACCAGGCCGGCGGTGTGCCACAGCAGCGTCCAGAGGCCCGCCGCCGCCCGCGCCGACGAGGACTGCGCGCAGGCCGCGACGGTCTGCCGCAGCAGGTCACCGAGAAACGCGGCGTCCGCGCCCGTGTCCCGCATCGCCGGAACACGCCGCCGCTCGCCATGGCCCGGCAGCACGAAGTGGGCGTACAGGTGTTGGCAGGGCGTGGTGTCGTAATGGAAGTGCGCCTCGGTGTCGGGCGGCACGAGACTCACGTATCCCGGGCGGATCGGATGCCGGAAGCCGCCGTACTCCAGAACGCCCGAGTAGGCGTACAGGTGCACCTGCCACAGCTGCGGCAGCCGGAACACCTCGTGCGGGCCGCCGTACCCGTGCACACCCACACCCGCACTGCGCACCTGCGGAGGAAGATCGAGGGCCAGCTCGACGAGATGCTCCATGGTGAAAAATTACCAGTACCTGATGAATACAGCCCACGACTGCGGCGCCATTACTTCGTACGGTCGTCGCATGGCAACCACACGAAACCTGCTGAGCACGGTCCAGGTGGCGCGGTTCGTCGCCCAGGGCTTCCTGCGCCTCGACGGCATCGTGCCCCGGGAACTCAACGAGGAGGCACCCGACGTCTTCGCGGCGGGGCTTCCCTCGGTTCCGTACGGGACCCCTGTACAACAGGCTTTCCCTGAGGGGTCCTTCGCGAGGCGACTCGTCGAACTGCCCGCAGTGGCGGGTGCGGTGCGGAGTCTCGTGGGGGCGAACCCGACCGTCGACCATCACCACGTGCACACGCGCGAACCGCACGGGGGGAGCGCCCAGCCACTGCACGCCGACGCCCTCATCGACCTGCGGACCGATGCCTTCGACGTACAGCTCATGTACTACCCGCAGACGGTGACGGCGGACATGGGCGGCACACTCATCGTCCCGGGCAGTCATCTGCGCCGGACGAACGAGTCCGACACCGGCCGCTACCAGAACCTGCGCGGCCAGACCCGGCTGACCTGCCCGGCCGGCACGGTCGTCCTGCTGCATCACGGCATCTGGCACGGAGGACGGCGCAACGACAGCGACCGCGTGCGCCACATGTACAAGATCCGTTTCAACCCGACCGAGCCGCAGGTACGCCTCTGGGACACCAAGGATCTCCACGACCCCGCGGTGGCCGAGGAGTTGAGGCGGACCTTCCCCTGGTACGAACCGGCCGCCGGCAGGCTGGAGGTCCACAACCGGATCAAGCTGTGGCGCCGCCTCTCCGGCGAGCCGGACTTCGACATCGACTACTGGACCACCCGCATCACCAACCGACCCGTGCAGAGGAGAAGCGCGTGAGCAGTTCCACCACCGTGCGACAGCAGGTCCTGTTCCTGTATCTGAAAACGTCGGCCCTCGACTCCGAGGTCGTGGGCTGGGCCCGGTACGACGGCACCGGTGCGAGCCGGCCCACGACCGGGGACAGCGACGAACCGCCCTACGCGACGGGCGTCGCCGCGTTGCGGGACGGCTGGCGCCTCATCCAGGCCGCTCAGCTCATCCCGCCCTACCCGGGCGCCGAGCACGAGACGTCGTTCCTGAAGCACGAATTCCTCTTCGAGAAGCTCGTGCGGGGCGATCCGGACACGACGGCGTCCCTCTGATGCTCGGATCGCGGTTCAGCGGGTCGGCGGGGCGAACTCGGGCTGGTCGAGCAGCCGCAGCCAGCTCCCGTCGGACTGGCGCCTGACGACCTGCGCCCGCGCCCCGGCCCCGTCCTTCGGCGGGGTCGAGGTGAGGGCGATGTCGCCGCTGATCAGCGTCGGCAGGGGCTGCTCGGGCTCGAAGTGGGGGCGGTTGGCCAGCACCTTCTCCCAGAGTGCCTGGATCGCGTCGCGCCCGACCGTCTGCGTACCGGGCGGGTACGCCATCACCGCGCCCTCTTCGTACAGCGCGGCGACCCCGGCAGCGTCACCGGCGTTGGACCGCTCGACGAACAGGCGGGTGATGTCCTCGGGCCGCATGGCCTTCTCGTACTCCGGCATGGTTCCTCCTCGCATGGGGTTCCGGCACGGGGGTTCCGGCACTTCCCAGCGTGATCGACCGCCGATCAGAAGTCCAACGCATGGTTCTTCTGCAAACTAGAATGTGCAGGTATGGAACTGAGGCAGTTGGAGTACTTCGTCGCGGTCGCCGAAGAGCAGAACTTCACCCGCGCCGCCGAGCGGGTGCACATCAGTCAGTCCGGCGTCAGTGCCCAGGTCCGCCAACTCGAACGGGAACTCGGGGCCGAGCTGTTCGACCGGACGGCCCGCACCGTCACCCTCACCGTCGCGGGGAAGGCCGCGCTCGAACACGCCCGCGCCGCCCTCGCCTCAGCGGGGGCGGTCGGCCGGTCGGTGGACGAGGTGACCGACCTGGTACGGGGCAGGCTCACCGTCGGCATGGTCATCGGCTGCACCCTCACCCCGCTCTTCGAAGCGCTCGCCGCCTTCCACGACGCCCACCCCGGGGTGGAGCTCGCGCTGCTGGAGGACAGCTCCGACCGGCTCACCGAAGGGGTACGAAGCGGTGCACTCGACCTGGCGCTCGTCGGGACGGCGACAGCCGCCCCCGACGGGCTGCACGCGCTGACGATCATCAGCGAACGGCTCGTCGCGGCGGTCCCGGCCGGGCACCCCCTGGCGAAACAGCCGCGGGTCGTCCTGAGCGACCTGGCCGCCCACCCGCTCGTGTGCATGCCGCCCGGCACCGGCCTGCGCGCCGTGCTCGACCAGGCATGCGCCGCACAGCACCTGCACCCTTCGATCGCGATGCAAGCCGGCGCCGCGGACGCCATCGCGGACCTCGCCGCCCGCGGCCTCGGCGTTGCCGTCCTCAGTGAATCGATGGCCGCGACCCACCGCGACCGCCTCACCGCCCGCACGATCGACGACATCGAGACTCCGGCACTCCTCGCCCTGCTCTGGAAGAGCACACACAACCCCGCGGTACGCGAACTGCTCGCGCACAGCCGACGAGCCTTCACCCGCTGACCGGTCTCGCGGAGTGCCGTCAGGTGCCCGCCATGCGCGCTCCCAGCACCGGCAGCAGCCGCAGCTTCTCGTCGTCCGCCGACCCCGGCGTGGCGGTGTACACCAGCAGCGCCTGGTTCTGTTCCGGGTCCAGCAGAACCTGGCACTGGAGGGTGAGGACGCCCAGTTCGGGGTGGCGCACCAGCTTGGGATCCACGCGCGGGACGTCGATCTCATGCGCGCTCCACAGCGCGGCGAACTCCGCACTGCGGTCCAGCAGGAGGTCGCGCAACTGCTCGGCGCGGCCGCCCGAGCCCTGCCGTGAGTAGGCGGCGCGCAGGCCGGAGGTGAAGTAGCGGCTGTGCAGCGGGTGGTCCTGCTCCGGGTACAGCAGCCGGGCGGCGGGATCGGTGAACCAGCGGTAGGTCAGGCTGCGTTCAGGACCGGTGAATCGCGTCTGGTCGCCGAGGAGCGCGGTGGCCGCCGGTGTCTGGGCCAGGGTCTCCGCCACATCGCTGACGACCTGTGCCGGGGTGTCGTCCAGCCGCCCCAGGATGCGCATCAGGCCGGGCGTGATGTGGTCGGAGCGCAGGCTGCCGGGGCGGGAGGGGGTGTTGTGCCCGGCGATACGGAACAGGTGATCACGTTCGGCGAGGGAGAGGCGCAGACCGCGGGCGATGGCGGCGAGCATCGGCTCCGAGGGCTGCGGCCCGCGCTGCTGCTCCAGCCGGCCGTAGTAGTCGGTCGACATACCGCTCAGCGCCGCGGCTTCTTCCCGGCGCAGACCGCGGGTGCGGCGGCGCGGCCCGCGGGGCAGGCCCACGTCCTCCGGCTGCAGGGCTTCGCGCCGGGTGCGCAGGAAGTCCGCGAGTTGGGCTCGGTCCACGGTTCCAGTCTCCCTCGGGGCCCCGGTGGCTGACATCCGGGGCATGGTGGTGCGGGTGTACGGTCCCCGGGCGGGCCGGGTCCTTCAGAGCAGCATGCCGCCCGACGCCTCGACGCGCTGCCCGGTGATCCAGGTGGTGCCCTCGCCGAGCAGTGCGGCAGCGGCGGCGCCGATGTCGTCGGGCTCGCCGGGGCGGCCCATCGCGGTGACGCCGCTCAGCATGGAGCGCATGTCCTCGTTGTCGCGGACCCCGCCGCCGCCGAAGTCGGTGCCGGTGGCACCCGGTGCGAGGGCGTTGACCGCGATGCCGCGCGGCCCCAGCTCCTTGGCGAGGTAGCGGGTGAGGACCTCCACGGCTCCCTTGGCCGCGGCGTAAGCGGCGGTCGGTGCGGCGATGAAGCGGGTCAGGCCGGTGGAGACGTTGAGGATGCGGCCACCGTCCTTGATCAGGGGCAGCAGGGCCTGGGTGAGGAAGAAGACGCCCTTGACGTGGACGTCCATCAGCCCGTCGAACTGCTCCTCGGTGGTCTCCTCGAACGGCGCGTGCACTCCGTGGCCCGCGTTGTTGACGAGGATGTCGAGGTCGTCTCGGTCCCACTCGCGGGCCAGGGCCTGACGGACCTGTTCGGTGAAGGCGGGGATCTCGGCGGTGTTCCCGGTGTCCAGGCGCAGAGCGACCGCCGTACGGCCCAGCTTCCTGGCAGCCTCCACGACGGCCTCGGCCTCGTCGGCGTGCGAGCGGTAGGTGAGGATCAGATCCGTGCCGGCCTCGGCGAGGTGCAGGGCGGTGCTGCGGCCGAGGCCCCGGTTGGCGCCGGTGATCAGGGCGATGCGGGTCATGGGTGGCTCCGTTCGGGTCGAGGTGCGGGCGAACCGACCGGTCCGCCGCCTGCTCCTCAAACGATCGCGCGCCCCGGGATCCGGATGAAGGCCGCGGTTATCCGGGGACCGCCGATCCCTGCTTCGGCACCCGTCGCGCGCGGGTCACCCGGACGCGGGGAGGGAGGACCAGCCGTATTCGAGCAGATCGAAGGCGCGCGTGACGACTTGGCGGGGATCGTCGTGCCCGCGGGCCGCGCGGAGTGATTCGAGGGCGAAGTGGGCCAGGGCCGCACACGCGGGGTCGTCGGACGGCAGACCGCTCTCCTCGGCGATGACCGCCGCGAGGGCATCGGCATGGCGCAGCCACGTGCCCTGCTGGTAGTCGCGGAGCGCCGGAGTGCTGTTGACCAGGTGGAAGAAGTCGGCGAAGCGGGGGTCGCCGGTGGCTGTGGCCATGCGGTACCGCAGCGCGTGCTCGCGCAACGCCGCGGGAATCGACTGGCCCTCGGCCCGCTCGCGCACGGCCGCCAGCAGCCGCGCCTTGTGATCGGCGTCCTCGTCGAAGACAAGCGCCTCCTTGACCGGAAAGTGCTTGAACAACGTGGTGGTGGACACGTCGGCGGCGTCCGCGATCTCACGGATGCCGACGTCGTCGTAGCCGCGTTCCAAGAACAGGCGCAGGGCGGCGTCCGCGATGGCCTGGCGTGTGGCGGCCTTCTTGCGTTCGCGACGGCCCATCGGTGCGTGGCCGGTCTCGGTATGGGTCATGGCGCAAGACTACCCCTCGGTTGCCCAGCTCCAAAAGTTGAACCGTTGCACATATTGAGCTGTTGTGCTTTTCTGGAGCGGCGGTGGACGAGTCCTGCACCCCCCGCTTCAGCCCATTGACCGTTCAACCCCCGGAGGGGTGATTCGGCATGTCCCCAGACCCCTCCGCGGAGCCGACGACCGTCCCCGGGAACGTCCGCCGGGTGCTGCTCGGCGTCACCCGCCGCACTCCCGCACACCACGAACGGAGCCCCACCATGATCACCACTCCCACCCCGCGCATCGCGATCATCGGCGCCGGACCCGGCGGCCTGACCTGCGCCCGCATCCTGCAACGACACGGCATCGCCGCCACGATCTACGACCACGAGTCCGGCCCCGCCGCACGCGACCAGGGCGGCACACTCGACCTGCACGAGGACAACGGGCAGATCGCCCTGCGCGAAGCCGGACTGCTGGACGACTTCTTCCGCCTGTCCCGGCCCGAGGGCCAGGAGATGCGCCAGATGGACGCCGCCACCGGCACCCTCCTCTTCCACCACACTCCCGACGAGGGCGAACGTTTCAAGCCCGAGATCGACCGTGGCACGCTGCGTGAGCTGCTCCTCGACTCCCTGAAGCCCGGGACGGTGCGCTGGGGCCACACCCTGCGTTCCGTCGAAGGCCCCGCAACCAGTCCACGCCTGCTGCGCTTCGCCGACGGCACCGTCATCGAGGCCGACTTGGTGATCGGCGCAGACGGCGCCTGGTCCAAGGTCCGCCGCGCCCTGTCCGCCGCCACCCCCGAGTACACCGGGATCAGCTTCCTCGAAGCCTGGTTCCACGACGTGGAGAACAAGCACCCCGAGATCGCCGGAATCGTCGGCCAGGGCGGTGCCGCGGCCGCCGACGGTGAGCGCGGCCTGTTCGCCCAGCGCAACAGCGGCGACCACATCCGCGTCTACATCATCCAGCGCGTCCCCGTGGACTGGATCACCGCGGCCGGCCTGACCATCGAAGACACCACCGCCGTACGGTCCCTGCTGCTGGAGCGCTACCGTGACTGGGCACCGAGCCTGCGCCGGCTGCTCACCGACAACGACGGCCGGTACGTCGACCGCCCCATCCACGCCCTGCCCGTCCCGCACACCTGGGACCACCAGCCCACGGTCACGCTCCTGGGCGATGCCGCACACCTCATGCCCCCGCTCGGCGTCGGCGTCAACCTCGCCATGCTGGACGCCTGCGAACTCGCACTCGCCCTCGTACAGCACGAAACCGTCGACGACGCCCTTCGTGCCTACGAGAAGTCGATGCTGCCCCGGTCCACCGAGATGCAGCACCTCCTCGACCACGGCGCCGATGAACTGCTCTCCGCCGAGCTGCCGGACTTCGCGCAGCACGACGTGGCCACGAGCTGACGCCCGAACCGCAGTCCGTGAGTTCGTCGCTGTCGGCTACAGGGCGGTGGCCGCGCGCACCAGCCCCGCGACCGCCGTCGAGCGGCTGTGCGGAGGCCATGCGATGACCGTGGTGACGTGCGGCGCGTCGGGGACCGGCACGGCTGCGAGGCCGTTGCCCAGGCCGCTGCGGCCCGACTCCGGTACGACCGCGCAGGCCCGGCCGAGGGCGATGAGCTGGGTGAGTTGCGTGTGGTCGCGCACCTGCGGCCCGGGGCCGTCGGGGAACGTGCCGTCGGGTCGGGGCCAGCGGGGCAGCGGGAGGTCGGAAAGGCCGCTGACCTCGGCGAGCCGTAGGCGGGGGCGGGTGCTGAGGGGGTGACCGGCCGGGAGGATCACGACCTGGCTCTCGGTGTACAGGTCCTCGGTATCGAAGCCGGTCGTGTCGTCGAACGGCCGGTGCAGCAGGGCCACGTCGGCCTGGCCCGTAGGAAGCACCGCCGCCTGCTCGCCCGGCCTGCACAGCACCACGTCCACGGCGATGGCGCCGGGCTGGGCGGCGTAGGCGTCAAGGAGTTTCGCCAGCAGTTCGCTGGAGGCGCCCGCTTTCGCGGCCAGGACCACGGCGGGCCGGCCGTCCGCGAGGGCGGCGCGGCGGGTGCGTCGCTCCGCGGCTTCCACGGCGTCCAGCGCGACGCGTGCCTCCTGGAGCAGCACCGCCCCCGCACCGGTCAGGGCGACGCCCCGACTGCCGCGCTCCAGCAGCACGGCGCCCAGGCGTCGTTCCAGCCCGCTGATCGCCCGGGACAGCGGGGGCTGGGCGATCCCGAGCCGGCGTGCGGCTCGGCCGAAGTGCAGCTCTTCTGCCACGGCGACGAAATACCGCAACTCACGTGTCTCCACCCCGCCAGCCTAGCCGGGCCGGCCAGCGGCGATACCCGTGCGGTATCGCCGCCCACCCGGTCGGTCTTGGACACACTGTCACCGGGGGAGAAGGATCGATGTCATGACTGAAACGAACACCGAGAACCACCCCAAGGTCGCCCTGGTCACCGGAGCGAACAAGGGCATCGGCTACGAGATCGCCGCCGGACTAGGTGCCCTCGGCTGGGCCGTCGGGGTCGGAGCGAGGGACGAGGAGCGGCGCGAGGCCGCCGTGGACAAACTGCGCGCGGCGGGCGCCGACGCGTTCGGCGTACCGCTGGACGTGACCGACGACGCGAGCGTGACCGCGGCGGCCCGGCTGATCGAGGAGCGCACCGGGCGCCTCGACGCGCTCGTCAACAACGCCGGCATCACCGGCGGCGGCCCGCAGGAGCCCACCACCGTCGACGTGGACCGGGTACGGGCAGCCGTGGAGACCAACGTGATCGGTGTCATCCGCGTCACCAACGCCCTGCTGCCGCTGCTGCGCCGCTCGCCGTCCCCGAGGATCGTGAACGTGTCCAGCAGCGTCGGCTCCCTCACGCTACAGACGACCCCGGGCGCCGAGACCGGCCCGATCTCCGTCGCGTACGCGCCGTCCAAGACCTTCCTGAACGCCGTCACCGTGCAGTACGCGAAGGAGCTGGCCGGGACCCGCGTCCTGATCAACGCGGTCTGCCCCGGCTTCACCGCGACCGACCTCAACGCGTTCCGGGGGGTGCGTACCCCTCAGCAGGGTGCGGCCGCCGCGATCCAGCTGGCCACTGTGCCGGACGACGGGCCGACGGGCCGCTTCTTCGACGACGAAGGAGAAGTCCCCTGGTAACGGGCTAACGGTTCGCGCTACGCGCTACCGTTCCACGGGTGGCCGGCCCGAGACACCGACGTACCAGTCGTCGGCCTCCGTCATCCCGTCCATGCTCGGCTGGTAGGGCTTGACGATGTTGTCGGCGTCCTTGAAGTACACCGTGACGCAGAGCGGGTACTGCGCTCCCGTCGGCGCCGTGACGGTTTCCCGGGGGGCCACCCAGACGAACTTCCCCGGCTGGGTCCACTTCTCGCGGGCGAAGGTCAAGGTGGGGTCCGCCGTGCCCAGCTGCAGCAGCTCCGACCAGCTCATGTGCGTCACGGGGCGAGCCTAGGACGCCGACTCGCCCACGGTAAAGAGGAGTTGACAGTGCGGGACATCGAGGGATAAAAGACGCTGCCCGCTCGCCGGCCGCCCGGGTCCGCCCGCAGGACGTGGTCCCCACGGACGGCGGACCTGGGCGGCGCGGCTGCCGCTCATCACCGGCTGACGCGTCAGTGGCGCCCGGTCAGGTACACCGAGCGCAACTTGAGCCGTTCCGTCGTGGGTCTTCCGTGCGGCCCCAAGGTCCAGGAGTCACCGGTGCAGTCGGGCCCGGTGAACACCATGACCCACTCGTCGGTCTCGTTCTGCGGGGCGAAAGCGGGCTCGGAGGCGCGGGTGTCGGCGACCTCGGGAAGCGTGACGCAGCCGGGGCTCGGGGGTTCGTGCAGGGTGACCGTGCGCGGCATGCCATCGAGCCCGGCGTACGTGTAGGAGAAGTCCCCCTCGGCGGCGCTCGCGGACCCCGACTGCGCGCCGAGGAGAGCGAGCGCGCCGAACGCGGCGGCCGCACCCTGACGAAGCCTCATGAAACCCATGTCGAATACACCCGTGCCGATCCGGGGCACGCGCGGCCGCCCCGACGCCGGGCCGCGGCGAGCTGCCGAACCCGCAGGTCCATCCCCTGAGCCGGGCCCCCGGATGCGCGGAATCACCCGCGCGGAGTCTGGCGTAACGATTCTTCGTACTCCATCCAGAGACCGTGCGGTGCCCCCGTCCGTGCACTCCCGGATGTCGAACCCCTCGATCACGTTGCTGGACTCCGCGAACGGGCCCGGTCACTCACACCGGCCGCGCCGGGGTCACGCACCTGGCGGTGCCGGAACGGCATTCCGCGCCGGCGTCACGGAAGGCCGACGCGGAGCACAGACGGCGTGGCACTCTCCCAGAGTTCCACGCCGTCACAGCGATGCCCGGAGGGAGGCGGAGCCGGCTACGTGCTCCGGGTCAGCACACCGGCCTCGATGACCTCGGCGACGAGCGCGGCGCCGCGGCTGTTCTGATGGACGTGGTCGGTCGTGAGCACGAGCCCCCGCCGCCGCGAGATCGCGTCGAGGCTGCGGCGCAACACCGCGTGCTCGGCGAGCACGCCGATGGCCGCCGCGGGTGTCACCTCCCGGTAGGGGAGCGGCGCCGGCTTCGCTTCGCGCAGCTCCTCGGTCTGGCGTTCGTGGAGCGGAAGGCAGGGCACCCCGCTGGTGGCGGCGACCTCCGCGATCATCCGGCTGTACGCCAACGAGGCATGTGCCGCCGCCCCGTCGAGCCGCTGGCCGAGTACCGGCAGCGACAACAGAGCGATCGCCGCGTCGGTCTCCGCCCGCAACCTCGCCACGACGTCCCCCAGGCACTGCTGGAACCAGTCGGCCGACGGGCGCCGGGGGAGCTTCTTGCGCTTCATGGCCCGCTCGACGGGATAGCCGGCCAGGCTCGCACGGGCGTCGTTGGTCCCGATCAACACGGTGATCGCATCGGGCGGGTCCGCGACGACGGCGTCGAGCCGCTGCAGGAGGTTGTACGCGAAGTCCCCGTTGACACCGAAACGGGCGAGCCGCACATCACCCACAGGCCGTCGTCGTCCGAGCAGACCCAGGTAGTCCACGCTGAACTGCGCCCGGGTCAGGCTGTCGCCGAGGCACGCGAGGCGAGTCGTCACGACGCCTCCTCCGTGCGGCGCCCGTGAAGCACCTCCGGATCCCAGGCGAAGCCCTCGACGGGTTTCGCGCTCGATCCCAGCCCGAGGTGCACGGGGGTGGTCCGCAGATCTGTGGCAGGGGCGTGGCGTTCGTGGTCGACGAGTCTCATGCCGACGATCGTCCACGACGGCGATCGGACGGTCTTGAAGAAATGGGAAGGGCCGCCGGCGGGGCTACCCGGCCCCGAGAAGGACCTCGCCGCGACGCCAGGCCGTCGGCGACCGGCCCGTGAACTCGCGCCATTCCCGTACGAGATGGGCCTGGTCGGCATAGCCGGAGTGGGCTGCCACCTCGCCCCACGGGAGCGGGTCCCGCGCCGCCGCCAGTTCGTGCGCGTGCTCGAAGCGCAGGACCCGGGCGACGGTCTTCGGCGAGAGGCCCACCTCGCCGCGGAACCGCTCGGTGAGATACCGGCGGCTCCAGCCGAGGTCCGCGGCGACCGCACCCACCCGGACGCACCCCCGCGCGGCGACCAGGCGCCGCCATGCTTCGGCCACCTCGGGCCGCACCCCGCGCACGGGCCCGACGACCCGCAGCAGCGATTCGTCCAGCACGGCGAACCGCGCCGCCCAGGTCCGCGCCGCTCGGAGCCGCTCGACCAACTCGACGGCGACCACTCCCAGTAGCTCGTCGAGCGGGACCAGCCGGTGCGCGAGCTCGGCGGCGGGCACTCCGTAGACGGCCCGGGCCCCGAGCGGCGTCAGCGCAATCTGAACACCCCGCTGCCGCCCGTCGTGGTGGATCGCGACGGACCGGCAGAGCAGACCACCGGCCACACTGCCGAACCGGCCCACCGGCGACCCCTCGTCCACACCCGCCGCCACCTCCAGCGCATCCGACAGGCTGATCACCGCGGTGAGCGCACGGCCCGGAGGTCCGCAGTGCACACCCGCGGGAAGGCCGCGGAGGTCGAAGCCGACGTACGAGTCGACGTACTCGCGCAGCGCGGGCGCCGGACGCGCGCTGATCCCGGTGGCCGTCTGGTCCTCCATGCTCCCGAGCCTACGATCCGCCCCGCCGCGTACGCCGCGCGGAGGCGGGTCAGCGGGTGCGTTCGTAGTGGCGGCGGGCCTTCTCGCGGTTGCCGCAGACGGCCATCGAGCACCAGCGGGCACGGTTGGCGCGGCTGCGGTCGAGCAGGAACAGCCGGCACGCGTCGTTGGCACAGGGGCGCAGCCGGCCGGGCAGTCGCTCCTCGGCGTCCGCCCAGGCGAGAACGGCCTCGACGGCCAGTCGGGCGTGCGGGGGAGTCCTGACCGTCCACCGCAGGCCGTCGGAGGTGATCTCCGGAACCTGGTGGACGCCTTCGAGCAGCGGGCTCAACGCGGCGGGGGCGCTGTCCCCGCGTACGACGTCCCGCAGGACGTCCCGCGTTTCGCGCAGCAGCGCCAGTTCCGCGAGGCTGCCGTCGCCGCCGTGTTCCCGCGCCCAGCGGCGGCCCTCCGCCGGGTCGCGGAGGGCGTCCTGTTCCTCGCCGTTGACCAGGGGCCTGCTGTTGAGCAGGTCCAGCAGGATGTCCATCGGTCACCGTTCTCTCTAACCGGATCGATTCGTTTGACAGGTTAGCTCGCCCGCCGCATGCTTGCATCACGACGCACTAACCACATCAATGATGCAAAGGGGTTAGGTATGGGCTCCGTGCACCACCGGACCGCCACCATCGACGGCCACGAGATCTTCTACCGCGAAGCGGGCCCCGCCGACGCCCCCGCGATCGTGCTCCTGCACGGCTTCCCGACCAGCTCGTTCATGTTCCGCGAACTCATCCCGCTCCTCGCCGACCGCTACCACGTCATCGCGCCGGACCACCTCGGCTTCGGCCACTCCGACGCCCCCCTCGCGACGGAGTTCACCTACACCTTCGACGCCCTCGCCGAACTCACCTCCCACCTCCTCGACCACCTCGGCCTGGACCGCTACGCCCTCTACGTCCAGGACTACGGCGCCCCCATCGGATGGCGCCTCGCGCTCAAGCACCCCGAACGGATCTCCGCCCTCGTCACCCAGAACGGCAACGGCTACGAGGACGGCTTCGTCGAAGCGTTCTGGACCGACGTCTGGGCTTACGGCGCACACCCCGGCCCCGACACCGAGCCCGCGGCCCGCGTCGCGCTGAGCCACGACGCCATCCGCTGGCAGTACGTGCACGGCGTACCCGACCCCAGCCTGGTCAGCCCGGACACCTGGGAGCACGACTTCGCCCTGGTCTCCCGCCCGGGCAACGACGAGGTTCAGCTGGCCCTGTTCCGCGACTACCGGAACAACCGCCCCCTCTACCCGCCGCTGCACGAATTCCTCCGCACCAGCCGGGTCCCGGTACTGGCCGTATGGGGCCGCAACGACGAGATCTTCGGCCCGGCCGGCGCCCAGGCCTTCGCCCGCGACGCCGAGGACGCGGAAGTGCACCTGATCGACGGCGGTCACTTCCTCCTGGAAAGCCACCTGCACGTCGTCGCGGGATACCTGCGCGGCTTCCTTGGACGGGTCCTGGGCCAGCCCGGCAAGACGCCCCCTAGGTCAGCCGGAAGACCGGACCGCGCGGGGTGAACGGCAGCGACGCGCCCTGCGGGATCAGGTAGGCGTGCTCGCGCCGGATCCGCAGGACATCGCACCAGCCGTCGGTGATGACGAGCACCGGCGCGCCCGGCGGGAAGTCGTCCGCCCGCTGCAACAGGTCGACTCCGGGCTGGAGTTCGGTGCCGCCGCGGCCGCGTACCCGCACCCGGCCGGCGATCTCGGTGGGCGGCAGGTAGCCGGCGTCGTAGGCGGCGGCGTCGCAGAAGACGACGCGCGCCGCAGGCACGTCGCGGGCGTCGGCGTACGAGGCGATGGCACCGAGCGCCTTGCCGAGCAAGGTGCTGTTCATCGAGCCGGAGGTGTCCAGGACGACGCCGAAGGTGCAGCGGGCCGTCTCCTCGGGCGGGACATACCGTCCGGCGCGCGGGATGTCGGGGGTCGACGCCTGTCGCCGTGCCGGACGCGCGTACGAACGTACGGGCACCGGCCGGGGAACGTACTCGTCGAACCAGCGGGCCAGCCGCGCGTCCCACGGCACGGGCGGGTGCGCCAGGGCGCGGATCTCCTGGATCAGCCCGGCGGGCAGGAGGCCGCGCTCCCCGTACTGGTGCAGATCGAGGCCCTGTACCAGCCCGCGCCGGTAGAACTCGTCCAGATCGGTGTACGGCCGGGCACCGGCGTGCGGCAGCGGCTCGCCGAGGATGTCCCCCACGCCCTTGCCCCGCAGCGTCGCGAGCCTGCGGCGGCGGCGCAGGTCGTGCGCGATGCGGTCGTACACCTCCTCGGCGGACAGGCCCCGCAGCTCCGGGTCGTACAGCAGCCCTTCGGGCATGTCGCCGACACGCATCTGCACGAGCCAGTCGTTGACGACGTAGTCGGCGGCGACGTTGAAGAGGAACGGGTCCCGGCCCCCTCTGCGTTCGCCGTGCCGCAACGCGGCGTGCAGCATCTCGTGCGCGAGGACGAAGCGCCATTCCTCGTCGGTGAACGCACACAACGGGTTGACGTAGATCTCGCCCGCGACCGGACTGACCGCCGCGATGGAGATGCCCTGCGTCCGGGCCAGCTCGGCGTCGGCCACGATCCGCAGACCCGAGGCGAGCCCGCCCAGCAGGGGGTAGGAGGAGACGAACCAGTTCAGGGCACGGTCCCAGGGCCGCTGGGGCGTGCGCTCACCGGTGACCCGGTCGCGGCGGCCGCCGGCCACATCCATCGCGGCGGACACACTGCGGGTCAGCGCGTGCGCGAAGGCGGTCTCCCAGTCCGGGACCGCGGAGTTGTTCCAGGCGTTCCAGGTGGTGAGCACCTGGTCGGGGTGCTCGCCCGCGGTGCCGCAGTGCTCGTGGGCGGCGGGGATGCCGTCACGGCGCCACCGCGCGGCGAGCATCTCCTCGTCGCCGCCCGGGAACGACTCCGGCAGGGCGAAGGGCGCCCGGCCCATCGGGTGGCTCACCAGGAAACGGTTGACGACCGCGCAGCGTGCCGCGACGTCGAAGCGGTCGGGCTGTTCGCGCGACTCGTCCGCCGAGGCGGGCACATGGCCGAAGCCGAGGTGCAGCAGACAGTGGGCGAGCACCCACGCCCACTCCGCCGGATCGGCCCGTTTGGTGGGATGTACGTGGATGGTGCCGTTCGAGGTGACGGCGGCCAGACCTCCGGCCGGCGTCCCCGCGCACTTCTCCTGGCGGCACACGGATGCCTCGACCGCCGCGAACGCCGGGCTGCGCTTGACGAGCGCCAGCCCGGCGGCGAAGGCCTCGGTGGCCGGATCGGCGGTCTTCTTCCCGCCGCCCCCGCGCTTGCCGGACCCGCTCACCGCCGGGCCTCGACCAGCCGGGGCATGTCCCGCGCGGCGTCCACGAGGAACCACGCCGGCAGCACGGGCAGCCCGTCGGCGTCGTCCGCGATGACGGTCTGCGCGACCTCCACCGAGATCTCGGCGAGCTGGACCAGCAGCGACTTGGCCCGGTACGCGGTCTGCCGCAACGACGGCGAGACATGCTCCTTCCGGCGCGGCAGCTCCTTGACCAGGCGCCGCCGGAACGCGTCGGCGAGGTAGTACAGCAGGTCGCGGTCCTCGGGCCGCCCCGGCCACGAGGCGTCGCCCTTGAGGATCGCCTCGATGCCGAAGGAGTGACGGACGATCTTCGCGTAACCGCAGAAGGAGACGGCATGAGCGGGTGTCAGCGTGCCGTGCACCACGACCTTCAGGGTCTCCTCGTCGATCTCCGGCCCGAAGGAGTGCAGGGCGTCCGAGAGCATGTGCCAGGAGCGGGGCGTGGAGAACGGCTCCTCGGTCTTGGGCGGCTGCGACCACAGGTGGTCCGGGCGGTCGACGAGGTAGTCCGTCACCCACGGATGGACCCCGTTCTCGCCCGCCCACACCAGCCAGTCCGCCGCCGAGGCCCGCAGGTGGACATGGGTGAGCCGGTTGACCAGGGCGGAGGCGATGGGCCGCGCCAGCGCGTTGTCCGTGGCACGGTTGCCGGCCCCGATGACGATCGAACCGGCGGGCAGCTCGTACGACCCGACGCGCCGGTCGAGGATCAGCGAGTAGAAGGCCTTCTGCACATCGGGCGTCGCCGCGTTGAGCTCGTCGAGGAACAGGCAGTACGGCTCGTCCCGGGCGATGGACTCCGGCGGGCAGAACACGGACCGCCCGTCACGGATCTGCGGCACCCCGATGAGATCCTCCGGCGCGAGCTGCGTCCCGAGCAGGCTGACGCACTCCAGCCCCAGGGACTCGGCGAACTTCCGTACGAGCGACGACTTGCCGATCCCGGGCGCACCCCACAGGAACACGGGCCGCACGGTGGCGAGCCCCAGCAGCAGTTCGGGAATCTGGGCGGGGGTGACGGTGACGGCAGCCTGCACGCGGGAAAGGCCCTTCGAATCCTGGAAGTCGGAGACCGCCAGTATGCGAATCCGCAAAGGCGCGCGCAGCCCCATTTTGCCCGTTCGGCGCCTGTGACCACCGAGGAGAGACCAGGCGCCCGCCACCTTCGCACGGCATTCCGGGCGCGCCCCGCGATCCAGCGCTCAGCGCAGCGCGGTGGGGCAGGGCGTGCCGCGCGGCAGCTCGTAGGGGGAGGCGAGGCGGTAGGTCGCCGAGCGGGGGGCGACGAGTTCCGTCCCGGCCCGGACGACGCTCGCGTGCGGCGCCGCCACGGGGGTGGGGTCGCGGACCGGGAACAGCCGCCGGTCGCCGTTGCCCCATACCTGGTGCAGCTACGTCGTAGAAGCGCGGATTGCGGCCCTTGTCCGCCTGCTGGTTCCATCCCCGAGCGAGATTCACGTACGGGGCGAGGGCCGAGGCCTCCCGGTGCGAACGGACGGGCACGACCTCGACTGTCGCAGCGTGAGCCGCAGGGCGGGCTGACCGGCGGGCGGCCCCGATCCCGGCGGGCGTCCGCGGTGAGGACGCCCATGGCCTTTCGGTTCGCCCGCGGCGTTTCAGCCGGTCGTGCGGGCTGCCATGTCCAGGAGCTCTTGCAGGTGCAGGCCGTGCGCCGCGTCGATGCCGGTGCTGGTGCCGGTACGGACCGCGGTGGCGAACTCGTGTCGCAGGACGGGCCAGCATTCCTCGTGGTCGATGCCCGCGGTGTCGTACACCAATTCCTCCGCCGGACCGAAGAGTTCGACCCGCGTCCTCGCCCTGGGCAGCTGCACGCATCCGGAGAGGGAGGCTTGGCTGACGGCGCCGTTCTCGTGCTCGCAGGTCAGCTCGACCCAGCGGCGCGGGTCGCCGGTGGCCCGTACGGAGACGATGGGCGCGACAGCGGTGTCCAGGATGTCGAGGAGGTGCGGGCCGAGGTCCAGCAGAGCGCCGTGCTCCAACCGCCAGGAGGTGGCGAACTCCCCGCCGAGGAAGGCCCCGTGCAGATAGCAGGACCTGGCCCCCGTCACCTGGTGGCCGGCCGCCTCCGTGAGGAAGGCACGGGTGACCGGGTGGTATCGCTTGGTGAGGACGAGCTGGGAGATCACGCCGTGCTCGGCGACGGCGTCCGCGACGGCGCGTGCCGCGGCGAGGTCGGCACCCAGCGGTTTCTCCAGAAGCAGCGCGCGGCCGGCGGCGGCGGCGCGTGGTGCCAGGGTGGCCTGGACGGCGGGCGGTACGGCGAAGGCGACCGCCTCGCACGTGTCGAGGAGTTCCTCGAAGGAATCCGTCACCGGAGCTCCGTAGGGTGCGGCCACCTCTGCCGCCGCTTCCGGGCGGCGGGCCCAGACGCCTGCGAGCACCGTCTCGGGCCCGGCGGCCAGCATCCGCGCGTGCATGGCGCGGGCCCACGGGCCTGCGCCCACGAGACCGACGCGGACCGGCTCGTGGGACCAGGTGGACGGCAGGAGGGGGGTGCTGGACATGCTGCTCTCCGTTGATGGTGCGGGTGTGATGCGCTCGGCCCCGGGGCACATCGGGACGTCGCCGCAGCCCGGTGTGCCCGGCCGGTGTCAGGCGCCGGCCGCGGTCCTGGCGAGCGCCGCCAGGCGGGTGTCGGCGCGGTCAGGGGCGTACAGGTGATCGATCACCATGCGGGCGGCTCCTGCCAGGGCGGCCCGGTCGCCCAGCTCGGAGGTGACGACCTTGAGGTGGGCGGTGGTACGGGGCATGGCGCGCTGGTAGATGAGCTCGCGTACGCCGGTGAGGAAGGGGGCACCGGCGAGGTCACCGCTCAGCATCAGGACGCCGGGGTTGAGCAGGGTGACGACCGTGACCAGGACCTCGCCGACCCGCTGCCCCGCCTCCCGGGCGAGCCTCACCGCGTCGGGCTGGCCGGCGGCGAGGTGTTCGCGTACGTCGGACCCCGAAGCGGTGGGTACACCGGCGGCGGTGAGCTGGCCCGCGATGGACCGGCCGCTGGCGACGGCGGCGAGGCATCCGTAGGAGCCGCACATGCACAGGGCGTCGAGACGGTCGTGCAGGCGGATGTGGCCGATGTCGCCCGCCCCGCCGTCGATGCCGCGGTAGACCTCGCCCTTGATGACGACACCGGCGCCGATCCCGGTGGACGCCTTGACCAGGACGAACGCGCCGCAGTCCGGGTGGCCGGCCCGCTGTTCGGCCAGGGCCATCAAGTTGGCGTCGTTGTCGACGAACACGGGCAGCGGCCCCGAGGCCGGCATCGGACCGATGTGCTCGGTCCACGCCTCGCGCAGCCGTTCCCGCACGGGGAAGCCGTCCCACCCGGGCATGATCGGGGGCTGGACGATGCGGGCGGTCTCCCAGTCGACCGGCCCCGGCACGGAAAGCCCGATGCCGCAGACCCGTTCGGCGCCCACGCCCGCCTCGGCGAGCAGCGGGCCGAACCAACGCGCCAGCTGGTCCAGGGCGATGTCGGGGCCGTCGGCGATGACGAGGGCTCCGGTGTGTTCGGCGAGGACGGTGCCGGCCAGGTCGAGCACCGCGACGCGGGCGTGCCGGGTTTCCAGGTCCGCCACGAGGACCACCGCGTGCGACGGGTCGAACTCCAGCCGGGCGGAGGGCCGTCCGCCGGTGGAGGTGCCCGCGGCGCCGCGTAGCCAGCCCGCCCCGAAAAGCTGGTCGAGCCGGTGCCCCACCGTGGAGCGGGACAGGCCGGTCGCCTGCTGGAGTTCGCCGCGTGTGGTGGCCTCGCCGCTGCGGATGAGCTGCAACAGATGCCCCGCGCTGGCCTGGTTCCGTGCCATCCCCGTGGTCCTCGCTCCGTCTGTCTCGTCCGTGCTTGCCCCGAGGGGCTGTTGCTGTCGTGCCCGCCGGCGGTCAGCCCTTGTCCGCACCGCTGGTCAGGCCCTCGGTGAGGAGCCGTTCGGCGGAGAAGAACAGGAGTACCACAGGGATGGTCAGCACGACCGACCCGGCCATGAGCACCGTCTTGGACACCTCGATGCCGTTGGCCAGTTGCTGGAGGCCGAGCGAGACCGTCCACCGGTCGGGGTCGGCTGCCAGGAAGAGGAGGGCGAACAGGAATTCGTTCCAGGCGATCATGAAGACGTACAGGCCGGTGGCCATCAGGGTGGGGAGGGCGAGCGGCAGGATGATCCTTCGTACGGTCTGCAGCCGGGACGCCCCGTCGATCGCGGCCGCTTCCTCGATGCTGAAGGGGATGGTGACGAAGTAGTTCTTGAGCATGTAGATCGAGACGGGCACCGTCTGCGCGATGTAGACGATGGCGAGTCCGACGAGACTTCCCGACAGGCCCATCTTCGCGAACATGACGAAGAGCGGCACGGCCAGCAGGGTGGCCGGGAAGAGGTAGACGGCCAGGAAGAGCGCGCTGACCTGGCGGCTGCCGAAGAACTTCAGCCGGCTGACCGCGTAGGCGCCCGGAACGGCGGCGGCCAGCGTGAGCAGGACCGTGGCGACGGCGACGAGCGCGGAGTTGAGCAGCATGCCGAGGAATCCCTGGCCGCCGTCCTCCGTGGACTTGAGGACGCTCTCGTACGTGTCGAGCGTGAAGTCCTTGGCCGAGATCCAGAGGTTGCCGGGATCGAGGAGGAGCGCGTCGATGGGCTTCAGCGACAGCATCAGCATGTAGTAGAAGGGCACGATCGTGATCGCGGCGAGGAAGGCGATCACCACCCAGCGCATGACGCCGAAGAACCGTTCCTCGAACTGGGCGCGGCTGAGCCGGCTGCGCCGCGGGGCGGGCACCGGGCGGGTGGTGTGCTCCGCCTCGTCGTGGGTGAGTACGGGGGTGGCGGTCATGCCGACTCCTCCTGCGTCTTCTTGCCGAAGAACTTGAAGTAGATGCCCAGGAGGGCCATGAGTACGACGGCGAGGACGAGCGCCTGCGCGGAGGCGGCTCCCACGTCGAAGCGCGAGGTGAGGAAGTCGTAGACGCGGACGGCCACCACGTCGGTGCCGGAACCGCCGCCGGTGAGCAGGTAGATGTCGTCGAACTTGTTGAACGTCATGATGAAGCGCAGGACGGACAGCAGGGCGATGACGGGCATCAGCTGGGGCAGCAGGATGTGCCGGAATCGCTGGGAGAGTGTGGCGCCGTCGACCTCGGCGGCCTCCTCCAGGCCGGCCGGGACCGCCTGGAGCCGGGCGAGCATGAAGAGGAAGGCGAAGGGGAAATAGCGCCAGGTCTCGAAGGCGATGACGGTGAGCAGTGCCAGCGGGATGTCGAAGTGGATGCCCAGGAGGCCGACTTCGTAGGACCTGGTGGAGAGGAAGGCGATGGGGTCGTCCCACCCGAAGAGCTTGCGGCCCCACTCGTTCACGATGCCGTACTGGGGGCTGAGCGCGACTTCCCAGACGAAGGAGACCGCGACGACGGGCGCGACGTACGGGAGAAGCATCGCGGCACGCAGGACGCCCCGTCCGCGGAAGGGCCTGCGCAGGGCGAGGGCGGCGATCAGGCCGAGGACCACGGAGCCGGCAGTGGCGCCGACGGTGTAGAGGAGCGTGGTGCCGAGGCTGCTCCAGAAGCCGGGTGAGCCGAAGACCTGGGCGAAGTTGTCCAGGGTCCAGCGGCCGAAGAGGCCGTTCTGCTGGATGTCGACCAGTTTGGCGTTCTGGAAGGCGAGCAGGACGGTCCACAGGATCGGCAGGATCACCACGACCAGGACCACGAGGAAGGTGGGGGTCACGAAGGCGAGCCCTGCGCGGTTCTCCCGCCTGCTCGAAGTCTGCGGTGGGATGCGGCGCTTCTTCGCGCCGCTCGTGATTGTGCTCATGGGACGGTTACCTCGTGGGGGAGCGGCGTCGGGCTACTGGAGGGACTTCTGGAGGGCGGTCACTTCGTCGTCGGCCTCCTCGGCGGCGTCATCGGGAGAGAGCTGGCCGCTCGTCATCGCGCCGATGGCCTTCGCGACGGGGAGCTCGCCGTTGGTCGCACCGACGAGCGTGCCCTGCCCTTGGGTGAGACCCCACCGCTGCATGTCGCCGACGCCGGTGACCAGCTGGTCCAGGAGCGACGAGGGGTATGCCTTCCGCATGGATTCACGCCGGTCGACGCCCATGACACTGGAGCGCCAGGCCTGTTCGAAGGAGCCGGGCTTCTGTGCCGTGCCGGTGCGGACGGGGATCTTGCCCTCCGGGGCCATGCCGAACCAGTCGGCGTAGCCCTTGCCCATCATGTACTCGATGAACTTCTCGGAGGCGCCGGTCTCGGCGGTCCTGGTGACGGCCCATGACGTGATCTCGCCGAACTGGGCCGGTTCCTTGCCGTCGGGGCCCTTCAGCGAGGTCACGACACCGGTGTTGCGGGCGAGGAACTTCGGGTCCTTCTTGCACTCCGGGCAGCTGGGCAGGGCGTCGGAGCGCAGGCCCGCCAGCTCGTCGAGCAGGAAGGACGACCAGACCATCATCGAGGACTTGCCGGCGAAGTAGGTGGCGCGGGTCGTGTCCACGCTCTGGGTGCCGGGGGCGCCGTGCTCGCGGGCGAGGGTGTCGTACGCCTTGAAGGCGGTGCGGCACGCGGGGGAGCCGAGAGCGGGCTTGCCCGCCTCGTCGACCAGCTGGCAGCCGTTGGCCAGGGCGAGGTCCTCGAAGCTCTGCTGGGTGAAGACGTCCGAGGGATCGGTGGCCAGCGAGATGCCGTCCCGTCCGTCCTTGTCGAGCGTGGCCGCGGCCTTCAGGGCGCTTCGGTAGTCGTCCGGCACGTCGAGCCCGGCCTTGGCGAACAGATCCTTGCGGTAGACGAGGATCTGGAGCCAGGCGTCGGAGGGGACGCCGAGCCTGGTGCCTTTGTCGGAGGTGAGCGCGAGCGCGTTGCTGTTGAACGTGCTCGGCTCCAGGTCCTTCACGATGCGGTTCGCGACCTTGGTGTTGAGCAGGCCGTTTCCGTACATCTGCCAGACCTGGCCCATCGGGACCGCCCCGATGACGTCCGGCAGCTTGCCGGCCGCCGCCGCGGACATGATCAGCTGCGGCAGCTGTGCCTCGTCCACACCGACGAGGTCGACCTTGACACCGCTCTCCTTCTCGAAGCGGCTGATGACCTTTCTGGTCGCGGCCATCCGCGGCGGCAGATTCTCCTGCGACCACACCGTGATCCTGTTGTCCGGCTTGTCCGCGCCCGAGCTGCCGGAGCAGCCGGCCAGAAGGCCCCCGGTCAGGGCCGCGGCGAGCCCGAACAGGGCCGCCCTCGACCGTCGGATCCTCATCACCATGCTCTGTCCTCACGCCACTTACGCACTTACCTCACGCATCTCAGCATCACTTTTGCTTGTTGACAAGACATAACTCTGAGATATCTTCGACGGAAGTCAGCGAGCAGTACCCCTCCCAGCACTACCGGAGCCCCACGTGGAACGCGTCGTCCAGTTCACCGGCCCCCGTCAGGTCGAAGTCGCCGAGCACGAGAGCGCTCCGCTGCCCGCCGGGCATCTGCGGGTCCGCACCCGCTACTCCGGCATTTCCGCAGGAACGGAACTCACCGCCTACCGGGGTACGAACCCGTACCTGACGCGCACCTGGGACGCCGAGGCCCGCATCTTCCGCGACGGAGCGGCCGGGATCGAATACCCGGTGGCCGGCTGGGGCTACTCCGAGGTCGGAGAGGTCACCGAGGTCTCCCCGGAACTCATCGGCACGCCCGGAATGCCGGTCGCGGGCGACCTCGTCTGGGGCATCTGGGGCCACCGCAGCGAGGGCGTCGTCCCGGCCGAGCGCATGGTCGGCCACACCCTGCCCGCCGGTCTCGAACCGCTGGCCGGGGCCTTCGCCCGGGTCGGCGCCATCGCCTACAACGCGATCCTGGCCGCCGACATCCACCTGGGCGAGGACGTCGCCGTCTTCGGCCAAGGCGTCATCGGGCTGCTCACCACCCGGCTCGCCCAGCTCAACGGCGCGCGCGTCACCGCGGTCGACGCGCTCGACGGGCGCCTCGCGACGGCCCGTGACTACGGCGCCAGGCACACCCTCAACGCCCGCACCGACAGCGTCGCCGAACGCATCCGGGAAGCCACCTCAGGAGCGGGCGCCGACGTCGCCATCGAGATCAGCGGGGTCTACCCGGCCCTCCACGAAGCCGTCCGCTCCGTCACCGTCGGCGGCCGCGTCGTGGCATCCGGTTTCTACCAGGGCGACGGCGCGGGGCTGCGTCTCGGCGACGAGTTCCACCACAACCGCGTGCAGCTGATCTGCTCCCAGATCGGTGGGGTCCCTCCGCAGCTGGCGGGCCGCTGGACCGTCGAGCGGCTCCAGCAGACCTTCCTGTCCCTGGTCGCCGAGGGCCAGGTCGATGTGAAGAACCTGGTCAGTCACGTGATCCCGGCGGCAGAAGCAGCTGACGCGTATGTGCTGCTCGACGAGACGCCCGCCGACGCCCTCCAGGTCGTCCTGGAGTTCTGAGTCCGGCCCGCCCGGATCCGACTCACCCACCACCATCCCCCGAGCGCCCGCCGTCGGCGCCGAAAGGCATCCCATGCTGAAAACCGCCTGCCAGGAACAGCTTCTCCCCGGCGACACGCTCCAGGAGAAGTGGGCCTTCGCCCAGGACGCCGGCTACGACGCCGTGGAACTGCGCTCCCGGGGCGATTTCCACTTCCGCGACCGCCTGCCGGAGCTCAAGCAGGCCCTCGCCGACGGCGTGGTCATGCCGACCGTCTGCGTCGAGATGCTGCACTTCTTCGCCGCGTTCGACCACGACCTGCGCCGCGACGCGCTGGAGCAGATGAAGTCGCAGCTCTCCGTCGCCGCCGAGATCGGCGCCCTCGGCGTGCAGACCCCCGCGTCGTACGGGATGTTCTCGCGCAGGCTGCCGCCCTTCGAGCCGCCGCGCACCGAGGAGGAGGACCGCGAGGTGCTGCTGGCCGGCCTGACCGAGCTGGGCGAGCACGCCCGCAGCGAGGGCGTCACCCTCTATCTGGAGCCGCTCAACCGCTACGAGGACCACATGGTCAACCGGCTGGACCAGGCCGTCGACCTGATCCGCACGGTGGGCCTGGACTCCGTCCGCATCGGCATCGACAGCTACCACATGAACATCGAGGAAGCCGACCCGTCCGCCTCGATCCTGGCCGCCGCTCCCTACATCGGCCACGCCCAGGTGAGCGACTCGAACCGCTTCCAGCCCGGCGCCGGCCACCTCGACTGGCCGGCCTGGATCGGTGCCCTGCACAGCATCGGCTACGACGGCTACCTCGCCGCCGAGTGCCGGCTGACCGGCGACCCCCTCGCGGCCGTGCGGTCCATCCCGGCGTTCCTCCGGAGGTCCGGCGCGTGACCTCGCTGCTCCAGACCCCCGTGCCCGCCGCCGCCGATGACCTGACCCTTCGGCGCGGCGCGGCACGGGTACTCCTCACCAACTGGACGGGTTCCTCCACCGTCCCGTCGCACGGCCTGTATCCGCACCAGTGGAGCTGGGACTCGGCCTTCATCGCGATCGGACTGCGCCATCTGTCGGTGCGCCGCGCCCAGCGTGAGCTGGAGAGCCTGCTGGGTGCGCAGTGGGCCGACGGACGCGTCCCCCACATCGTGTTCAGCCCCGACGTGCCCCTCGACGCGTACTTCCCCAGCCCCGACTTCTGGCGCTCCTCCACCAGCGGTGCACCCTCCGGCGCCCCGGCCGGCACCGAGACCTCCGGCATCGTGCAGCCCCCGGTCCACGCGCTCGCCGCCTGGCTCGTCCACCAGGCCGACCCGGAAACCTCCCGCAGCCGCGGCTTCCTGCCCCGGGTGTACGCCCGACTGGTGGCCTGGCACGACTACCTCACGGACCGGCGCGACCTCGGGGGCGGCGGCCTGGCGGCCATGGTGCACCCGTGGGAGCCCGGCATGGACAACAGCCCCTGCTGGGACGGCCCGCTGCGGCGCGTCGAACCGGCCGCACCCGGTTCGTACCGGCGCGCCGACCTCGATCACGGGCAAGCCGCCGAACGCCCCACCGACCTGGACTACGGCCGGTACGTCAGGCTCGCCGCCGACTACCGGGACAGCGGCTACGCGGACGCGCCGGGCACGCACGGCTTCGCCGTCGAGGACCCGTGCGTCAACGCGCTGCTGATCGTCTCGGAGCACGCCCTGGCCCGGATCGCCGCCGAGACCGGTGCGGACCCGGCTCCCCACGAGGCCCGGGCGGCCCGCCTGACCGACGCCCTGGTGGAGCGGCTCTGGTCGCCCGCCCACGGCATGTTCCTCTCCCGCGACCTGGTCGGCGACGAGCTGATCACCGAGCGCAGCGTCGCAGGACTCGTCCCGCTCATCGTCCCCGGCCTTCCCCAGGAGATCACCGACGCGCTGCTGGCCACGGCCCGGAGCAGTGCGTTCCTTCTCGGCGAGATCCCGATGGCACCCTCGTACGATGTCACCGGACACGCCTTCGACCCCTCGCGGTACTGGCGCGGGCCCGCCTGGTTCAACACCAACTGGCTTCTGGAACGGGGGCTGCGCCAATACGGGCAGGTGCGCGCGGCGACCGCACTGCGGGCGGCCATGCTCGACGCGGCGGGCGACAGCGCCTTCGCCGAGTACGTGGACCCCTTCACCGCTGAGGCCCGCGGCACCCGCGCCTTCGGCTGGACCGCGGCCCTCACCCTCGATCTGCTGGCGGAGGAGCCCGCTGCCCCGGACGCCTCCTCGATCGGAGTACACACATGAACGACGTGGCCGCCGGCGCGGACACCACCCTGGTCCACGGAGGCACCCTCGCCGTCCTCGCGGCCGACGGCGGTGTGACCGGCCGTGGCGGAACCGCGCCCGACGGACTGTTCCACCGCGACGCACGCCACCTGAGCCGGTGGACCCTGACGGTCGACGGCGCCGCGCCCGACGTGCTGGTGCCGTCGGGCGGCGACGCGTCCGCCCTGTGCGTACTCACACCTCCAGGCACCCGGGACGAGCCGGCCGCGTACACCGTCTTCCGTGAACAGGCCGTCGCCGCAGGGGTGCTGACAGAGAGTCTGCGCCTGGTCAGCAACCGTACGGAGCCGGTCGACGCGGTCCTCTCCGTCATCGCCGACGCCGACTTCGCCGACCAGTTCGAGCTGCGTTCCGACAAGCGCCGATACGAGAAGGACGGCGCGCTGCACACGGCACACGCCCACGCCACGGGCGCCACCTTCAGGTACGAGCGCGGTACGTGGCTCTCGCGCACGGTCGTCCGCTCTTCCCCCGCCCCGACCTCGGTTCGGAGGACGGGCGCGACGGACACCGCCCACCAACTGGACTGGCACCTGAAGCTGCCCGCCCACGGGACCGCCCGACTCCTGCTCACCGTGACAGCGTTCGCCCACGGCGCGGCCGATCCCGCCGAGGTGGACTCTCCGGCCGACGCCGTGGCGGAGCATGCGGCGGACACGGCGGCCTTCACGGCCGCTCCGTTGCCCCTCCCCGTCGACGCACCCCACGGCCTGGCCGACGCGTGTGCCCGCGGGCTCAGCGACCTGGCCGCGCTCCGGGTCCCCGCCGTCGGCCCGGACGGCGAACGCGTCCTGGTGCCGGCAGCGGGCATCCCCTGGTTCCTGACCCTTTTCGGACGGGACTCCCTGCTCACCTCACTCTTCGCGCTTCCCTACCGGCCCGAACTCGCGGAAGGCACCCTGCGTGCCCTCGCGGCGACCCAGGGCACGGAATACGACACCACGCGCGGGGAACAGCCGGGGCGCGTCGTCCATGAGATCCGGCACGGAGAACTGGCCCACTTCCGGCAGGTCCCCTACGGCCGCTACTACGGATCGGTCGACGCCACCCCCCTCTTCCTGGTGCTCCTGGACGGCTACACGGAGGCCACTGACGACCCCCTCCTCGCCATCCGGCTCGAAAGCCACGCACGGGCCGCCGTGTCCTGGATGTTCCGCGACGGCGGCCTCGACGAGAACGGCTACCTCGTCTACTCACCCGACCCGAACGGCCTGGTGAACCAGAACTGGAAGGACTCCGAAGGCGCCATCTGCTTCCTCGACGGTTCCCAGGCCGAGGGCCCGATCGCCGTCGCGGAGGCACAGGGGTACGCCTACGACGCGCTGGTGCGTACCGCGCGGCTGGCCCGCTCGGTGTGGGACGACGCCGCGTACGCCGACCGCCTCGACAGCGCGGCCGCCGGCCTGCGGGACAGGTTCCTGCGGGACTTCTGGATGGCCGGCCCCGACTTCCCGGCCCTGGCCCTGGACGGCCAGGGCCGGCAGGTCGACTCGCTGGCCTCGGACGCCGGACACCTGCTGTGGTCCGGCATCCTGGACACGGCGCACGCACAGCGCGTGGGCCGGCGACTGCTGGAACCGGACTTCTTCTCGGGCTGGGCCATCCGTACGCTGGCGTCCGGACAGCCCGGATACCACCCGCTGTCCTACCACCGGGGCACCTCGTGGCCGCACGACAACGCGATCATTCTGCTGGGCCTGGCACGTTGTGGTCTGACGGAGGAGACACGCGAGGTCGCGCTCGGCCTGCTCGAAGCGTCCGCCCACCACGGTCACCGGCTGCCCGAGGTCATGGCCGGCTACGCGCGGTCCGAACATCCACGGCCGGTGCCGTACCCCCACTCCTGCTCACCGCAGGCATGGGCGGCCGCGACCCCCTTGGCCGTGCTCACCGCGCTGCGCGGCCACTGACTTCCGCCGACCGCTTGTTCCGGCGCGGTGCGCCCGTCCACCTCGTGGCGGGCATGCCCGGTGCGCCCGCATCACAGGGCGACCGTCGGAGACACACGATCGCGACGCTTGATCGTTGTCCGCTGCCCGCTGCCCGCTGAAGCAGACTGGAGCCGGACCGGCGGGCGGACAAGGGCCCGCTGCTTGAAGGAAGGCAGACGGCGATGGCCGACAACGTGCAGGGAGAGGCCCAGGGACCGCAACGGCATGAGCGGCTGCCGGGGATGGACGACGCTACGGTGGAGGCACTGGGGCTGCTCTCCCAGGCCCTGGAAACCACCCAGCGGGCCCGCGGGCGCCTGTACGACTTCCACCAGCTGACCGGCGGAGCGGACCGGACGGTTGGCGAGGCGGTGCGCCGGCTACGGGAGGCCGGACACGACGAACAGGCCGACCTGGTCGAGCACGAGGTGAAGGGCACGGACGTCCTGCCGGGCATGTGGACGTTCGAGATCGTCGAAGCGTACGACGAGGGTTATCACCGGCGCTTCACCGAAGTGGAACGCCGGGTACGCGACGCCCTGAGCGGCGGCCGCGATCACATCGCCGAAGCCGAGATGAAGCAGCGTCGCGAGACCAGCTGAGGTCGCGGGCGGCGCGAGCCGATCCGGTCACCCTCAACACCGGCATGATGCTGCACGTCCTGGACCATCCCCTGTTCACCATGATGGCGGTCATGGCCGGCCTGCTCCTTCCCACCGCGCAGCCGCAGCGTCTCGAAACCCGCGGCCCGCTCTCCCGGCCCGGCCTCTTCCCCTAAGGAGCGGCGCACGACGCGGCACCACCGCGCCGCAGCCATGCCCGTTTCGCATTGTCCAATCAGAGGTGCCTTCCATATCCCTTGGTCCAGCCCTCACCGAGTACTGCCGTCATGCCTGCTTGCAGGTCCTTGACGAAGTATTCGGGCACTTCCAGCGACGGGAAATGCCCGCCGGCTTCGGGCGTCGTCCATCGGACGATCTGCCGGTACCGCTGCTGTGCCCAGGGACGTGGGCACTTCTCGATGTCGCTGGGGTAGATGGTGATGGCTGACGGGACGTCGACGCGGAGGTCGGGGTCGAGGGCGTTGACGCCGCCGTGGCTCTCGTAGTAGATGCGGGCCGCTGACGCGCCGGTCCGTGTCAGCCAGTACAGGGTGACGTCGTCAAGGATTCGGTCGATGGAGATCCTTTCGAACGGGCTGTCATCGCTGTCCGTCCACTCGGCGAACTTGTCGAGGATCCAGGCGAGGAGACCGACCGGTGAGTCGACGAGTGAGTAGCCGATGGTCTGCGGTCGGGTCGTCTGCTGTTTCGCGTACGCCGAGCGGTGCTGCCAGAAGTCGCGGGTCTCCTCGGCCCACCGGCGTTCGGTCGGCGACAGCCCTTCGGTGGTCAGCCCGGGTGGTGCCTGCGCGAGCGTGGTGTGGATGCCGAGGACCTGGGCGGGGAACCTGCCGCCGAGGACAGTGGTGATCACGCCTCCCCAGTCGCCGCCGTGAGCGGCGAACCTCTCGTAGCCCAGCCTCCGCATGAGTTCCACCCATGCGGCCGCGATCTTGCCAACCCCCCACCCGGTGACCACCGGCCTGTCGCTGTAACCGAAACCCGGCAACGACGGGGCCACGATGTGGAACACCGGTCCAGTGGTGTCCTTCGGGTCAGCCAGTTCATCGACAACGTCGATGAACTCGGCGATGCTGCCCGGCCAGCCGTGGGTGAGGAGCAGCGGTGTGGCATCCGTACGGGGTGATCGGCGGTGAAGGAAGTGGATCCCCAGGCCGTCGATGGTCGTGCGGAATTGGCCGATCGCGTTCAAGCGCTCCTCGAACCACCGCCAGTCGTACCCCGTGCGCCAGTGGTGGACGACGTCGACGAGGTCGGAGAGTGGTACGCCCTGGTCCCACCGGCGCGGGCCCGGTGCGGCACGGTGCGTCTCGGTCTCCGGCAGCCGCGCTGCGGACAGGCGCGCACGCAGGTCGTCGAGTTCGGCGTCGGTGGTGCGGGATGTGAATGCGTACACGTCATCGGTGGGGCGAGACATGGGACCTCCTGGTCAGCGTGATACCGGCGCCGCATCCCCATGCGAACCGGCAATGACGGTTCTAGCGTGCCTTCGCACCTACGCGCAACCGGCTATGGTGGTTCCATGCGTGCTGAGTTCCCCGACTTCCGCCTCGGAGCCGTACTGGCGACCAGCTTCACGGGGACCTTGTCCGAGCGTCACGGCGAGGCCGTGGAGCGCATTCCCACGCCGCGACGGCTCGCCGACTGGCTGGCGATCTACGGCCTCGACGTGCGCTCCTGCACTCCCGACCAGCTCGACCTCGCCCGGGAATTGAGGGAGTCGATCCACGCGGCCGCGACCGCAGCCGCACTCCAGGAACCGCTGCCCGCGTGCGCTGTCCGAATACTCAACGACCGCAGCGGACACGGCCGGGCCACCGCGATGCTCACACCTGAGGGCAAGCGCCGCTGGCAGCTGGGACCAGCTTCCGCCCTGGAGGATGCCCTGGGCGTGATCGCCGCCGACGCGATCGCCGTCATCGCCGGTGAACGGGACGGGCGGCTGGCCCTGTGCGCCTCACCGACCTGCCGGGCGGCCTTCTTCGACACCAGCAGAAGCCGCACTCGCCGATGGTGCGACATGAACACCTGCGGCAACCGTCAGAAGAAGGCGCGCTTCCATGCAAACCAGAGCAGAAGCACCACTTCGGCGGAATAAGCACTGCCGTCGGCACAGCCAACTGCCGCGCCGAACACGCATCTCGGTGCTGCTGGTGCAATAGATTGGCAGGGCACCTCGGACCCGCTGCCCCCGGGGGTCAGCTCTGCTCGCCGAGTGGAGGCCGTCGCGTGGAAGTACCGCACCGCCCTCCCCGGGCGAGATCTGCCGGACCAGTTCGGCTCGTTCCGGGCCGCTCGCAAACGGCTGATCAGGTGGGCCATAGGCGGCACCTGGGAACGCGTCTTTGCGGCATTCTGACAGCGGCCGGCCACACTGGCGACATCGGTTGGACCGTGTCGGTGGATGCCACCGTCTGCAGGGCACACCAGCAAGCCGCCGGAGCCGGAAGGAAAGGGGTGCCACTTCGAGTTGAGCCCGATGACCATGCCCGCGGGCGCTCCTGCGGCGGGCTGAGTACAGAAGTCCTCCTCGCCGACGACAGCCATGCATGGCCCTTGGCCCTTCGCGTCACCGCAGGCCGGACGGGCGACGCCGCAGCCTCCGAGGCCCTCATGACCAGCATCCTTGTTTCACGAAGCGGACCCGGACGGCCGAGGACTCGGCCAGAGGCCGTTCTGGCGGACCGGGCGTACTCATCGCGTGCGATCCGGGATCACGTCCGACGGCGTGGGCTCCACGCTGTGATCCCCCAGCCCCCCGACCAGGTTGGCCAGCGGCTGCGGCGAGGCCGAGACGGAGGCCGCCCACCGGCCTTCGACGCTGAGGCGTACAAGTAGCGCAGCGCGGTCGAACGATGCATCAACCGGCTCAAGCGGTGGCGTGGAGCGACCATACGAACAGACAAGTTCGCCATCGCCGCCGGGCAGCACTCCTACTTGCCGCCATCCTCATACGGGCTCACGAGTGATCGAAAGGACCCTGCTCAGAGGAGGTCGGTCACAGGGGATCAAGGAGCATCAGGATCTCGTCCCGGGTGTCGTCGGGCGCGAAGCGCAGGGCACTGGGCCAGCGGCCTGCCTCCCGCCACCCGAGGCGGCCATAAAAATCCTCCAGCCCTTCCTTCCCCCTGGCCGCGAGACGCAGTTGTTCAAGTGCGAGCTCGTCGCGGGCAACTGTCCGCAGATCCCGCATGAGAGCGGAGCCGACACCACGGCCGCGGAAGTCCGGATGGGTTTGGAGGTGGTGGACGGACCCCCAGTGTGCGACGAGCCTGAAGGGGTCACGCCTGAGGACAACCCATCCGGCGAGATCCTCCCCGAACCTCGCGACGAGGAGACGGCTGCGTGAGGGGTGGAGATGACCGAGAAGATCGTCCGCGGCCGGCTCGACGACGTCGTCGTGGACGGGCGGAAAGGGGAATCCCGCAGCTCCGCCGACGTTCGTGACCGCGATCCAGCAGTCGATGAGCTGACGTCTCAGGTCGGAAGAGACTTCGTGTGTCCCTGTGAACTGTGTGATTACGGGCATGACCTTCTGTCTCATACGCAGGAGCATCCCAGGCGATGCTGACAGCACAGAGAAGAGCCCTCGGAACCACTGGTACTCACGCTTCAAGGAGACAGGTCCTTGACCCTGGTGGTTTCGGTGTGTGAGCTGGGGCTGTGTGTGGAGTGAGACCTGTTCGTCGTGGGTTGACGTTGCCGGTACGGACGTACAGAGCGGTCACCCGGCGGTGGTCCGTTCATGGCTCTACAGGTTCGCGAAGAGCCCGGCGAGCGGGGGCGGTGTCCGGTCCGGTGCGAGGGCCTCGACAAGGAGACGACCGTAGCGGATCTTGCGGCCCTTCTTCGTGCCGAGGAAGCGCCGTACCTGCTGCTGCCGGGGCCGGCCCTGCTGTGCAGGCTGACGCTGGAAGGACTGCCAGGCACGAAGCTCACCCTCAGCGCGGAAGACGTCCACGACTTGTGCCGCGCCGAGCGCCCGGACAAGTTCGTCCTCGAGATCCGCGCTGCATACGTAGAGGTCCGTGGGCGCAGCCTGCGACGGCGTCAGGGCACGCTCGTAGAAGCCCTTCTCCCGCTCATCGCAGAGTCCCATCAGACGCAAGCCGAGACCGGGAGGCCCGAGAATCCGGGCATAGCGGCTGACGTTCATCGCCCCGCCCATGGACACGACGCACACCCCCTCGGCGGCCAGGTCCCGGCCGTGCCGAGCTGCCAGAGTCTCGACGGCCGCGACATCACTGGGCCCTTCCAGAAGCACCGCGGTGTTCACCCTCGCCTCGTCGGCCAGGTGGTGCGCCGGCTCCGCGGGGCCGCCCCTCGCCCAGTCAGTGACCGCGTCCTGCAACATCCTCGTGTCTGCCACGAGGTGAGTCTGGAACATCCACCAGTGAGATTGCACGGGATATATCCATGGCTGTGAGGGGCCGGAGGGGCACGAGAAGCACAGGTGGCACCAGGTGTGTCTCCTGCACCCGGATGCGGCCATTGTGCTCCTGCCGCCCGCATACGCGCCCCGCACAGCCACGGTCCGCCTCTTCGAGAGGCCTCACCATGAGCGCGGGAACCGGGATGGTCTGCCCGTCTCCGTCGGAATTTCCGGGGCCCAACCTGCATGACAGCCAGGCCCTGATCCCGCCCGTGAAGGGCACCCCGCCGATCCGCTCGCGCCGCGGCCGCCGACTGCGCAAGCCCGGCACACTCCACGCCCACAAGGACTACGCCTTCGCCACCAAGCCGACGCTCGCCTTCGCGCAGGCGACACGGGCTCCGGTCGCCAGGACCAGGCCGCAGCGGGTGCGCGGACGGCACGGACGCAGCCGGGAGTCGCGCGAGTTCTAACATCGAGAGCATGCTGCCGTATTCGAACAGACCGTCTGCCGAAGCAATAGTCCAGTCCGTGCCCGATCTCGCGCCCTACGGGCGGCCTGCGGTGGTGCTCCACCCGACACCGGGGGTTCCCGGCCTGTACGACAGTTCGGTTGCCGGGCCGTTGCTCTGGCCGCCGGACGAACCTTGGCCGCACTGTTCCCTACCGGACGAACATGCCTCATCCGGACAGCCTCCCGTCGCGATGCTGCCCGTGGTACAGGTGTTCCGGCGCGACGCACCGGGGGAGTGGTGGCCCGAGGGCGCCGACGTATTCCAGTTGCTGTGGTGCCCGAACACGCACTGGGATCCACCGTCGCCTCAGGCCGATGGGAGCCCGGTCGTCGAGATCCGCTGGCGGCAAGCTGCGACCCTGCCGCCCGAGCCCTCCCAGCCTCCGCCACCCGTGCGCCACGAGGACGACGACTACGGATTCACCCCGCGCCCGTGCCTGTTGGCACCCGTAGCACTGACGGACTTCCCCTATCCGAGGGAACTCCCGCCCAGCCTCCAGGACGAGGTGCACCAGCTCGTCAAGGAGACCGGGAGCGACGATGAGGGAGGCGACATCATCACGCGTGTCGCGGGGAGCAAGTTCGGCGGGTGGCCGACCTGGCACCTGACCGAGCCATGCACCATGCTCTGCCGGGAGTGCGGTGCGGTCATGGAGCTGTTGTTCACGGTGGCCAGCGACGCCACCACAGGCATTACGGTCGGCAGATGGGGGGACCTGCGGGTCTTCAGCTGCCCCGCCGACATCCAGCACGGCTACGAGTTCGACGTGCATTGAGCGCTCCGTGGCCCGTTGCTCGGCCACGGTGGGGGTGAACGGCTGCGCCCTCAGCGGCCTGCCCTCGACGGACCAAGACCTCGAACAACTCCTCACATGCCATGAGCGAGCCGAGTCGGCGCAGTTCCGTGGCGGCGGCGTCGAGGTCTCCGGCCGTGCTGAAGCGTCGGCCCGATGATTGCGGGGTCGGGCCACGGTTTCGGGTCCGTTTCGGCCACGGCCAAAGCTTCTTCGATACGGCCCAAGCCGCCAGAGCGTGGGCCCGCCACCAGCGCTGGCACTCCTCGTGGCCCTCGTGCCGGAACGCGTGACTTCGGGGCTTTACGGCTCGCGGTTCATCAGGCTGAGCACGGAACGGACGAGGGTGGCGAGCATGCCGTCGCTGACGGGCTTCTTTTCGAAGCGGAACTCGACGGTGCTGCGGCCGTCGTCCCGCTTGAACCGGAAGGCGACGTGCAGGCGGAGGAAGGCAAGGACCCCGGCGAGAACGGTCAGATCGGCGACGAGGTCGTCGCCGCCCATCTGGTCGTCCTCCGGCGGGTCGGCGAGGACTTCCTCGACCAGCTTCCGCGCGCCCTCCTCGCGGACGAGCGCGGCCAGTACACGGCGCGCGGCGGCCGGGGGATCGTCCGCCCGGAGCGGGGGCTCGCCGGCGCCTGCCTGGGCGAACAGTTCTCTCAGGACATCGTGCGCTTGCAGCACGTTCGTCAGACCGGTGGGGTAGGTGCGGCCCAACTCGTGTGTCGCCTCCTCCAGCGCGAGCAGGGCGGCCCGGTCCGGCAGGGCATCCGCCCGTTCGGCGTGGATCTCACTGGTCATGTCAGCTCCAGTCTCCGAGCGGAACGAACGCCGCCCAGTGGTAAGGATGAGACAGGTAGGGGTGATCCGCGTCGGCAAGCATGCGCCGTTGCGCGTCCCACAGTGCGCGCCACAGCGGGCGACCGTCCATCACTCCGCCGATCACCTCGTCGAGCAGGACAGCGGAACTCGTGCGGTCGACCTGCCAGATCGGAGCGAGGACCGTGCGGGTCCCTCCGCGCAGCAGGGCGCGGGGAAGGCCGGTGAAGTCCTCGCCGGGGTGGTCCGGCTCGTGCCAGCCCACCGAGCAGGCGCGCAGCACGACGCGCGACGGGGTGCGCGAGCCTGTCAGGTCGCGTGCCCGCAGGAAGCTCCGACGCGCCCGCTGCGACGAAGGATCGGTGTGCCGACCGGGGCGGGCGGCTCCGTCGGAGAGCCGCAGGGCGGAGTTCTCCGGGTCGGTGTGGTCCTGGTACCCGTGGCAGGCGATGTAGGCCAGATCGGCCCGTTCGATACCCGTGAGAACTTCCTCAGGAGTGGCCGCGGTGCCGGCGAGAGAGGACAGCCGCCAGCCGGGGGCGGGACGGACTGTGTCGGCCTCGAATCCGCCGCCGCGGCCCTGCAGGTCCTCCTCCGCCGCGACCCGTACGCACAGCAGAGCGTCCGAGCCGGGGGGTTCTGCGGCACGCAGAACGGCCAGGGCCGAGATGCTCGGGGTGTACACGAGGGCCGTCTGCTCGATGCAGTACCGGCCGTCCGGCAGGCGCAGCGCGCCGAGCGGCAGCACGGACAGCGGCCCGTGCGGTGCAACGCACAGGAGCTCGCGGCCGGCCAGCAGCTCATGGAACGGCAGCAGCTGTTCGGCCGGGCCGTCCAGCTGCAGCGGGGCCGGCCGCCGCGGTTTGATCGGGGGGACGGGAGGGAACGCGGCGCGGTCCCCGTCGACGACGAGGCGGATCCCCTCGGCCGCCTCATGAAGTTCTGCGCGCCCCGTCGGGATGCGGTACCACCACAGCGCGTCCTCGCCGGAAGCCAACACGAAGCAAAAGGTCTCCGACTCGCCGGTGAAGTAGGAGGCCAGCACCATGCCTCCCTCCGGAGCGGCGTCGCCCAGCAGCCGCAGCGCCTCCGTGGAGTCGGCCGGTTGCGCGCTGCGCAGCCGTACGTACTCCGGCGCGACGTCCCGCAGCTCGTCGTACACGTGCGCAAGTGCCCATGCGCACCTTCGCCAGGTCCACGCCTTGTCCGGACGCCGACCACCTGCCATCAGCCGCTGCATGGACAGCAGTCGCTGCTCGTCCTCCCACACGTGTCGCGGTACGCCCGGGGGTTCGGCCAGTGGCATGCGTGCCAGGTCCTCGGCGACCCCCCGGGCCTTGGCCTCCTCGTGCAGGTCGAAGGCCAGCAGCGCCGGCGGGCGTTCGTCGGGCAACGGCAGGTCCTCGCGGTACTCGTACAACAAGGACAACAACGCCTCGTACAGAGGGAGGACGAATCCGGCCGCCTGGTCCGCGTCCTGCATCACCGGATGCATATCCCGCAGGCTCAGCCGCAGGTCACGGTGGTGCCACAGCACCTCGAAGGCCCGTCGGTGGCCGCCCGGCATCCACAACAGCATCCGGGCCAGCCCCAGCGGCAGATCCGGGTCCGGGACCCGGCCGTAGGCGTCGTAAGAGGCCATGACCTCCTCCATCAGCCGCGTCGCCACCAGCGGTCCGTGCACCTCGGCGATCGTCTCGCACACCGGAACCGTCAGGGTCTGCAAGGTGCCTTGCGGCTCCTTCTCCAGCGCACGGCGCACCCCCTCCACGAGCTGGTCCGCCAAGTGCCTGCGCCGCTCCGGGTCGCGTTCGACGCGGCACAGCCGTTGCAGCGCCAGCAGACGCGTGTCCGGCAGGATCGCCGTACCTGAGGGGAGGGAACGGAGCATACGCTCGCGCAGCTTGCCCAGAACGAAGAAGACAGGATCCTCAAGGCCGCCCTCCAGCGGAATCAGCCGCGAGAACAGCATGCGCTCGCGCATCCGCTCGGGAAGCTGCTCCGGCTGCCGCGCATACTCGAGGTCCCCGGATACGTAGAGGGCATAGCGGTAGCATTCCGCCGCGCCTTCGTCGTACCCCTCCGAAAGCTCCAGGTCACCCATGGTGACGAACAGCTCGCCGGCGCAAGGGTACGTCGAACTCGCCGTTTCGAAGATGCCGCGTACCAGATGCGACTCCAGCGACAGCAGATCGCGGGGCAGACGTGGATCGGTGCCGGAGAACAGCAGCCCGGCCAGCATGCAGCGCAGCGGCAGCGCTTGCCTCTGCCCCGTCCCCTGCTGCTCGGCGCGTTCCAGTTCGTTGTCGAGCAGTTCGAACGCCTCCCACTGGCGGCCGGTCCGCGTCAGGCAGGAGACCAGGCCGTACGTCACCGACGTACGCGGCGAGGTACGCAGCGACACCTCGGGCAGCTCCAGCAGTTCGCGGTAGGCATCTGCTGCTGCTCCCAACGCACCTACGGCCTCCGCCACGTGGGCCCGAAGGCTGAGAAGGTCCCGGCGGGAGGGCATGAACGCACCCTCCGAGTCGTTGTCCGGACGCGCGGCGAAGGCCTCCGCGCGCTCCAGCGCGGGAACGGCCTCCCAGTAGCGGTGGAGGGAGACGAGGGTGTCCGCGAGCTGGAAGCTCACCGCCGCGTCTTCCATGGAGGTGACGCCGGGCTCCGAGGCCATCGCCGCCAACGCCTGCTCCAGTACCTCGGCCCGGCGCGGCAGGTTGTCCATCGCGAGGTACACCGAAGCCAGTTGCAGGTAGGTGTTCACCAGCGAACCCACGTCGCCCACCGCATGCTGCAACGAGAGGGCACGTGCCGCGTGGTACAGCGCCCTTTGGTTCCGGCCCTGCTTCAGCAGGTGGTTTGCCCAGTCGGCACGAGCCGTCACCCGGCTCGGACCGTCCTCGGCAAGCAGCCCCAGTGCGGCGATGGCATGGGCGTTGCCGGTGCGGTCGGCGCCCCAGTCCGTCAGCAGCCGCACCGCGGACCGCACCGGCTCCTCCGGAATCAGCGAGCGATGGCCCTCCAGCAACCGGTAGGCGCCCAGTACCCCCTCGGCCGCGCAGGCACGGCGCAGAAGCTCGGGGAACCCGTCTCCGCCAAGGTCCTCCGTCTGTGCGGTGGTGGCCGTGTCGGACGCCAGGGCCTCGCAGCGATCGGCGAGGAACTCCGCCAACTCGGCCTGTGAGACGCGGCCACAGTCACGGACCATCTCGGCATGTTCCCGGAGGTAGTCCACCGCCATCCCATGGCCGCCCGCCGGGATCTGCCCGAACAGGTCGAGCACTTCCCCGTACGTGGGGGCGGACAGGCTGCGAAGTGCGAGTTGCAGCGGCAGTACCTGTCGGTACTCATCCTTCATCCTGCCCCTCCCCGTTCCGGAACCCGCCGAGCCGTGTCAGGGCCTCGCGGTACGGTTCAGGATGTTCGGAGGCGCGGGCACGCAGCCGCAGCTGTTCCCACGGCTCGCGGAGGCCCTGCTGCCCGCGCTCGGCCTCCGCCGCCAACAGCAGCGCCTCGAGAGAGGCCTCCTGCTCGCTCATGCGCCGTTCCAGAAGGGTCGGCCTGTGCAGACGCGTCAGCACCTCCGAGTGCGGTGCGGTTCGTTGCAGCAGCGCCAGGACTTCGTCACGTTCCTGCGCAGGACCTGCCGCGATACGGATCCGCGCCATTTGTTCCAACGTCGCGCCCGCCAGCAGGGGGTCCTGCTCCAGCAGCGCCGCCGCCCGGTCGAACGGTTCGAGCGCGTCCCGCGCCTCTCCGAGGGAAATCAGCGCCGCGGTGTGCAACAAAAGCCGCTCCGTTCCCAGCGGCTCGTCGCCGAGCCGTTCACGGATCTCCGCGTCCACGGCGGTGCGCAGGTCGAGAAAGTGCAGTTCGTCGGCGTGTTGGAGGTGCCGCCGCTGGATCGCGACCAGACGGTTGTGGGCGTCTGTGGCCCTCGACGAGTCGTTAGGATAAGGGGAGACGTGCGGACCGATGTGCTCGAATCCCTGTACCACGTGAGCCAGCAGCCACGTCGCCATCTCGAGCCGCTCAGTCGCCGCGTAGGCGGTGGCCGCATCCGCCCAGGCCCCACGGCGTCGGGGGTCCGCGACGAGAGCCGAATGCAGGGAGGCGGCCGCCCCGAACGCCTGGCCGGCGCGCAGCAGCGCGACCCCGAGGAGATGCTCGTACGCGGGACCGCGCCTCGCGGCCTCGACGAAGGGGGCCAGCGCGCGCATACGATCCTGTAAGGATGCTTGCGGCACCGGAAGTCGCTCGACCCACTCCTGCGGGAATTCCTCCGCGTCGAATGGGGTTTCCCACCTCGGCGCCGTCGACAGTTCACGCATGCCCGCCACCCCCGTCCGGCACACCCTGGTCCTCATCATCGGCTGCCTTCACGCGCAGTGGCAAGGCCGCCCCGGCCGGAGCGGTACGGCTCCGTCCTGCCGGAGGTAAAGGTCGCGCCGTGGAAGCAGCACATGACGGACGTCGAGCACAGAAGCGTCCCGTCCCCGAGGACGTCGCTGATCTCCCCGCCCGGCTGTGGGAGCGCCTGGACGTCCTGGCCGCCCTCCGCATCGTCGGGGCACTGGAATCCACGACCGCCGAGGCCGGCGCGGTCGCCGCTCACATGTCCCGGGCCGACGACCAGCCCCGGGACACGATCGCCACATGCCTCGGCCTTGCCGAGCCCGAGGCCCGTGCGCGTCTTCACCGCTCCATGCGCCGCTACTGAGTGGGTCCGGCACGACGGGCTTTCGGAGCTGCCCGTCGTGGCGGCGCGGGGGAGTGGGAGTGCGGGAGCGGCCTGCCGTTGCTCGGTTACGGGGCTGTCTTGTACTGGACGACGGAGTCGGCGCGGCGCTCGGCGCTCCTGAGGAGGGCCTCTTGCCACGCTTCGTCGGCGGTCAGACCCCCGCGCAGCTTCGTGGCGGTCCGGTCGACGAGATAGGCAGCGAGCGCTCGGCCGCCAAACGACTCGCCCGGCCAACCACATAGGACACGGTCTAAAACCGACCGCCGGAACACGTCGTGGACACGGTCTCAGGATCCGTGACGCTCCGGCACGTCACGCCAGGGAGCAACCGTCCGGGCCGCCGAGATGACTTCAGCCACAGACCCTCGTTGCTGCTGATCAGCTGTCTGCTGCCAGAACCCAGGTGGGAAGAGTTGCAGAGCAGAGCGTCTTGTCTCGCGGCTGACGGCTCACGGGATGTGGGCGCGGAACGAGTCAGCGACTCGATGACCTGAGCGTGTGGAGTGCCGGAGCGGGCGGCCGGGATGAGACGGTCCGGGCACGTGGCCCGACCAGTGGCCCAGGCAGGACTGAGGCCAAAGCAGTTGGCCACATCCCCTCGAACTGACCGCGCCCCGCACGGGAGCGCGGGCGCGGTCGTGCGTGCATGGAAGGTGGAGAAACTGCGCACGGAGTGCACAGCCTCGGTGAAGAGCCCCGCCTAACCTCGAAGGCATAGGGCCAACAGGAGGAAACGCAGTGAGCCTTCGTACGAGAATCGGGCAAGTTGCCGCCGCCGTGACCGCGGGAGCCGTCGTGCTCGGGCTGGCCGGCAGCGCCAGTGCCGCGCCGGGTGTCGCCAGCATCGGCTACGGGCGGTCCACCGCCGGGGACCAGGTGTGGTGCGTACAGCACTCCATCAACTACTACGTCACCCACCACCGGGACATGATCTCAACCCTGCCGCCGTACACGCCGGAGCAGTTCCACGAGGACTCGCAGTGGGGGCCGATCACCGAGGCCATGGTCAAGTGGTACCAGGGCGACCTGGGGCTGCCCGTGGACGGCATCGTCAGCTCGTGGACCGGTTACAACCTGATCATCGACGGCGACTGGTACTACAACAACAACACTCCGGGTCAGGAGGGCTACTGCTACTGGCGTCTCCCTTCGTTCTGACCCCGCCCCGTCCCGCCGTTGTGCTTCGCGGGCCCTCGTCCAGCGGGGCGCGGTGCCGCCAAGCCTGCTTTGAAGGAAGAGCTTCCGTGAACATTCGTACGACTCTGACCCGTGCCACCCTCACTGCGGGCCTCGCCGCCGCCGCCGCACTCGGCATGGTCGCCACCGCCACCGCCTCGACGAGCGCAGCGAACATCGGCTACGGCCGCTCCACCGCCGGCGATCAGGTGTGGTGCGTGCAGCACTCGCTCAACTATTTCGTGACCCACTCCTGGGTCAACCGCTACCCCAGGCCGCCGTACGAGCCTTCGCAGTTCAGCGAAGACTCGCAGTGGGGTCCGAAGACCGAGGCCATGGTCAAGTGGTTCCAGGACCTGTGGGAGACGACGAACGTCGACGGCATCGTTGGCCCGATGACCGGGGACGTCCTGGTGAGCGTCGGCGACCAGTACTACAACGCCCACCAGCAGGGCTACTGCTACTGGCGCATCCCCACGACCTCCTGACCACACCCCGCCGCTGTGCACCGCCGGACCCGGCGGAGCACAGCCATGCCACCAGGCCCACCCAGGCTCCCGCCGAGGGTTAGGCGTGGCTAGGGGGTGTCTTGCCGATCGTGGCCGGGTCCGCGACGCCTGGCACGGCACCTCGCGGCGTTGCCGAAACGCCCCAATAGCTCCGCTATCAAGACGCTCCGGCGCCTTGCGATGCACCGCACCAGACGCCGCGGCCTGATCCGACCCTGATCGACAAGACACCCCCTAGCTTGATCTCTAACGTGCGGCGTCGAACGGTGCGTCGTACTTGTTCACTCAGTTTGGTATCTGCCGTACACGGAAGCGGCCTTCGTCTGAACATGTGCTCCGACCAAGGAACACACACGTCCAGCACGAAGGCCGTGAGGATGAGTCTGCTGCATCACGATGCCCGGCGAGAGCCGTTGGCCGAACTGTCACGCTTCCGGGGCGAGTTCTACTCCTGTCTCACTGCTCGTTCGGATGCCCTGTTCGAGCTGACAGACGCGGTTCTGTGTGGGGACGGGCCGGTGAGGTCGCTGGCCGAGCTGTCGTTGGTGGGTGAACACCGCCGCGGGCACGGGGGCCTCTACGCCGCGCTCGCCCAGGGCCGAATCGATGCCGAACGGATGCAGCGGACCTTGGCCTCGGTACCGCTGCCACGAGCTGCTGACGGCCGGCTGGTCCTGGCCGTCGACGTCACCTGCTGGCTGCGGCCAGACGCTCACACCTCACCTCAGCGGATCCTGTGCCACACCTACGGCCGGGGCAAGGACCAGCACATTCCCGTTCCCGGGTGGCCCTACTCGATCGTCTGCGCGCTCGAGCCCGGCCGCAGCTCGTGGACCGCGCCGCTGGACGCGCTGCGTCTCGCCCCTGGGGACGACACCGCAACCGCCACCGCCCGACAGTTGCGCGACCTGGTCGAGCGGCTGATCACCGCAGGTCAGTGGCAGAGCGGGGACCCGGACATCCTCATCATCGCGGATGCCGGATACGACGCGCCCCGCCTCGCCTTCCTGCTGAAGGATCTGCCGGTGCAGGTGCTGGCCCGAATGCGCTCGGACCGTGTCCTGCGCCGGCCGGCCCCGCCACGCGAACCTCACACCAGAGGCCGTCCGCCCCGGCATGGCGGCGAGTTCGTCTTCGGGCAGCCCGACACCTGGGGAGCCCCGGACACCCAAACCGTCACCGACACCCGTTTCTACGGCGCCGCCCTGGCGCGGTCCTGGAACCGGCTCCACCCCAAACTGACCCACCGCTCGTCCTGGGCCGCGCCGACGGCACCCTCCCGATCATCGAAGGAACGGTGATCCGCCTGGACATCGACCACCTGCCCAGCGGAGCCACCCCGAAGCCGGTCTGGCTGTGGTGGTCGGGCACCGACGCAACCGAAGCGGACACCGACCGGCTCTGGCAGGCATACCTGCGGCGCTTCGACATCGAGCACACCTTCCGCCTGTTCAAGCAGACCCTCGGCTGGACCTGCCCGAAAATCCGCACACCCGAAGCGGCCGACCGCTGGACCTGGCTGATCCTCGCTGCCTATACCCAGCTGCGACTGGCCCGGCCACTGGCAGCCGACCGACGCCGCCCATGGGACAGGCCCGTTCCCGTCGAGAGACTGACGCCTGGACGCGTCCGCCGCGACTTTCGGCACATCCGCCCGACAGCCGCCTGTCCCGCCAGAGCACCGAAACCCCCCAGCCCTGGACCCGGACGACCACCGGGCCGAAAAAACACCCGGCCCACCCCACGCCACGACGTCCATACACCCCGCAAAGCGGGCACCACCACGTCCCGAAAGAAGAAGCCCACCAACCCACGCCCACGCCGCACAGGTTAAAGATCAAGCTAGGCCCTGTGGCGAAAGTGGATCTTGTTCGTTCATGATCACGCCTCGTAGGGCGTAATGATGTGACGAATGGCCAGTGGTTCCGGCTTGAGCCGTGGCTGCCGCAGGGCATCAAGCCGGGCCGTCCGTCCTCCGCGTTCTGACGCTACTTCTCCGCGCAGGGCATCCAGGACGCCGCCGTAAGCCTGCGTGTCGGGGCGGTGGCGATCTTCCGTTCGCGGTGTTCGGTGCCGTCGTGGCAGGGCTGTCCGCAATGCCGGCACAGGTTCGGCTCGCGTCGGGTCAGGGGCTGGCCGCAGCAGATGCAGTCCTTGGTGGGCGCGTCCAGGAGTGACCGACAGCGCGGCGTCGTCCTTCTGCCAGGCCTCGGACGCACGGGAGTGCTCGCAATTACAGGCGGCACGGACTCGGTCCGGGCCGCTGATGCCGCCCTTCGCTGACACCTTCTTATCGACTTCAGTTCTGACGTGGCCCCCTTGAAGTGGGATTCGGCCTCAGAACCAGCCACGGCCGGCTGACCCCTGCGGTGTGCGTCCCGACGGCTCGACGTCCTCACGGGCGGCGGGCCGTCCCGCGGTCTCTTCACGGTCCCCAGCCGTGTCAGACCAGCTGTCTCAGCCACGAGTCGAGAGCCGCGAAGTCGCCGGTACCCAAGCCACGGCGGGGATCGACACGATGGAGCAGGGCTTTCCCCTGGTGATGGGCAGCGACCCTAGGGAAGCATTACCCAGCGGCTACGGCTTGGGAAGGTGCAGCCATCGCTGGGGGAGAGCATCGCTGCAACTTGCCAGTGTGTCCGAGCGAGCCGACTCCACACCGCGGTGGTGCCGCCTCGCGGCGTTCGAGGCGGCACCAGGTGGTCGTTCAGCGCGGGCGTTCGGTCAGCACGAGGCGATCAGCTTGTAGCCGACGTATACATCGCCGCGCGAGTTGATGTTGACGGTCGAGCCCGCCGCCCCCACGGTGTTCGACGCCCACACCGCGTAACCGCCCGGGGTGTAGAGCACGAAGTTGCCGTCCCCCTGATACGTCGCATGGTTGGCGCCGGACCCGTATGTGTTCGATGCCCAGCAGAACGTACGGCTTTGGCGGCCCTCGGTCGGGTCGCCGTCCCAGCGGTACTCGACCAGGTTGCCGTCCGCCTGCATGATCAGCTCGAACGTGGTGCTGCTGTTGGTGACACCGGTGACCGAGTCCCCGACGTTGAGGGTATGGCCTCTGGTCAATGCGAGCATGTTGTTCGCAGAGGCGGTTCCGGTTACACCGACAACAGATACCACCGCTGCGGCGCCTGCTATGAGCATGTGGATGGTTTTGCGCATGGGTGTCCCCCCAGAGATGCATTGGGTTGATTGGATGGCGCACTTGACCCCGTTGTGGCGCAGACGGGCTCAGAGGTGAGGCTCCACAGTGCCGGGGGCACTCGGTAGTGGCAACCTTGATCCAGCGTCTCGGCGTCTCGTCTCCCTCTTACTTCTCTGACCTGCGGATTGGGACGTCCCGCCACTGAGGGACTTGCGCGATACCTCATGCGAGGGATGTGTCCACAGGCCGGCGTTGAGAAGGGCGGACGTCGTTCTGTGGCGGTCTCGGCGGTCTCGGCGGTCTCGGCGGTCTCGGCGGTGCTCTCCGGGCTCTACGCGTGACGTGGTGACGCAGAAACCCGGTTTCCCGCGTACCGGCCTCAGCGTCCTTTGCCGGTCGGGGACTTCTTTGGCGACAGGCCGGGGTGCCGGTGCATCGGGGTGCGGCGTCGGCCCCGGTGGTGAGCGGGACGAGGCGTCCGCCGATTGGGACGATCCCGGCGTCGAGACACGAGGCAAGCCTCCGGATCTTCGAGCCTGCGTGAATAGCCGAGGATCGCAAGACAGCGTCGTCAAGAGCCGGGACCGCCCCGGCATGTCTCCCCCTCCTCCAAGCGCCGCTGCATAAGGGCAGGTCGCCGCCTTGCTGCGGAAGGAACGTCCCGGTCCGGGTTTGGGATGTCCCGGTCCGGGTCTGGGACATCCCAAACCCGGACCGGGACGCCGATCCGGGTTGTGCCGGCGGTGACCCGACCGGCAGAGTTGTTCGCACCGCCCCCCACCGCACATCAAAACTCCTCGAGTCGGGGCATGGACCGGCTGCGCCGTCGCCGCGTCAGCGTCGCAGCCTTCCTTGGCCGGCATGCACACCCACAAAGGTCCCGGCTGCAGGAGTGGTGCGTCCGAACTCACCCAATCGGCGGCGAAGTTGTGGCGATGGCCGTCACGCTTTTCGACGCGTTCTCACCCAACGGCACTGTGCCGACTCAAACCACATCTCCTAAGGACTCCACTATGTTCAAGACGTACGCCTTCCGCGCAGCAGCAGTGGCTGGTGCCGCGCTCCTGACCGTGGGAGCACTCTCGGGCAGTGCCAGTGCCTCCACCAGCTCGTCCTACGTCGGCTATGGTCACGTAACCAGTGGCACCCCGGTCTGGTGTGTGCAGCACCTCGTGAACGACTACCGGCGCGCGGCCGGAGAGCGTCAGATCTCCGAGGACAATGTCTGGGGTCAGGAGACCTACACCGCAGTCAAGGAGTTCCAGAGCATCTCCAGTCTGCAGGTCGACGGCGTCGTGGGCCCGCAGACCGGGAACAAGCTGCTGAACTTCGACTGGACCGACAAGTACGCCCACACAGGCTATTGCTACGGATACGTACCCACGACCTGGTGATGGATAGCCTCTTCAGCGGCGCCTGAGGACGCTTCTTCCTCCGTGTGTAGGCAGCCAGCCAGCGTTCGTAGGGATTCCTGCTGCGGTCTGTCAAGCCGCAAGTGCGGCGGATGGCCCGAGTTCGTGGGTCCGTCCGCCGCGGAGGAGGGCCCGGCGGACGTTGACGCGGCGGCGGGCGAGGGCGAGAACAGCCTGGATGTGGCGTTTGCCCTCGGCCCGCTTGCGTTCGTAAACCCGGCGCGACTCCTCGCAGTGGCGGATGCTGAACAACGCGGAGACGTAGAAGACACGTTGGAGTCTGCGTTTGTAGCGTCGCGGCCGGAGAAGGTCGCGCCTGATCTTCCCGAAGTCACGAGGCACGGGTGCGACGCCACCGAAACCTGCGGGCGGTCTGCGGTGCCGAAGACGCTCATGTCACCGCCGGTCGCAGCCAGGAACTCGGCGCCGAGGATCACACCTGGGGCGCTTCGTTTGGATCACTGATGGCGGAGGCGTCCTCGAGTCCTGCGAGTAACCGCGCTGTCAGCACCACGGTCTACGGTGCGACCATGTCGTTTGCCCTGCCCGATGGTCTGCCTGCCGGCCGCTTTCTGTCTTCCGGTTCTGTCTTCCGGCCTTGCACTCGTGTGGGTCTCTGACGATTTTCCTCACGACGTCGATCAGCTGTGGCCTCACCTGCTGAGCCAGCAGAAAGCCTGCGGCCTGGTGCCACTCCTGTGCCGGCCCGGTGCCATGGGAAGGCCGCTCGGCCTGGGCCACGTCGCTGCCGTCCGTCTGGAGGAGGCGCTGGCCACGGACTTCATCGAGTACCGGCGCAGGAGGCTGCCCTTCTGGATGGACCCGACACCGGCCCCGGCGCCGGAAGAAGTCGAGCCATGGCCACACGACCCCGGGCCGCCCTTTGAGCAGTGGCCGGGCCTGGCACCTCAGATGCCAGCTGCGTCCGCAGGCCCGACGCCAGAGGAGGCGGCGGCAAGCTTGCTGACCTGGTTCATCGAGACGGAGCCATTTGGGCTGGCCGGGTGTCGCCTCGTGCTCGTCCCTGCCCGTCGCGGTAGCGATGCGCTGGCGTCCGCCCGCTGAAGCAGAGCACGCGAACTTGCTCGCCTTGGAGCACGTGCTCTCGACCGCGAACAACATCGTCGATGATCCGCCCACCCCGTTCCCTGAGTACGCGATGGACCTCGTGGGACGGAATCGTTGGTCGTTCTGGTGGGACTAGTCATGACGGCCGGGCTACCACCCTCGTTGGTCCGGGCGTGCCGTTGACTGATGCGCAGTGGACGCGGATCGAGCCGTTGCTCCCGGACCGGACACCGAAGCGTGGGGGCCGGTGGAGAGACCACCGTGAAGTGATCGACGCGATCGCCTGGAAGTTCCAGACCAGCTCGCAGTGGGTGCATCTGCCGGCGAAGTACGGCAACTGGCGAGACGTCTATAACCGGCTGCGGATGTGGGCCGTCGACGGCACGTGGGAGCGCGTCTTCACCGCGCTCGTCGCGCAGGCCGATGCCGAAGAAGATGTCGACTGGGCCGTCTCGGTTGACTCCACCATCGTGCGCGCTCATCAGCATGCGGCTGTGGCCCGTAAAAAGGGGCTCCGGCCGGCGAGCCGGACGACCACGCCGTCGGCCGGTCCCGCGGCGGACTGACCACGAAGATCCATCTGGCATCCCATGCCCCCTGCCGGCCTCTGGCCTTCTACCTCACGGCCGGACAGGCCGGTGACGCGCCCGCCTTCTCGCAGGTGATGGCCCGCCTGCGCGTTCCGCGTCGACGAGGACGGCCTCGCACGAGGCCAGACCTGGTCCTGGCCGACAAGGCGTACTCCTCGCGGGCGATCCGCGACCACCTCCGTAAGCGCGGGATCCGCGCAGTGATCCCAGTTCCAGCTGATGGACGTGGTCACCGGCTTCATCGTGGGAGCCGTGGCGGCAGGCCACCGGTATTCGACCGCGAGGCATACAAACAGCGGCACACGGTGGAACGCTGCATCAACCGCTCGACACAGTGGCGAGGGCTCGCGACCCGCTGCGAGAAGACCGCGACGGTCTACCTGGCCGGGCTCCACATCGCGGGAATCTTCCTCTGGTCTGCCCGGTGATCAAAAGGTAAGGCCCTGGCTCGGACCACTACCTCCCGCGTCCAGGTCCGTCCACCAGGCCCGCTTGCCGGGTCCGCACACCGTGTTCAGGAGCCGACGGGTGGAGCCGCTGCTCCTGTCGGTGCTGCGAGTTCCCGTTCAATCTGGGGGAGTCGTCCGATGTTGCGTCGCTGGGTGAGGAGTGCGGGTATCAGCAGCGCGGAGGCCGCCAACAGCACGATCCCGAGCACGAATTCCCCGAGCACCAAGGACACGACGCCGCCGGCGGCGAAGGCGGCCATCATGGCTGGCAGCACCCAGCGCCTGCCCTTCGTCAGTGCACGCTGCTGTTTCCGCACGAGCGCGGCCATGGCCTTTCGGGCCTGCGGATCGCGGGGAATGCGCCCCTGGCGCAGCCACCGACCGACGATCGGCACCTGCCACGGGCTCAGTCCGGTCTCCTCGGCAATCTGTCGACGTACACGCCTGCCATTCCACCACGAGGCGATCACCGCACCGAGGCCACCACCGATTCCCCCGTTGTTCGGATGCCCGAGTGTGACGCTCAATGCGACGTTCAGGGCGATGGCCACCCCGGAAGCGACGAGCACGATGAGCCCCACCTGCACCCAGGGCCGGTCGTTCCAGCGGCGCTCGGCCTCCCAGTCGAACGGCTCATCCGGCTTACTGTCCACCGCACTTCTCAGGTCTTCGGTCATCATCACCCCTGGGCGCACTGCACGACGGACCGGTACTGGCCGATCCCTATTGCAGACGCCTGCCCGACGGGTGCCTTCACATGTATGAACGCTTTCTTCCGCATGTGAATGTGAATATCCTCGGCGGCAGTGAGGGCCTCTCGTTCGAATCATGCGGGGCTCGCTCCACGCCAATCTAGTGGCGTTGTCGTCGGTCGCCTTGAAAGGCACAGCACCGGAGCCCGCTCCCCGATCCGGTCTGATCCAGACGAAAGGCCCTAGTTGACGCAGTGCGGCCGACACCGCGGGCGGCATCGGGTGGGCGGGGTCCCACAGCCCTGGGCCCGCGTCAGCGGCTCGCAGCAGCACCCACAGCGTGCCGCAACCGCCGTCGGCGAAGGTGTGGTTGGCATATCCTCCCGAGTCGTCGGGGACGGTGATCCGGCCGTATCGGACGTTGGCCCGTGCCGCGACGGCGGTGATCAGGCGCTCCGCGCCGCGGCTGCCGACGTCCAGCAGGACTCCGTCCACCCGCTCAGGCCCCCGGGCGAATCCGGTGGGCGCCGTGCTGTGCCGGGCCGCGATGGCGTCCTCGATCCGTCGCAGCGCCTTCCCCGTGGTGATGCCGTGGCGGGCCGCGGCGGCCAGCAGGCGCCCCTCGCCAGCCAGGCCGTCGTGATGCGCGAGGCGGGAGCCGGGTGCCTCAGCCACGCTCATCACCTGTACGGCAGACCGGTTCGCCGCCTCACGGGCGACCTGGACGGCGGGGGCGTGGCCCAGGGCATGGCCGAGGGCCAGCAGGAACCAGGCGACTCCGGTGGGACCGGCCAGGAGACCGCCCGCCGGGTCGCCGTCCGTCCACGGGCGTTCCACCTGTGGTGGCCCGCCAACCGCGTTCGCCGCGAGCAGGGCGTCGGCGCAGGCCAGGGCCGAGGTACGGAGTTCGGTGCCGCCGGTGGCGAGATACAGCCGCAGCAGCAGGGGGCCCAGGCCTGCGATGCCGTGACCCAAACTCAGCCGCGTCCCCGTTCCGCCGGATCCGGCGAGCGGGACGACCGCCCCGGCCGGCTCGGCCGCCCGGGTCAACAACCTGTCGCGCAGCAGCTGATCCCGCAGCACCTCGGCGGCGTCCCACAGGGCCCACAGACGGCCGGCCTCTCCGGTGGCCAGGCCCAGGCGAGGACCCGAGGTCAGGGACTGCGGCCAGGGCTGCCGCCGGACGTGGTCGGCGGTCCGCCGGACCGCGTCGTGCAGCCGGGTGGGGTCGGCCCCGGTGAGCGAGGACGGCGCCGCCATGGCGCGAGTCAGTAGCAGCAGCGGCCCGCAGACTCCGAAGTCCGCGCCGAGCGAGTCCCGCCGACCGCGCCAGGGCGCGTCGAGACGGAGCGCTCCGGGCCCGTGGACCCGGACGCGGTCGACCAATTCGCCGATGCCGTCGGCGAGCACCGCCCGGGGATCGGGGCAGGTGCCGCGGACGGGCGTGGCGGAGGCGCGGGCCCCGCCCGCGGCCGCCCACGGTCCCGGCCGGCTCAGCCGGTTCGCGGCCTTCGCCCCAGTGAGCCGGTGCTGGGGATCCTCCCGCATCAAGGCCTCCACCAGGGGCGCCACGGCCTCGGCGAAGCCCTGCCGGTCCCGCAGGGCCGCCAGTTGACCGGCCAGCAGTTCGCCCGCGCTCCACATGCCGTTCAGGTGGAGCGGGTCGCGTCCGGCGGCCAGCAGGAACAACAGACCGCACAGTGCGTGGCAGTCGGCTGGCGACCCCGGCGCCCGGTCGACGAGGGCGGCATAGTGCTGTTCCGGGGCGGCGTAGCCGAGTGTGTTGTCGCGCAGGACCAGATCGCCGGGCCGGGCCGCGAGCTCCAGGTCGATGAGGGTGCAGCGGCCACCCGGGCCGACCATCACATTGCCCGGTGACAGGTCGCACAGGGTGCGTCAGCATCCCCCCCGTCCGCCGCCGTCCGCAGGAGTCCGAATGACGTTCCCCAGGCCGCTGCCTGGAAGTAACGACCTGTCACCGAAGGATGACGCTCACACCCCGTTCCGCGAAGATCTCCAGGAGCAGGTCGAACAGTGCAGGCCCGCGACCACCGGCGGGCGCGCATTCCGCCAACCGCGCCCGAGCCTCGGCCGAGAAATCCCAGTGCAAGGTGAACGGAGTGGTCACGCCCCAGCCGCCTCTCAAGCAATCGTCCAGAGCGTCCACGTTCCAGCCGAAGTATCCACCGGGTCCGTTGATGGCCTCACCGATCGCGCAGTAGAAGCTGTCTTCGTCGACGATGTGTCGGCCGTCCAGGGTGAACACCTGCCCGGCAGCCGCATCGGGCTTCCCCTGGCGTTGGTACTTCCGGGACCACAGGGCCACCGACAGCCACGCATGTCGGTCCTCGGGAGCGAGTTCGCGCCACATCCCGGTGTGGTTCAGGTGACCGGTGCGAACCAGCTCCCACGGTCGTTCCGCTCCGGGCAGGGCGTTCTCGCACCAGAGCGTCACCGTGAGGTCGACGAGTCCGGCACCACTGGCGGACGGCTTGACGTCGATGACGGTGACCTCGTTGACGAAATAGGACCCCATGGTGGCGCCTTCACCGTCGAGGAGTTCGAACCAGGCGTTCCCCGCCGCGGCACGACGACTGCCGACGTGGTCAACGCACCTCAGTAGGCCACCCTGCGGGAGGAGACCCGCGATGTGCACTCGGCGGGCTCCTTCCTCATCCGGCAGGCGCGTGAACAACCCCTCCGCTTCGTGAGCGAAGCCCCAGAAGTCGCTGTCGTCCTCGTCCGAGGTGAGCGCGTACCTCTGCCCCTCGCCGCCTCGCCCTGATGTTCGCATTGACCCCCCCCCATGAAGAACTCCTAACAGAATGACTCATTGGGGTCGGCTGCCCGATGTGAGGTGCTGTCGGGCAGCATGGGGCGATGGACCTTGAGCGGCCGCTGCCACGCGAGGTGAAGATCATCGATTCGGCCTCGTTGTTCCGGCTGGAAGAGCGGGCGGGTGACCTCGGCCTGAGCCAGCGGTTGGACCCGACGTGGGTGCGGGCGAATGCGGCGCCCGGCGGCACCCACTATCTGTGGCCGGCCTTGTGGCACGCCCTGACCCACCGCCCTGACGTACCCGATCACGTGCGGTGGGAACTGCTGATCACTCTGCGTACGGGAGACCACGTGGTGAGCTGGCTGGACGTGATCCCTGACGACTTCGCCCCGCTGCCGAAGATGATCTCACGCGAAGAGAGAATGCAGGTCAGACAGCTCCTTGACCAAGCTCCTTCGGTCCGGGAATGGCTACTGCGAGAGGGCGAGGGATCGAGTTGCTTGTGACAGGCGTCCCCGGCAGATGAGTGCGCACCCCAGGATGAGGAAGGCCTTTTGGATGTCGTCGCGGATCTCCCAGCGGACGCGCAGGCGGCGGAACCAGGGCAAGTGGGCGAAGGCGCGCTCGACAACCCAGCGTTGAGTGCCGTGGGCGGTCCCACGTCGCGCGATCAGTGGCTTCACGCCCAGCGCGCGGACGAGGCGGCGTTACCTGGCGTGGTCATAGCCCGCTTCCGCCCGGGATGACGCGTGCGACGTTCGATCTTCGGCAGTAGCGGCTCGATCACGCCCACAGCTCGTCATCGACGTCCCACAGCTACCGCCGAGCGACACCGCACCCCCAGATCAACGGGCCCCGGAGTGATCCGACCACCTCGAAGATCATTTCGTTAGGAGCTCTGAGTGGGGACCCCGGGCCGCGCGACACCCGTAGCCGGTGGACCGGCCCGCCGGGCCGGTCCACCGGCTCTGTTCCCTTGCCGCGCCGGCTCAGGAGGTACAGCGAGGGGCGTGGTGGAGGAACCGGCGGGCGGCGCCGACGGAGATCTCGCGGACACCTGTGCAGGAGCAGGACAGCGGGTCGCTGGTCGCGGCGATGACCTGACATGCGTAGCCGTCGGAGGCGACATCGATGAGCGTCTCGATGAGCCGGTCTCCGGTGGCCTTGCCAAGATCGCCGTGCGATCGTCGAGGGTGTTCACTGAGGCCCATCCGGATCAGTCCGCAGACCGCTTCTCCGATCCCGGCACGCTCGGAGCGTGACCGTGCGATGTCATGGGCGAGGTGCTGAAGCTCGCGGCTCTCCGCCCTGCAGGCGCATACTGAGGTCATGACCTCGTTCGCACGAGCGCTCCCGCATCTGCGCGAACGTGTCGGCAGTGCCGTATTCGAACGGGTCGCCGGCCCGATGGGGCCGGAGAACCGAGTTCGCATCCATCAGACACCTGGCCCGCGATGGTACGGCGCCGACCGCCCCGTTCGCAGGGTCCATGCCGACGCGTCGATGTTCATCGGCGGGCTGCGGGCTTTGCTGTTGCAGTCGCTGCACCCATTGGCGATGGCCGCTGTGGACGCGCACTCCGGGTTTCGCGGTGATCCGTGGGGACGCCTGCAACGAACGAGCACATTTCTCGCTGTGACCACCTTTGGAACCTCCGAGCATGCCCAGGAAGCAGTCGAACGAGTTCGCGAGGTGCACAGTCATGTGCGCGGCACCACTACGTACGGCGACCCGTACGAGGCATCGGATCCTCATCTTCTCGGTTGGGTCCACGCAGCCGAAGCTGACAGCTTCCTCGTTGCCCACCAGCGTTTTGGTGCCGAGCCCCTTGACGCCGAGGGATGTGACGCTTACGTGGCCGACATGGCTCTGGTGGGAAGGGCGCTCGGCGTAAGCAACGCCCCGACAACCCGACTGGAACTCGATGAGCGGCTTGCCGCCTATCGCAGCGAACTGCGCGAGACGAAAGAGGCGCGCGACGCCGCCCGCTTCATCCTGCTGCACCCGCCGCTCCCGTGGGTCGCGCGAGCGCCGTATGCCGTTCTCGCGGCGAACGCGGTCGTCTCCCTTCCTTACTGGGCACAGACGTCATTGGGGCTGCGTCGCCTCCCAGGGCCGGTACAGGCGTGTGTGCCCCCGGCAGGTCACGCCCTGACCAAGACGATCCGGTGGGTCATGACCTCACCCGACTCGACTTCGTGATGTGCGCATGCAGGGCGGCCTGTCCTCATTGGCCAGCAGTCGCACCTGGTGCCATGCATTCACTGGGAGGCCCGCAGCGGCGTCGGGGGAGAAGCCTTCAGGGCTGACGGCACAGAAGGCCCGGCGGCCAGTGGACAGCTTCTCGGAATGGGCGCACTCGGCCATCGCTTCGAGGTAGCCGACGGGCATCTCCGGTCTTTGCTCACCAGTTCCTGTTGGCGATCAGCTCTTCCGCATCCGCGTCTGCGAACCCGTATGCCGACGCGACAAGCCAGAACTCCTCAGCGATCCATTCACGCGCAACGGTCTCGATCTCACTCCCGGCTGCCTCTAACTTCGCTTCCAGCAGATTGAACTCCTCCGTCGCGGCCTGGGTGAGCGCGTGCAAGGCTTGCAGATTCGGCGGCTGCTCAGCCTCAATCCGCTCGCACAGCCGCAGCAGGATCGCCCTGCCTTGGTCGACGACGTGATCGGGGAAGTACGAGTCCTCGTACATGGGCTGCAGAAACGCGTGCCCCGCTACCTGCTGGTTTGTGATTGGCATGGCGTCTTCCCGGCTACAGAAATCTGACGCCCCGATCATGCACGACACCACTGACAGCGACACCTTCTCTGTAAGAGCGTCCGCCAGTAGGTCATCGGATGCGTGGGTTTCGGGGTCGGGTGTTCCAGCGGTAGAGGGGCCGGGAGCGTTGGATCAGGCAGCGGACGGTGATGATGGCGGCGGCCAGGGCGAGGAAGAACTCGATGGCCGCTCTCCGACGTTCGGTGCAGCGCCGGAGTTTGCCGAAGTTGTTCATCCAGGAATTCGTGCGCTCTACCACCCAACGGCCGCCGGTCTGGATCGGGGTCTTCGCGCCGCGCGCGGCGATGCGCGCATCGATCCCGCGGGCAGCCAGGTCATCGTGGACCATGTGGTAGTCGTATCCGGCATCCAGGGCAAGGCGCGGGTGCTTGGGCAGCGGCCCGAGGGTCGGCTCCAGGGCGGGGAAGCGGTCGAGGGTAGCGGGCAGCAGGGTGTGGTCGCGGGCGTTGGCCGGTGCGGGCTCGGTGACCAGCGGTATACCGGTACCGTCGGTCAACTGCGAGCGTTTCATGCCGAGTTTGGCTCGGTCGACCGGGCTCCTGCCGGCGCACTCGCCACCAGAGGGCGCCTTGGTGATGCAGCCATCGGCGCTCAGGCGGTCGAGTTCGAGGCCGATCATGCGGTCGTAGGCGGAGAGCGCGATCAGCCGCAAGGTCTCCATCACGCCAGCGGCGATCCACTCGTCGCGGCGCCGGCGCAAGGTGGTGGCCGAGCAGTGCTCGTCGGCGGCACGTTCGTATCCGCAGCCGAAGACCAGGACCTGTACCAGGCGGTCGAAGACGAGCGCATCGCTGATCCTCGGGTTGTGGCAGCCCAGCGGGTGCCGGTCCTCGCGCACGGGCAGCAGCGCGAGGAACTGGTCGCGGATCGGGGCGAGAATGCATGATGGGACAGCAGGCACGGATCCCCCGGTGATCATGAAGCATAGAGAGCTCCATGATCGGGCGAACCGTTTCCGCCCTGCTATCGCCTACTCGTATACCCCTTGGGGAAGTTGGCGCACTGTCGCTGGTTTGCAGCCGAACCCGGGCTCAGGGTGCTCGGCAACAGTGGGCCCCGGTTTATCCCTGCCGTCAGCGGTTGAGGAAGGAGTAGCTGCGGCCGAGCTCGGTGAAGCCGCGGCAGGAGTACCACTCGCGCGGCCAGTCGGTCGCGTCCGCGACGAGGAAGAGCTGCGGGATCTCGGCAGAGGCGGCCAACGCCAGCCCTGTGGCGAGCAGAGTGTCTCCGTAGCCCTGCTTACGGTGCAGCACAGCGGTGACGAGGTCCTCCAGCTGAGCCAGCCCGGCGGTTCGGTCGAGGTAGAGGTCGGCCCAGGCCGCGATCTCCCCCTCCGGGGTCCGGGCGGCCAGGAAGGACACCTTCTCGGCGCCGCGCAGGCGGGCGGTACGGCGCTCGGTGAGCTGTCGAGCGAGTTCCTCGTCCAGGCCCCAGTCCAGTTGCTGGCGGAACACCGCCGCTCGCAGCTCGGCCAGCTCGACCGGGTGCGCGGCAGGTTCGGGCAGCGCGCAGCCAGCTGTCTCCCGGGCCAGTATCAGCTCGGTGTCCCGGTCGTAGCCGGCCGCCGCCAGCACCGGGGTGGCCCGCTCCCCGAGCGCCTCGTCCAGCAGCGTGATCCGGTACTGCTGGCGCGGTCCGAGGCCCTGCGCAGCCAGTTCGGGCAGTGCGGCCGGGTCGGCGTCTGAGGCGTGGACGATCAGTTGGTTGTGCTCCTGGGATTGGGGGAAGTCCGAGTCGCGGACGGCGAAGGCCCCGGGCAGCTCGACGGTCTCAGAGGCCTGGCGGCGGGCGAAGGCGGCGCGGAAGGCGGTCACGCGCTCAAGCAGATCCGACATCTTCGTCATGATCGTCCCGCCCACTGCCGGGGGCAACAACTTTTCCCTACCGGCGGACGCTCTAAGCCAGATCAGTCGTGACCAGCGCCTTTGCGGCAGGCCGTAATGAGGGCAGCGAGAGGTGCTGTTGATCGGCGGGCGGAGTGCGGCTCGTCCGGCAACTCGCGGCCCTGGACCTGGAGGACGTCGAAGGCGATGCAGTGCCGGCAGGGAGGCGGCGAGGGCGGGGCGCCGCGTATGGCGCTGATCGGCGTTGCAGCGCGGGGAAGCTCAGGTGTCCGTTCCCGTCGAGCACGACGAGTTCGCGGTTTATGTGAGCTACCGCATGTGTCTCATCAACAGCTTCTCAGCCGTCGGCAGATCACCAGCGTGAGTGGTTCCTGAGCGGAGGTGAGGCGCCTGTGCTTCGGCTTCGGGATGGTGGACGGGTTCGATGTCGATGAGCGGGATGGGGGCGGTGCCGTGGTCGCGGATCTGTGCACGACGAGCCGGGCTCGTCGGGAGAGCTGCCTGGGTCCTGGCACGGGGCCGCTTCCCCTCCGTGTCTGCGGAGGGGAGGATCCGCACAGGCCGGTATGCGCTGGTGCTGGACGGCAGTGCCCGGAGCCGGCCGTACGGGCAGATCGGTCCGGCGGAGCGGCGACGTCTGGTGAGGCGCATTGGGACACCACTGGGGTTGTGGCTGGCCGATGACGGGAGGCCGCTGGCGCCCGCCGCGTGCCAGGCGGTGTTCCGGCGGGCAAACGCGCGGTGCGCTTCGTTTGGGATCGATGCCGAGGGCACCCGCACACCCTGCGTCACATCTATGCCGTGTACGTCAGGTGGACGCGGTCGAAGGTCCAGCTGCCGACGGGGGCGTTCCAGCCTTGTTCCTCCGTTCCCACGAGGCCATCTCCATTGCCTCCGGAGGGAGGTCGGTTCGCATGTGGTTCGCGACCTGCCACCCGACGACCATCCGCGAGTGCACGTCCCGGACGAGCGCCACATACGCCCACCCCGACCAGGTGCGGACATATGTCATGTCCGCCGTCCACAGCTGATCAGGTCGCGAGGCGATGAGGTCGCGGTCGACCAGGTCCGGCGGACACCGTGCCGACGGCTCTGGAACCGTGGTCCGGCACCGTCGGCCACGGATGACGCCCTCCATGCCCAGCTCGGCCATCAGCCGCTCGACGGTGCAGTGGGTCACCTCGACGTCCTTGCGCCCCAGGACCCGCGTGATCCGGCGGGCACCATAGGTGCCGCCCAACTCAGCATGGAACCACGGCATGCGCGGCTGGGCGCCATACGAGGACGAAGCTGCCGCCTATGCCTCCGGTCATCGTGCCGGGCAGAACCCTGCGCAGCCGACCAAGGTGGAAGTCGGCAGCACCGACAACATGCAGCTCTACTTCTGCCCGACCTCGCCCGAGCATTCGCACACAGACCTGATCCAATGAGCTGGCACCGGCCCTCGCGCAGTTTGCGGCGAAAGTGCTGCCGGGTGCGGTGTGAGACAAGCCGGTTGCCTCGCTTGTGCCGACCAGACAGCTTCGACCGATCCCACTCACCACGTCATCCGGCTACGCCGGTGACCACTACTGAGCTTCGGCACACGCACGGCTCGGGGGCTCCTGCGGTTCGCCCCAGCTCGCGGCAAGCCGGAGCGGATGACGGGCTACTGCGGGTCGGCCTCGCCCTGCGCGGCCCGCCGTACGACGGGAGCGCCGACGGACGACGTCGGGCAACTGGCGGGACGCGGCGGCTGGGATGAAGAACAGCCCGGTCATGCCAGGCGCCGTCACGGTGGAGCTCAGCAGGCCTACCGAGACCGACAGGTCTTCGACCGAGGCCACCCCGCGCCACACCGGGTTGACGGCAGCTTGCTGTCCCAAGGGCAGCGAGTAGTTTTCCGGCCGGGTGGCATGCTGGCCGAACCACACCAGATCGGCGTTCGCGGTGAGCCATCCGGGGCAGCGGCGGCGAGCGGCCCGCAACGTCTCGATGACAAACTCCAGCCGGTGCAGCGATCGGATCGCGGCCAGCACGTGCGTCGAGTAGCTCCAGGTTCGACACTCGACCCTCAGATCGGCGTGGCCAGCTCCTCGGGCGCACGCCGGCGTCCCGGGCAGTCTCCACGACCTGGTCGAAGTTCTGCTGCCCGGGCGTCCGCCTCGACCAGCCGGGCACGGAAAGGGCAGAGCACCGAGTGGTCATAGCCCGGATCGCAGCACAAGCGGAGAAGATCGCTGTCAGGGGCGGTGCGGTCGTGTGGATGCACTGGCAGTCCGGCACCGCCCAGGTACTGCCCCGCTTCATCCGGGGTCGCGAGGAAGTAGATGGTTCTCCAGGAACGAGATCTCCGCCGCGACGGCCTGCTCGTGCGACTCGAGGAACGGGGCGTAATGGCGACCAGTCAGGTGCACTACCGTGGAAGCCGGTGCGTTCCGGGCGGCCCGGACGGCCGGGCCGGGGAGCGTGCTCAGGTCCTGGTCACAGACGACGACCAGCAGCGGGCACCGTATCCCGGGAGGCGTGGCGGCCGGGCCGGTACCTGCCGATCTGCAGGGCGATCCGTGCGGCGACTGTCTGTTCCCAGTTGGCATGGCGGCGGTCGGGATCCAGGGCCTGGTCGCCGTCCATGGCGTCGGGCGTGGTGAGCGAGGCGACCGCGCCGCGTGCTCCGGCGGTCGGGACCAGCAGTGGCGGCCGTCCGGCGAGGCCTCCGAGCGCGTCCGCGACCCCCCGTCCGAACAGACGTAGCGCCGCGAGGGGCGTCATCGCACGCAACGCGTGGGGAGCGACCGCGCGGCCGTCGACCAGAGGGGTCTGGGCGATCGCGCAGGCCAGCCGAGGCTGGTCGGCCGCGACATGGAAGATGTGGCCGCCCGCGAGCGAGAAGCCCCAGACCGAGATCCTGTCCGGGTCGACATCGGGAAGAGTGGCCGCGTACTCGATCGCGGCGTGCCAGTCGGCGACCTGCTCGTTGACGCGCACGACTTGGCGCGGCGCGCCCCCGCTCTCCCCGAACCGTCGGTGGTCGAAGGCCAGGACCGCGAAACCGGCGTCGTTGAACCGCGCGGCGAACAGGTCCGAGGCCGGCTCCTTCGTCACCGAGGTCCCGCCGGCCATGATGACGCAGCCGCCATTGGACCCCGGATAGTGCCAGGCGGCACACGAAGTGTCCCCACTGACGAAACGTACTTTCTCCCGTTGCTTGAACGCTGGCACATGGACCTCCGTGGTATATCCGTCGTTCGCAGGGGGATGCCATCCATGCTCGGGGCAAGGCCGTCGAGAGGGGCTCCGCACGGCGACGGAATGGGCGAAACTTGGCTCCATGGCACGCGCATCGGCGGATTCCGTACTGAGCCCCACAGATCAGCGGCTGGTGGCCGCACTGCAGTGGAACGGCCGTGTCACCGCGGAGCGGGCAGCCCACGTGCTGGGACTCAGCCCCGCCACCGTGCGCCGCCGCCTGTACGCGCTCGGTGCCGACAGCAGCGTGCGCGTGGTGATCTCCCCGGCCGCGCGACCGCGCAACGGCGGCTCGGCCGGGGCGCTGTTTCTCCGCATCCGGGTCCTGCGGGGAAAACTCGACGCAATCGTGGCCGCGCTGGCGGCGCGCGCGGACATCCCGTTCATCGACGTCACCACCTCGGGCGACGAGATCTTCGCGGTCGCCCGCACCGAGCCGGGTTCACGCGACCCGCTGGTCTTCCGCCAACTGCCTTCCACCCAGGCGGTGACATCCCTGGAGAGTGCCACGATTCTGCACGTCTTCCGGCTCCCCTCCGAATGGCGTCACCACGTGCTGACCGCGTCCGAACGCGCGGCGCTGCGCCCGGCCGAGCCGGGCCCCGTGGCGACCGCCTCCTCCGGCCCGTACGGCGTCGACACCGATGCCCTCGAACAGTCCCTCATCGACGCCCTCACCCCCGATGCGCGCCTATCCTCGGCAGCCCTGGCCGCGCGCACCGGCCACCCAGAGAGCACGGTGCGCCGCCGCCTCGCCCGACTGGCCGCCCAGGGCCGTCTGATCACCCAGGTTCTGGTCGATCCGCGCCGCCTCGGGCTGCCCATCGAGGCCAAGCTTCTGCTGCACGTGGCCCCCGACCATCTGGCCGCTGCCGGACAGGCGCTGGCCGACCACCCCTCTGTGCACGGCGCGTTCGCGACGTCGGGCGCCTCGAACCTGCATGCGGCCGCATACTTCCCGGACCTGACGACCCTCTACAACTTCCTCTCCCAGGACCTGGTCGGCCTGGGCATCACCCACGTCGAGACGGCCATCGTCAGCCGTGCCGCCAAACGCACTCCCGCGCCGGTCCAGCCGCTCCCGGCGAGGTGAGACGCACTCGTGGGCGGGCAGATCCTCGATGATGACCGGCACTGCGAGCCGCCGCCTGCTCCATCACCCCGGACTGCCGCAAGATCACGCCAACCGAAATGGCGTCTAAGGCGTACGGCATACCCGTGATCAGCGCATGGGTGCCGCGTGCGGTGCCCTCGCGCTGCATCGTGACGGCGTGCCCCCGCAGAGACAGGCGGTGCATGTCTGCAGTCGTCGTGTCTCCGATCGCGGATGGTCGTGAAGCCCGGTCCGGTCCGGGGAGCGCGTAGCTCAGACGTCCTTGGGTACGTCGTGGCGTCCCGCCTGGCCGAACTCGCCTTCCAGGCGGGCCAGCAGGCCGCCGAGCAGCACGTTGAGCTCCGTCAGCCCCTCGCGGGACAGCGCCTCGGCGAAGAGCACGTGCTCGCGGGCGGTGCGCTCCCGCGTCGCGGCACGCCAGCGACTCTGGCCATGGGCAGTGAGCTGGACGGGCTTGCTGCGCCCGTCGGCCGCGGCCGCGGCCTCGACCAGCCCGGCCTGTACCAGGCGGGACAGCCGCACGCTCATCGTGCCCGAAGTGATCCCCAACTGCTGCGCCAGGGCGGTGGGGGAGGCCTGGTAGGGCGGGCCGGAGCGGTGCAACGCCGAGAGGGCTGCCCAGTCCCCGGCGGTGAGCTCGTTGTCGGCCGCCACTTGTGACAGCAGCCGGTCGAACAGCCGCGTCAGGCGGCCGATGCGCTGACGAGCAGCCTCCGTGAGCGGGTCCACCTCGGGCATGTCGGCCACCCAACGCTCAAGCTCGGCCTGGACCGAGTCCTGCGGGAACGGCTGCTCGTCTCCGGACACCCTTTGACACTCCCTTGAGTCTCAAGATAATTTACCTTGGCACTCAAGATAACCACATCGGGAGGGCTCGTGACAGACACATCCACCCCCAAGGAGGCAGGCCGCCTGCCCTGGGCCGGCCTCCTCGCCCTCGCGGTTGCCGGTTTCGTCACGGTGCTCACCGAAACCGTCCCGGCCGGCCTCCTGCCACAGATCAGCGACGGCCTCGACGTTTCCCAGGCCGCCGCCGGACAGCTCGTGACCGTCTACGCGGCCGGATCGATGCTCGCCGCGATCCCCCTGACCGCACTCACCCGGCGCTGGCCCCGACGCCCTGTGCTCCTCGCCACCATCCTGTCCGTCGTTGTCGCCAACGCCGTCACCGCGATCTCTCCCTGGTACGCCCTGACCTTCACCGGCCGTCTCATCGCCGGTCTCGGCGCCGGACTGCAGTGGGCGATGATCGCCGGATACGCGATGCGCATGGTGCCCGACGCCGGCAAGGGCCGGGCGCTCGCCGTCTCCATGGGCGGCGTTCCGGTCGCCCTGGCCATCGGCGTTCCCCTGGGAACCGCACTAGGTACCGGCATCGGCTGGCGCTCGACGTTCACTGTGATGGCCGCTCTCGGTCTCGTGGTGACCGTCTGGGCCCGCGCCGCCCTGCCTTCCGTGGCCGCTGAAGCAGCACACGAGCGCGTACCGGTCAGGAGCACCCTGGCCCTGCCCGGCATCGCCGCACTGATGCTGGTCGCCTTCGGCTTCGAGGTCGGCCACATGAACATGTACACCTACATCGCTTCGTTCCTGTCCTCCTCTGGCCTCCAGCATCACGTCGACGTCGTGCTGTTCGTCTTCGGCATTAGCGCAATTACCGGCCTGTGGCTGACCGGGACCCTGATCGACCGACACCTGCGGGCTGTCGTGATGACCGTCCTCGCAGCCTTCACGGGCGCCATGATCCTGCTCGCCACCGTCGGCTCCAACACGATCGCCACCATCGCCGCGGTTGCCATCTGGGGTATGGCCCTGGGCGCCGCGCCGACCATGCTGCAGGCCGCATCCGCCCGCGCAGCAGGGCCTGCCATGGAGATCGCCCAGTCGCTTCTGGTCACCATGCTCAATGCAGGCATGGCTGGCGGTCCCCTGCTGGGCGGAGCCCTCTGCTCCGCCCACGGCATCGGCCCCCTGCCCTGGACCAGCCTCGCCTTGTTCGCAACCGTACTGGTCCTCGCCGCGGCCACCCGCCGAACAGCCTTTCCCCGCACCACCACAACCGTCCCGCAGATTGGATCAGGCCACGCAGCCAAGGGTCACGACAGCGCTGAAGAAGATCTCGCCGTCCGCACTTCCGGCTGACTGCCGGCCACGTGAAAGGAAGACTGATGCCCTCACCCTCCACTCCCTCAACCGACGGCACGGTGTGGTTCGTTACTGGCACCAGCACGGGCCTCGGCCGGGCTCTGGCCGAGGAAGTCATTGCCGACGGCGACCGCCTGGTCGCCACGGCCCGCGAACCGCGCACCCTCGACAACCTCGTCGCTCTCGCTCCCGACCGGGTCCTCGCACTCCCGCTCGACGTCACGGACCCCGCCGCGGTCCGGCTCGCCGTCGACAGCGCGCTCAAGGAGTTCGGCCGCATCGACGTCCTGGTCAACAACGCCGGCTACGCGCTGCGCGGCGCGCTGGAAGAACTCCCTGAGGGCGAGCTGCGGCGCCAGTTCGACACGAATGTCTTCGGCGCCGTGGACGTGACACGCGCGGTCCTGCCCACGCTCCGCGCCCAACGCTCGGGCTGCATCGTGCAGATGTCCTCGGTCGGCGGCGTCATGGCCGCCCTCGGCGGCACCGCCTACGCCGGAACCAAATTCGCCCTCGAAGGGCTCTCCGAGGGCCTCGCCGCCGAAGTCGCCCATCTCGGAATCCACGTCGTCATCGTCGAACCCGGCCCGTTCCGGACCGACTTCACCGGACGCTCCGTGCGCTATGCCGACCCGATCGACGACTACCGAGAGGTCCTGGACCCGGCCAAAGAGCAGTTCCTCTCCATGCACGGCAACCAGCCCGGCGACCCCGCCCGGGCCGCCCGCGCGATCATCACCGCCACGCGCATGGACCACCCGCCCCTGCGCCTGCCGCTCGGCGCCAACTCCATCGACCGCATCCGCGAACGTCTGAACCAGCGCCTGCTGGACGTTGACGCCGTGGAAGGCCTGGGCCGCCCCACCGACTTCGACTAAAGGGTGTTGCAGCAGGCTCAGTATTGGGCATTTCCCTGTATGGGTGGGGTGTTGAGAGCTGAGTCGTTGTGGGTGGAGACGTTCACGGGCTTGCGCATGGACCGGTTCGCGAAGCTGGTGAAGGCGGTACGCGAACGGGCCGGGAGGCGGCCGGCCGTGGTGTCTGCCGCTGCCGGACCGGGTGCTGCTGGTGGCCGTGTACTACCGCACGAACCTCACGAGGCGGCAGCTCGCGCCGCTGTTCGGAATCACGCCGGCGACGGTGTGCCGGGTCATCCACTCATTCCGGTTCGTGACCGCAGGGTCGGTGCCTCGTCCCGCAACTACCGGTTCTCGGCGAACGTGCAGGTCATCATCGACGCGGACACCCGCCTGGTCATAGCGGCGGCACGGCCGGTGCCAGGGAACAAGGCCGACGCGCACGTCTGGCGGGAGTCGGACCTGCCCGCTCTGGCGGCGGGCACGACAGTCATCGCGGACGGCGCCTACCTCGGCACCGGCCTGATCGTCCCGCACCGCAAGAGAGCCGGCCGCCCCCTCCTGCGCGGGCAGGAGGAGGACAACGCCGAGCACCGAAGGGTGCGAGCCCGTGTCGAGCACACCTTCGCCCGGATGAAGAACGGGAAGATCCTGCGCGACTGCCGCCGGAAAGGAGACGGCCTCCACCACGCGGTCCAGGCCTTCGCCACCATGCACAACCTCGCCGTCGCGCGGTGAAACAGCAGGTCAGACACAACTTCAGCCTGCCGAAGCCGGACCTTCTGCAACACCCTTTAGCTGGCCGGGGAGGCGCCAATGTCGAAGGAAGAGAAGAAGGCGGCCAAGAAAATGGCCAAGCAGCTGGAGTGTCAGGGCACCAGGCCGTGGATGGATGCCTGGCAAACCATGGGCTTCCTCAACTCTGGCGCAAGCACCCGCAAGAAACGTGCCAGCTGCTGAGCCCCACTCTGGCTCTGCCCAACGAGCCACCATGGTGCGGGCCCATCAGCACGCCGCCGGCGCCCGAAAAGGGGGCTCTGGGAAGGTGAAGCCCTCGGCCGGTCACGCGGCGGGCTGACCAACAAGATCCACCTCGCCTGCGACGGCCGGGGCCGCCCTCTCACCTTCACTCCGACCGGCGGGAACGTCAACGACTGCACCCGGTTCGAACCCGTCATGAACCGGATCCGCATCGCCCGGCCGGGTCCGGGGCGGCCCCGGACCCGGCCCTATCGCGTCGTGGCCGACAAGGGCTACTCGGCCCGCAGAATCCGGGCCTACCTGCGACGACGCGGCACCGCCTGCACCATCCCGGAACGAATCGACCAGAAACCGGTGCGGAGGTCGAGGTCGCCGCGGTGCCTGGTGGGTCTTCATGCGGCTGTCGGGACATCAGCGCGCCGGGACCTCCGGAGTGTCAGTGTTGCGCCTGCGGTGGCGAGTAGCCCGGCGGCCGCGAGCAGCATGCTCCAGTGCATCCCCCTGAGGAAGGAGTCCGCTCCGGCCAGTAGGGCACCGAAGACTGCCACGGCGATGGCACCGCCCACTTGGCGGGCTGTGTTGAGTACGGCGCCGGCGGTTCCCGCGCGGTCGGCGGGTACGGCGTCGAGCAGCATGGCGGTGAGCGCGGGTACCGCGAGTGCGCCGCCGAGTCCGACGGGCACCATCAAAACGGCGACGACCCATACAGGGGTGTGCGTGCCCACGGTCAGCAGGGAGAGAAGCCCTGCCGTGCCGACGAGCTGCCCGGCTGCCATAGGGACGCGTGGTCCGTAACGGGCGGCAAGCCGGGCGGAGGCCAGGTTCACGACCGCGACCAGGGCCGTCATCGGGATGAACATCAGGCCTGCGTGCAGGGCAGTCTGGCCGCGTTCTTGCTGGAGGTAGAGGCTGAAGTCGAACACCCCGCCGTAGTATGCGGCGTTGAGCATGAAGCCGACCACCAGGGACACTGCCACTACACGGGTCCGGAACAGTGGCAGCGGCAGCATCGGATGGCTGCCTCGCGCCTGGGCCACGAGGAAGCCCACGGCCGCGGCCACAGCCACGGCCAGGGAGACGACAACCCCGGTGCGGCCGAAGCCCTGGGCGCCTCCTTCGATCACGCCGTACGTCAGCCCGCCCATGGCCAGGACTGCTGTCACCTGTCCGAGCCAGTCCAGTCGCGACGGCAGTCGCCGGGACTCGGGGACCCGGGTGAGGAGGGCCAGGGCCAACACGGCGGCCGGCAGGTTGACGTAGAAGATCCACCGCCAGCCGGCGGTCGCGGTCAACGCCCCGCCAACGATCGGCCCTGCTGCCACGGCGACCGCGCCACCGACCGTCCAGACGGCGATCGCACGTGCCCGTTCGGCCTGATCCGGGTAACCCTGGCGGACCAGTGAGAGCGAGGCAGGCATCATCACCGCGGCTGCGGCGCCCTGCACCAGCCGGGCCGTGACGAGCACCGCGAGCCCGGGCGCCAGCCCACATGCCATGGAGGCCATAGTGAAAAGGACCAGGCCTGCGCCGAATGCTTGCTTTGCCCCGACGCGGTCGGACAGTGCGCCCGCAGACAGCATCAGGGCGGCGAACATCAGTGTGTAGCCGTCCACCACCCACTGCAGGCCCGACATCCCGACATCGAGGTTGTGCCCGATGTCGGGCAGGGCCACCGTGACGATCAACGCGTCCAGGGAGATCAGGAAGAAGCCCAGCAGGGCGGCACCCAGTACGGCAGTGGAACCACTGCGGACTGCCGTCGGTGGTGACGGCGTTCCGGTGGTCGGAGGGCCGGTCACCATCAGCCCGCCGCCTGTGCGGTCAGCGCGTAGTTGCCGTCGCCCCAGGTGGCGGTCATGACTACGGTGTCGATCAGCCAGCTGTCGCCGCTGCGGACGAGTTCCCAACGGTAGTCGCCGCCGAGGGTCCACAAGGAGGCGCCGTGGGCCGCTGCCAGACGGTGAGTGGCCTGGAAGGAAGCAGTGCATACAGCGCGGTCACCGGCGAGATCGACGAGCTGGTTGGCGAGCAGATGCTGGGTGGAGTCGTAGCCCGAGAGCGTGGCGGTCCACGCGTCGGTGATCTCCTTTGGCCTGAGGTGGACCGGTTCGCCCCCGTTGAGGCTGGTGTAGTCGAGCAGGACCTTGTCGGCGAAGAGAGTGCCCAGTTGGTCCCACTCGCGGCGGTCGGCCTGCACGGCCATCCGGGTGCAGGTCTCGGTTGCGGCGTGCTTGGCAGCGAGGGACTCGGTGGTTTCGGGCATGGTGGTCATCCTGTCTTTCCGGGGCGAGCGGGTGGGGTTGTTCACAGCGTGCGGGCGAAGTGTTCGGCGGCGGCATCGGCGGCCAGGCGGACCTGCGGTGACTGGTCGTAGAAGTCGAACTGGATGCCGTCCGTCCACAGGAATTCCGCCGGCCCGGTGAGTGCGGCGTGGAAGCGGCGGGCGCCGTCCGGGATCGCGGCGTCCTCGCTGTGTACGAGCAGGGTCGGTATGGTCACGCGGGGAGCGAGGGCGATGGCGTCGTAGTCGAGCCACTCGGTCCAGGCCATGACGGCGTACCGGTTGGGCCACTGCGGTATCCCGCCCCGCTCCGGGTTGAGGTAGAAGTCGATGTCGAAGGGCATGGCCGCGTCCGGGGTACTGCCGCTGACGACCGGCACGTAGGTGACCTCACCGGTTTCTACGTACAGGCGCCGTGCCTCGGCTGCCGCTGCCTTCTTGGCCGCGATGCCGGCCGGCCCGCCGTAGTTCTCCTCGCAGATGCGGCGGTCGTGCAGCCACGGAGCGATGAGCGCCAGCGACCGCACCCGGGCGTCCTGCGCGGCGAAGGCGCTCGCGTACATCGCACCGGCGCAGACACCGAGCGCTCCAAAGGCGCTGTCGGCGACGGCCGGGTGGTCGGCGAGGAAGTCGGCCGCGGCGCACAGATCACCGGCCTTCAACGCCGGCGACTCGTAATCACGTGGCGAGCCCTCGGACTCGCCGTAGCCGGTGAAATCGAACGACAGAGCCGCATAGCCACGAGCGGCCAGCTCCCGTGCGTAGCGGTCGGCCATCTGCTCCTTGACCGAGGTCCAGGTACCGGCGACCAGCACGCCTGCCGCCGTAGCGGCCGCATCGGCGTCGGGCAGAAAGAGATTGCCTGCGAGCTTGCCCTGGGCGCCGACGAAGTTCACCTGTTCACGTACGGGCACGTGTCACTCCTGTGAGAGGGGGAGATGGAATGCCTCCACGCTCGCACCGGGAGCTCTTGGGAACAACGCCGATAATGTAAAGGGGGGTTGAGTTGGGCTAAATCTTCGGCCGAACGGCCTGCTGCCCGAAAGCGAGGTGAACCACGCCGCGCCCTGGTCCGCCCAGAACCGCGGCCTTCGGAGCTGTAAGAGCGACAGCAGGAAGGCGCCCCGTAGTCGGGGCGCCGGGTTACGTGCCTAGCTCGTGGGGAAAGCGGGTGGGTGCCGGCCCGGCGGGCCTGATCGGGCCCGCCGGACTGTTATTGCGTGGGCGATGCTTCAGCTGCCGCAGGACAGGTCGCAGTTGCTGGTGCGACCTCGGCCGTCGCGGGCTGACTGGCACAGCAGGCGCCGCCGCATGAGATCTCCCCCTCAGGGGCGTACGAGGCTCTCGGCCACCGAACCCTCGGTCCGTCTTACTCCTGATACAACGCCACGTCGCGGCGGCAGTTGATGCCATGGACGCTGCGGCCCTCACCGACGTCCTGCGCGACTGCGCCAGGTGCCCTACTGGTGCCAGGTCACCGCGAGGCATTTGCTGAGTGTCATGACGACGGCCAGGACGAGGGCCGGCGCGGCGTATCCGGCCAGTGCTAGGGCCACGGCACCCGCGCCGAACCAGCCGGTCTCGAACACCGCCCGTGTCGCGCCGTGCACCTTGTGGGCAGCGTCGGGAGCACCGAACAGCGACCACAGCGCGATCATGAGAGCCGGGCCGCCGATGCCGGCGAGCAGCCGCAGCGCCCATCCCGTGCCAAGAGTGAAACCCCAGATGGCGACCGATCCGATGACGGCCAGTTCCGACAGGAAGATGATCAGCAGGTTGAGCGTCTTCACCCCGCGCTCCCGAGGGAGGGTGCGACGGTGCGGCGGGTCAGCCACCAGGCAGTGCCGAGGTGGGTGACCGCTGCGAGTGTCGCGCCGACGGCCATTCCCGTGACTCCTCGGTCGACGCCGATGTAGAGATCCCCGAGTTGGGCCACTCCAGCCACCGCCAGCACCGGGACGAGGGCTCGATGTTCCCGTCGGAGCAGGTGCACGAGCCCTACGGCCAGCGGAACGGCACGGGCCGCGTACGCCTGGGCGTACATCTGGAGCCCGGCGCTCGGCTCGGTTTCCGTCGCCAGTACGAACGTGGGGTGCAGCGCCCCGATCACCGCCGAGACGGCCGAACCCACAGCCACGGCCGTGTTGAGAACGAGCAGCGTACGTTTCATTGCGTCACCTTGTTAATCGTTAAGCTAGTGAATGATTCGTCGATGATACGGTGTGGAGCGTGAAGGATGTCAAGCAGGAGAAGCTCACCGACACCGTGGCCTTTCGACTCGGCACGCTCGGCGCCATCACCGCCGACCGGTTCGCCGAAGGGATCGCCGTCCACGGGCTCCGGGCCAAGCACGCCGGGCTGCTCGCCCTGCTGGCCAGTGGCGCCGCTGCCTCTCAGCAGGAGATCGCGCGCACGATGAAGGTGACGCCCAGCCTGGTGGTAGGACTGGCTGATGACCTGGAGGCGTTGGGGGCGGTGAGCCGCGAGCGGGACCCTGATGACCGCCGCCGTCAGGTGCTGACCATCACCGGCCGAGGTCATGAACTACTGGCCGCCTGCACGGCGGTCGCGCACGCCCTGGACGAGGAGTTGGCCGCCGCCCTCGGCGACGCACCGGCTGCCGCTCTGCGTGATGCACTCGCCCTGTTGGCGGCCAGGACCGGCCTGCCCGGGTAGCACCCGGCTTCGTGCAGAAAAGGTCGAGGGTAAGGAACGGCCCGAGCCGGCCGAGTCTGGCGGGGCGGGGGAGTCCGGCAAGGTCATGGACCCGATGGCCGCCCTGAACGCCTCGGCCACTGCGGCGAAGGAGAAGCGGGGCGTGAGCGGCGAGGATGCCACCGTTCACGAGATCACGGCGCGCAAGAAGAGTCCCGCGAAGAAGCCGGCCGCCAAGAAGACGACGGCGAAGAAGACCACACACCCACGATCATCGAGGGCGGCCGCACATGTTCCTGTACCGGCCCCACCAGCCAGATCACGATCCACACAGCTGGAGCGCTACGGCCCGCTGAGGACCCCGAGGGCTTCGAGGGCACTCTGCATCGTCCCGCGAACACCTCCTTCACGCGGCGCGGAAATCCGTGGACGGGTCCGCGGAAGATCACGTACGGTGGGGCTTCACGCCCTGAGACGGACGGAAGGATGCGAGTGCCGTGCAGTTCACACTTTTCCAGCGCTCCCTATTCCGCTGTCCCGGCGTGGCTCGTCAGTTCTGACCGGGAGCGCTCCAAGCAGCCTGTATCCCGGAGGAATCCATGACCGATCCGGTCATCCGCGCGCTCTCCGCGAGCAACGCCCATCTCTTCGACGCACTCCCCGACCCCCTGGGTGCCCGTGAAGGCCACCGGCACACCCGGTTCTGCCCCGACTGGAAGCGCGTCGCCCTGCGTGACGGCCAGGTCGTCGCACGCGGCGCGTGGTGGGGCGGTCCCGACCACTCGGAGCCCGTGAACATCAACTGGTTCGACGTGGCCGAAGGCGAGGAGGAGGCCGGAGCCGAACTCCTGCGCTCCGCTCCCTGGCACGTCGAACTCGAGATCAACCTGCCCGGCGGCCGGCGGGAGCAGACCGAGCTGCGCGCCGCCGCCGAGGCGCGCTTCGCCGCCGCACGGGCCGCGGGGTACGAACTCCTGGTGGAACGCTTCCTGTACCGCTGGACCACGGAGCGGGGTCTGCCCGAGCGGCCCGGACGCCTGCGCTTCATCGCCGAACCCGACGACACCGTGTTCTTCGACGCGTTGCGCCGCATCCACTCCGCCACCCTGGACGCCCACGCGCTCAGGGCCATAGAGGAGAGCGGCCTCGACCGGGCCGCCCAGGAGGAACTCGACTTCTTCCACTGGTGCCCCTCCCCGCGGGAATGGTGGCAGACCGCGCACACGCCGGAGGGCGACCTGGCCGGCGTCCACATCCCGGCCCACAACCCCTCCGGTCCGACCATCGGCTTCATCGGAGTCGTCCCGGAACAGCGTGGTCGTGGCTACGCCGACGACCTCCTCGCGGAGTGCACCCACTTCCTCGTCGAGCAGGGTGCGGAGTTCATCGGCGGAGCGACGGACCAGGGTAACTTCCCCATGGCCGCGAACTTCGCCAAGGCCGGTTTCCCCGTCATCCGTGAACGCCTCAACTTCCACCCGGCGGGCCGAGCGGCCTAGCGAGGGAGCAGTACGGGGTGAGTGGTCCGGTCCGAAGGCAGGGCCGGACCACTCGCCGGTGCCCGGCGGCATGCCGGCCGACCGTGTGCACGTGCGTGCCCTGCGCTGTGGAGGGGCCGTCGTCTCGTCGTCAGTCCGCACACCGACGGTGATCAACGGTGGCCTCGCTTTTCCTGTAACGATCTTGGAGTCTGGGAGGCATGGTCGTCTGCGGTGTCGGCTGTTGGCCTGTCCCGCGAGGGTGAGGTTGTGCAGGCGGGCGATGCCGAGCACGGCATGATGGATGCCGTTGCCTTTGAGTCGGCAGGCGCGCAGGATCTTCCAGCCCTTCATGCGGGCAAAGGTGTGCTCAACCCGTGCCCGAACCTGCTTGTGTGAGCGGTTGTGTTCTTCCTTCCAGGCCGGGAGGTTCTCGCCCCTGGCCCGGCGGTGTGGGATGACCAGGCCGGTGCCTTGATAACCGCCGTCCGCGCTGATCATCGTCTTGCCGACGGCGGCCTTGGCGCCGGACTCTTCCCAGCCGCGAGAGTCGTGCCGGTTGCCGGGCACGGGTCGACCGACCACAACGACCAGGCGAGCACCGGCGTTGATGACCACCTGATGTGCCGCGGAGTAGCGCTAGTTCTTCGACAGCTCGGCCACCGTGTGGTCGCGGGTGGGCACCAGGGTGCCGTCCACGATGAGCACGGTGTCTATACGGAACCGCTTTCGGAGCTGGAGGGCCGGCAACGGCCCGAGGTGATCGATGATCCGGCCCGCCATTGAATTCGAGATGCCGAAAAGCAGAGCAATCTGTCGCATCGTCAAGTTCGTTCGACAGTAAACCGCGACAAGAAGAATGCGATTCTCCAGCGGCAGCCTCCAGGATCGCCCGCGCTGGAGCTCAGCAGAGGTCCCGCGCCGTACGGCGGTCACCAACTTGCCGAATGAGCGCGGGCTCAGCCCGGTGAAGGGGCCTATCCAGGACGGCACCGACGCCGTGATCACTGCAGTCACGTCAAGATCGTTCCGCCTGGAGCCGACCGGGATTGGCGCGGGTCAAGTACGGAGCGCGAGATGCCGGTCCAGCCGAATGCGTAGACGCGCAGAAGCACCGCGGAGAGCCCCGATTTGTCGCACTTCTGCCGCCGCCAGTTTCGTCCGTCCTGTCAGCGCGAGCACAGCACCATAGGGCCGTGCACCTTCGGCGAGCGCGCATGCCATAACGGGCCCACATCATCGACGGGTTCAGCAATCACAGGGGCCGAGAGACCCGCGATCTCCCGGTCGCCGATGATCGCGAGTCGCGTTCCCCACCACGCAACCATGATCGCCGAACCAGAGCCGACGCCCCGCCGCCAACCATGCACGAGCTCGTTGGGGCATGTTCCGAAAGTGGCCCAGGGTGTGGGTGGTACCCACGGTACGCTCTCTTTGAGTTGGTGCGGCGTGGGCGTAGGTCGGTGACACGGCGCACCTCTCGCACCCGACCTCGTGCGGATATATCGATCCGTAGGGACGTCAGCAGGTGGCGAGCAGGATGGAGATCACCGTGCAGGACGCTGACGACGTGTCGTTGGAGGGGTCGGGATCGGTCGGGGACGAGGTCGTGCGCGCCGCCTGGACCGTGATCTGTCCGACGTTGAGCAGCGACAGCGGAAGCTTGAAGCCGGCCGTGACGGAAGTACTTGCGGGAATGTTCGCGAACGCGCAGACGACCGTGTTGCCCGTGGCGGTGCAGCCGGGTGAGAGTCCGGTCGCGGAGGCTCCCGCGGGTAGTGTCGCGGCGACCTTCGCCGATGTCGCCTGGTTCGGGCCGGCGTTGTGCACCGTCAGTGTGTAGCCGATGGCGCCCGGGAGGAGAGCGTTGGCCTTGGCCTTCAGCGCCACGTCGAGGTCCGCCCTCGCCGGGCGTACCACGCCTGACGTGATGCCGAGAGGCGTGCTGCCGACGCCGCCGAAACCGGAGGTCACCGTATTGGTGGCGAGCGCGACCACCGACACGTCGCTGCTGCCGCTGTTGGAGACGTAGAGGTGGTCGCCGCCCTGCTGGAGCGCCACCTCCCATGGATACAGGCCGACGGCGATCGTGGCGGTCACCGTGTTGGTCGCCGTGTCGATCACGGAGACGTTGTTGCTGAAGTAGTTGGCGACGTACACGCGCGAGCCGTCAGGCGTCACCAGCACCCCGTGCGGGCTGAGGCCGACACCGACGGAGGCGGTCACCGATTCGGTGGCCGTGTCGATCACGTAGAGCCTGTTGTCGCCGGCGCTGGAGACGTAGGCCTGCGTGCCGTCCGGCGCGAAGGCGACCGCGAGTCCGCTGCTGTTGCCCAGCCCGATGGTCGCCGAGACCGTGTCTGTCGCGGTATCGATCACCGACACCGTGCTGCCGGAGTTGGTGACGTACACGCGCGAGCCGTCGGGCGACACCGCCAGTCCGCGAGGACTCCCACTGACCGGAACGGTGGACGACACCGTGTCGGTGGCCGTGTCGATCACCGACACGTTCGCGCTGCCGGCGTTGGCGACGTAGACCCGGGAGCCGTCCGGGGTCACGCCCAGCTGTTCCTGGTTCTTGCCGGTGGCGACGGTGGCGGTCACGGTGTCGGTAGTGGTGTCGATCACCGACACCTTGCTGCTGTTCCTGCTGTAGTCGGAGACATATGCGCGGGTGCCGTCCGGCGCGAGCGCCACGGAGCGGGGAGCGCCGCCGACGGCGATGGTCGCGGCCACCGTGTCGGTCGCCGGGTCGACCACCGACACGGTGCCGCTGCCGTAACCGGCGACGTAGAGGTACGGTCCGGACGGGACGGCCGCAGCCTGGCCCGCCGGCACAGCTACCACCGCGACGGCCGCCAGTGCCAGTGACGACAGCGCGCCGGTCGCACGACGCTTCCGGCGCCCTAGGGACGGGACCGCTCCGATGCGTCTGACGTCGGCTGCCCGGACATGCTCGCATCGCTGACCCCTGGACATCGCTTCCCCCTGACGCACCGGAGGCCCGCCGCGTCGCGAACGGGTCCCGTTGAGTGGTGAGTTGACTTGCCCTGACAGGAACGGGGGACACACTACGTACCGTGGTGGCGCGCGTACAGACGGGAGCGAGGGGTGCGGGGTGCACGCGGGGAGTGCGTGCGGGGCGTGCGCCGGGGCGTATCAAGCCGTGGACGCCCCGGCACCCGCAGAGCCCGTCCGTGGATCCCGGAAAAGGGGCCGACGCCCTGGCACCACTGCCCCGGCGAGGGACTCGGGCCGTCCCGGGGCGGCCTGGCCTGCAAGATCTACCTCGTCGGCGAAGGTGGCTGCCGCCCCATGGCCCTCCTGCTCACGCCGGGTCAGTGGGGCGACGCCCCGCAGATGGCCGAGGTCCTGGACCGGATACGGGTTTCCCGGCCGCTGAGTGGACGGCCCCGCAACTGGCCGGACCGCGTGAGCGGCGAAAAGGCTTAGAGTTCCCGCCTTGCCGGGAATCGGATGGCCATCAGGGGGACGACGGTCCGGCCGTCCCCGCCGCAAGCCGGACTCGCTGTTCGCCGACTGCGGCTACGACCATGACATCTACCGCGACCAGGTCCGCGCCCGTGGCATCGTGCCCGCGATATGCCCACCACGGCACCGGGCTGGGCACCTACCGCTGGGTCGTGGAGAGCGGCTTCCGACGGCTGCGGATCCGGTGGGAGCGGCGGCCCGACATCCACGAAGTGTTCCTGAAGCTCGCCTGGTGCCTCATCTCCCACCGGCAACTCAAGGCGCTGAGGTCGAGATGCAAGGCCGTTGGTCACCTCATGGGTGTAGGTGCCGTATGCCATGATCCGGCCTCATGAGTGACAGTTCGCTTTCACTCGCCTGGCTGGCCTCGTGGACAAGCAGAGTCTCCAGGGTCCTCGCGGTGATGACGGGCGAGTTCGAGCGTCGGCACGGTTATCCTCCCGGTTCCAACGAGGTCCGGCCGGCGAGCCGCGACGATCAAACCGCGGCTCGCGCGCTTGCGCAAGCAGGTCTCATCTCGGCTGACCTGGTCACTTTTTACGACAGCATCGGCCCACCCGTTCCGTTGCCGGTGCAGTCCGTCGGCGGCCGTGACGACCCGAACGACCTCGCCCTCGGCCACGCCGCCCTGTAGGAACGGAGCGTTCGCCACTTGGGCCGTATCTTCACTCAGCCGGGTGGCCCAGAGCCCCTCGGTGTCGTAGGGGGGCCAGCCCTCGTGCTGCACGAACGGGTACCACAGCCTGATCGGGACGCCCGTGGTGGCGTTCGCCTCGGACGGGGTCGGAGAAGTCATGCCCTGACGATCCCGTACGACGCCCCCATCTCCGGCTGCCCCGGTCGACCGGATCGACCCCCTCGGTGCGGCGGGCGGTGACGGTTCGTGCGCTGGGGACGCTGTGTGGAGTGTGCGGAGGATCAAGACAACGGGTGGAGTTTCCATGGGGCGGCGGAGTGCGGGTCGGGGATGGCGGGCTGCGGCTTGGGTGCTGACGCCGGTGGGGTTCGTGCTGCTGGCCGGCTCGGTCGCTTACGGCTTCGGGCGGTACGACAGGGTGACGGTCGGGGGCGACTCCATGCGACCGGGATTCCCGCCCGGGGCTCACGTGCTGGTCAGACGGGTCGGCTCGGACGGTGTGCACAGGGGTGACGTTGTCCTCATGGATCCGCCCGAGCGGTACATGACCGAGCCGGTGCTGCGGCGCGTCATCGGCATCGGCGGCGACCACGTCACCGGCGACGGTAGCCGGGTCACGGTGAACGGGAAGAAGCTCGACGAGCCGTACCTGGCGGACACGCTGGGTGATCCGCAGGCCGGGGCGTACGACGTGCGGGTCCCGGCGGGCCGACTCTTCGTGCTGGGCGACTATCGCGCGAACTCCAACGACTCCCGCTACCACCTCGATGCGTACCAAGGCGGCTTCGCGGTCTCGGGCGTACGAGGACGAGTGGTGCCGGGCGCGACCGTGCCCACCGGCCCGACGGTGTTCGCGGCCCTGGGCTTGGTGCTGGCCGCGGCCGGCCTCGGCGGATACGCGGCCGGCCGCCGCGCGGCCAGGAACGAGCAGATCGCGCCGCCTGTCACGCCTCGGCGGCCCGGAACTCAGAACGCGTAGCGGATCGGTAGCCAAGGAGTGTGCGTGTGCGCCGGCCGGCGGATGGTCTCCACGGCGGAGGCCTTGGTTTCTCTACCCCTACGAGCTCGTGCACGGTAAGCGGTGAGACGTCGAGGGCTTCGGTGGGCCGGTGCTCACCTCTGTCGTCGAGGGCCCAGGTCCGCGGTCTGCTGGTGGGAGAGCAGGCCGGCGTCGGCTTGGACAGTGTCGCTCATGTGCTCGCGGCGGCCGAGGTGACGGGCCAGCGCCCGCCAGTTCTTGAGGTGGGCGATGCCGTGCTCGACGCGGATCCGCCGTGAGGAATGCCCCTTGCGCTGTCGCTCGTGCATTTCCTCGTACAAGTCCGGATCGTGAGGTATGTCAAATCCTGTGGACTGATCGGACCGCCCAATGACCGGTCGGTCAAGCAAGCGGCTTGCGGTAACGGACGTACTCGTTCTGCCGCCGGAACCCCACACTCTCGTAAAGATCGTAGGACCGGTGCGGGTTTGCCGTGCCCGTGAACAGCCGGGCGGTCGTAGCACCCTGTCCGCGAAGGCTCCGCAGCCCGTCCAGCAGCAGGGCCCGGCCGATTCCGAGGCGTTGCTGGTCCGTCCGGACACTCAGCTCTTCGACCTCGCCTACGGTGCGGTCGTGACGGCGGATGCTGCAGAGGGCGACGCCGACCATATCCTGCCCGTTCCAGGCAGCCCTCCAGCATGCCGGGTCGGCGGTGTCGACGAAATCCTGGAATGGCCATTTCTGCGTGAAGCCGGTGTTCGCGTACGAATCGACGACCGTCCTCCAGGCTGCGCGGTAGTGGCTTGACTCGATCGGGCCCGTCCGTATCCCGGCCGGCAGTTCGCTGCCCCGCTCGGGCAAGTGCTGCAGATCGCCCAGCTCCAGCTCGACCAGGCTGAAGACACGTCGGTAGCCGGTTGCGAGCAGAAGCGCCGTGGCGTCCTGCTCGGAGGCCATGGCGTTCGCGCCGATCACTGCCGTCCGCGCCGTTCCATGCTGTTTGACGAGCCGGCGGATCCGTTCTTCGGCCCAGCTCAGCATGGCTGAGCCGATGCCCTGGCGGCGATGCTCGGGCAAGAGGTAGCCGCGGTGCAGGTACAGCCACGTGTCGTCCCGCTCTTGCCACCATCGGATCGTCGCGTAGCCGACGACGCTCCCGTCATGCACCACCAGGATCTGGTTCTTGGACGGCTCCTCCAGCCTGGCAGAGGCTTCGGCGATCTCGGTCGCTGTCGGGAGTCCTTCCACAACCGAATGGGCGTCGGCCTGGTCCCGTTCAGCACAACCCAGCCGCACCGCGGCCATGGGGCCGTGGTCCTCGTCGCCGCGATACGGCTGGAACCCGAAGCCGACCGGAAGGTCCTGTCCTGGCGCGCTATTCGACATGGTCGGATGATCTCGAACTTCGAGGCAGGCCTGCCACCCTATTCATGCCGCGGTCGTCTGCGGCCGTTCGACGAGTTGGCCGCGTTCGAAGCGGGCCCCGGCACGGACGAGGGCGACGAGGTGGGGTGCGTTCACGGCCCGCCAACACTGCTGTGCGGACTCGACGAGCTTGAACACCATGGCCAAGGCGGCGGCCGCGCTGCCGGCGCCCTTGGTGGCCTTCGTGCGCAGCCGAACGGTGGGAAACGTGGAACGATGGGGTTCGACGTGCGCAGATGGATCCAGTGCGCAGCAGGGAAGTCGTAGTACACCAGCAGTTCGTCCACGTCATCGGTGGTCTTCCTGACGACCTTGGGCCACTTCGCGCCGTAGGTCTTCCCAAACGCCGCGACCGCCACGAGCGCATGGTCGCGGCCCTCGCCGTTGTATATCTCCTGCAGGGCCTTCTTCGCTCCCGGCTGGGCGGACTTCGGGAGACTGCCGAGCACATTTGCGATCTTGTGAACCCAACACCGCTGGTGGCGGGTCTCGGCGAACACCTCGGCCAGAGCCTTCCAGAGACCGAGCGCGCCGTCGCCGACCGCCAGGACGGGAGCGCCCAATCCTCGCCGTCGGCAGTCGCGCAGCAGGTCGGCCCAGGAGTCGGCTGAATCGCGATAGCCGTCGCTCATGGCGATCAGCTCCTTGGCGCGGTCCAAGCGCACACCCATCAGCACGGGCACGCACGACTTCGCCTCCTGCAGGCGTTTGCACAGGTGGATGCCGTCGGCCCATGCGTAGACATAGTCGCTGTCGGACAGATCTCGCTCGCCGAACGCTTGGTCGGCCTGCCACTGCTGGGTCAGCCGGGTGACCGTCGCCGGTGACAGACCCGCCGAGCTGCCGAGGAACTGCTCCAAGGCGGGCACGAAGTCGCCGGAGGACGGGCCGTGCAGGTAGAGCAGCGGCAGCACCTCGCTGATCTTCGGGGACTTAGACGCCATCTCATTTGGATGCTTCGCTATTCTGTGCGTCATGGTGGGGATCGTTGAGCGTCTGGTGCCGGACGAGTTGTGGGAGTTGTTCCAGCGGGTGGTGCCGGAGGCGCCGTCGCGACCTCAGGGCGGTGGTCGGCGTCGGCACGGGGACCGGGAGGTGCTGGCCGCGATCGTCTTCGTGGCTACGTCGGGTTGTACCTGGCAGCAGCTGCCTTTGGCGTCGTTCGGCCCGTCCGGAGCGACCGCCCACCGGCGGTTCTCGGAGTGGTCGAAGGCCCGGGTATGGGCCAAGCTCCACCGCCTGGTTCTCGACGAACTCGGTGCCCGCGGCGAGCTGGACTGGTCGCGGTGCGCGATCGACTCGGTGAACATGCGGGCCCTGGAAAGGGGGACCTGACAGGCCCGAATCCTGTCGACAGAGGCAAGTACGGCTCGAAGATCCACCTGATCACCGAACGAACCGGTCTGCCCATATCCGTCGCGATCTCCGGGGCCAACCTGCACGACAGCCAAGCCCTCATCCCGCTCGTCAAGGGCATCCCTCCGATCCGCTCCCGCCGGGGACCTCGGCGACGCAAGCCCGGCAAGCTCCACGCCGACAAGGGCTACGACTACGCCCACCTGCGGCGATGGTTAAGCGAGCGCGGCATCACCCACCGCATCGCTCGCAAGGGAGTCGAGTCCTCGCAGCGGCTGGGCCGCCACCGCTGGACCGTCGAACGCACCATGGCCTGGCTCGCCGGCTGCCGAAGACTCCACCGACGCTACGAACGCAAGGCTGACCACTTCCTCGCCTTCACCAGCATCGCCTGCACCCTCATCTGCTACCGCAGACTCGCCAAATGAGATGGATTCTTAGAACGTGGGTTTCGCGGGGCGGGCCTCGGACTGCTCCCGTGTGTCGACGAACCGGACTAGAACTTGTCCGGTCACCCGTGATCGGTCGGCATACAGGTTCAGCACATCTACGGGGCGTCCGGGTCCTGGATCGTGAATGTGATGGGAGTGCGGTCGTTGCCGCGATCGGTGTCGTCTTCGCCGGCGACGATGATCTGTCCGTCGCGTGTGCCGGGGGGAACTTCGGTGCCGACCTTGACCGGGATGATGGCAGTCGCTGTTTCCAGGACATCCAGCCCGGCGGGGAAGACGCAGGTGATGACGCGGCCCCCTGGCGGGGTGCAGTCCTCCAGGAGGCTCGGCCGGAGAATCGTGAGTCCGCTGGGCACGCGAAGGGTGATACGGAAGGGGGAGGCGGTCCGTTCCGGACCGCGGTTGACGACGAATGCGTCTACTTCGGTGGTGCCGCCGACGGGTGCCGGGGCTGGGTCGAGACGGACCGCCTCCAGGTCGGACCGGGACGGGGCAGCTTTCCCTGAGGCTTGTGCCGTGGACGGCAGCAGGGACAGCGCCAGCATCACGACCGTGGCGGGAAGCACCCATCGTGAGCCCCGCGCCCCCCATGATCCGCGCCGCATCGCTTCGAAGTCCGTATTGGGTTCCATACCCGTACAACTGTCGAGACCGATGGACGGTGACGGTCATCCCGGAGATCCCCAGCCCACACAGACAGGACCGTGATCGTTCTTAGCGCCAACTGCTGCACCGATGCTCCCGAGGCCAGGACCATGATCACCGTCTTAGCGTTAACCGCTGCACCGACGTTCCCCGAGGCCGGTCTACAAGCAGGTTTCGACCGACCAGCGGTCCACCGCCCGCCAGGACCTCGTCCTGGCCGAGGCCGGGATCGAGGACCCGGTCTTCTTCGAGGAGGACCCGGGCACGTCCAGCCGCCTCCACCCGCTCCAGCGCCCGAGGCTCGGCGAACTGCTCACTTACGCGCGGCCGGGCGACACCGTGCACATCTCCGAGATGTTCCGCCTCGTGCACGGCAACCAGCACATCCTCGACGTGCTCGACGTCCTCCACTGTGACCGACTCGCCCTGCGCATCCACGACGGCGCGTTCTCCGCGATGGATCTCACCGCCCGCCACCCGCGCACCGGCGAGCTGCCGGCCACCGTGAAGTTCGTGGTGCAGGCCCTCGTCGCCGGCGGCGAACTCCAGCGCGAGCTCGCCTATGACGGCCTGCGCGCCGTCGAGGCCAAGGACAGCAAAGGCGGGCGCCACCCCGCTGTGGCGGCCGCGAAGACCGCCGACGTACGCACCGCGTGCGTGGAAGGGTGCTCCATCGCCGCCCTCGCCCGCGACCACCGGGTCGGCCGCGGCGCCATCCGCACGGCCGTCGCCGACCTCCTGCCCGACCACACCGCCGCCGAGGAGGACACTCCGGCCCCCGAGCTGCCAGTGGGCGTCGACACGCCCGGCAAGGTCGCCGACTACACGACGACGGCGGCCTGCCGCCCGGTACCGAGACGCGCCCAGGCCCCGGTGAAGCGAGGTAAGCAACGGTCCGGGGCGGGAGCTATCGCTGCCTGGCTGTCTTCACCGGGGTGCTGAGGCGGCTGCCGTTCCAGTCCTTGCCCGCGTTGACGGACCTGGTCTGGGAGAGCCCGGCAGTGTTGAGCGCTTCGCCGATTTCACTGGGTTCGACGTAACCATCACGCCCGCTCTTCAGGGTGAGCAGCAGGATTGAGCCGCCTTCCTCCAGGTGGGCGAGGGCATCGACCAAAGAATCGGTGAGATCACCGTCGTGGTCGCGGAACCACAAGATCACGGCATCGGCGACGTCGTCGTATTCCTCGTCGACCAGCTCCGTGCCAGTCGCCTGCTCGATCGCCTCGCGCAGTTCCTGGTCGACATCTTCGTCGTAGCCGATCTCCTGGACGGTCATGTCGGTCTGGAACCCGAGCCTGACAGCCAGGTTGGTCTCCACTGTCGTCATGTGACAGATCTCCTCTACTTCGCCGTACCGATCACAATGCGTGTTCAAGAGAAAGCGTAAAGTAGCCAGTGGGTGTCGGTGTGCGAGTCGGCTAGTTCGCGAACAGATAGCTTCAGGAGGTCCCCGTGACCGCCCGTCCCGAGATCGCCGCGCTGATCGCGGCGGGACCGCCGTGGGCCTGCCCCCGGCCTCAGCCGTTCACTTCGTCGCGATGGCGGAGACCGAGTGGGAGAACATCCGCGAGTCCACCCTCGAAGTGCTCGACACCGCGGCGCCAAAGGGCGAGCACGGCGGCCGGCTCCCGGTCATCACCGACGACATGCTCCGCCGCCGTCCGGGCGGCGAGTCGGTCGAGCAGATCCAGCCCGACCTGATCATCCTCACCGGTAAGCGCAGGGGACAGACCCCCTCGGTGGCCAGCATCTACCGGGCGCTCTACCGCACCCCGCAGGGACCGGCCGGGCGCCCGGTCCCGACCAGATCCGCCAAGCCCTCCACGAAGCCGCCGGCACCGTGACCTGACCGCATACGCATGGCTTCGCCGTAGCACCGTGAGCGAAGACCGAAGCGCCCCTCACCTTCTACTTCACCAGGCCCTGGTCGGTGACGGCAGTCAGGGACTTCTTCGTCTGCACCACCGGTGCCCCGCGCAACGGCGGACCCGACGGCGCCGAGTCCGCCAGGCCCGAGTACCGCGCGGAGACATGCTCGACCGCGGCCCGCATCTCCGCTGCCGGTGTTCCCCCACGCCTGGGCGTGCAGCTCCGGGATCTCACGCTTGTCGTAGATACCGATGAGCTTCGTCGCATTCTGGCCAGCCGAACCCTGGCCGCTCAGTTATCACCACGCCAGCCTGATGGATACTATGGGTCACTAATTGATTGCTCTACGTGAGGAAATGGGATGCCGTACTCACCTCTGCTGGTCAAGCCGATGAAGGAAGAGCTGATCGCGATCGGTTTCAAGGAACTGCTGACCGCCGAGGAGGTGGACACCGCGATGAAGGACGCCGACAAGGGCTTGACGCTGGTGGCCGTCAACGCCGTGACCGGTGCTGCGGCCGACATTGCCCGCCCGGCGGTCCGTATGGCCTTGACGAACAGCTCAAAGCGTCCTGACCGGTTGGTGACCGTCTTCGCCGGGCAGGACCTGGAGGCCACCACGCGGATGCGCGGATACTTCGAGGACATCCCGCCGTCCGAGCCGTCGTTCGCGTTGTTCAAGGACGGTGAACTCGTTTACTTCCTCCCGAAGTACCGTATCGAGGGACGCGGCGTCGATGCGGTGGCCGCCAACCTTCAGGCAGCATTCGACGAGCACGGCCAGTAGCTTCTCATTGTCAGCCAGCGGTGGGTGCTGCTTTCATCGGCCAGCCTGAAGTGGCACCTTTCCGCGCGAGGCGCCTGGTCATGAGGGTGATGAAGGGTGGGCGCATCGACTTCGGGGCCGCCCAGGCCTGAGCGGCGTCCGGCATCATCCGCGCCCGAGCCCTGGCAGCCCAGCACCCGCCTTGTACCAGACCCAGGGCAACGAGGGGATCGTCGCGAAGGGGCAGCGCCCCGTACCAGGCCGGGCGCGGCTGGATCAAGATCCGCCACGCCGACACCGAAGACGCCCTGGTCGTCGGATACCTCGGGCCCCGGCGCCGGCCCCACCGGCTCGCGCTCGCCGTCGGCGACGAAGGCGCCCCGATCCGTCTGTCGGCCCGCCTGGACCCGGTGCTTGCCGGGCACATCGCCGACGCCCTCACCACTGCCACGATCACGGGGGAGCGCCAGGCAGAGGGGAGTCGTACACCCGCGACGTCACCGTCGAGGTCCTGGCGGGCTCCGGCCGGCACGGCACCCTCACCCGCATGCGAGAGACGAGGTTCGGCCCTTGCCCGAAGTTGTTGCAGACCGGACGCTGTGGCGTGCGGGGTTGTGACTGGTTCAGTCGCAGGTGTCGAGCATTTGCGCGAGGGAGGTGACCTCCACCTCGTTGGCGGTGAGGTTGTAGAGGGACTTCACGCTGATTCAGGCCCGGCTGGACGTGCACAGTACGACTCCAGGGAGGGTTTCCACCGCGCGGGGTCCTTGTCGCCCTTCTGTCGGTTACTTCCGGCCCAAATCCGGAAATTCGGACGGCGAGGCCCTATCCTCCTTGTGGATCATGCTGCTGGCGTACAAGTCATGCGCTGGGCGACTGACCGAGCTTCAGCAGCTGCCGCTCGGCCAGTCGCCACCCCAACCACCTGGGAGGTACCGAACCATGACTGACACCGCGGACACCCGGACTGTTGAAGAACGCGTCAGGAAGATCGTCATCGATCAGCTAGGCGTCGAAGCGGGACAAGTCACCAACGTAACAAGATTCGTCGACGACCTGGGCGCGGACGATCTGGACATGGCGGAACTGCTCATGTCTCTTGAGGAGGCGTTCGACATCGAGGTCCCGGACGGAGAGAAGCGGCGGATCATCACCGTCCAGCAGGCAATCGACTACGCAATGGGCGAATCGCAGTCGGAGTAGCTTTCCCCGGCTGCTTGTCGTCACGCGACGGATGTGGAGTGACGTCGAGGCGTCACCCGGGCTGGCCCTCTCTGAGCGGTGTGGTGACGCGTGTACGTCACACCTCGGTCTCCGCGTGTGAGGCGCGCATCCTGGCAAAGTCGTCGAAGGTCCTCGCTCAGGAGCTGTACCTGGTCGCCGCGTACGACACGGACCTGGACGTCGCGCGCTGTGGGCGGCCGTGGAAGGGGCCGTGCCGCGCACGGCGGTGGTCGGCGCCGGCGCGCCCTGGGTGGGACGAGTTTCGATCGCCTGGGTGATCAGCATGCGTTGTTCCGCGGACACCGTGGCACGCCACATCCTTCCTGAGCCCGGTGCCTGTTTCTCCTTGCCGAGCACCCGCAACTGCCCGGCCGTGCTCACCGGTTGATGCTCCCGGCGCACCCACCACGGATCATCCGCAAACCCGGGCGCGGGCGGCTTGCCGTTGGTGCGGCGCCGGCGGACGATGCCGCCCATCCAGGCGATCAGCGGACCGCCGTGGTCCGTCGCGGCCAGCGGCTCGAGCCACGCCCGTCCGACCCGCTCCCCGAGCCGGCGGCAGAACACCCCGTCGGCGGGCAGCAGTCGGGGCCGCTCCGCACCGCTGTCCATCCACACCAGCTCGGCCATGGCCGGGTCCAGCAGCGCCTCGGCGACGGCCACCACCTCCGGGAAGACGACCGCGTCCCGCCCCACGATCCGCCACCATTCGAATTCCGGCCCGGCGTCCCCGCCCGCGACCTGATGCAGCCGCCGCGGCCAGACCGTCTCCCGCTCCCACCCCAGAGCCTGGTCCCACCACCGGCTCACCACCGCACCTGCCAGCGCGAACACCTGCTCCGGCCCGGTCCCCGCCCGCACCGCCCGCCGCGCCACTGCCGCCCACCGCCGCTGCGCCCCGGCTATCTCCGGCAGGTGCGTTACGTCCAGATACTCGTGGGGCTGGTCGGCGTCCGCGTCCAGGAGCCACCTGCCGTGCCGGATGCACACCCGGGACCAGAGGGGCATGTACCGACCCTTACGTCCGCACCCGTGCGTCGCGCCGTGCACAGACGGCAGCCGTACGCCACCGGCCCGGCGACCGCCCCACCGATCCGCCATACCGCTGCCGGAGCCTCGTCCTGTTCGGCGGGCAGTCTGGCATCCTCCAGCTCCCAGGACGGCAGCGCCCGCGCCAGCACGTGTTCGTCGACGCCGCACAGCTGGGCCAGCAGCTGCCTGCCCCCGGCGTTGAGCAGTACTTCGGCATCGGCCCGAGGAGCCCCGCTCTCGTGTCTGGGCTGCTGGCTGCGCCACTTCCAGCCGGGCCGCAGCGACGATGTCTCCAGCCCGTAGGAGGCGGCGACACGGCCGATCAAGGATGCCGTGGTCTCCTGCGGCAGGGGAGCGATGCGATGAATTCCGGCAGGGGAGGGATGACCTTCTGGGATGCCGGGAACATGGATCATGTCGAGCCTCGGGCTTTTCTGTTGGCAGATGCGTTGGGTGCGGGCTGCTGCAGCGGGCAGCGCCCGCCCTCCCCGTGGCCGGTCGAGAACGCGGGATCGGCTGGTGAGCCCCGCAGCCACCAAGATCGTTTTCGCGCAATTGTGCAAATGGGCCGCGTCCCGGTGCCCTGGCACTGGAGGACCTTCCGCGTGGAAGTGCGCTGGTGCCACAGAGCATGTCGGTCTTCTACCGTGCCCAGGCCATGCCGAGGTTGGCGAGTGCGGCGAGCTGGTCGACGGTGAGCTTGTCGCGTCGTGCGCGGGTGTTGGAGAGCCATACGCCCAGTCGCACCGGCACCGTTTCGCCGTCGACCACGACGTCCACGACCGCTCCGCGTGGGACGGGCCGGTCGGTGCCTTCGCGCTCCACCCACTGGGTGAGGGCTGCCAGGCCGCGCTGGAACGCGGCCTTGGCCTTGCTCCCGGGTTTCTTCGGGCCGTTGAGCGCGGCGGCTAGCCCGGGACGGAGTTCCGCCGGGGTCGCGGCCGCTACGGGGAGGGCCGTGCCCCGCACGCCCAGCGCCTCCAGTCGTTCGCGTTGTTCGGGCGTTAGCTGCGCCCAGGTGCCGGGTTCCTGCTGTCGGCACCGCCAGGTGCCGATGTCGTCGCCCTCGAACGTGACGCCGGGCGCGATGTAGGGCAGGACACCGTCGGCGTCGACGAGGTCGGCGAGGACGCGGTAGTGGCGTTGCCAGTTCAGCGGCCAGGGGCAGTTCCAGTCCGGGTCGACGGCCGCCAGCTGCTCCGCGCGTTCCGCCGCGCGCTTTGGGTTTTTCCCGAGGCCGTCCTTGCGGCGGAGGTTGGCCATGTACTGCCCGATGGGCACGGGGCCAGTGCCGGTCGGGTCGTCCCAGAGGGCGTCCTGCCGCGGTGCGAGATGCCCGGTGGCCCTCCGGTAGGACCGCAGGGCGGCGAGCTTGCTCTCCCAGGCTTCCTCGCCCGGCTCCCAGACCATCCCTGCCTCCGGCGCGTCCAGGAGCTCCTCGCGGTTGTGACGGAGCAGTGATCTTTAGGGTGGTGGACTGCTTTGGTCTGGTGTTTCGTCTTTGGGGGTGGGACTCGGGACGGCTGAAGCGGTTGCGTTCGGGCGCGGTGGGTGTGGCTGGGGGCGTGTTCGGTTTGGTTGTTCGGGGGCTTGGCCTGCGGTCCGGTAGTTGTGTGGGATTGATCTTGGCTTTCTCGTAGGTGTGGTGGCACGTCTATAGGAGGCTGCGTTCTCTGGGGGTTTGGGGTTCCGGATGGTGCTGGTCAGTGGCGTGTGTGGGTGAGGAAGACGCGGAGTGGGTCGTTCGCGTTGCTTGCCAGGCGGGGCAGTCCGAGGCGGTGGGCGATGAGGGTAAGGGCCTTGACGGTGTCGCGGTGTGGCTGATTCGGGAGGGCGGCGAGTGTGCGGGCGAGGGCAACGGTTTCCGGATAGGTCACCAGGTCGCGGGTCACCAGGGCGGGGGAGGCGCTGTGCGTGGTGGTGAGGTGGGGGTTGGCGGCGCAGAGCCGGGTCAGGCGGGTGTGCCAGCGGTGGGTGAGGTGGTGCTGGTGGTCGTACCAGCGGGTGGTGATGGCGCGCGCTGTGGTCCAGGCGGTGGCGGCGCGGGGGTGTCGTAGGAGGCGCTGGTGGGCGTGGTGCGCGGCGGCGGTCTCGGGCGTCGCCCGAGTGTGGAGGGGGAAGGCGAGCCGGGGGTCGGGGGTGGCTTGGTGGTGGCGTGGGCACACCAGCCGTTGTGGCGCAGTGTGGGCCCAGGCGGTGTCGGTTGTGTCGTGGCTGCGGTGGCGGGTGCACAGGGTGCAGGCGAGGACGGGCTGCTGTTCGGCCTCGAGCCGCTTCCAGTGCGCGGCGGCCTCGGTGCCGTGGGCGTCGCTCGGCAGGGCAAGGTGGGGCAGGGCGTGCTTCAGGTGGGGGAGTGGGAATCGGGCGAGGGCGGCCAGGCGCCGGGCCGCGTTGTGATTGAGGTGGAGTTCGGCTGCTGGCAGGGTGCCGTGGCCGGTCAGGGTGATACCGACGCCGTCGAGGAGCTGGGACAGCGTCAGCCGGTAGGTGCCGGCGAGACGTTGGACGTATGAGGCGGTCGCCTCAAAGGGCAGTGGCCGTACGCCGATCACGCCCGGCGCGGTTGACGGGATCCGATGCCATGCCCCTGCGGTGACGAGGCTGCGCTGTGCGGCGCCGGTCCCTGCCGCGACAGGGGCCGCGACGTCTGTCGGGCTCACGGGGTGCTGGTGCCGCGGCTTCGGGTCCGGGCGCGCGGTTGGTAGTGCTGTTCGGCGAGGTGGTCGAGGCGGATGGCGTCGAGGGTGGTCTTGGTGATGCGTTCGGTGCCGTCGATGAGGGCGGTGATGGCGGCCTGGCGGATGAGGCGGGCGAGGCTGCCGATGCGGCCGGCGGTGCGCTCATGAAGGTAGGGAGCCAGCTGGGGGAGGGTTCCAGTGCGGTGGCGGCGCAGGTCGAGCGCGCCTTCCATCGCGGTGATGAGGTCGCGAAAGGGCTCTTCGTCGCCGAGACGGGCGGGGAAGGCGGCGCAGTCGATGAGGGAGGCGCGTCCGGCGAGCTGCGCGCCGCGTACCCCGGTGAACAGGGGTGTGGTGGTGACGTCGATGCCGGCGTAGACGAAGGTCGCGCCGATGCGTTCGGTGAGGTCTTTGATCAGGTCGGCGCTCTGGGCGCCGGTGGTGGTGCGGGGGTTGAGCCGGTGGATCTCGTCGATCATTACCAGCTGTACCCGGGCGGCGGTGTAGGTGTGGCAGACGGAGTTGGTGATCTGGGCCTGGGACATGCCGGGGGTGACGGGGATGCCGAGGTAGCGGGCGAACTCGATAGCGAGGGTCTTGGCGCTGGCGGCGGGCGGGACCAGGACGTAGGCGACCGGGGACTGTCCGGCTGTTGCTGTGGGGCCGTGGCGGCGGGTGTGGGCGAGGTGGCAGGCGCGTCCGACCTGGAGCAGGGCGGTGGTTTTCCCGGCGCCGGCGGGACCGGTGACGATCAGGGACGGCCGTGCGGTGACCGTCTGGTGGCGTCCGAGGATCATCAGGGTGCGTACGTTCTTGGCGAGGGCGTCGATGGCCGGGGTGCGCACGGTGACGAACCGCGAGTGGTAGGCCAGGCGTTCGGCGAGGCTGCGAGGCGGCGCGCCGGGTGTGGGAGGAGCGGCCACGGGTGTGGTGGCGAAGGCCTGGAAGCCGTCCCAGGTGGTCACCGCCTGCGGCTGCGGATCAGGGGCGTCGCCGTCGGCGCTTGCCGTGAAACCGGGAGACCGGTCCGCCGTCGATGGGGATCTGCGGGCCGATGCATCGCTCGTGCCCGGTGAGGCGTTCACCACTGCTCCGCTTCCGCTTCGGCGTCCCACAGCCCGTACCCGCCTGCCTCGGCCGGCAGCACGCCCATGCTCTTCGGCTCGCTCGTGCCGGTCTCGGCCGCCGTGTCGACGCTGATGAGGTCGTCCAGGCTGTCGCTCCAGTCCGGTGCCGGGGCCGGTGCGGTCTCTGTGTCGAGGGGGCGCCGCTGGCCTGGAAGATCGGGCAACGGTGCTGCCGTACCGGAGCGGGAGGCTCTTCTACGGCGGGTTTTCTGCTCGGTCTCGGCGGGGTGGCGGGTGCGGCGCAGGAGCTGGTCGAGGGCGCCGGCGAGCTCGGCCTCGTGCTGCTCGCGGTCTCCGCGTTGTTCGACCTCGGTCTGGATGTGGCGCCAGATGGCGTCGTTGAAGGGCTGGTGGACGTGGTCGCGGTGGATCCAGGGGATTTCGTGGAGTTGGCCGTCGGTGAGGCGGACGAAGATCTGGCGGCCGTCGTGGGGGTTGTGGTGCACCTCCCACTTGCCGTCCTTGCCGGCGAGGGGGGAGCGCTGGCCGCGGTGGGGGTCGAGGATGTCGTGGTTGTAGGTGCGGTAGTCGAGGCGGATGCCGCGTTCGGTGATGGGCTGCCACCGCACCGGCAGCAGTTCGAGGTAGTCGGCTCCGCTCAGCGGCACGGGCACATACCCGCTGATGGTGATGAGCGCGGCCCACATCTGGTTCGGGGTGAGGGCGGTTTTGGGCAGGACGGGGTGGCGCAGTCCGTCGTGGGGCCGGTTCTGCCAGCCGCAGGTGATCCATTCGTCGAGGAAGTCCTGCAACTGCGGGATCGTCCACCGAGTCTCGGCTGCCGTCGCTGAGCCGCGACGCTGGGGGTTGGAGCCGGTGTGGCCGGCGACGTGCTGGCAGAACAGGTCGTTGATCGCACCAAAGGTGCGCTCCACCACGGCCTTGGCCTGCGGCCGCCCCGGTGGAGCGGGCTGGACGCTGACCCCGAGTGTCTCGCAGGCGGCGATGAAGCCCTGCGAGAGGTAGATCTTGCCGCGGTCGACGACGATCGTCTCGGGCACGACCACCGGTCGCGCGGCCGCGCCTTCCAGGCGCTCGTCCAGCGACAGCATCCGCTCATAGGGCACTTCGGCCCGAGACAGATGCAGCGCTGAAGGCCAGGTGGGGCGGGCAGGATGCGGAACAGCCATCTCGGCCAGGAGCAGGGCGGCGTCGACGGCTTTGGTGCTGTGCGGGCGCAGGACGGCGGCCAGGATGGAGCGGGTGGCGACGTCGACGGCGATCGTCAGCTCCGGCCGGCCCAGGCTGCCATCCTCGAGGACGGCCATGATGTCCAGGCGGGTGGTGTCGATCTGCACCTGCTCCCCGGGCCGCAGCATCACCGGCGCCGACGAGGCGCGGGCGGGTGCGGTGGTGGTACGCGCCGGGCGTCCGGGACGATCGGCCGGGTCGGCCAGCACGCTGACCAGCCGGTAGAACGTCGACCGCGAGGGCATCTCCACCACCCCGCGCCCGTGCGTGTCCTCCAGGATCTGCCCGACCAACACCTGCAGTCCTTTTACCGTCCCCTTCGACCGGCCCCGCTGGCGCCGCAGTGCTTCCAGCACCGCGGCCACGACCCGTTCGTCGGCATATCCCGTCGGATGACGCCCCCGGGCTGGCACCGCGCGCTTGTCGACAAGCCCCCACAGGCCCTGCTTGCGGTAGACGTGCCGCATCCTCTGCACTGTCGTGCGGGTCACCCGGGCGAAGCCGAGCGCCGCCAGTTCCTTCGCCTTGGCCGCCTCCCGCTGCGCCAGCGTCCACCGCTCCGGGTCGTACTCCGGCCGCATTGCCTGCCCCTCGCGGCTGCCCTCAGGGTGCGGCCATCCGGTCTCGACCTCCCGGATGTGGGGCAGCCACGCCAGCGCCCGCTGCTGGGCCGCCACCGGAACGGTCTCGAACAGTCCCCATTGCGGCACTGCGTCCGGCTTACATGCGCCCACTACTTCGAATCCCGGGTCGGCGAACAACCGCCCCAGCAGCAGTGTCGTTTCGGTGCCGTCCTCCTGCAGCAGGTAGATCCGCTGGCCCTGCAAGGCGGCGACCTGCCAGGTCTGTCCCCGGTAGGCGACGTGCGCGCCGACCTCCACCACCGGCCGCTGGCTTTTACCCTTTGTGTCGCCCACTGCGCTCATCCCTTCCGCGGCCGCCCCCCCCGGCGTCCAGTCGTACTTCGATGCCCCCACCACCACGTTCTGCGCCAGCGCAGACCAGCGTCTCCTCGTGCAGCGGCTCATCAAGAGGCGTCGTCAGATGCCCGCACCACAGCGCGTGATAGACAGCCGGCAGTACGCGCAGAGGATCACCCACCGCGGCTGCGCCGTCGGCCAGCGGCCGGGGCCCGGCGAACGCCTCAGCCAGCGCGGCCTGTAGCCCGGGCGGGCCCTGATTGCGGGGGTGGCGGTAGCCGGCCAGCCATCGCAGGTTCGCCTCCACCACCGGGGGAGGCGGCTCGAGGCGCCGGTATGACCAGCCCACGCGGGCACACGCCGCCTCCAGGACCATCCGCGCCCGCTGCGCCCCGTCTCCGCCGACGGTCGGGCTGGAGGGGCAGTCGGCGAGGAGGCCGGTGCCGTCGGCGTACCGGGCGAACAGCTGCGGCACCCACGAGCGCACCCGCCCGTTGGGGCCCCGCCACAGCAGCCGTACCGGACGGGCGGCCAGGCCGGTCACGTCCGGATTCCGGTCCAGCACCATCAGCTGGGTGCGCATGGCCGCCGAACCATGTACGACGTGCCGTCCGGTGGTCGCCGACCACCACCAGCCCGGCCCCCACCTGCGGCCCGGCACTACGGGAAACGTGGATACCGGCGCCAGGTCCTCGAAGCGCGCCGACGTCGTCGCCTGATCCCACGACAGCTGCGTCACCTGTCCGGCGGCTGTGGCGAACACCGCCTCGACGCTCACCCCGCCTCGCTCGTTGACAGCTCGCTGCTCCACGTCGGACAGCCAAGTACCTGCCGCCTCCGGGGGAGGGACAGCTCCGCAGCCATCACTCGAATGGGTGACCGATGTGTCACTTCCTGCAAGTCTGCGACAGACTGCTTGTCCGATCTTCAACCCGCCTGGTGTCAGCTACTTCTAACATGGCATCAGGTTCGGGGGAGCGAGTCTTGGGGAGGGACCGCGCGGATGAAGGTTCTCAGGCCGACGCAGCCGACGAGCGAGCAGCTCACGGTGATCACCAATCACAAGCCGGGGGTGTTCGTCGTACGGGGCGCTGCTGGCAGCGGCAAGACCACCACTGCCCTCTACCGGCTGAAGTTCACCGTCCGGTACTGGCAGCGGCGCCGCCGTGACGGCTTCATCGACGGCCCTGTCCGCGTCCTGGTCCTCACCTACAACAAGACTTTGCGCGGCTACATCGAGGAACTGACCAAGGAACAGATCAAGGGCAACGACGTCGAGCTGACGATCTCCACCTTCGCCAAGTGGGCCACCGACCGCGTGCCCTACGAGCGGATCCTCCGCGAGCACGAGCACAACGGAAAGCTGGACGCCCTGGCCGCGGCCCTGCCCCTGTCCGAGGACTTTGTACGCTCTGAAGTGGACTACGTCCTGGGCCGATTCATGCCGGACCGCCTTGTCGAGTACATCGAGTGCGAGCGGCAGGGCCGTGGCCGCTCCCCGCGCATGCCGGCTTCACTGCGCCGTCGGCTGCTGGACGAGGTGATCGTTCCTTTCCAGGAGTGGAAGAAGGAGCAGCAGGCCTGGGATTGGTCCGACCTGGCCAACGCCATGGCGGCCAAGCGCGCCGACGATCCGTACCACGTCGTCGTTGTGGACGAGGCCCAGGACTTCTCCGCCAACCAGGTCAGGGCGGTCCTCAACCACGTCACCGACGAGCACACCCTCACCTTCGTCCTCGACGCGGCCCAGCGCATCTACCCCCAGCGCTTCACCTGGGCTGAAGTCGGCTTGAGCGTGGGGCCGCACAACAGCAAGCTGCTGTCGAAAAACTTCCGCAACACCCGGCAGATCGCTGCCTTCGCCGCCCCCCTGCTGCGCGACGTAGAGACCACGGACGACGCCGCGATCCCGGACCTCTCCTCGTGTGGGGGGGACGGCGACAAGCCCTTGCTGGTCCAGGGGACCTTCACCCAGCAGATGGACCATGTCGTGCAGTTCCTCAATGACCTTGGCCCGGAAAACGACGAGTCCGTCGCCATCCTCCATGCCAAGGGCGGTGGCTGGTTCAGCGAGGTCAAGGCACGCCTGAATGCTGCCGGGCTGGCCTGGGTCCCGCTCACGCGTACCGGGGAATGGCCCACCGGCCCGGTGAACGTGGCGCTGTCGACCATGCACTCCGCAAAGGGCCTGGAGTTCGACCACGTGATCATCGTCGGTCTCAACACCGAGGTCATGCCGCACGCCACCGAGCCCGGCGACAGCGAACGAGACGCCCACCTGCGCCTGCTGGCCATGTCCGCTGGACGGGCCCGCAAGACGTTGACCATCACTTACAAGCCCTCCGAGGCCAGCGACCTCATCGCCTGCATGGACCCGGACACCTATGACGTGAAGGCCGTATGACCACCACAGAGCCGAGCCCGCCCACATCAGACGGCGACATACACGCCGAGGGAATCAGCACGCTTATCCAGGAACGGAAGATCACCGAAGTGGTGCACTTCACCACCAACCGTGGTCTGCTCGGCATCCTCGTGCAGCAGCTGTGCAAGGCTCGGGCGCTTCTTGCCAAAGATGAGTACCTCGAGAGCATCTACCACGAGAACACCAAGTGGCGACGTGAGGACCCCAAGTACTGGTCGTACGTGAACCTCAGCATCAGTGAGCCCAACCACCGCTTCCTTCGCATCAGCAGCGAAGATTGGTGGGCGGACGAAGACCTGTTCTGGGCTGTCCTCAGCTTCGATCCAGTGATCATGACGCACTCCGGCGTCCTGTTCGCCCCAGGCAACATGGGATACGACGGAATCACCCCCGTCGAAGGGCTGCCTGGGGCCGAAGCCCTCTTCGCCGACCGCGTCCCCAAAGGCTTCAACAAGACGTTGCCGCGGTGGAACCGAGCGCCCCACCTCCCGACCAATCCCCAGGCCGAGGTGCTCTACCCGCAGGCCGTCTCCACACGACACCTGCAGCACATCTACGTCCTCACTCACGAGGACGCAGCGAAGGCTGAGGCCATTGTCAGTGTCAGCGGACATGATGAGGTCGACATCATCGTCGACCCGGTCATGTTCGGCAGGTAAGGACTACGGTGAGCGCCATGCAATGGGAGGCAGTACGCGCCTCGGCCCAGTGGGCTGCGTACGGAGACGCACTCGGCTTCATCACCGAACTGACCGACACCGCCGGCGTACGTCGCCGCATCGGACGGGACGAAGTCACCACCACCGTGCCCTGGAAGAGGCGCATCGGAGGCCGCTACGGACGCGACATGCCTCTGCCTGCAGGCGCATACTCCGATGACACCCAGCTGCGCCTGGCAACTTCACGTGCCATTCGCGGAGACGGGGAATTCGACGCCGAGGCCTTCGCGAAGATCGAAGTCGTCGCATGGCAGGCCTACGCCCTCGGAGCTGGCCGCGGGACCAAAGCGGCAGCCACCGGCTTGATGCGGGTCGAGGCCAAGTGGTCACAGAACATCTTCGCCACCAAAGCTGCCCGTTACGTCGACATCGGCGGCAACGGGGCCGCTATGCGCATCCAGCCCCACGTCTGGTCCGCGCGGGACCTCACCAGCTGGGACCACATCACCCGAGACGTCGTCCGCAACGCCGTCAGCACCCACGGTCACCCCCGGGGCATCCTCGGCGCCGTTCTGCACGCCGTCCTGCTGGCCCAGGCCCTCGACACCAACGAACTCCCCGGCCCCAAGCAGTGGCGCCCCGCAATTGACTGGCTCGAGCAAGTGCCAGACCTCATCGCGAAGGACGACGAACTCGCGTACCTCTGGCTGCCCACATGGACTGAGGCCGCAGGCATCGACTTCCGCTCAGCCGCGATCACCGTCGCCAACGAATGCCGCACAGCACTCGAAACCTTCGAACCCACATCCCCCCTGACCGCCGAAACCTATGCTGCGCTGGTGGAGCAGTGGGGGGGATTCGACGACGCGACTCGCGGATCAGGCACAGTCACAACCCTGCTTGCCGCGGTTCTCGCACACGCCTACACCGACTCACCAGAAGCCGGCCTGCTCCTCGCCGCTAACACTCTCGGCTCGGACACCGACACCATCGCCACCATGGCTGGCGCGCTCCTAGGCGCCGTCACGGCAGGCCCTCCACCTGGCACCGTGCAAGATGCCAAGGTCATCGACTCCGAGGCACGCCGCATGTGGGACATTTCCCAAGGGCGTGAAGCCGCCACCTTCGCCTACCCAGATCTGCTCCGCTGGAGCCCTCCCAAGGCCACCCTCGACCTGGTAGGCCACACGCCAATGGGGCCGGCACTGGCCGGACTAGGGCCCCTGATGCCTATGGACACGCCGACAGCGAGTAACCAGGCCACATACGTGTGGGGCACCTTGTCGTTCGGCCAGAGCATCCTGGTCCGCGCCAGGCCTGATCTCAGGCCGCTGGATGAGAACCTGCTCCCGGGAGATGTGAGACAACCGCGGAGCCGGCCTGCTGGGGATGCTCCGAGAGAACAGCAACTCCTCTTCGAAGCCCCATTGCAGGCTGCTGCTCCAGCCGAGCAAAGGCCTGTCCCTGCCGGAACAGCGCCCGGGGCCGTGAACGAGCGTGCCCATCGGCACGCACCGCCACCTGTTGAGGAGGTCGTCCAAGAGCTGGCAAGAAACGGGTTCACTCCCGAACAGGTAGGCCGTGCATTGCTGCAGCAGATCCGAGGCGGCCGCTACAGCGTAGAGCGGGCTGCTGCGTTCGCCGGGCTCCTTGCCCGCGCCTACCACCAGGGCGATCAGTAGCGTCCGGACCAGCGAGCCGCCCAGCACACCTGTCGAAACGTCTATACCGCTCCGAGTGGAATAGGGGCGGGGTGCAGGCCGATGCCTGTCAGGAGTCCTTGTTGGTGGGGGTGGAGCTGTTCCCAGAGCGTGGCCTGTCTGCGGGCCCAGTGGTGAAGTTCAGGTGGGATGGGTCGCTCGGCGGCACGGGTGGTGCGGTACTGGTGGTACTTGCGCTGCCAGGTGAAGGACCAGGGTGGGTTCCACCACGGGTCCAGGACGGTGAGTTCTTGCAGAGTGGATGCGGACAGCTGGCCTGAGCGGGCTTTGCGGCGCTGCTGCACGAGCCAGCGTCCCAGGGGAAAACCGTCCTGATGGGTATGGACGGATACCGCCAGGTGCCCGTGCAGGGTGGCGTAGGCGCGGGCGTGGGGCAGGCCCTCGCCTGGCGGATAGTGGCGTGCCGCTGTGCGGGCCGGTGGGGGCACGGCGGTGGGCCCGGTCGTGCCGAGGTGGGCAAGGAGCTGCTGCTGGGCGGGGTTAAGGCTGTCCCATAGCTGTGCCTGTGTCCTGATCCAGCGGCGCTCGCTGCTGGTCAGGGTGCCGCCATCGGTGGCGGCGCGGGCCCGATGGTAGGCGCGTTGCCAGGCAAGGGGCCAGGACGGGTTCCAGTGAGGGTCGAGGGCGTTGAGCGCGGCGAGGCGGGCGGGCTCGATGCGCCCGTCGGCGGCGCGTTGGCGTTGGCGTAAGAGCCAACTTCCCAGGGGGTGGCCGTTGTGGCGGGTGCGGTCGGTCACGGCCAGGTTCCCGTGCTCGGCGGCGTAGCTGCGGGCATGGGCCAGCCCGATCTCCCCCGGGGTGGCAGTGGTGAGGGACGCGGTGACGGTGCGGGCGGTGGCGGCGGTGATCCCGATGTCGGCGAGGAGGTTCTGCTGTTCTGGGTGCAGGACGTCGTGCCGGGCGCACTGCCGGCGCAGCCACACCGTCAGCGGATCTTCATCCTCGTCCCGGTCGCCGGGCGGGGCGTGCTGGCCGGGCAGGAGCAGCCTGTCCTCCTGCCATAGCGTGCGGGCCTGCTGGTAGTTGCGCTGCCACGGGAAGTGCCAGGGCGGGTTCCACCAGGGGTCCAGTTCCGTCAGGTGCCGCCCGGGCGGCCAGGCGGTGCGCGTCGCCCGCAGGTGGCGGCGTTCCTTGCTGCGCTGTGCTACCAGCCAGCGGCCCAGCGGATACTCCTCATGCACATAGTCGAAGGGAAGTGCCAGGTGCCCACGTGCCGCGGCGAAGGACCGGGCGCTGCCCAAGCCGGCTGAGCCACCCAGCCGTGCTGCGGCCTGGCTGGCGGCCTTGGCCTCCTCTGCCGTCATGGGGACTTTGCCAGCTTCCTCAGCTGTGATGCCGATACCGGCCAGCAGGCACTGCTGATCACGCTGCAGACTCCCGTACACGGCGCACTGGTGCGACAGCCACAGTGCGAGCTCCGCTTCCAGACCCGGAAAGCCACGCTGCGCATCCAGTGCGTGTCCGTCCTGCACCAGCCGACGGACCTGCGCGAAGGATCTCTGCCATGACAGCGGCCAGGGCGGGTTCCACCACGGGTCAACGGCAGCAAGCGCGCGGGAGCGCTCGGTGGGCTTTGCGGCCCTGTGCGCCTTACTGCGCTGGGCCACCAGCCAGACCCCTAGCGGATACCCCTCGTGCACCGCCCCCTTGCCGGAGACCGCCAGGTGGCCGTGCTCGGCGACATAGGCCCGGGCGTGCGCCAGCCCTGTATCGAAACGTGCCCGCATGCTGGCCCGCCGCGGCCGGGCGGTACGGGCTGCTTCGGCCGTGACGCCGATGTCCGCCAGCAGCCGTTGCTGCTCAGAGTGAAGGGCGTCGTAGTGGGTGCACTGCAGGTACAGCCACTCACCGTTCAGCACGGCGGTCCCGGCAAACCCTGCGGCCGCATCCGGCGGACCGTCCACGGCGGCGTGATCGCGCGCCCGATAGTACGAGCGCTGCCACTGCACCGACCAAGGGACGTTCCACCACGGGTCCAAGGCCATCAGCGCCTGGACCCGATCCGGCGAAAGCGCCCAGGCCCTGGTCTGCACATTGTGCAGCCATTCCCCAAGCCGGAAGGACCCCGCCATGGTGTCCTTCTGGACAGCAAGGTTCCCGTGTTCGCGCACGTACTGGCCCGCATGCGCCAGGCCGGTCGTGAAGGACTCATCCGACTGGCGGTTAAGTCCCCGCCGTCTTTTGCCCTCCGTCTTCTGCCCGTCGGCCCTGACGGACATCCGCGCGGCCAGCTCGTCAACCAGCGGGCGCAAACGGTGCGCCGGGGCGACCGCCCACATCGCTCGCTCTCCCTGCCCGGTGCGACGCGGCGGCCGCACGCACTGATACACCCATGCGAACAAAGGTCCCGACGTCTCATCCGCCAGCTGTTCCCTGTACCAGGGGCGCCCCACGCAGCGCGCAACCGCCGAAAGTAGCACCGGCAGGTCGGCCAGCCGGTACGGAGCATGCCCCCGGGCGTCGGCGATCAGGCGCTGCCGGAACCCGTCATCGGCCAGCAGCGTGGCGAGCGCAACCGTCTCCGGGTACGTCACCAACTCCCGCGCCAGGACTCGCCACACCCCCGGATCCATCCGTCCACTGCTCAGGCTCCGCAGCCGAGAAGGCCACACGTGTTCCCGCGGCCGCGTCTGCCACCACCACGAGGCAGTCACTGCTGCAGCCACCTCGAACGCCTCCGCAGCCACCGAGGAACGCCGCAGAAACCTCGCATGACGACGCTGAGCCTGCACCCACTGCTTGCCCCCCGCCGGCAACCTCACCACCCGGCCGGCCGTGTCCGGCACCTGCATCAGCCACCGACGGTGCAGCGCGCACACCCGCTGCTGCGGCTTTATGTACAAGCGCGCGCCCTCGCCGCGCCCGGCTGATCGCGCCGCGCACTCAGGACATGCCGGCCCCCAGGGCACAACCTTCTCCGCGGTGTGATGAAACTGCGCTGCTGGGCCGGCAGTGAACCGCTTTCGAGGCTCCTCCTGCGCCCAGGCAGGAAGTGCCTGTCGCAAATGAACCTCCGGGACTCGGCACAGCTGGGACACCCGATCCCGAGCCTGCCGGTTCAGATACACCTCGCTGTCCACCCGCGTCTGACCCGTGACATTCGACAGCCCGCCCACCTCAGCGATTGCCGCCAGCAGATCCCTGAGCCCTACGCCATAGCGCGCAGCCACCCGGCTCAAGAACGACTGCGTCATCTCACCTTGCAGCGGTGCCACGCGCCACACCCCACCTGCCAGGGGCATCGATCCTGCCCCTAACGGCGCCAGCTTCCGATTCCTGCCGTCCATGCCTTGCCTGGGTCCGTTGATCTTCAACTCCCATAACCGCCAGTCGGCCTCACTCGTTATGGGTCACCAGCCACGGCTTGGCAGAGGGGTAACCTCGGGGCTCCTACGCCCATTCCACGCCCAGTTCCCGCAGCGCGTCCAGCTGCTCCTGAGTAAGCCTGTCCCGCCTGGATTTGGCGTTCGATACCCAGACACCGAGCCGGACGGATACGGGTTCCGTCTCGCCGTTGATCGTGACCTGTTCGCTGTGTCCCCTCGGTACGGGCCGGTGGGCGCCTTCCCGCTCGACCCACTGGGCGAGGGCTGTGAGTCCGCGCTGGAATGCCTGCTGTGCCTTGTTCGGGCCCTTCGCCCCGCGACTGGCCGCCGGAGCCGGAGGTGGTACCTCGAGCGGCTGCACGCCCAACTTGGACAGCCGCTCCTGCTGCTCGGTCGACAGCTGCGCCCAGGTGCTCGCTTGCCGCTGCCGCGCGAGCCACTTGCCTAGATCATCGTCCTCGAAGAGCACGCCTGGCTCAATATCGGGGAGCCGGCCGTGGGGTTCGTCGGCGGCGAGGTCGGCGAGCACCTTGTAGTGGCGCTGCCAGTTGAGTGGCCAGGGGCAGTTCCAGTCCTCGTCGACTGCGGTCAGCTGCTTCGCGCGTGCGGCGGCCCGTTCCGCGTCCTTTCCGAGTCCGCCCTTGCGGCGCAGGTTGGCCATGTACTGGCCGACGGGCACCATCGCCTCGCCTTCGCCCCAGACCGCGTCCTGGCGGGGTGCGAGGTGCCCGGTGGCCCGCCGGTAGGAGCGGAGCGCGGCGAGCTTGCTCTCCCACGCCTCTTCGCCCGGCTCCCAGACCATCCCGGCCTCGGGTGCGTCCAGGAGAGTCTTGCGCCGTTCTTCCAGCTCTCCGGCCCGTAGGGATTTTCGCTGTTGATGGACCCATCGGCCAAGCGGGAACGATTTCGTGACCCCTACCTCGGTCTCGACGTCGTAGGGAACGGCGTGGGGGCCGGTGATCTCGTTCTCCGCCCGCCACCGGATGAGGGCTTGGTAGCCCTCCAGCCAGACCAGGGACTCCGGCCGGTAGACCCGGGTGCGCAGGAAGGCGGCGATGGTCGCGGCGTCGCGCGGGCTGGAGAAGTGGAGCAGCGCGGACTCGGCAGCGGTGTCGGTGTCGTCCTGTTCCTGGTACTCGCCGTTGCTCCCGCCGTCGGCCCCGACGATTCGCCCGTCCTCGTCGCGCTGGACGCGGACCTTGCGCTTGCCGCTGGTGAGGGCACGGGAGGCGAGCTGCTCGACCAGACGTTCGTCATGCGAACGCAGGCCCTGGAGCACGGCCACGAGCGGCTTGAAGCTGGCGGAGGCGACCATGTCGGTGGGGTCCTCGTTCGGCTCGAGGAAGACCGGCACGATGATCCTGGCGACCTTGGTGCTGCCGTCGCGGTTGAGTCGGAGGGCCCGGCCGATGTTCTGCACGATTTCGACTTGTGAGCCGCGGGTGTCGGCGAAGCAGATCGAGTCGACTCCCCGCTCGCCGGTGATGTCGACGCCCTCTCCGAGAACGCGAACGCTGGCGAGGAACGCCCGGTGCACCCGGCGTCCGGCGGCGTCGATGCCGTTGGCGAACTGGCGCAGGACCTCGCGCCGTTCGGTGACGAGGTGGTCGCCGCACAGCCATGCCGACCAGACCCGGTCCGGGGGTACGTGGCGGTCGGCCTCCAGCTCGTAGAACTCCGCGTCGATCGAGGACGCGGGGAGCTTGTCGGCGGCGGCCAGGCCCTCATCGGAGGCGTCGTTGGCGTACAGCTCGGCTGCGGTCTCCGGCAGCTTGTCCGCGAACGCCTTCGCTTCCTCGACCTTCTGGTGGAAGGTCATGACGGTGCGGAGGTTGTGTGCGGCGGCGTGCTCCAGGAGCGCGGCCTGTAGGAGCGCGAGGCGCCGGCCGCGCCGGGCCTCCTCCGTCTCTCCGAGGACGGGGGAGGGGTCGCGGATCTCCAGGACGTCGATCTCGAACCCTGCGAGGATCTCCCGCTCGATCGCCTCCGACAGCCCGAGCTCCGCGAGCCACGCGCCGTACGTCCCGTCCGGGTCGTCGGCCATGGTCGCGATCTCCGCCTCCTGGCCGTCCGCGCCCCGCTGGGGCCGGGGTGCGGCGAGGATGCGCGGGGTGGCGGTGAGGTAGAGCCGGAAGTCCGCCGGGATCCGCTGGTTGTCGTGGACCGCCGCCCACGGACGGCCCAGATCCCCCGCGGTTGAGTGGGCCTCGTCCACGATCGCGAGCGAAAAACCGTCCATGCGCTGCCCGTAGAGACGCTCCCCGCCTGCCAGGGCAGCCTCCAGCGGGCCACGGACCTTCCGCTGGCCCTCGGGTGCGTCGATGTCCTCGCGGTCGACGAGGGAGGCGTACGTGGCGAACACGACGATGGGTCCGTGCCCGGCCCACAGGGCGAGCTGGACCGGGTTCGTGGTCGTCCGCACCTCGAGCGCGCCCAGGACCGGGTCGTTCTCCAGCGAGCACACCGCGATCATCGGCGCCCGGTGGCCGACCGCCCGCCACGCCTGGGCGGTCTGCGCGAGCAGGTCCAGGGTCGGCACCATGACCAGGATCCGGCCGTCCGCGAACGACTCCAGCGCGCACGCGGCGGCCGTGATCGTCTTGCCCGAGCCGGTCGCGGACACGATCGTGCCCCGGGCCCCCTGCGGGGGAACAGATGATCTTGCAGGAAATCCGACCCACTTACGAAAGGCCGCACGCTGGTCTACCTGGTGTTCCCTGAGCTGAATCGCTGACATCTCACGCCTTCCCCGAGCGCTGAATCTGTGCTGAATCCGTGTGGTCTTTTCAGAGGGCCGTGTGCGGAATGGCTGCCGCGCCCGAGTCGTTCCAGATCGATCCGTCCGCCTTGTGCCAGCCGCCGGGCTCACCGCCCTTGGCCGACGGCTGGTTAGCCGGGTCGTAGTGCCCGGCATCGAGCGCGCACACGACGACGTCCCCGTCCGCGTTCCGCGTCCGGGCTGTGCACAGACCGCCGGCCTCGCCCAGCGCCTCCAGGACCTGGCGCCGCGCCGTGGTATGCGGGGAAGTGGCCGGCAGCACTGCTTCCCGAACGTACCTCTCCAGCCGCACCAGCTCGGCCCGCTCACGCTGCCTCACGTCCGCGATGTGTACGGCCAGTTCAGCGGCCCCGCCGACCGGCCACCACGCCGGGACCACTCCCGGTCCGCAATGCCCACCAGGGCCTCGCTCACGGCCGCCACGCCCGCGCTCCAGCCGTCCGAGTACAGCGAGCCCTGAGAGGCCGGCGCCAAGCCGTCCAGCTCCACCACCTGGCACTGCGCTCCGGCGACCGCACCGGCCTCCAGCGCGGCCACCAGGTCGTCCGCCTCGCCCGCGGGCATGCCCTGCGCCTCCAGGAGCGCGAACACGCGCAGCCGGGCGTTCACGGCCGCCGTCTGGTACTGGCTCACCCTGCGGATGGAATCGCGGCTCAGCGCGGGATCGGACGCGGTAGATTCGTGGTGAACGGTCATCCGTGGTCGTGCCTCTCGGAATCCTGGGAAGATTATCGGGCGGCTCAGGGTGTCCCATACTTCCGCCAACAGTACATGCTGCATCAACTTGATGCACGGGGCACACCGGAACCCGACCCGAACGAGCGACCGCCACCCCTCCCCGTAGCCAGCCGCCCGCGTAGCGGGCTTCTTGGTCCGGGAGCGAAGCGGACGGGTCGGGGTGGAGCGAAGCGGAACCCCTGACACACCGCCACGAAATGGCAGCCCCTCAGGGCATCGCGAAGCGAGGCCCGTTCACTGCGTTCACGCAGCGAAGCGGAGGGAATGCCCGCGCTTCGCGCGGGCCGGGGAGCGAAGCGAGCCGGCACCACAGCCCTTGGAGCGAAGCGGAAAGGGCGCGCCAAGCGAAGCGCGGCGCTTCGCTTGCTCATCGCGCAGCGATGAGGTACCCGCTCCGCGGG
>NZ_JBIBHG010000008.1:0-367882 GCF_042956885.1 Streptomyces sp. NPDC008163 | reverse complement strand
AGCGGCTGCGCTGCGGCGTACTCCTTGCGGATCGACATCAGACCGGGCATCTCATGCTCGGCCAAAGTGATCTCCTTCCGCCCGAAAGCGGCAAGAGAGAGGTCGGCGACCTTGAAGTCCTGTCGATTGGCGACCGTTGTCATAACGGGCTGCTCCTCGTTGTGGAGTCGAGGGTGGGTAGGGCGGCTCTGCGGCGGCGGACACACGAATGCCCGGGCGCTCGCAGCGCAGTCCGTCGGAGGCCCTCTCTCCCTCGGCCGGTCCGGCGTACGGACCGATCGACCGCCATCAGCAGCGACGTCTGACACTGCCGTCGAATCTACACCGAACGGCGCAGCCGCTCCCAGTCCACCGGGGCGGGTCCGGGGCGGGAGCGGCTGTGTCGGGTGCGCGATGGCGGATCCGGTGCGGTCAGTGGCCGGATTCCGTCGGGTCGGTGTCCTCCGCGCCCGCCGGGGTGTCGGCCGTCCCGGAGGCCGGCTCGGCGGCTCCCGGTTCGGGGGCTTCGGGGCCCGGAGTCTCCGCGCCGGGGGCTTCCGCGCCGGGGGCGGTGTGGGTGCCGCCGGGGGCCTTGGCAGGGTTGACGCCGGCCGCTGCGGCCGCCGCGTTGTAGATGTCCGGCTCCAGGTAGATCACCCGGGCGATCGGGACGGCGGCGCGGATGCGGGACTCGGCGGCGTTGATGGCGTTGGCGACCTCGTCGGCGGTGTCGTCGTGCTGGACCGCGATCTTGGCGGCGACCAGCAGCTCTTCCGGGCCGAGGTGGAGCGTACGCATGTGGATGATTCCGGTGACGGTGTCGCCGTCGACCACCGCGGCCTTGATCTTCTCGACCTGGTCGGCACCGGCCGCCTCGCCGAGCAGCAGTGACTTGGTCTCGGCGGCCAGCACGAGCGCGATGGTGATCAGCAGGATGCCGATGCACAGGGTGCCGATGCCGTCCCACACGCCGTTGCCCGTACCGAGGGCCAGGCCGACGCCGCCGAGGGCGAGGACCAGACCGATCAGCGCGCCGAAGTCCTCGAGGAGCACCACGGGCAGTTCGGGGGCCTTCGCGCGGCGGATGAAGTCCGTCCAGCTGAGCGAGCCGCGCGTTTCGTTGGACTCCTTGATCGCCGTACGGAAGGAGAAGCCCTCGGCGATGATCGCGAAGACCAGGACGCCGACCGGCCAGTACCAGGCCTCCAGCTCGTGGGGGTGGCGGATCTTCTCGTAGCCCTCGTACACGGCGAACATGCCGCCGACGGAGAACAGGACGATGGAGACGAGGAAGGCGTAGATGTAGCGCTCACGGCCGTAGCCGAAGGGGTGTTGCGGGGTGGCCTCGCGCTGGGCCCGCTTGCCGCCGAGGAGCAGCAGCCCCTGGTTGCCGGAGTCGGCGAGCGAGTGGACGCTCTCCGCGAGCATCGACGAGGAGCCGCTGAACAGGAACGCCACGAATTTGGCCACTGCGATCGCGAGGTTGGCGCCGAGTGCCGCCACGATCGCCTTGGTTCCGCCTGACGCACTCATGGGTTCCTGGTGTCCCTTCTTCGGTCTGCGGCTCCGACGGCCGCGGTGTGGCGGCACATTGTTGCAGCCGTCGTCACGGACGGTGCGTCAGGCCACCACTGTCGCACGGAACAGCGTGCCCGCTCCGGACGCGTGTACCCGCTCTCCCGCCGGTACGAAGACCGATTCGCCGGGTGCGAGGGCGAGGTCGCCGGTGTTCGGGGCGCCCGCCGTGCACAGCAGGATCTGCGGGGTGGGCGCGGTCAGGTCGGCGGGGGCGGCACCGGGTGAGAGATCGAAGCGGGAGAGGCGGAACTCGTCCACCGGCGTCTCGTACAGCTCCTCGCCCGAGGGGGACGCCTCCGGGCGCAGGATGCCCGGGTCGGTCGCCTCGAAGCGGACGATGCGCAGGAGTTCGGGGACGTCGATGTGCTTGGGCGTCAGGCCGCAGCGCAGCACGTTGTCCGAGTTGGCCATGATCTCGACGCCGAGGCCGTCGAGGTACGCGTGCGGGACGCCTGCACCGAGGAACAGCGCCTCGCCGGGCTGGAGCCGTACGTAGTTGAGCAGCATGGCCGCGATGACACCGGCGTCGCCGGGGAAGTGGTGGGCGATGCGGGCGTACGGGGCGTAGGCGCCGCCGATCCGTTCGGCGGCGGCCGCGGCGGCGGTCACCGTTTCGGCCATCTCGTCCGGGTCCGCGGTGAGGATCGCCGTCAGCACCTCGCGCAGCGCGGCCTCCTCGGGCTGGGCGCGCAGCAGGTCCGCGTACGGCTTGAGGGAGTCGACGCCCAGGCCCTCCATCGCCTCGGCCGCCTCCAGGGGCCGGCGGAATCCGCACAGGCCGTCGAAGGGGGTGAGCGCGCAGATCAGCTCGGGCTTGTGGTTGGCGTCCTTGTACGTGCGGTGGGGGGCGTCGATCGGGACGGACCGGCGCTCCTCGTCCGCGTAACCGGCCCTGGCCTGGTCCAGGTTCGGGTGGACCTGGAGGGAGAGGGGGGCGCCCGCGGCGAGCAGCTTGAGGAGGAAGGGCAGGCGGGGGCCGAACTTCTCGACGGCCGCCGTGCCGAGTTCACCGGCGGGGTCCGCGTCGATGACGTCGGTGAGGGACTGCTCGGCGGCGCCGGTTTCGGTGCGGGTGATCCGGGAAGGGGCGCCCGGGTGGGCGCCCATCCACATCTCCGCCTGCGGCTCGCCGGTGGGGGCGATGCCCAGCAGGGCGGGGATCGCGGTGGTCGAGCCCCAGGCATACGGGCGCACGGTGTTGGAGAGCCGGTCCATGGATCAGTCCTTGTGTGGCGGTGTGCGGTGCGGTGTCGCCGCGCAGTATTGACGTGGTAGGGGGTGTTCAGGCACCGGCCGACGAGGCGAGCGACAGATAGACCGCGGCGAAGTCGGTGACGGCGAGCAGCTCCGCGAGGGATTCGAGAGTGCTGCCCTCCTCCGGTTCCAGCTCGCTGATCGCGGTGTCGTGGCCGAGGGCCAGTTCGCGGGCGGCCGGGGCGGCGCTGAGGCCGCCGGTCGGGCGGTCGCGCAGCAGCACCACCCGGGCGTGCAGGGGCTCCGACTCCTCGACGCGGTCGCGGAAGAAGTCGTCCGGGTCCGCGCCGGCGGCGAACGCGCCCGCCAGCAGGCCGCCGTGCGCCGGAAGCGCCTCCGGGAGTGCGGCGGCGAGGGCCGGGCGGCCCGAGAGCTCCGACAGGACCGCGGCGAACCTGCGCCCGACGGGGCCGGCCGCCTCACCCTCGGTCCAGATCAGCGGAAGGGTGTCCGCGAGTTCGGCGGCGAGGGTCTTGGCCGGGTTGCTGTACGTGGCGATGGCCGGGCCGCAGCGCTCCGCCGTGCGGTCGAGGCGGTCCGCGACGCTCTGCAGCGCGTCGGCGGGGGCGGTGACCAGGCCGACGCGGTCGAGCAGGGCGAGGAGCGGGGTGAGCAGGGCCCAGAGGGTGCCGGGACCCGCGGCCGACGTCTCGGCGTCGTACTCGCCGTGCGGGGCGGAGGCCATGGGCACGACGAGGCCGTGCACGCCGTGGACGGCCTCCCGCAGCGGGGAGCGCAGCGGGGCGACGGCCACGACCGTGCAGCCCCGGCGGTACGCCTGCTCCGCGAGGAGGGCGAGGCCCGGTTCGGAGCCGTCCGCCGTGGCGATGAGCAGCAGGTCCACGGAGCCGGCCCAGCCGGGCAGGGTCCAGCGGAGTGCGCCGGGGGCGGGGGCGACGCCGGTCGGGCGGATGCGGGTGACCGGGGCGGAGGCGCCGGCGAGGGCGGCGATCAGGTCCGCGACGCCGGTCGCGGCGGTGCCGGGGCCCGCGACGAGGACGGCGCGCGGGCGGCCCTCCGCCTTCAGCTCGGTGATCCCGGCCTCCGTCGCGTGCCGGGCGGCGGTACGGACCCGGGCCCCGGCCTCGGCGGCGCCGCGCAGCAGGTCGCGGCGGTCGGCTCGGGCCAAGGCGTCGGGGGCGTCGAGCAACGACTCGTCGAGCATGGGGCGGTCCTCCGGTGCGGGTGCGGGGCGGCCGCTTCGGGCCGCTTTCGCCGGTTGAGCCGGTTACGCCGGGCGTCGGGCCTCGTCGACGAGGAGTACGGGGATGCCGTCCCGGACGGGGTAGGCGAGGCCGCAGTCGGTGCCGGTGCAGATGAGTTCCGGGGTGTCGGCTGCCGTCTGGTCGTCCAGGGGGGCGTGGCAGGCGGGGCAGGCCAGGATCTCCAGGAGGCCGGCTTCGAGCGGCATGGGGTTTCCCTTCGGGCGGTCTGTTGTCGGGGGCCCTTTGGGGGGCGGGGTCAGCCTACCGCTGGGGTGGGGTGGGGTGCGTGTCGTGGGGGCGGGGGGGCGGGTGCGGGTGCGTTGCGCCTGCGGCGGGCCTGTTCCCCTACCCGCCCCTTCCCGAAACCGGGGCTCCGCCCCGGACCCCGCTCCTCAAGCGCCGGAGGGGCTGGGATTCCCGGAGGGGCGGGATTCCCGGAGGGGCCGGGATCCCCGGAGGGGCTGGATGGTGTGGAGCCGGTGGGTGGGCTCTAGGTGCGGATCAGGGTCAGGACCCCGTCCCGTACGCGCCTCATCGTCTCCTCGTCCTTCGCCTCCACGTTCAGGCGCAGCAGCGGTTCCGTGTTGGACGGGCGGAGGTTGAACCACCAGGTGGGGGTCGTCACCGTGAGGCCGTCCAGGGTGTCCGTGGTGGCGTTCTCCTCGTGGGTGAAGGCCGCGGCCACCTTGTCCGTGCTGGCCTTCTGGTCGGTCACCGTGGAGTTGATCTCCCCCGACGCGGCGTAGCGGTCGTACTGGGCGACCAGGGCCGAGAGGGGGCCCGGCTGGCCGCCCAGGGCGGCGAGTACGTGGAGGGCGGCGAGCATGCCCGTATCTGCGTTCCAGAAGTCGCGGAAGTAGTAGTGGGCCGAGTGCTCACCACCGAAGATCGCGCCATGGGCGGCCATCTCGGCCTTGATGAAGGAGTGTCCGACCCGCGTGCGGACGGGGGTGCCGCCGTGTTCGCGTACGACCTCGGGGACGGAGTGGGAGGTGATCAGGTTGTGGATGATCGTGCCCCGGCCGCCGTTGCGGGCCAGTTCGCGGGCGGCGACCAGGGCGGTGATCGCCGACGGGGAGACGCCTTCGCCCCGTTCGTCCACCACGAAGCAGCGGTCCGCGTCGCCGTCGAAGGCGAGGCCCAGGTCGGCGCCCTCGGCCACCACGCGGGCCTGGAGGTCCGTGATGTTCTTCGGGTCCAGCGGGTTGGCCTCGTGGTTCGGGAACGTGCCGTCCAGCTTGAAGTACATCGGGACGAGGTCCACGGGCAGCCCCGCGAAGACGGTGGGGACGGTGTGGCCGCCCATGCCGTTGCCCGCGTCCACGACGACCTTGAGGGGGCGGATCTCCGTCAGGTCCACCAGAGAGAGCAGATGGGCGGCGTAGTCCGTGAGGGTGTCGCGTCCGGTGACCGTCCCCGGGGTCGCGACCGGCGCGGGGGCGCCCTTCTCGGACCACTCCTCCGCCAGTGCGCGGATCTCGGCCAGGCCCGTGTCCTGGCCGACCGGTGCCGCGCCCGCCCGGCACATCTTGATGCCGTTGTACTGCGCGGGGTTGTGCGAGGCGGTGAACATCGCGCCGGGCAGGTCCAGCGCCCCGGACGCGTAGTACAGCTGGTCCGTGGAGCAGAGGCCGATCAGCGTGACGTCGGCGCCGCGCCCGGCCGCGCCCCGGGCGAACGCCCCGGACAGGGCCGGGGAGGTGGGGCGCATGTCGTGGCCGATCACGATCGCGTCCGCACCGGTCACCTCGACGAAGGCGGCCCCGAGGAGTCCGGCCAGCTCCTCGTCCCACTGGTCGGGCACGACTCCGCGCACGTCGTACGCCTTCACGAGCTGCGACAGGTCTGCGGTCACGGGCCGGTCCTCCAGGGGGTTGCTTCGGACCGCCCAACGTACCCGGCGGCCGTCGGTCCCTCAGGAGTCGGGTGAGCGCAGGACGCGGAGGTGACCCCTGCGGGCGACCTCCATCGGGTCGGCGGTCCGGCGGCCGCCTCCCTGGGCGCCGTCGCCGCGCTCCTGCGGACGGGCGGCTTCCCGTACGGCGTTGGCCAGGGCTTCCAGATCGTCGCCACTGGGGCGGCTGGGCGCGGAGGGGTCGGAGAGCCGGACGACCTCCCACCCCCGTGGCGCGGTCAGCCGCTCGCTGTGCTCGGCACAGAGGTCGTAGCAGTGGGGCTCGGCGTAGGTGGCGAGCGGGCCGAGGACCGCAGTCGAGTCGGCATAGACGTACGTCAGTGTCGCGACGGCAGGGCGGCCGCACGCGGTGCGCGAACAGCGACGTACAGGGCTCACGATGTTGGACGGTACCGCACTCTTGAGCGGGCTGCGACGACTCTCCCCCGGCTCACCCCTCCGTGTCGCCCTGTGACGTCCGGCACACGCACCCCCCGGGCAACTCCCCTGACCTGCGCGGGAGGAGAGGGCGAGGGCTCCGGCGGCGACGATTCCGGTCACCGTTGTGCCGCGAACCTTTCACAAGGCGTCGGCCCGGCGGTCGCGAGCGGGGCCGGAAACGGGCTCCGGTGTGGCCGGATCGCTCAAGAGCGGACAGGGCGGTGTGGGCCCGGTGGGGCGGGCCTTCGGGGGTTAGGCTGCGTCGGTGATGGACAGTTCCGTACCGCCCAGCCCGTCCGAGCCGCGTCCGCGGCGCCGGGACCGACACGGCCGCGGTATGCGCGGACCCGTCGCCCCGCCGCAGGTGCCGCTGTCCGCGAGCCGCGCGGACAACTTCCGCGATCTCGTCCAGGACTCGGTGGAGCGGCTGGAGCGGCGCTGGCCGCAGCTGGCGGAGGTCGACTTCGTCGTCCTGGAGGTGCCGGAGACGGCGGAGGAGACCGTTCCGCTGGGCGACGCGCTCTCCGCCGAGAAGGGCCGGCCCGCCCGCATCACCGTCTACCGGCGCCCCGTCGAGCTGCGCACCAAGAACCGGGACGAGCGCGCCCTGCTCGTCCACGAGATCGTGGTCGAGCAGGTCGCGGAGCTGCTGGGGCTGGCGCCCGAGTCGGTCGATCCCCGTTACGGGCAGGAGTAGCGGCCCTCCCGGGCCGCCCCGCTCAGTCGTCGAGGACCGACAGGTCCTGCCGGGCCGCCGGGACCTCCACGGTGCCCCGGTCGTCCGGCAGCGTCTGCACCGTGAACATCTGGATGCCGTTCACCGTCTCGGTGAGCGTGCGCGCGGCGTGCACCGGACCGCCCGACTGCGTCTCGACCGTCAGGGCGTAGGTGCCCTTGAGGCCCGTCGGCACGGGCGGGGTGACGGCCGTGGTCGTGCCCGCCGCGATCCTGTACGTCTTGCTGACCGGCGTACCGCCGCCGCTGCCGGCCGACGCCGTGACCTTGACGGTCGCGGCCGCGCCGGGGGCGGTGAGGGAGAGGACCGAGCCCTTGGACCGGTTGTCGGCGACGGTGGCGCGGGCGCCCACCGGGCCGGTCGCCGGGATGAAGGCGACCTCCTGCTTGGCGCCCTTGCCCCGGACCACGCGCAGGGCGGCGACGACCGGGGTGGCCTTGCCCTTCTCGGAGGGCACCAGCATCAGCGAACCCGCCTCGCCGCGAGTGATGTCCTTGAGGTCCATCCCGGCGGTCATGTGCGACTTGACGTGCAGTTCCTCGTGTCCGGCCGGGGTGACGGCACCGGTCTTGCCGAGCAGCTTCAGACCGAGGTCGGCGTCGTCGTCCCCGGGGGCGAAGGCCACCAGGCGTACCGAGGTCGCGTCGGCCGGGATGCCGGGCAGCACGACCGTGCCGGCCGGTTCGGCGGAGGCGGTGAGCCAGTCGCTGCCGGTCGTGTCGTCCGCCGCCCTGACGGCCGCGCCGACCCTCCCCGTTCGGGTGGTGACGTGGACGGTGACGTCGTCGGCGGCCTTGCTCGTGAGCGTCGAGATCAGGACCCGGACGCCGGAGCCCGCCGGGACCGTGATGCCCTCGCCGACATCGGACTTGAGGGAGCCGTCCGGGCCGTACAACTCGATGTCGGCGACGGCGGCGGTGTCGTCCGGGTTGGTGAGGTGGACGTAGTCCTCGCGGGACTTGGCGGTGCTCGCCGCGGGGAACCAGAAGTCGGTGTCGGGCACGGTGCAGCCGATGCCGAGCAGGCCGCGGCCGTCGCCCGCCTCGATGGTGGTGGTCTGCTGGGCGGTCCAGCCGGGGGCGAACCGGCCGGTCGCGGTGCCGATGAGGGCGGGCGAGTCCGCGCCGGACGCCTCGCCGGTGGCGGGCTTGCCGGGCTCCTTGAGGGAGACCACCGGCTTGTCCTTCTTCTCCTCGCCCTTCTTGTCCTTGCCGTCGGACTTCCTGTCGGTCTTCGTCTCGCCGTCCTTCGCGGAGGACAGCAGCTCGGCGGTGCCGGCCGTGGTGGAGCCGCCGCTCGTGCCGGACGGCGTGAAGGCCGTGTACGCGGTCTCCGAGAGGTCGGAGAGGCCGGGTGCCGGGCAGAGCAGGCTGGTCCGTTCGACGGGCAGCCGTGCGGCCGTCCTCGCTCCGGCGGTGCTGCCGCCGGAGGGCTCGTTGAGCGCGGCGAACCCGGTGACGGCGGCCAGGGCGACCGCTCCGGCGATGAGGGACAGGGCGCTGGTGGACTTCACTCGGACTCGCCTCGCGATGCGTTACCGGTCGGCCACGGGTTCTGGCCCGGGGCGGGGTTCTCGGGGTTCTGCGGGTCGTACGGGTGCTGCTCGCCGTACTGCCCGGCCTCGGGGCCGTACCCATTCGGGTCATAGGACTGCGGGTCGTACGCGGGCGGCTCGTAGGGGGCCGCGTACTGGCCGTCCTGGTACTGGCCGTCTTGGTACTGGCCCTCCTGGTACTGCGGATAGCCGTACGGGTCGTAGCCACCGGTGTCCGGCTGCTGCTGCCCCTCGGTGTACTGCGGGTCCTGGTACTGACCGCCGTCCTGGTACGGAGAGCCGTCCTGGTACTGCGCATAGGCCGGGTCCTGGTACTGGCCCTGCCCATTGTCCCAGTCGCCGTACTGCTGCTGCGGTACGAAGACGCTGTCGTCGTCCTCCGTGTCCGCCGGTTCGGTTTCGGCGCTCTGCTGGGCGGGAACGTACGCGGGCTGCTCGCCGGTCCCGTCCAGGTCCGGGACGGCCTGCGCCTCCTGCGGCTCGGGGGCGCCCTCGGCGGCCTCGCTCTCGGCCAGGGCGGCGGCGCGCAGCCTGCGGGCGCGGCGGCCCTCGCCGGCGACCGGTTCGGCGGCGACCGCCTCGGCCTCCTCCGGCAGGTCGTCGTCGATCTCGCGGCGGCGTCCGGGCAGGGCCATGACCACGAGGACCACGGCGAGCGCGATCTGCGCCCAGATCCACACGGTGTGGGTGAAGGGCTCCTCGTACGTGAGGTCCAGGGTGCCGCCCTCGGCGGGCAGTTCGAAGCCCTGGGCCCAGCCGTCGACGGTCTTGGCGGTCAGCGCGCGGCCGTTGAGCGTGGCCTGCCAGCCGGGGTCGGCCGCGTCGGCGATCCGCAGCACCCGGCCGTCGCCGCCCGCCGGGATCTTGGTGTGCGCCTCGACCGGCTGGGAGCCCACGGGGAGCGGCTCGTCACCGGCGGCGGACGGGACGATCATGATCCGGGCGACCTGCCGGTCCACCCGCCACAGGGCGCTGCCGTCGAGCTGGCTGAGCCGGCTCAGGCCCGGGGTGGCGTCGAGCACCCGGCTCATCTGCTTGGGCGCTCCGTCGCGCACGAGGACGTAGCGGATGGCGAAGCCGCTGAGCTGGCTGCCCTGGTCGGCGCCGGAGCCGGCGACCAGGTTGGCGACGACCTTGTCGAGGTGGCTGTTGCCGCCCTGGGCTCCGGCCAGTTCGGCGTCGCCGAGGCGGGCGCCCGAGCCGCGGACGAGGGTGTAGTCGACGGAGGCGGACGAGGTGCCGCCCAGGACCAGGGTGCGCGGCTGGTCGCGGGTGCCGCTCTCCTCCGCGACGAACGCGGGCACCTGGACCGGGTCGCGGCGTTCCAGCGGGCCCGCCGCGCCGCCGATCATCCAGACGGCGGCGGCCAGCACGGGGGCCACGCCCGCCGCGAGGGCGATCAGGGCGGCGACCGGCTGGCGCCAGCCGAAGCTGAGTTCGGCGACGCGGATACGGGCGCCGTCCGCGCCGACGAGCGCGGCGGCGATGAGGGCGGCGCCGTAGACCAGCGTCGCGGGTCCCGCCCAGCCGGAGCCGTTGGCGAGCCCGGCGAACGCGAGGGAGACCAGGGCGGCCGCCCAGGCGGTCCGGACGGCGAACTGGCGCTCCCCGCGCAGCAGGGCGGCCAGCGCCGCGAGCACGATGCCGAGGAGCAGGACGCCGCCCGCCGCCTTGGGCCCGCCGGGGCTGATGCCGAGGAGGTCCAGCGCGGAGGCGGAGCCCGTACCGGTCTCCAGACCGGCTTCCTTCAGGAACGCGGACGGGCTGCCCAGCAGTGAGAGCGACCAGGGCGCGAGGACCAGGAGCGGGGTGCCGACCGCGGCGAGGAAGCGGAGCGCGTACGCGGTGATGTCGCCGCGCCGCAGCACCAGGACACCGAGGCCGAGGACCACGGCGAGCGGCCACACGATCGGCGTGAACGCCATGGCGAGGGTGAGGAGCAGGGTGTACGCCCAGGTGGCGCGCCAGCTGCCGCGGGCGCCGCCGTCTCCGCGCATGCCGTGCGCGGAGACGGCGGTGCGCGCGATGAGCGGCAGCAGGACGGCCAGCACGGCGGTGCCGAGGCGGCCGGTCGCCAGGGCACCGGTCGCCGCGGGCAGGAAGGCGTACGCGATGCTCGCCCAGGCCCGCAGCAGCCGCGAGGGCAGCAGCGGACGGGTGACGAAGTACGCGGTGAGTCCGGCGAGCGGGACCGAGCAGACGAGCAGCAGGGTGAGGGCGAAGCCGGTGGAGCCGAGGAACAGTGCGGACAGGGCCGCGATGACGGCGAGGTAGGGCGGGGCGGTCTGGGTGCCGCCGGTGCCGACGGTGTGCCAGCCGTCCGCGTAACGCGCCCACAGGTCGGAGACGTCGCCGGGGGCGGGCAGCAGGGCGCCGCCGGCCAGTGCGCCGCCGCCGATGAGGTCGCGGCAGGCGACGAGGGAGACCAGGAGGAGCAGGGCGAAGAGGACCGGTCCGGGCTTGCGGCCGACCTTCTTCAGGCGGGCGAACTGGTCGATCTCCAGGTAGTCGGCGTCGTCGCCGCCCGGTCCGGACTCGACGGCGCCGTGCCGGGAGCCGCCGGAGTCGGCGTCGGAGCCGCCGCCGAAGTTTCCGGCGACCTGTTCGACGGTGGCGCGGACGGTGGCGCCGGGTGCGGGGAAGAGGCCGCGCAGTTCGGCGGCGTCGACGGCGCCCTTTCCGCGGGCGCGGCGGGCGGCCAGGACGCGGCCGGGGCGCAGCAGGGTGCTCAGGAGGCCGGTGACCTCGTCGAGGGCCTGGCCCGGGACCTTGCCGACGAGGTAGGCGAGGGTGCGCAGCAGGGTGCCGAGGACGAGTCGGAGCATCACCCAGGGCAGCTTCTTGCCGGGGGCGTTGACGAGCATCGTGTAGACGGCGCCCGCCTTGTCCACGCGGTGCGGGCTGGCGACGTTGCGGCCGGCGCAGTCGATGGGGCGGCGTTCCCGCGCGGACGCCTCGGCGTGCCGCAGGACGGCGTCGGGGGCGACGAGGACCCGGTGGCCGGCCGTGTGGGCGCGCCAGCACAGGTCGACGTCGTCGCGCATGAGCGGGAGCCTGCGGTCGAAACCGCCCAGCTCCTCCCAGACGTCGCGCCGGATGAGCATGCCGGCGGTGGAGACGGAGAGGACGGTGCGGACCTGGTCGTGCTGGCCCTGGTCCTGCTCGCGGCGGTCGAGGCCGGTCCAGCGGCGGCCGCTGTTGGCGATGGAGACGCCGACTTCGAGGAGCTGGCGGCGGTCGTACCAGCCGCGCAGCTTGGGGCCGACGATCGCGGCGTGCCGGTCGTTGTCCACGACGCGCAGCATCTCGGCGAGGGCGTCGGGCGCGGGCGCGCAGTCGTCGTGGAGCAGCCAGAGCCACTGCACCGGCTCGCCGTGCGGCAGCTCGGGCATCTCGTAGGCCTCGTCGCGCCAGGTCCGGGTGACCGGGTCCCAGCCGCTGGGCCGCTTCAGGTAGGGGAGGTCGTCCGGGGTGAGGACGCCGGCCGTGCGGCTCGCCTCGTCGACGGCGGTGCCGAAGCTCGTACGCCGCGCCAGGTGCAGGACGCGGTCGGCGCCGAGGGCCTCGGTGACCAGGCGCGCGGAGTCGTCGGCGCTGCCGGTGTCGGCGGCGATGACGTTCTGTACGGGACGTTCCTGGCCGAGCAGTCCGGCGAGCGCGTCGGGCAGCCAGCGTGCGCCGTCGTGGGAGACGAGCACGGCGGTGACGACATGCCGGGGGAACTCGGGGGCGGCGGCGGCCGCGTACGGCGCCGTTGATTGGCTGTGCACGGACATCGAGGTACGGGCCCTCCGGCCGGGTCCGGGGGACGTCCCCCCGGGGGCTGCATCGGTGTACACGCGCGCTCTGTCGGGTCGTTGGCGCGTCTCGGACGGGGCCCCACACTAACGGTAGGGATAACCGGGGTGATGCGGAGCGGTTGGACGAGGGCGCGACGGGGTAGCGGCCGGCACCGATTCCGGGTGGGCCCCACGCCCCGCGAGCCCAGCATGATCCACACGAAAGGCCCGAGGCCCTGTCGTCAAATTGCCGCCGTTCGCCCGGCAGACGGGAATTTGACGACAGGGCCTGGCATGGCGTTGGTGCTTCGCGGGTACGGCGACGGCCCGCCGCCTGCGGGTGCAGGCGGCGGGCCGTCGGGTTCGTGCGTGGTGGGCCGGGCCGGTCGGCCCGTCAGACCGCCGCCTTCTTCAGGCGCCGGCGCTCGCGCTCGGAGAGGCCGCCCCAGATGCCGAAGCGCTCGTCCTTCGAGAGGGCGTACTCCAGGCACTCGGACCGGACCTCACAGGCGAGACAGACCTTCTTCGCCTCGCGGGTCGATCCGCCCTTCTCGGGGAAGAAGGACTCGGGGTCGGTCTGGGCGCACAGCGCGCGCTCCTGCCAGCCGAGCTCTTCGTCCGCGTCCTCGACCAGCAGTTGCTGGAACAGCTCGGTCATGTGCGCCCCTCGTCTGTCTCTTGCGTCCCGTGATGCGGCCGTTACCGAATCGGCCGAACGACACGGGTGAAATTACAAGCGTGTAGCTCTGGCTGGTCAAGCCCGGATCTGCTATTGGCCTCGGTATTCACCCTGCGGCACCAACCGTAAGCGTTAAGTGTTCAAATCACCAAAAACCTGACATATGCCATGGGCTCTACCGCATCCGCACTCGCCATGGAGACAAACTGTCGCGAGCTCGGACACGTTGCGATTCGATCACCGAAGCGACCAAGATCACATTCGGGTCACGGTGCCGCGCTCACGTTTGGCAACACGGTTGTTGCGCCACCTGTCCCCGACACGGGCAGCTAAAACCTTTCTCCGGACGGAGTAACCGGAAGAGGTGAAACATTGCCGCCAAACCGGGCATTGGGTTGACACCGGACGGCTCTCCGGTTCTCCTTGGTGGCATGCCAGTGACCTCAGCGATGCACGCGACCCGCGCCCGTGGGTCCCGCAGCGCTGTCCAGGCTCGCTGTCGCTGTTCCAGCTGTCTCAGCTGTTGATGCCGCCGACGCCGTCGTAGCCCTCCCGCTCCGGCCCGGCACCGCTCGTCCCGTCTCCTCCCCCGCGCGGCCCCTCCGGCTTTCCGGCCATCGCCGCTCCCGGACCTCGCGACGAGCTTCCGCACCGCACGCCGCACTCGCACCCCGCCGAGGAACACGCTCCATGAACAGCAGCGACAGCGACCTCCAGATCGCCGGCGACCTCCTGGAGGTCCAGCATCTTCTTCGCCCCGCCCCCGAACACCCCTCCACCGTGGCGGAGTTCGTCGGCCTCGCCCGTACCATCGCCGCCGACCGCGACCGTTGGGCACCGCTCGTCCGGTACGACACCACCACCCGCTGGTACCACCGCCTGCGCTCCGTTCCCCGAGGTCCCGGCTCCGCTCGACCGGGGGAGACCCCACTCGGCTACGAGGTCTGGCTCCTGAGCTGGGTCCCCGGGCAGGGCAGCGGGCTGCACGACCACGGGCCGTCCTCCGGCGTTCTCACCGTCCTCGACGGCGAACTGACCGAACGTACGGAGCGGGGGAAGCGGACGCTGGGCGCGGGCGCGCAGCGGGTCTTCGCCCCCGGCTACGTCCACGAGGTCGTCAACGACTCCCTGGAACCGGCCGTCAGCCTGCACGTGTACTACCCGGGCCTCACCGACATGCCGATGCACGCCACGCAGTGCGCCGCGGCGGCGACTGCCTGAACGGCCCCCCGCCACACCGCGAGCTTCGCCTGACAGACTGTTTGCATGCGCATTGTGGTTCTGGCCGGCGGTATCGGTGGTGCTCGGTTCCTGCGGGGTCTCAAGGAGGCCGCGCCCGACGCGGACATCACGGTCATCGGCAACACCGGTGACGACATCCATCTGTTCGGGCTCAAGGTCTGTCCCGACCTCGACACCGTGATGTACACCCTCGGCGGTGGCATCAACGAGGAGCAGGGCTGGGGCCGCACCGACGAGACGTTCCGTGTCAAGGAGGAGCTCGCCGCGTACGGCGTGGGCCCCGAGTGGTTCGGGCTCGGCGACCGCGACTTCGCGACACACATCGTCCGTACGCAGATGCTCGGCGCGGGCTATCCGCTCAGCGCCGTCACGGAGGCGCTCTGCGCCCGCTGGAAGCCGGGCGTCCGACTGCTGCCCATGTCCGACGACCGCGTCGAGACGCACGTGGCGATCGAGGAGGACGGCGAGAGCCGGGCGGTGCACTTCCAGGAGTACTGGGTGAAGCTGCGGGCCGCCGTGCCGGCCCGGGCGATCGTGCCCGTCGGCGCGGAGCAGGCGAAGCCGGCGCCCGGTGTGCTGGAGGCGATCGCCGGGGCCGACGTCATCCTCTTCCCGCCGTCCAACCCGGTCGTCTCCGTCGGCACGATCCTCGCCGTGCCCGGCATCCGCGAGGCCATCGCCGAGGCGGGGGTGCCGGTCGTCGGCCTCTCCCCCATCGTCGGTGACGCGCCGGTGCGCGGGATGGCCGACAAGGTCCTCGCGGCGGTGGGCGTCGAGTCCACCGCCGCCGCCGTCGCCGAGCACTACGGGTCCGGGCTGCTCGACGGCTGGCTCGTGGACTCCGTGGACGCGGGCGCGGTCGAGCGGGTGGAGTCGGCGGGCATCCGCTGCCGGGCCGTGCCGCTGATGATGACCGATGTCGCCGCCACCGCCGAGATGGCGCGGCAGGCGCTGGCCCTCGCCGGGGAGGTCCGCGCGTGAGCGCCGCCGACGCGCCCTCCTACCGGGTGTGGGCCCTGACCGGGATGCCCGAGGTGCGGCCCGGGGACGACCTCGCGAAACTGATCGCGGCCACCGGGCCGGGGCTCGTGGACGGCGACGTCCTCCTCGTCACCTCGAAGATCGTCTCCAAGGCGGAGGGCCGGATCGTCGAGGCCACCGACCGGGAGGCGGCCATAGACGCCGAGACGGTACGGGTGGTGGCGCGCCGCGGCCCGCTGCGGATCGTGGAGAACCGGCAGGGCCTGGTCATGGCCGCCGCCGGTGTCGACGCCTCGAACACCCCTGCCGGGACGGTCCTGCTGCTCCCCGAGGACCCCGACGGTTCGGCCCGGGCGATCCGGGAAGGGCTGCGGGCGGCGCTCGGCGTCGAGGTCGGCGTCCTCGTCACGGACACCTTCGGCCGGCCTTGGCGCAACGGGCTGACCGACGTCGCCATCGGTGCGGCGGGGGTGCGGGTGCTGGACGACCTCCGGGGCGGGCAGGACGCGTACGGCAATCCGCTGAACGCGACCGTGGTCGCCACCGCCGACGAGCTGGCCGCCGCGGGCGACCTGGTCAAGGGCAAGGCTGACGGGCTGCCCGTCGCGGTCGTGCGGGGGCTCGGACATGTCGTGGACGCGGCGGACGAGCAGGGGGCCCGTGCGATGGTGCGGGTCGCGGCCGACGACATGTTCCGGCTGGGGACCTCGGAGGCGGTCCGGGAGGCGGTGACGCAGCGGCGTACGGTGCGCGAGTTCACCGACGAGCCGGTGGATCCGGGGGCGGTACGGCGTGCGGTCGCCGCCGCCGTGACCGCGCCGGCGCCGCACCACACGACTCCGTGGCGCTTCGTCCTGCTGGAGTCCCCGGAGTCGCGGACCCGGCTGCTCGACGCGATGCGGGACGCGTGGATCGCGGACCTGCGGCGCGACGGCAAGAGCGAGGAGTCGATCGCCAAGCGGGTGCGGCGGGGCGAGGTGCTGCGCCGGGCGCCGTACCTGGTGGTGCCGTGCATGGTGATGGACGGTTCGCACACGTACGGGGACGAGCGGCGGGACGGCGCGGAGCGCGAGATGTTCGTGGTCGCGGCGGGTGCGGGGATCCAGAACTTCCTGGTGGCGCTGGCCGGGGAGCGGTTGGGGTCGGCGTGGGTGTCCTCGACGATGTTCTGCCGGGATGTGGTGCGGGAGGTCTTGGCGCTGCCGTCGTCCTGGGACCCGTTGGGGGCGGTTGCGGTGGGGCACGCGGTGGCGGCCCCCGGGCCGCGGGTGGGGCGGGCCGCGGAGGACTTCGTCGTGGTGCGGTAGGCGCCTCCGGCGCCGTGTTCCGGGGTCCTGGCTCCGTGTGGCCTGAACGCCCGACGCGCCGTTCGGGGCGCTGCCCCGCACTCCGGTCCTCAATCGCCGGACGGGCTTGTTCTTGCTGCTCCTCGTAACCCTGCGGGCTTGATTGTGGCCCGGGCCTCGTCCTCGATCGCCGGACGGGCTTGAGTGCACCGCCGGGCGGGCAGGACCGGGCTCGGGGGTTCTACAGCCGTGCGATGTCCCTCGGCTGGAAGCGCGGGGCTCTCCTTGGCGGCGTCGCGCCCGAGAGCAGGATCAGGCGGGTCGCTCGGTGGCGTTGGCCCTCGTACGGGGTCAGGAGGGTCAGCATCTCCTCGTCGTCCGCGTGGCGGTTGCCCGCCAGGGCGTGGCCGACGATGCCGGGGAGGTGGAAGTCGCCGACCGTGACCGCGTCCGGGGCTCCATTGGAGCGTTGCAGGGTTTCCGCCGCCGTCCAGGGGCCGATGCCCGGGATGGCCTGGAGGCGGGTCAGCGCGTCGGGGAGGTCCATGGCGGCCGCCTCCTCCATGCGGCGGGCCACCCGGACCGTGCGCAGGATCGTCGCCGAGCGCTTGCTGTCGACGCCCGCGCGGTGCCAGTCCCAGGACGGGATCAGCGACCAGGTGCGGGCGTCCGGCATGACGTAGAGGCCGAATTCCTGCGGGCCGGGCGCGGGCTCCCCGTACTGGCGGACCAGGAGGCGCCAGGCGCGGTACGCCTCGTCCGTCGTGACCTTCTGCTCCAGGACCGACGGGATCAGCGACTCCAGGACCAGGCCGGTGCGCAGCAGCCGCAGTCCGGGGCGGCGGTGCTGGGTCTGGGCGAGGAGGCGGTGGCGCGGGGTGAAGGCCGCCGGGTCGTCGCCCTCGCCGAGCAGCGTGGGCAGCTGGTCCAGCAGCCAGGGCGCGCCGGGCCCCCAGGCGGACGCCTCGATCCGGCCGTCGCGGGCGACGACATGGAGCGTGCCGGGGCCCTCGGGGGTGCGGCTGGACCGGCGCACGGAGCCGTCGGCGACCATCCGGAACGTGGGGTCGGCGGGGCCGCGGCGCAGCGGGCCGAGGACGAGGCGCAGGTCGAGCGGGCCCGGCGGGGTCCAGACACGGGTCTGCGCCGCCGGTACGGGCGTGGCCGCCGCCTGGTGCGGGACGGGCGCGCGCCGGGCGTTGCGGGGAGCGAATCGTCCTGCCACGGAAGAGGTCCTCGGTCGTCGGGGCTGCCTGTCGAGGGTACGGCGATTTCCGGCCACCCGGTCCGCGTACGGGCCGGAGCAGCCGGGTCGCTCACTCGTCCGAGGAGAACCGCACCGACGCGTCCGGGAGGCGCGCTCCGCACCAGACGCGTACGCCCTCGCGGAGCTCGTTGTCGGCGCCCACCTCCGCGCCGTCGCCGACGACCGCGCCGGCCAGCACCGTACGGCTGCCGATCCTGGCGCGCTCGCCGACCAGGGAGTCCGTGATCACCGCGCCGGGTTCGACGACCGCGCCCGCGAGCACGGTGGAGCCGTCGATCCGGGCGCCCGCGCCGATCACCGCGCCGTCGCCGATGACCGTACCGCCGGAGAGCTTGGCGTCGGAGGCGACCGAGGCGGTCGGCAGGACGAGGCGGTCGCCGCAGCGGCCCGGCACCGCCGGGGAGGGCGCGCGGCCGAGCACCAGGTCGGCGGAGCCTCTTATGAACGCCTGCGGGGTGCCGAGATCCAGCCAGTACGTGGAGTCGACCATGCCCTGGAGGTGGGCGCCGTCGGCGAGGAGTCCGGGGAAGGTCTCGCGCTCGACGGAGACGGGCCGGCCGGCCGGAATCGTGTCGATGACCGAGCGGCGGAAGATGTACGCGCCCGCGTTGATCTGGTCGGTGACGATCTCCTCGGGCGTCTGCGGCTTCTCCAGGAAGGCGGTGACGCGGCCGGTGTCGTCGGTCGGCACGAGGCCGAAGGCGCGCGGATCCTCGACCCGGGTCAGGTGGAGGGAGACATCGGCGCCGGAGTCCGCGTGCGAGGTGACCAGGGCCCTGATGTCGAGCCCGGTGAGGATGTCGCCGTTGAAGATGAGGACCGGTTCGTCCGGGCCCGAGGCGAGGCGGTGGGCGACGTTCCGGATGGCTCCGCCGGTGCCGAGCGGTTCGCGCTCGGTGACGTACTCGATGTGCAGGCCGAGTGAGGAGCCGTCGCCGAAGTACGGCTCGAAGACCTCGGCGAGGTACGAGGTGGCGAGGACGATGTGCTCGACCCCGGCGGCCCGGGCACGCGCCAGCTGATGCGTGAGGAAGGGGACGCCCGCCGCCGGAACCATGGGCTTGGGCGTGTGCACCGTGAGCGGGCGCAGCCGGGTTCCCTTGCCGCCGACCAGGAGGATCGCTTCTTTTGCCTCTGTCACAGCACTGTCTTCGCTTCCTGCTGGGGCCGGGCGTCGTGTGAAGCTGTCGTCCCATCCCGGATGCCCCGGGCCCAGCGGGGATGGGGCAACAGCTTCTTCGGCTGGCCAGTGTATGCAGACCGGATGGGGGCGCCCTCCGACGGCGGGGCCCGGCCGGTCCCCGGTTCCTTGTAGAGACGCGCTCCCGGGCATTCGGTTGCGCGGCCGGCGGGCCCGTGTGCGCGGCCGCGTACGCTTCCGCCCATGAACGCCAGCGACCGCACCCCTGCCGACCTGCTGCGTTCCGCGCTCGCCGCGGACCCGGCCCGCCCTCTGGTCACCTTCTACGACGACGCCACCGGGGAGCGCGTCGAGCTGTCGGTGGCCACCTTCGCCAACTGGGTGGCCAAGACCGCCAACCTGCTCCAGGGCGATCTGGCGGCCGAGCCCGGCGACCGGCTCGCGCTGCTGCTCCCCGCGCACTGGCAGTCCGCGGTCTGGCTGCTGGCCTGTGCCTCGGTCGGCGTGGTCGCCGAGGTGCAGGGCGACCCGGCCGCCGCCGACCTGGTCGTCTCCGGCCCGGACACGCTGGACGCGGCCCGGGCCTGCCGGGGCGAGCGGATCGCCCTGGCGCTGCGCCCGTTGGGCGGGCGGTTCCCGCAGACGCCCGAGGGCTTCGCGGACTACGCGGTGGAGGTGCCGGGGCAGGGCGACCGGTTCGCGCCGTTCGCCCCGGTGGACCCGGACGCGCCGGCGCTGACGGTGGGCGGGGGCTCCTTCACGGCGGCGGAGCTGGTGGCGCGGGGCCGGGCGGACGGGGCGGCGCTGGGGCTGGACGCCGGTTCACGGCTGCTGACGGGGCGTACGTACGACACCTGGGACGGGCTCGCCGCCGGGCTCTACGCGCCGCTGGCCACCGGGGGCTCCGTGGTCCTGTGCCGCCACCTCGACCAGCTCGGCGCGGAGGCGCTGGCGCAGCGGGTGGAGAGCGAGCGGGTCACGCTGACGGTATGACAAGCGGCACGAGCGGGGCACCCGTCCGGCCCATCGTGGGCCGAGTCCCCCGTGTCGGCGCTCGACTCCGGTACATGATCTGCCGTACAGACCAGCCGAGGCACAACCAAGCGTGAGGTTCAGCCGTCTACTTCTGCGACCGGCGGCCCAGCGCGCCGCCGAACGTGAAGGATGGACGCAGACGTGACCGATAGCGCCGGCACTCCGGGCGACCCCGACGACTCGGCCGCGGGCGAGGACCGGACACCCGACGCGCCCCCACCCGGCAAGGCGAGCGAGCCCGCCGCGGAGAGCGAGCCCGGCGCCGAGGCCACGCCCGCCGAGGAGAGCGAGCCCGGCGAGAAGGGCGAGCCCGGCGCGGCCGTCGCACCCGGCGGTGAGACCCGCAGCGGGTCCGGCAGCGGTCCCGGGCCCGCCCCGGGGAAATCGCCGGAGGGCTGGGCCGGGCGCTCGGGACTGGACATCACCGTCAAGCGCAAGCGCCACTGGCTGCGCTGGACCGCCCTCGGCGCCTCGTTCGTCGTGCTCGTCGGGGCGGGCGTCGGCTGGTGGCTGTACAAGAAGCTGGACGGCAACATCCGGACGGACACCTCGGCGGCGGCCGAGCTGAAGGCGTACGAGAAGGAGCGGCCGGTCTCCGTCGTGCACGACGCGGAGAACATCCTGCTGATCGGCTCGGACAGCCGGGCCGGCGACAACCGCAAGTACGGCCGCGACGACGGTGGCAGCCAGCGCTCGGACACGACGATCCTGCTGCACCTGGCGGCGAACCGGAAGAGCGCGACCGCGATGTCGATCCCGCGCGACCTGATGGTGAACATCCCGGCCTGCCACAAGGCCGACAAGACCGCCACCAGGGCGCAGTTCGCGCAGTTCAACTGGGCCTTCGAGATGGGCGGGACCGCCTGCACCATCCGGACCGTCGAGAAGATGACGGGCATCCGCATCGACCACCACATGGTCATCGACTTCAACGGCTTCAAGGACATGGTCAACGCGGTGCACGGGGTGGAGATCTGCCTCAAGGAGTCCGTCGACGACAAGGACGCCCACCTCAAGCTCGACGCGGGCCGCCACAAGCTCAACGGCGAGCAGGCGCTCGGCTACGTACGGGCCAGGAAGTCGCTCGGCAACGGGAGCGACACCGACCGCATGGACCGCCAGCAGCAGTTCCTGGGGGCGCTGGTCAACAAGGTGCAGAGCAACGGCGTCCTGCTCAACCCGACGCGCCTCTACCCGGTGCTCGACGCGGCCACCAAGGCGCTGACCACCGATCCGGGCCTGGACAGCCTGAAGGACCTCTACGACCTGGTGCGGGGCATGCGTGACGTCCCCACCGAGAAGGTGCAGTTCCTGACGGTGCCCCGGCAGCCGTACCACCTCGACAGGAACCGGGACGAACTGGTGCAGCCCGACGCGGACAAGCTGTTCAAGCAACTCCGCGACGACGAGCCGGTCGCCGTGGTGCCCGCCGGCAAGCTCAAGGGCGACGGCAAGAGCGATGACAAGAATCCGGACTCGGCCGACGCCTCGGGGCCGTCGCCCACACCCACGTATTCGGGGAACAATGCCGCGACCGACCTGTGCAAGCGGTAAAGCAATGGCCAAACAGACACCAACATTCCGCGCACAATGGGAAGAATGCCCGGTTGTAAGGGCCGTGGAATGTGTCACGCGCGTCGCTGGACGCCGAATGAGACGGATAGTGTGACGCGATCCGGTGCTCCCGGCCGTCCGGCCGCGCACTTCTGGAGAGAAAGACTGAGCGCCTTTTCGGGGGAGGCGCCTCGCGTGGCACCGACGGAGGACTCGAGCAACCGTGGATGCGCAAAGCCGTGGGCGGGCGGACAACATGGATGATCCCGCAGACCAGTGGGTTCTCAACCCGGACACCGGCGATTACGAACTGCGACTGAACCACTCCGGAGGGAACACCCCCCGGTCCTCGGCCCCTCCGGCCCAGCGCGGGCCGTCGAGCACCCCTCGTCGTGCCCCCGCCGGTGACTCCCCGCGGCGCGCCACCGAGGTGCCTCGCCAGGGCGGGCGCCGGTCGGCGAACGGCACGCGCGGACAGCAGCGCCCCGAATCCGGCGAGGCCGGCCCGGGCCGCCGTAAGCGCAAGGCCCCCAAGTCGCGCAAGAAGAAGGCGCTGCTGTGGACGGGCGGCGCGATGGCGTTCGTGCTCGTGGGCGTCTCGGCCGGCGGCTACTGGCTCTACCAGCGCCTCAACGGCAACATCAACACCGTGGACATCGGCGACAACGGGAACAAGGACGTCGTCACCGCCAACGCCCCGATCAACATATTGATCATCGGTACGGACAAGCGCACCGGCAAGGGCAACGAGGGCTACGGCGACAAGGGCAGCGTCGGCCACGCGGACACGAACATCCTGTTCCACGTCTCCGAGGACCGCACCAACGCCACCGCGATGAGCATCCCGCGCGACCTCATCACCGACATCCCGGACTGCAGCTACAAGCAGGAGGACGGCTCCGAGAAGACCATCCCGGGTCTGCAGCACGTCCGGTTCAACCGGAGCCTCGGCGAGTCCGGCCGCAACCCCGGCTGCACGATGAAGACGGTCACGGAGCTGACCGGGGTGAAGATCGACCACTTCATGATGGTCGACTTCAACGCGGTGAAGACCCTGTCCACGGCGGTCGGCGGCGTCAACATCTGCCTCGACCACGCCATCGACGACCCGAAGTCCCACCTCAAGCTGCCCGCCGGTCCGAACAAGGTCGAGGGCGAGGACGCGCTGGCGTTCGTACGGACGAGGCACGCCTACGCCAACGGGAGCGACCTCGACCGGATCAAGGGCCAGCAGCAGTTCATCGGGTCGATGATCAAGCAGGCCAAGTCGGACGACACGCTGACCAGCCCGACGAAGCTGTTCAAGGTGGCGGACGCGGCGACCAAGGCGCTGACCGTCGACAAGCCCATCGGCGACGTGAAGAAGCTCAGCACGCTCGCCAAGGAGATCACCAAGACGGACACGAAGAACATCACGTTCGTCACCATGCCGGTGATCGACAACCCCGACGAGCCCAGGCCCGTCACGGTCGTCCCGCACCCGACGCAGGCCGAGCAGCTGTTCTCGATGCTGCGCGACGACACCTCGCTCACCGAGGTGGCCGCGCAGAAGAAGAAGGCCAAGAGCAAGCAGGACGCGCTCCTCAAGGGAACCAAGGCGGCCGCGGCCGACGTCCGGGTCGATGTGTACAACGGTGGAGACGTCGCCGGTGGTGCTCAGCAGACGGTCACCTGGCTGCAGAACACCAAGGGCGTCCTGAAGTCCACCAACAAGGCCAACGCGCCCGAGAAGATCGCCAGGACGACGCTGGAGTACGCCCCGAACCAGGCGGACCAGGCCCGTGCCCTCGCGGAGATGATGGGGCTTCCCGGCTCCGCGATGAAGCCGGGCACCACCGACGCCGAGGGGCTTCAGGCGATGGTGCTGACGCTGGGCAAGGACTTCCAGGCGGCCGGTACGCCGATCACGGCGCCGAAGAAGATCGACATCGAGAAGTCCAGCGCCGCATCCGCGGGGTGCTCCAAGTGACACCGCGTCACCACACCGTACGAGTCTGAGCAGCAGGGGGGTCCTGGTGGGACGGAGCAGCACGCCCGAGGAGGGGACGCGGTCGCGGACGCACTCACGCCGGCGGGGCGGGGACGAGGGCGTCGGCGACCGGGACGGCGCGCGCCCCGGTCCTACCGGGACGGGCGAGGCCGCCGGCGGCCGCGCGGGCCACCGGCGCGGCAAGTCGCGTAAACGGGCTGCCAAGAAGTCCCGGAAACGCCGCGTGTTCAAGTGGATAGCGATATCCATGGCGGTGCTCGTCCTGGGCACCGCCTCCGCCGGATACCTCTACTACCGGCACCTCAACAACAACATCCGCAGCAGCGCCCGCAGCGGCGGCGAGAGCGGTGTGAAGAAGGCCGCGCCGAACGCCGAGGGCCAGAGCCCGCTCAACATCCTGCTGATCGGCTCGGACAGCCGGAACAGCGCGGAGAACGTGAAGCTCGGCGGCAGCAGGGACACGGCCGGGGACAAGCCCCGGGCCGACGTCCAGATGCTGCTGCACATCTCGGCGGACCGGAAGAACTCCTCGCTGGTCAGCATCCCGCGCGACACGATCCTCCACATCCCGGAGTGCACGGACTCCGAGACCGGTACGAAGTACCCCGCGACGGACAACAAGCCGATCAACGAGTCCCTCCAGCGCGGTGGTCCCGGCTGCACGCTGACCACGTGGGAGAAGCTGACCGGCGTGTACATCGACCACTGGATCATGCTCGACTTCGCGGGCGTGGTGGCCATGGCGGACGCGATCGGCGGGGTCGACGTGTGCGTGAAGACGGGGGTGTGGGACAAGCCCACCCGCCTCGTACGCGGCGGCTCCGGGCTCAAGCTGCCGGCGGGCACGAGCACGGTGAAGGGCAAGCAGGCGCTTCAGTGGCTGCGCACCCGGCACGCCTTCGGCAATGACCAGAACCGCGCCAAGGCGCAGCACATGTACATGAACTCCATGCTGCGCACGCTGAAGAAGCAGAACCTCTGGTCGGACGCGGGCCGGCTGACGAATCTCGCGGAGACGGCCACCAAGGCCCTCCAGGTCTCCGACGAGATCCGTTCGGTGAAGAAGCTCTACGACCTGTCGATGCAGCTCAAGAGCGTGCCGATCGACCGCATCACCATGGCTACGATGCCGACGGCCGAGTGGTCCGAGGACCGGAACAAGCTCGTCCCGATCGACAAGTCCGCGGACGCCCTGTGGCGGCTGCTCCGTGAGGACGTCGCGTTCGACAAGAACGGCAAGGAGAAGAAGAAGCCCTCGTCGTCCGCGAGCCCGTCCGGTCCTCCCGCCGCCGCCCCTGCGACCCTCGGGATCTCGGTGGTGAACGGCACGGGCGTCGGCCAGGCGCCCAAGGACGGGCGGGCCACCGAGGTCGCCGACCTCCTGCACGGCAAGGGCTTCGCCGCGGCCGAGACCTCGCAGGACCCGGAGCCGCTCAAGGACACGGTGGTGCGGTACGCCAAGGAGGACGGGGACCAGGGCAAGTCGGACGCGCTGTCCGTCGCCAAGGCGCTGGGCCTCCCGACGACCGCGGTCAAGGCCGACCCGAAGGCCGGCGGGCTGACCGTCGTCGTCGGTGCGGACTGGCGCGAGGGCACCGCGTACAAGGCCCCCAAGGTCGAGGCGGGTGACCTTCCGGACGGCGCGGACGACATCAACGCCGCCGACAAGGGCCAGTGCATGGACATCTACTCCGTCTACCGGTGGGACGGAAAGAGCTGACAGGCGGTACGCGAGAGGGGGCGCCCGGCCGGACCGGGCGCCCCCTCTCGTCGTACGCGGCTCAGGCCACCGGTGCGCCCGGCTCGGCGATGGCCGGGCGGCGGCTCGCGATGACCTTCTTCGCCAGCGAGCGCGGGCTCGTCAGGAAGCCGTAGCCCCAGGACATGTGCATGGTCGCCAGCGCGACCGGAATCTGCGCGCGGGCCTTCGGCGACAGGCCCTTGCCCGCCGGGAGGGAGCCCGCGACGATCGCCGCGACGTACCCGCCGGGGACGATCAGCGCCCACGGGGTGACCGCGGCGCCCACCACGAGACCGGCCGCGATGGCGACGACGGCGGTCGGGGGCGCCAGGTAGCGCAGGTTGATGGAGCCGGAGTGGTAACGGGCGACGACGTGGCGCCAGCGGCCGTAGTCCTTGTACTGCTTGGCGAGCGCCCGGACGGAGGGGCGCGGGCGGTACTGGACGCGCAGCTCGGGCGAGAACCAGATCAGTCCGCCGGACTCGCGGATGCGGAAGTTCAGCTCCCAGTCCTGGGCGCGGATGAACTCGACGTTGTACCCGTCGGCCTTCTCCAGCGCCTCCCGGCGGAAGACGCCCAGGTAGACGGTCTCGGCGGGGCCCGCCTGGCCGCCGGTGTGGAAGGCGGCGTTGCCGACGCCGATCTTCGAGGTCATGGCCGCCGCGACGGCGTCCTCCCAGGCGTTCTCGCCCTCGGCGTGCATGATCCCGCCGACGTTCTGCGCGCCCGTCTCCTCCAGGAGCCGGACGGCGGTCGCGATGTAGTTCGGCGAGAGCATGCCGTGGCCGTCGACGCGGACGACTATCGGGTGGCTCGACGCCTTGATCGCGGCGTTGAGGGCGGCGGGGGTGCGTCCGGTGGGATTCGGCACCGTGTGGACGCGGGGGTCCTCCGCGACCAGCTCGGCGGCGATCTCGTCCGTACGGTCCGTGGAGGGGCCGAGCGCGATCACGACCTCCATCTCGCCCGCGTACTCCTGCTCCAGGATGTGGCGTACGGAGTTACGGAGATGGCGCTCCTCGTTGAGCACCGGCATGATCACGGAGACGGCGGGAGGCTGCGCGGCAGACATGTGGTCCTCGGGTGGTCCTCGGGGGCGCCGGGGGCTCGTACCCCACCAGGCGGTATTCGGCCGCCACGTTACCGCGAATGGGGGACAGCGGCGCGCGCCGCCGGGCGGCCTCCCGGGATGAGGATCATATGGGCCTACCGTGCGAACGGTCCCCCTCGCACCGCGGAGGTGTCCCTCGTGCCCACGCCGCCCCGCTCCCCCCGTCCCGCCCGGCCCCGCCCCGCGCCCGCGCGGCGCCGGCGGCGGAGAAAGCAGGACGAGCGGCCGCGCTGGGGCATGCGGGTGGCGACCGGGTTCTCGGTCCTGGTGCTCGGGGCGGGCGGTATCGGGCACGCGGTCGTGACGAACCTGGAGAGCGGGATCGACCGCGTCGATCCGTTCAAGGACATGAAGAACCGGCCCGCGGGCGGGCGCGGCATGAATCTGCTGCTGGTCGGCACCGACGGCCGCGACAAGATCACCAAGGACGAGAAGCGGAAGTACCGGCTGGGCGGTGCGCCCTGCCACTGCACGGACACGATCATGCTGGTGCACCTCTCGGCCGACGAGCAGCGCGCCAGCGTCGTCAGCCTCCCCCGCGACAGCTACGCGGAGATCCCGGCCCATCGGGACCGTACGACCGGCGAGGAGCACGCGGCGCATCCGGTGAAGCTGAACGCGGCGTACGCGGAGGGCGGGCCCGGCCTCACCGTGAGCACCGTGGAGCACATGACCGGCGTCAAGATCGACCACTATCTGGAGGTCGACTTCACGAGCTTCATGACCACGGTCGACACCCTCGGCGGGGTGAAGATCTGCACCACTCGCCCGCTGAAGGACTCCTACACCGGCCTGGACCTCGCGCCCGGCCCCCACACGCTCGACGGCGGCCAGGCGCTCCAGTACGTACGGTCCCGGCACATCGACGGGGCCGCCGATCTGGGCCGGATGCAGCGCCAGCAGAAGTTCATGGCCTCGCTGATCAAGCAGGCGACGAGCAGCGGGGTGCTGCTGAATCCGGTGAAGTTCCGCGAGGTCGCCTCGACGATGCTGAAGTCCGTACGGGCCGACCGGGGCTTCGACACGGAGCAGATGCTCTCCATCGGCCAGGCGATGCGGGGCTTCTCGGCGGCCTCGTCCGAATTCGCCTCGGTGCCGATGGGGGATGTCGCCTACCAGGTGAAGGGCATCGGTTCCACGGTGAAGTGGGACCCGGTCAAGTCGAAGCAGCTCTTCACCGCGCTGCGCGAGGACAAACCCCTGACCACCGCCCGGCCCGCCGCGAAGGCCCCCGCGAAGAAGGTGGACGTCCCGCCGCAGCAGATCCGCGTCCAGGTCTACAACGGCACCGCGAAGGACGGCCTCGGCACCAAGGCCGACGCGGCGCTGCACGCCACCGGCTTCGACACGACCCGGGCCCCGCTGACCGCTCCGCAGCACGACCTGAAGCGCACCCTGGTCACGTACGACCCGCGCTGGGACCGGTCCGCGAAGACCCTGGCGGCGGCGCTGCCGGGGGCGGAGCTGCGGGCGGTGCCGGGGCAGGGGGCGACGATGCGGGTGACGGCGGGCGAGGACTACCGGAAGGTCGAGCGGGTCCACGCGGAGGAGCCGGAGCCGGGCAGGTTCGGCGCGGTGAAGGGCGACGAGGTGACGTGCGATTCCAGCCCGTCCGGCGTCTGAGGGCGGGACCGTCCAGGGGGTGAGCCCCGCGCCTCCCGGTCCCCGCCCGCCCCGCGTCCTCAGTCCTCGATACCCTCGGCAGTCCGCTTCTCGCGCAGCTCCCTGATCGCGCGGCGCCGCGCCAGCCGGTGCGTGCGGCGGATCTGGGCCTCCTGGTAGCGCCGCTTGTCGCGCTCGGTCTCCGGGATCACCTGCGGTACGGGGCGGGGCCGGCCGTCCGCGTCGACCGCCGCGAACACCAGGTACGCGCTGCCGACCTGGGTGGCGGGCGTCGACTCGTTCCAGCGCTCGGCCATGACCCGGACGCCGACCTCCATGGAGGAGCGGCCGGTCCAGTTGACCTGGGCGCGGACGTGCACGAGGTCGCCGACGCGGACCGGCTCCAGGAAGACCATCTCGTCCATGGAGGCCGTGACGGCGGGGCCGCCGGAGTGCCGGCCGGCCACCGCGCCCGCCGCGTCGTCGACCAGTTTCATGATCACGCCGCCGTGCACCGTACCCAGCAGATTGGTGTCGCTGCCGGTCATGATGTGGCTGAGGGTGGTCCGGGAGGCCGCGGTGGGCTTGCCCGGAATGTCGCTCTCCGGGCGCGGAGCGTGATCTGTCATACCGTCCACCTTATGCGGGGGCCCGAACACCGTCGCAATGCATCAGCTTCGCAACAGCCCTGGTGCGATTTTCCTCCTGCCCTGTAAGAGGGGCGGCCCCGGCCTGCACACTGGTCCGTATGAACGATTGGCCCGACGGCTGGACCGACGACAACCGCAGCGGTGACCGCTACGGGCAGGGCAGCGCGAGCGAGCGGCCCGAGAGCGCCCGCTCGATGCCGCACGTCCAGCGCCGCCCGGCCCCGCCCCCGCAGCGCCCCGCGCCGCCGAGGCAGCGCCCGGTGCCGCAGCAGCCCTCGGGCTACGACGGCGGTTACCCGCAGTACGACGAGGGTTACGACAGCGGGTACAACACGGGCCAGGTCTACGGCGCCGGCAGCGGCGGCCACGGACCGGGCTCCGGCGGCGGCGACCGGGGCCCCGCGCAGGGCCGCCCCAGACCCGCGCCCAACTGGGGCCGCCGGATCAGGATCGGCGCGCTGGTCCTGGTCGTCGCGCTGCTCGGCGTCTCCGTGGGCACGTACTTCTGGGCCGACTCCAAGCTGAACCGCGCCGTCGACCTGTCGAAGGTCATCGAGCGGCCGGAGGCGGGCAAGGGGACGAACTACCTGATCGTGGGCTCGGACAGCCGCGAGGGCATGACGTCCGAGGACAAGAAGCGGCTCCACACGGGTTCGGCCGACGGCAAGCGGACCGACTCGATGATGATCCTGCACACCGGCGACAACGGCCCGACGCTGGTCTCGCTGCCGCGTGACTCGAACGTCGAGATCCCGTCGTTCATCGGCTCCGAGTCGGGCAAGAAATACCCGGGCACGGGCAAGACGACGAAGCTGAACGCCGCGTACGCCACGGACGGGCCCGAGCTGCTGGTCCGTACGGTCGAGTTCAACACCGGCCTGCACATCGACCACTACGTCGAGATCGGCTTCGGCGGTTTCGCCAAGATCGTGGACGCGATCGGCGGGGTCGAGCTGGACATCCCGAAGGCGTTCAAGGACAAGTGGTCGGGCGCGGACTTCCCGGCCGGCAAGCAGACCCTCGACGGCCAGCAGGCCCTGGCCTTCGTCCGCACCCGCCACGCCTTCACTTCGGACCTGGACCGTACGAAGAACCAGCAGAAGTTCCTCGCGGCGCTGGCGAGCCAGACGGCGACCTTCTCCACGATCATCAACCCGTTCAAGCTGTACCCGACGATGGGTGCCGGCCTGGACACGCTGATCGTCGACAAGGACATGTCGCTCTGGTCGCTCGGCAAGATGTTCTTCGCGATGAAGGGCGTCACGGGCGGGGACGGCACGTCGATGAACATGCCGATCGCGGGCAACGTGGGCGGAAACCTGGCCTGGGACAAGACGAAGGTGAAGCAGCTGGTGGAGCAGCTGAAGAACGACGAGAAGGTCACGGTCACGGAGAACTGAGGGGCGCGCCCCCGCGCCTCCTCCCCAGTTGCGGAGCCGCCATGCCTGTCCGGATCGTGTACGAGTCGCACGCCACGACCACCGACAACGAGGCGGGCATCGCCACGGGATGGCTTCCGGGGCGGCTCTCCCCGACGGGACGCCGCCAGGCCGCCGAACTGGGCGACCGGCGGCGCGGCACCGGGCTCGACGCCGTCTACACCTCGGACCTGGCCCGCGCCGTGGAGACGGCCCGCATCGCGTTCGCGGGCACAAAGATCCCGGTCCTCCGCCAGGACGCGCGCCTGCGTGAGTGCGACTACGGGGAGCTGAACGGCGCCCCGACCGCCGTCCTGCATCCCCTGCGCACCCGCCACATCGACCGCCCGTGGCCCGGCGGCGGCCAGAGCTACCGGGACGTGGCGGGGGCGACGGCCGCGTTCCTGCGGGACCTGGCGGCCGAGTGGGACGGGGGTCAGGTCCTCCTGATCGCCCACTCGGCGAACCGCTGGGCCCTGGACTGCCTGCTCGCGGGCGCCCGGCTGGAGAGCCTCGTCGCGGACCCGCCGCCCTGGCAGCCGGGCGTCTCCTACACCCTGCCCTGAGCCAGCACCGCCGCGTGCGGCAGGGTCAGCAGGCCGTCGTCCGCGAGGAATTCGCCGCACAGCGCGTCGTACTCGCGCCTGGCCGCCGCCACGCCCTCCGGCCCGGCGCTCGTGAGCAAGGTGCCGATCGAGCCGATTCCGGCGGCGGGACCCGCCCACCAGTCGTCCGGGGCGGCGCGGTGGTCCCAGGCGTGCGTGGCGCCCTGCACGTCTCGGAATCCGGCGGCGGTGAGCAGCGCGGCCAGGCCGTCCGGGGTGCGCGCGAAGTTGTGCTCCTCGTCCACCATGGCCATCCAGCCGGGCCGGGTGATCCCGGCGGCCTGGGCGGCGCGGCCCACCAGCGCCTGGCCCGGGGCGCCCGGCAGCTGCCAGATGGTGACCGCGATCGTGCCTCCGGGGCGGGTGACCCGGCGCATCTCGACCAGGGCCTCCAGGGGGCGGCCGACGTGGTTGAGCACGAAGTTGGCGACGACCGCGTCGAACTCCCCGTCGGCATACGGCAGCTGGGGCAGTACCCCGGAGCGCACCTCGGCCCCGGGAGCCGCGCGCCGGGTCGCCTCGACCATGCCGGGCTCGGCGTCCACGGCGCGGACGGCGGCGCCTCGCCCGAGGGCGGCGGCCGTCACGTTGCCGTTGCCGCACCCCACGTCGAGCAGGCGGGTCCCGGGCGCGACACCGGCGGCGTCCAGCAGGGCGGGCACGGTGTGGACGCAGAGCCGGGCGGCGGTGCGGGCGTAGGCGTCGGCCCGCCCGCCCCATATCCGCCGCTCCATCACGTCGAACGCGGTCATACGGTGTCTCCTCCGGTACGGCTGGTCGGTGTCTGCGGTTCCGTCTCCTCCGGCACGGCGGGTCGGGGTCGGTGGTTCCGTCTCCTTCAGATACGACTGGTCGGGCTCTGCGGTTCCGCCTCGTTCAGGTCCTCGTGCAGGGCGCCGAGGACGCGTCCGGTGGGCTCGGCGCGCGCGGACAGCTCCGCGAGGGACCACCCGGGCAGCCGCCCCGCCACTTCTTCCGGCTCGTCGCCCCGCGCCGGGTCGTCCAGCCCCTGGAGCAGGGCGAACGCGGTCTCCCTGGCCACCTCGCGGGCGATCTCGCCCAGCTCTTCGGGGGTGAGCCCGAGGCGTACGGCGCGCTCGACGGCGCCACCGGCCGCGCCCGTCCGGCGGTAGGCGGCGACCCAGTCGGACGCGGTGGTGCTCCAGGCGTCGATGTCCTGCCACACCATCCGCAGGAACCGGAACCGGGCCAGCTGCGGCAGCCCCTCCTCGGCCTCGGACTCGGCCCATCCCTCGGCGTCCTCGGCCCCGAGCGCGTCGAAGAGCCGGACGAGGGGCCCGATGTCCTCGGGGCCCTCAGGCACTGCGGAAGTTACGGGACAGCCAGGGGCTGAGCATGGCGCGCGGCACCAGCTCCTTGTACGTCTCGTCCCCGGGCAACGGCACGACGAGCCACTGCCCCGGCGGGAAGAACCGGCCCTTCACGTACGCCATCCCGCCGTACACGGACCGCAGGAACGCGGGCACGGAGTTCCGGGGCACGTCCTCGAAGACCACCCCGTCGACGGTGATCCGCGCGTCGTCCTCCGGGAAGACCTGCACGGTGACGGCCGGGGCCCCGCCCAGTTCGACGAACGCCTCGTGCGGCAGCGACCCGTCCGCGTCCACCACGGCGAACGCCCCGGCGGACTCCCGCCGCGAGGTCTGGTCGGCTCCGATGTCATCGGTGACCGTCAGCGCCAGGTTGTACGCCTTGGCGACTTCCCGCACGGCCGTGACGGCGGCCTCGGTGGTGGGCAGGTGGGGGTGCGTCATGCGGCGTGGGCCGCGTAGGTGACGAAGGCGGCCCAGGCACGCGGTGTCGGCGCGAGGTGGGGACGGTGGACGTCCTTGGAGTCCCGAACGAGGACGGCGCCGGGGGCGGCGGCAACCTCGACGCAGTTGTTGCCACTGCTGCTGTCGCTGAAGCTGCTCTTGAACCAACTCGTCGCAGGAACGTCCCCGGTGGAGGGTTTGTCGATCATGTCTCTCCCAGCACTTGCTTGATGAAGGCCAGTGACTCCGCCGGCGTGAGGGCCTGGGCCCGGATCATCCCATACCTCAGTTCCAGGATCCGGAGCTGCTTCGGGTCGGTGACCGGGCGTACGTTGAACGCACCCCACGAACGACCGACAGCCGTGCCGTCCCCGAACTTCAGCACCTCGATCCCACCGTCCAGTCCAGGGTGAGTCTCGCAATTGAGCGGCATGATCCGCAGGGACACGTTCCTCAGCTGTGCGATGACGAGCAGGTGCTCCAACTGCCGTCGCCACTCGGCCCTTCCGCCGATGGACCGACGCAGTGCAGCCTCTTCCAGAACAAAACTGAGCGTCGGGGCCGGTGTGCGCTCGAAAATCGCGCGTCGTGCCATTCGGGCCGCGACCCCGCGCTCCACCTCGTCGGGCGAACAGGACGGCTGCCGGGTCTCCAGGAGCGCACGAGCGTGCCCCTCCGTCTGCAAGAGGCCGTGAATGCCGTGCGCGCCCAAGAGGTCGTCAAGCAGTCGCGGTCCACCGGGTCGCGGGATTCCGCGTCGCGGTCCACCGGATCGCGGAATCCCGCGACCCGGTGCGCCACGACGTCAATTGCTTTGAAAGAACCCTGGGAAAGAACCCAACCCCACCCCACCCGAACCCGGTACGAACGCTGATCACTCGCGCGGGTGACAAATGCCAACTGAGCTGGATTTAGGGTCGGTTGTCGGGCATATGCTCGCGGAAACAACCCCCAGACACGAGTCGGCCCCGACCGGGACTGCAATCCCTGCCGAGGCCTGACCACCGAGGAAGAAACGAGCTTCCCGATGACTGCCCAGCAGGCTATCGCGCCCTCGTGCGCCCCGCCCGGTTCCCCCGGCACTCCCCACGACGTCACACCGACCTCCGGTGTCATCCACGTCAACTCCCGCCACACGTCCGGCTTCACGGTCATCGGCAACCACCTCGCGCAGCACGGAGACCTTTCCCTCCTCGCGATCGGGCTCGCCGTCCACATCCAGTCACTGCCCGAGGGCGCGAAGATCGGCGTCAAGGTGCTCGCCGCGCGCTTCCCGGAGAGCGAGATGCGGATCGCCGCCGCGCTGCGCGAGCTGGAGGCGGCGGGCTACCTGCGCCGCATCCGCGTACGCCTGCGGGACGGCCGCGTACGCACGCGTACGGAGTCGCACAACCGGCCGTACGCGACGCCCCCGGCGCCCCGGGAGCCGTACGCCGCCCCGCGCGCCACGACTCCGCCGCCGGCCGTGCCGGACGACCGCACCGCCGCCCCGGCACCCCCGCCCCGGCCGCACCCCACCCCGAAGCCGCTCCATCGGAGCGCCGCCCTGCTTCTCGCCGACCTCCGCCGCCACGCACCCGTGCTGACGCTCTCCGAGGCGGACATCGCCACCCTCGCACCGGGGGTCGCCGCCTGGCTCGAACGGGACGCGCACCCCGACGCCATCCGCCGGGCCCTCACCACGGACCTCCCGGCGCCCCTCGCCCACCCGGCCCGACTCCTCCGCCACCGGATCACGGCCCTCCTGCCACCCCCACTCCCGGCCCCGTCCGCCCCGCCCACCGTCATCCCCCTCCAGAACTGCGACGACTGCAACCGAGCCTTCCGCGCCCCGGAACCGGGCCAGTGCCGCGACTGCTGTAGACCCTGAACCGCCAGACCACCGAACGGACCCGCATGGTCAGCTCACCCCACGAGGCGATGCACCGCATCTTCCAGGAGTACCCGGGGCTCTTCTCCCGGGTGTCCGAGGCGCTCGGTGCCGATATCCCTCCGCCCGTATCACTCGCCACCCTCGCGGCCATCACACATGCCGACAATCCCGACGTCGGTGCCATACTGGAAACGCTGCCCGCAGCACTGCGGGACGCGCCCGAGAACATCACCGACCCCATCGTCGAGCTCACCGCTCAGGGCCTGGGCAGTCGTCCGGTCGCACAACAGTGGAGGAACCTGGTGGCCGTGGACACCTCTTTCCACAAGTCCGCCATGTCGGAGGAGATCCGGGACGAGGGCCGGGCGGAAGGTCTCCTCCTGCTTCTCGGGGTACGGGGCATCTCCCTCACCGACGCGGACCGCGAGAAGATCACCACCTGCACCGACCCGCGGCTCCTGCACGCATGGCTCCAGCGGGCCGCGACGGCTTCCTCGGCCGAGGAAGTCTTCCGCACCGCATGACGGAAACAACCGCCACCGACGTCCTGGCCGAGCTCGCCGCCCTGGACGATCCCAAGGCCCGCGCCGTCAACGCGCGGCACGGGGACGACCACGGGGTGAACCTCAGCAAGCTGCGCGCCGTCGCCAAGCGGCTGGGGAAGCGGCAGGAGCTGGCCGTCGACCTGTGGGAGACCGACGACACCGCCGCGCGGCTCGTCGCCTTGCTGGTCTGCCGGCCGAAGGCGTACACGCAAGGCGAGCTGGACCGCATGCTGCGCGAGGCGCGGGCGCCGAAGGTGCACGACTGGCTCGTGGGCTACGTGGTGAAGAAGAGCCCGCACGCGGAGGAGCTGCGCCTCGCCTGGACGGAGGACCCCGATCCGGTCGTCGCGAGCGCCGGGTGGGCGCTGACCGCCGACCGGGTCGTGAAGCGGCCCGACGGGCTGGACCTGGGCGCGCTGCTCGATGTCATCGAGGCGGAGATGCGTGACGCCCCGGACCGGCTCCAGTGGGCGATGAACACCTGCCTCGCCCAGATCGGCATCGAACACCCGGAGCACCGCGCCCGTGCGCTGGACATCGGGGAGCGGCTGGGCGTGCTCAAGGACTACCCGACGCCCCGGGGCTGCACCTCGCCGTACGCGCCGGTGTGGATCGGGGAGATGGTGCGGCGCAAGGGCGAGGCGTAGGGAACGCTAGGCCGCGTTGCGCCAGACGGTGACGTCACCCAGGACGAAGGCGACGCCGGGCATCGCGGTCGACTTCGTCGCGATCACGAACAGCGCGATGTCCCCCGAGGCGTTCTTGACGCAGATTTCGCTGCCGTTCGCCGAGGTGGCCAGCGGCAGGTTGTGACTCTTGCTGTGGTTGAGAAACAGACGGCACTCGTCGAGCGTGGCGCCCGGTTTGCCGGGCATCGCCACGAACACGCTCGTGTCGCTGTTCAGTTCGCAGCCGACCGACTTGCAGCTGAAGCGGATATCGCCCTCGTCTCCGTTCAACTCCTTGTACGGATTCGCGAGATTCACCGAGCGCTTCGTGTCCACCGTGACCTGGGCGTACGGCTCCGCCTGCGGCTCACGGGGCGAGGGAGACGCGCTCGGCTCGGTCAGCGCGTCGGCGACCCTGCCCGCCGACTCCGGCGCCGTCTTCCGCACCCCCGACGAGGGAGTGGCCGACTCCGACGCCTTGACGTCGGCCCGGTGCTCTCCCCCGCCCATCGGCCCCATCGCCCGCCAGGCCAGCCCGAGGACCAGCAGCGCGCTCACCACGCCGACGGCCGACACCAGTGCGACGAGCCGCCTGCGCGCCCCGCGCTCGACCGGTGCGGGCGGAGGCCCGGCCCAGGGATCCGTCCGCACCGGGGTGGGCTCGGGCACCGGGGCCGGGACCTCGGTCTCCGGGCCGCCGATCTCGCCCCACACGGCGGGCGCAGTCTCCGCGTCGGCCTCCGCGCCCAGCCGCTGCCGGCACCACTCCGCGATCTCCGCCGGGTCGGGCCGCTCGGCCGGGTCCGCGGCCAGGCAGCGGGCGAGGAGCGGCCGCAGGGGCTCGGGCAGCAGGGTCAGGTCGGGCTCGGAATGGATGATCCGGTACAGCACGTAGACGCCGGGTCCGTCACCGTAGAGCGGCTTGCCCAGCGCCGCGTACGCCGCCGTCTGGGCCAGGGCGAAGACATCGCTCGCCGCCGTGGCCCCCTCCCCGGACGCCTGCTCGGGGGCCATGTACGCGGGGGTGCCGATCGGGTGCCCCGTCGTGGTGTACGAGGTCCCGTCGACGGCCAGCGCGATGCCGAAGTCGATCACGCGCGGCCCGTCGGAGGCGAGCAGCACGTTGGACGGCTTCAGGTCACGGTGGACGATGCCTTCGGCGTGGATGGCCCGGAGCGCCTCGGCCATGCCCGCCATCAGCCACAGCAGCGCGGGCACCGGGAGCGGGCCGCGCCGGGCCACGGCCTGGGTGAGGGAGGGCCCGGGCACGTACAGCGTGGCCAGCCAGGGCGTCGCGGCCTCCGGGTCGGCGTCGATCAGCTCGGCCGTGTACGCGCCGCGCACCCGCCGGGCCGCCCGGACCTCCCGGCCGAACCGCCGCCGGAAGTCCGGATCGTCCGCCAGCTCCGGGCGTACGACCTTGATGGCCACGGCCCGGCCGTCCGCGGTGTGCGAGAGGTAGACCCGGCCCATGCCTCCCGCGCCGAGCCGGGCGGCGAGCCGGTAGCCGGCCACCTCGGCCGGGTCGTTCGCCTGAAGCGGCTCGAAGACATCCGTCGCGTCCAACGGCCCGCTCCCCCACTGTGATGCCCTGGCCAACGCCCGCAGCCTAGCAACGGCTTGACACGCGGTTGATCACCGCAGGCATGCGACAGCCCCCGGCATCGCGGCCGGGGGCTGTGCGCTCGTAAAACGTCCCGTTACGGCAGGTTGCGCGCCATCACGATGCGCTGGACCTGGTTGGTGCCCTCGTAGATCTGGGTGATCTTGGCGTCGCGCATCATGCGCTCCACCGGGTAGTCCCGCGTGTAGCCGTAGCCGCCGAGGAGCTGGACCGCGTCCGTGGTGATCTCCATGGCGACGTCCGAGGCGAAGCACTTGGCGGCGGCGCCGAAGAACGTGAGGTCGGCGTCGACGCGCTCGGACTTGGCGGCGGCCGAGTACGTCAGCTGGCGGGCGGCCTCCAGCTTCATGGCCATGTCGGCGAGCATGAACTGGACGCCCTGGAAGTCCGCGATCGGCTTGCCGAACTGCTTGCGCTCCTGGACGTAGCCCTTGGCGTAGTCCAGCGCGCCCTGGGCGACGCCGAGGGCCTGGGCCGCGATGGTGATGCGGGTGTGGTCCAGGGTCTTCATCGCGGTGGCGAAGCCGGTGCCCTCCTCGCCGATCATGCGGTCGGCGGGGATGCGGACGTTGTCGAAGTAGACCTCGCGGGTCGGGGAGCCCTTGATGCCGAGCTTCTTCTCGGGAGCGCCGAAGGAGACGCCCTCGTCGGACTTCTCGACGACGAAGGCCGAGATGCCCTTGGAGCGCTTCTCCGGGTCCGTGACGGCCATGACCGTGTAGTACTCGGAGACGCCCGCGTTGGTGATCCAGCGCTTCACGCCGTTGAGGACCCAGAAGTCGCCGTCGCGCACGGCGCGGGTCTTCATGCCGGCCGCGTCGGAGCCCGCGTCCGGCTCGGAGAGGCAGTACGAGAACATGCCGTCGCCCTTGGCCAGCGGGCCCAGGTACTTCTTCTTCAGGGCCTCGGAGCCGGACAGGACGACCGGGAGCGAGCCGAGCTTGTTCACGGCGGGGATCAGGGAGGAGGACACGCAGGCGCGGGCCACCTCCTCGATCACGATGACCGTGGCGAGCGCGTCGGCGCCGGCGCCTCCGTACTCCTCCGGTACGTGGACCGCGTGCAGATCGGCGGCGGTGAGGGCGTCCAGCGCCTCCTGCGGGAAGCGGGCCTCCTCGTCGACCGCGGCCGCGAACGGGGCGATCTTCGCCTCGGCGAGCGCACGCACCGTCTCACGGAGCATGTCGTGCTCCTCAGCCGGACGGTACAGGTCGAAATCGGTCGAACCCGCCAAGACGCTCACTCCCCAGGGTGCTAACTACCGTTAAGTAACCCAATTTTAGGCGTTCGACCCGCCCCCGGCATACGCGCTCGGGCCGTGAGCTGCGCGACAGCCGGAAATGGGAGGTTTCACGGGCGGGACTATGCTCGTGCACCGCATCTCTGTCCGCATCTCACAGGAGCACTTCATGGCCCTCAGGATCACCGTGATCGGCACCGGCTATCTGGGCGCCACGCACGCCGCGGCCATGGCGGAGCTCGGCTTCGAGGTCCTGGGCCTCGACATCGTGCCCGAGAAGATCGAGATGCTGTCCGCCGGCCGGGTCCCGATGTACGAGCCGGGCCTGGAGGAGATGCTCCAGCGGCACGTCGCGGGCATCGAGGGCGCCACCGGGCGGCTGCGGTTCACCACCTCCTGGGAGGAGGTCGCCGAGTTCGGCGACGTCCATTTCGTCTGCACGAACACCCCGCAGAAGCACGGCGAGTACGCGTGTGACATGTCCTACGTCGACAGCGCCTTCGACTCGCTGGCGCCGCTGCTCACCCGCCCCGCCCTCGTCGTCGGCAAGTCCACCGTGCCCGTCGGCTCCGCAGCCCGCCTCGCCGCCCGCCTCGCGGAGCTGGCCCCCGTGGGCGCCGACGCCGAGCTGGCCTGGAATCCGGAGTTCCTGCGCGAGGGCTTCGCGGTGGACGACACCCTGCACCCGGACCGGATCGTCGTCGGTGTGACGAGCGAGCGGGCCGAGAAGGTACTGCGCGAGGTGTACGCCGTCCCGGTCGGCGAGGGCTCCCCGTTCGTCGTGACGGACTACCCGACCGCCGAGCTGGTGAAGACGGCCGCCAACTCCTTCCTGGCGACCAAGATCTCGTTCATCAACGCCATGGCCGAGGTCTGCGAGGCCGCCGACGGCGACGTCGCGAAGCTGGCCGAGGCCATCGGCCACGACGAGCGCATCGGCAAGAAGTTCCTGCGGGCCGGGATCGGCTTCGGCGGCGGCTGCCTGCCCAAGGACATCCGCGCCTTCATGGCCCGCGCCGGCGAGCTGGGCGCCGACCAGGCGCTCACCTTCCTCCGCGAGGTCGACTCGATCAACATGCGCCGCCGGGGCCACATGGTCGAGCTGGCCCGCGAGGCCGTGGGCGGCGGCTCCTTCCTCGGCAAGCGGGTCGCCGTGCTGGGCGCCACGTTCAAGCCGGACTCGGACGACGTACGCGACTCCCCCGCGCTCAACGTGGCCGGCCAGATCCACCTCCAGGGCGGTCAGGTCACCGTCTTCGACCCGAAGGGCATGGAGAACGCCCGCCGCGTCTTCCCGACCCTCGGTTACGCGGAGAGCGCGCTCGACGCGGTGCGCGGCGCGGACGTCGTGCTGCACCTGACGGAGTGGCGCGAGTTCCGCGACCTGGACGCGGAGGCGCTGGGCGCGGTCGCGGGCCACCGGATCATCCTCGACGGACGCAACGCGCTCGACCCGGCCGCGTGGCGCGAGGCCGGCTGGACCTTCCGCGCGATGGGCCGCCCGACGGCCTGACCTCCGGGGCACACTGGTACGGCCTGTCCGAAGTCTGCCCGAGGAGGAAGCAACATGGCTCTGGCCGCAGTGGGTGCCGTCGTCCTGGACTGCCCCGACCCCGTCGCCCTGGCGAACTTCTACGCGGCGCTGATCGGCGGCACGGTCGAGCAGCAGGAGGACTGGGTGGACCTCAAGGGCGGCGCGGGCGCCCCGCTCGCCTTCCAGGCCGCGCCCGGCTTCGTACCGCCGAAGTGGCCGAGCGCCGACGCCTCGCAGCAGTTCCACCTGGATCTGACCGTGGACGATCTGGACGCGGCGGAGCGGGAGGTGCTGGCGCTGGGCGCGACGGTGCTGGAGGCGGACGACCGGGAGCGCACCTTCCGGGTGTACGCGGACCCGGCGGGGCACCCGTTCTGCCTCTGCGCCTGCTGATCGGGCGGGCGTCCCGGTGGCTCAGGCCGCCGGGGCGTCCAGCTCTTCGATCGTGGCGTGCGACGGGCCGCGCCGGGCGCGCAGGTCCCGCGCCACGTCCTCGGCGTCGCGCAGCACCCGTACGGCGTTCCGCCAGGTGAGCCTGGCCAGGTCGGCGGCGGACCAGCCCCGGCCCAGCAGCTCCGCGATCAGGTTCGGGTAGCCGGCGACGCTCTCCAGGCCCTGCGGGAGGAACGCGGTGCCGTCGTAGTCGCCGCCGATGCCGATGTGGTCGACGCCCGCGACCTCGCGCATGTGGTCGAGGTGGTCGGCGATGGTGGCCACGGTCGCGACGGGGCGCGGGTGCGCCGCCTCGAACGCGGCGTGCAGCTTCATCGCGTGCTCGGTGGTGTCCAGGTGGTGGAGCCCGTGCGCGCGCAGGTTCTCGTCGGCGGCCTGCGTCCAGGCGACGGCGTCGGGCAGGACGAACTTCGGCACGAAGGTGGCCATGGCGATGCCGCCGTTGGCCGGGAGCTGCGCGAGGACGTCGTCGGGGATGTTGCGCGGGTGGTCGCAGACGGCGCGGGACGAGGAGTGCGAGAACATCACCGGCGCGACGGAGGTGGCGAGCGCGTCCCGCATGGTCGTCGCCGCGACGTGCGAGAGGTCGACGAGCATGCCGGTGCGGTTCATCTCGCGGACGACCTCGTGGCCGAACGGCGAGAGGCCGCCCACGCCGGGCTCGTCGGTCGCGGAGTCCGCCCAGGCGATGTTGTCGTTGTGGGTGAGCGTCATGTAGCGGACGCCCAGGGCGTGCAGTCCGCGCAGGGTGCCCAGCGAGTTGTCGATGGAGTGGCCGCCCTCGGCCCCCATCAGCGAGGCGATCCGGCCCTCGGCGCGGGCCGCCTCCATGTCGTCGGCGGTCAGGGCGCGCCGGAGGTCGGCCGGGTAGCGCTCCAGGAGTTCGGCGACGACGTCGATCTGTTCCAGGGTCGCGCTGACGGCGGCGTCGCCCGCGAGGTCGGAGCGCACGTAGACGGACCAGAACTGGGCTCCGACGCCCCCGGCCCGCAGCCGGGGGATGTCGGTGTGCAGATGGGCCGACTGGTCGGTGGCGATGTCGCGTACGGCCAGGTCGTAATGGACCTGCTCGCGCAGCGCCCAGGGCAGGTCGTTGTGTCCGTCGACCACGGGGTACTCGGCGAGGAGTTCCCGGGCCTGGTCCAGTCGGTCCGTCATGGTGCCTGCTTTCAGAAGCCGAAGGACTCCGCGCCCGCCGCCTTCTGCCGCAGCCGCTTGCCCTTCTCGGTCGCCTGGTCGTTGAGGTCACCCAGGAACTCCGTCATCCGGCCCTGGAGCTCGGGGTCGGCGGCGGCCAGGACGCGGACGGCCAGCAGCCCGGCGTTGCGCGCGCCGGCGATGGAGACCGTGGCGACGGGGATGCCGGCCGGCATCTGGACGATGGACATCAGGCTGTCCATGCCGTCCAGGTACTTCAGCGGGACCGGGACGCCGATGACGGGCAGCGGGGTGACCGAGGCGAGCATGCCGGGCAGGTGGGCGGCGCCGCCCGCGCCCGCGATGATCGCCTTGAGGCCGCGGCCCGCCGCGTTCTCGCCGTACGCGATCATCTCGCGGGGCATGCGGTGGGCGGAGACGACGTCGACCTCGTACGGGATGCCGAACTCGTCCAGGGCCTTGGCCGCCGCTTCCATCACGGGCCAGTCGGAGTCCGAGCCCATGACGATGCCGACGACCGGTGCGGCGGAGGCGGGGGAAGTCATTCGGTGATCGTTCCTCGCAGGTAGTCGGCCGCGTGCCGGGCGCGCTCGCGCACGTCCGCCAGATCGTCGCCGTAGGTGTTGACGTGTCCGACCTTGCGGCCGGGCTTCACGTCCTTGCCGTACATGTGGATCTTGAGCTGCGGGTCGCGCGCCATGCAGTGCAGGTAGCCCTGGTACATGTCCGGGAAGTCGCCGCCGAGGACGTTGCACATGACCGTCCAGGGGGCGCGGGGGCGCGGGTCGCCGAGGGGGAGGTCGAGGACCGCCCGGACGTGGTTGGCGAACTGCGAGGTGATCGCGCCGTCCATGGTCCAGTGCCCGGAGTTGTGCGGGCGCATGGCCAGCTCGTTGACCAGGATGCGGCCGTCGCGGGTCTCGAACAGCTCCACCGCGAGGTGGCCGACCACGCCCAGCTCGGAGGCGATGCGCAGTGCGAGCTGCTGGGCCTCGCCCGCCAGCGCCTCGTCCAGCTCGGGGGCCGGGGCGATCACCGTGTCGCAGACGCCGTCCACCTGAATGGACTCGACGACCGGGTAGGCCACGGCCTGGCCGTGCGGCGAGCGGACGATGTTGGCCGCCAGCTCCCGTACGAAGTCGACCTTCTCCTCGGCGAGCACCGGGACACTGGCCCGGAACGGCTCTGCCGCGTCCGCCTCGGAGCGGACCACCCAGACGCCCTTGCCGTCGTAGCCGCCGCGCACGGTCTTGAGGACGACCGGGAAGCCACCGCCCTCCTCGGCGAAGGCCGCGACGTCGGCCGGGTCCTTCACGATGCGGTGGCGGGGGCAGGGCGCGCCGATCTCGGTGAGCTTCGCGCGCATCACCCCCTTGTCCTGGGCGTGCACCAGGGCGTCGGGGCCGGGGCGCACGGGGATGCCGTCCGCCTCCAGGGCCCGCAGATGCTCGGTGGGCACGTGCTCGTGATCGAAGGTGATCACGTCACAGCCGCGCGCGAAGGCCCGCAGCGTCTCCAGGTCGCGGTAGTCGCCTACGACGACCTCACCCGCCACCTGGGCCGCGGAGTCCTGAGCGGTGTCGCTGAGGAGCTTGAACTTGATGCCGAGGGGGATGCCCGCCTCGTGGGTCATACGGGCGAGCTGACCGCCACCGACCATGCCGACTACCGGGAACGTCACGCTCCCAGGGTATCCGCACCGCCCGTCCGCCCCCGTGGGCGGGGGCGGGGCCCGCCGCACGCGTTCCTTTACGCACAGGCGTCCGGCGGGTGTCCTGGTTAGCATGGCCGGGTTGACGGAACACGGAGCGGGACCTACGGACGGACTGAGCGATCACATGAGCGAGCGAGGCGCACTGCGGGCCCGGCTGGAGCTGCTGGCCCGGGAGGTCGCCAAGTTCGGCGTGGTCGGCGCGGTCGGCCTGGTCGTGAACATCGCCGTGTCCAACCTGCTGTGGCGGTACACCGACATCCCGACCGTACGGGCCGGACTGCTCGCCACGTTCGTCGCGATCCTCTGCAATTACGTGGGCTTCCGCTACTGGACGTACCGCGACCGCGACAAGACCGGCCGCACCCGTGAGCTGACGCTGTTCCTGCTGTTCAGCGCGGTAGGCGCGGTGATCGAGACCGGTGTGCTGTACGTGGCGACGTACGGGTTCGGCTGGGACACCCCGGTCCAGAGCAACGTCTTCAAGATCGTCGGGATCGGCGTCGCGACGCTGTTCCGCTTCTGGTCGTACCGGACGTGGGTCTTCAAGGCTCTGCCCGCGCCTTCGGAGGGCGTTGCCGACAAAGGGGGCCTTGTGACGGTGCCGGCGCCCGCGGTGCGGGTGCCCGCGGTGCGGGACGAGGCGGACTCGGCTCGCCGGTAGGCCCGGGGCGTCCGGGCAGGCGCTTCGTCCTCAGTCGCCGGACGGGCTCGACCCTCACCGCACCGGGCGTTCCGGTTCTTCCCGTGGCTGGGCCATGCGGCTCAGGAAGAGGGCGAAGACCGGGGGCTGCTGCTGGAGGAGTTCCAGGCGGCCGCCGTCCGCCTCGGCGAGGTCGCGGGCGACCGCGAGGCCGATGCCCGTGGAGTTGCGGCCGCTGATGGTCCGCTCGAAGATCCGGGCGCCCAGGTCCGCCGGGACGCCGGGGCCCTCGTCCGTGACCTCGATGACCGCCTGGTTGCCGGTGACCCTCGTGCGCAGCGCGACCGTACCGCCGCCGTGCATCAGGGAGTTCTCGATCAGCGCGGCCAGGACCTGGGCGACCGCGCCCGGGGTGCCGACGGCACTCAGTCCCTGCTTGCCGGAGCAGACGATGGCGCGCCCCTCGCCCCGGTAGGCCGGGCGCCACTCCTCGATCTGCTGCTTGACGACCTCGTCCAGGTCGAAGACGACCGCCGATCCGGTCCGGGGGTCCCGGGCATTGGTCAGCAGCCGCTCCACCACGTCCGTGAGCCGTTCGACCTGGGCGAGTGCGATGTGCGCTTCCTCCTTCACGGTCTCCGGGTCGTCGGTCAGCGAGATCTCCTCGATCCGCATGGACAGGGCCGTGAGCGGCGTACGCAGCTGATGGGAGGCGTCCGCGGCGAGCCGGCGTTCGGCGGTGAGCATCCGGGCGATCCGCTCGGCGGAGGAGTCCAGGACATCGGCGACACGGTCCAGCTCGGGCACTCCGTACCGCTTGTGGCGCGGGCGGGGGTCGCCGGAGCCCAGGCGTTCGGCGGTCTCCGCGAGGTCGGTGAGCGGCGAGGCCAGCTTGTCGGCCTGGCGTACGGCGAGCAGGACTGCGGAGACGATGGCCAGCAGCGCCACCGCGCCGATGATCATCAGAGTGCGGCCGACCTCGCGGGTGACGGCGGAGCGGGACTCCTCGACGGTGACCGTCTCGCCGTGCTCGCCCGTCTCCGTGGCGGTGATCACACTGCCGTCGGGGCGCCGGCCGACCTCGATGGGGGCGCGGCCGGGCATCTTCACCAGGGCATAGCGCTTGTCGTCGATCTGCTCGGCCAGCACCGAGGGGTTGATCCGCTCGGAGCCCAGGAGCCGGCTCTCGATGACGCTGATCAGCCGCAGCGCCTCGGAGTCGACGCTCTCCTGGGCGCTGCTGCTGATGGTGCGGGTCTCGACGATGACGAGGGAGACGCCGAAGACGGCGATCACCACGAGCACGACGGCGAGGGTCGAGTTGATCAGTCGTCGGCGCATGCCCGCTTCTGTACGTCGGTCGGCTCGGGTCGGACAGCAGGGACGCTACAGCCCCTAGCTCTTCTCGAAGCGGAAGCCGACGCCCCGGACCGTGGCGATGTAGCGCGGGTTCGCCGCGTCGTCGCCGAGCTTCTTGCGGAGCCAGGAGATGTGCATGTCGAGCGTCTTGGTGGACGACCACCACGTGGTGTCCCAGACCTCGCGCATCAACTGGTCGCGGGTGACGACCCGGCCCGCGTCCCGGACGAGGACCCGGAGGAGGTCGAACTCCTTCGCGGTGAGCTGCAATTCCTCCTCGCCCATCCAGGCCCGGTGCGATTCCACGTCGATGCGGACGCCGTGCGTGGCGGGCTGGGGGGCGGGCTCGGTGGCGCCGCGCCGCAGCAGGGCCCGGACCCGGGCGAGGAGCTCGGCGAGGCGGAAGGGCTTGGTGACGTAATCGTCGGCGCCCGCGTCGAGCCCGACGACCGTGTCCACCTCGTCCGCGCGGGCGGTGAGGACCAGGACCGGCACGGTGTGACCCTCGGCACGCAGCCGGCGGGCGACTTCGAGGCCGTCCATCCCGGGCAGCCCCAGGTCGAGCACGACCAGGTCGATGCCGCCCTGGAGTCCGGCGTCGAGCGCGGTCGGTCCGTCTTCCCGCACCTCGACCTCGTAACCCTCCCGCCGCAGGGCGCGGGCCAGCGGCTCCGAGATGGATGCGTCGTCCTCGGCGAGCAGTACACGGGTCATGCACTGATGGTAGTCCGCGCGGTGGACAGCTAGGGAGGCGATCCGAGAGCCCTGCGGGACTGGGCGCCGTTACCGGTAGGACCTTCGAATATGCGAGTGTGGTTGCGCCTGGACCTGTGATCCATGTCTCAAGTCCTTTCATATCGGGCGCTGTCGTGTCGTATGGTGTCTCAACGCCTATTGCACTACTCAAGGACCTTTGGGCAGCTATGAGCGCCAAGGGTCTCTTTTGTGTGCGGGGCCGGTACCCGCCGGCCCGGAAGTTTCAGTGAATGACCTGCGGGCCGGGCCCGGACCGCCGATGAAGGCGCTCCGGGTGTGGATCCCGTCGCGGAAGGGCGTACCCGTGGCGGTGCCGGCCTCCCCCCACCGGGCGCGTACCCGCTTCGTCGAGGCGCCGCGTCCCGAGCACACAAGGATCGATCATGGCGTCCAGCCTGACGAAGGACCCGTCGAGCACCGCTGGTGGCGAGAAGACCTTCTTCGGCCACCCCCGGGGCCTGGCCACGCTCTTCATGACCGAGATGTGGGAGCGATACAGCTTCTACGGCATGAAGGCACTGCTCCCGCTGTACCTGATCGCGCCCGGCGGCATGCACATGAACGCCACCACGGCGACCGCGATCTACTCGGTCTACATGGCGATGGTCTACCTGCTGGCCATGCCCGGCGGCTGGATGGCCGACCGCTTCTGGGGGCCGCGCAAGACGGTCGCCATCGGCGGCGCCGTCGTCATCCTCGGCCACATCACGCTCGCCGTGCCGAACTCGGTGACCTTCTTCGCGGGCCTGGTGCTCGTGGCGCTCGGTTCCGGGCTGCTGAAGGCCAACATCTCCACGATGGTCGGCCACCTCTACGACGGCCCGGAGGACCCGCGCCGCGACGGAGGCTTCACGCTCTTCTACATCGGCATCAACGTGGGCGCCTTCCTCGCCCCGCTGTCGATCGGCACCGTCGGCGAGAACGTCAACTGGCACTTCGGCTTCGCGCTCGCGGCGCTCGGCATGGCCCTGGGCCTCGCCCAGTTCATGCTCGGCACCCGCCACCTGAGCCCGCAGAGCGACGTCGTGTCGACGCCCGCCACCGAGCAGGAGAAGCAGTCCGCCCTGCGCAAGGGCCTGATCTGGCTGATCGTCGCGGCCGTCGTCTACGGCCTGATGGCCGTCACCGGCAACTTCGCCGACTGGTCCACGGTGCCGCTGAGCATCGCCGGCCTGGTCATCCCGGTCGCGGTCCTGGCGCGCATGCGGCGCGACAAGGAGCTGACGGCGACCGAGCAGTCCAAGCTGTCGGGCTACATCTGGTTCTTCGTGGTCGCCGCCGTCTTCTGGATGATCTACGACCAGAACGGCTCGACCCTGTCGATCTTCGGTGAGAACTCGACCACGAACCACCTGCTGGGCTTCGACTTCCCGACGTCCTGGTACCAGTCGCTGAACCCGATCTTCATCATGGCGATCGCCCCCGTGGTCGCCTCGGGCTGGCTGTGGCTGAACAAGCGCGGCAAGGAGCCGAGCACCGCCGTCAAGTTCGCCTCCAGCCTCGTGCTGATCGGCATCTCCTTCGCGGTCTTCCTGATCCCGCTGATCGACACCGCCGCCAACGGGGGCAAGGTCAGCCCGATGTGGCTGGTGGCGATCTACTTCATCCAGACCGTCGCGGAGCTGTGCCTCTCGCCGGTCGGCCTGTCGGTCACCACGAAGATGGCCCCGGCGAAGTACAGCTCGCAGATGATGGGCGTGTGGTTCCTCGCCGTGACCGCCGGCGACTCGCTGACCGGGCTGCTCACGGCCCCGCCCGTCGGCGTCGACCTGAACACCACGGGGTCCGTCGTCTTCGAGGTGATCCTCGCCCTCATCGCCGGTGTGGGCATCTGGATGTATCGCAAGAAGGTCGCCCAGCACATGGGCGACGTGCACTGATTCCGTATCCCGTACGGAAAACGGGAAGGGGCCCCGCACCGATTCGCCGGTGCGGGGCCCCTTCCGTACGCCTCGGGCCTCGGGACGCCGTTACGCCGGAGCGGCCAGCTCCGCCCATACGGTCTTGCCGGGCTCGCCCGGCACCCGTTCGACTCCCCAGTCCAGGCAGAGCCGCTGCACGATGAACATGCCGTGGCCGCCGGGCCGCCCGGCCCGGTGCGGGGTGCGGGGCTGGGGCTGGCCCGCACCGCTGTCGGCGACCTCCACGCGGAGCGCCTTGGCGCTGCGGGCGATCCTGAGCTCGTCGGGGCCGCCCGCGTGCAGGCACGCGTTGGTGACCAGCTCGGAGACGACCAGCAGGACGTCCTCCGCGGCGGCGCGGCGGTCTGCGCCGTCCGCGGGGAGCCAGCCCCAGTCGCGGAGCGCCTCGCGGGCGAAATCACGGGCCGTCGGCACGATGCCGGTGGCCTCCCGCAACGACAGCGTGCGCCACTGCCGCTCGGCGGCCTCGGCGGGCCGGACGGGCTCGGCGGAGGAAACGCCCGCGCCCTCCGGCTCGCGGCCGAGGTCGCCCGGCGGATGCTGCCGGGTGGTGCTCATCAGCGCTTCACCTCACCGATTCACCATGTCGCCATTGGACAGATAAGAATCATTGAACAGTTACGACTACACATACCGACGCGCATACCGATACGGACACTGATACAGGAACCGCACAGGCACTGAGGGCCAGGCCGCCCGGGCTCGCCGGAAGATCTCCTGCCCGGCCGAACCGCGACGACACCCCTCAGCGCTTCGCGGATCGCGTAACTCACACGACGGACGAGGCCGCCGGGGGTCACCGGGCGCGGCCCGGTCAGGTCTCCAGGGCCTCGTCGAGGGACGCGTGGACGGTGAATACCGCCTCGGCCCCCGTGATCTCGAAGACCCGCGCCACCACGGGCTGCATCGCGGCCAAATGAACCCCTCCCCCGGCTGCCTCCGCCTTGAGGCGGGCACCGAGCAGCACGTTCAGCCCGGTGGAATCACAGAAGTCGAGTCGCGAGCAGTCGACCACCAGGCGCGCACGCCCCTGGTCGACCGCGCTCTCCAGCGGCTCGCGCAGCAGATCCGCCGTGTGGTGATCGAGCTCACCCACGGGCGTCACCACCTCGCTGCGCCCCTCGGTCCGGACCTCGACCTGAAGCCGACCCCGGTTCGCACTGCCGACCGTCCCGCGGTCCATGCCCGTCCCTCTTCACCGCTCGTCACTGTCCGCATCACCGCACGTGCGGATGCGTGTCCAGCTGTCACTGATGTTCTCGGAACAGTACGCGTTCCCTGCGCCACGGGGAAGCCAGAGACCTCAACAAAGCGGACATAAAGGGGTATTTGGAGGTTGTACCGAGTCAGGGGGAGCGGGTAAGGGTAGGGGGACCCCAAAAAACGCGACCGGCTTCGGAGGCGCCGCTTCACCGCAGGAACACGTATGGGCATCGGCAGCCATATGCCGAGAACGATGGAGGAGACCACATGTCACCCCGGCTCGACGTACCGCGTACCCCCAACGCGCCGTCGGCATGTCCCCAGGGACAGACCGAATCACACACCGAAGCGCTCGACGGACTCGAAGGACTTCCCGAGATCCCGCCCTACACCGAGGTGGGGGCTGTGGACGCCAGGGCCCTGTCGAAGACGCTCTTCACCCGGCTGGAGACCCTCGAAGAGGGCACGCCGGAGTACTCCTACGTACGCAACACCCTCGTCGAGCTGAACCTGGCCCTGGTCAAGTTCGCCGCGTCCCGCTTCCGCTCCCGCAGCGAGCCGATGGAGGACATCGTCCAGGTCGGCACGATCGGCCTGATCAAGGCGATCGACCGCTTCGAGCTCAGCCGGGGCGTCGAGTTCCCGACCTTCGCGATGCCGACCATCGTCGGCGAGATCAAGCGTTTCTTCCGCGACACCAGCTGGTTCGTGCGCGTCCCGCGCCGCCTGCAGGAGCTGCGGCTCGACCTGGCCAAGGCGGGCGACGAGCTCGCCCAGCAGCTCGACCGGGCGCCCACCGTGGGCGAGCTCGCCGACCGCCTCGGCCTCACCCGTGACGAGGTCGTGGAGGGCATGGCCGCGAGCAACGCGTACACCGCGAGCTCGCTCGACGCCAAGCCCGAGGAGGACGAGCACGAGGGCGCGCTGGCCGACCGGATCGGCTACGAGGACCACGGACTCGAAGGCATCGAGTACGTCGAGTCCCTGAAGCCGCTCATCGCCTCGCTGCCGGGCCGCGACCGCCAGATCCTCTCGCTCCGGTTCGTCGCCAACATGACGCAGTCGGAGATCGGCGAGGAGCTGGGCATCTCCCAGATGCACGTGTCGAGACTGCTCTCGCGCACCCTGGTCAAGCTCCGCAAGGGTCTGACGCTGGACGAGTGAGCCGTCTCCCGCGCCCGGTGCGCGGACAGCCGGAAAGGACCTGCCCCCGACGGGGCAGGTCCTTCCGCGTTCCGGGGCGCCGCCCGGCTCAGACCACGCGTGCGCCCGCCCGCCACACCTCGTGGACGAGGGGCACGCCCGGCCGGTACGCGAGGTGGACGTGGCTGGGCGCGTCCAGGATCACCAGGTCGGCGCGGGCGCCCGGGGCGAGGCGGCCGACGTCCTCGCGCCGCAGGGCCGCCGCACCGCCCGCCGTGGCGGCCCAGAGGGCCTCGTCCGGCGTCATGCCCATGTCCCGTACGGCGAGGGCGATGCAGAACGGCAGGGACGAGGTGAACGAGGAGCCCGGGTTGCAGTCCGTGGACAGGGCGACGGTGGCGCCCGCGTCGAGCAGCCGGCGGGCGTCCGGCCAGGGGGCGCGGGTGGAGAACTCGGCGCCGGGCAGCAGCGTCGCGACGGTGTCCGACTGGGCGAGGGCGTCGACGTCCGCGTCGGTGAGGTGGGTGCAGTGGTCGGCGGACGCGGCGTCCAGCTCCACGGCCAGCTGGACGCCGGGGCCGTGGCCGAGCTGGTTGGCGTGGACCCGGGGGTGCAGGCCCCGGGCGCGGCCGGCGGTGAGGATCGCCCGCGCCTGGTCGCCGTCGAAGGCACCGCGCTCGCAGAAGACGTCGATCCAGCGGGCGTACGGGGCGCAGGCGTCGAGCATCGGTCCGGTGACCAGGTCCACGTATCCGGCGGGGTCGTCGGCGTAGTCCGGGGAGACGATGTGCGCGCCGAGGAAGGTGACCTCGTCGGTGTGGCGGGCGGCGACGCGCAGGGCGCGGGCCTCGTCCTCGACGGTGAGGCCGTAGCCGGACTTGGTCTCGAAGGTGGTGGTGCCCTGACGCAGCGCCTCGGCGAGGTAGCGGGCGACGTTGGCGGAGAGCTGTTCGTCGGTGGCGGCGCGGGTGGCGGCGACGGTGGTGCGGATGCCGCCCGCGCTGTAGGCCCGGCCGGACATCCGGGCGTTGAACTCCTGGGTGCGGTCGCCCGCGAAGACCAGGTGCGAGTGCGAGTCCACGAAGCCGGGGAAGACGGCCCGGCCGCCCGCGTCGACGGCGTTGTCGGTGGCGGGTGCTTTGCTGGACGCACCGGTCCAGACGACGCGGTCGCCCTCGATGACGACGGCGGCGTCCTGGATCAGTCCGAGGGGGGACTCGTCACCGAGGGAGGGGTCGTTGGTGACCAGTGCGGAGATGTGGGTGATGGCGGTCGTCGTCATCGGGGGGCTGCTCTCCTTGCGTGGGAGCCGGGGGGTGGCCGCCGGGTGGCCGCCAGGGGGTGTCCTGCCGCTCAGGGCCGCAGCGCGCCGATGGCCTGGGACAGTGCGTGCGGGACGTCGTCCACCAGCGTGTGCCGTCCGTCGCGTACGAGGTGGCGCCCCGCCACCACGGTGTGGCGGACGTCCGCTGCGGAGGCGGCGAATACGGCGGTCTCCGCTGCCAGTCGTGGCACCGGTCCCGCCGTCCTGACGGAGTCGAGCGCGATGGTCACCAGGTCGGCGGGGGCGCCCGGTTCGAGGACGCCCGCGTCCGGCCGGCCGAGCGCGGCGTGGCCGTCGGCGGAGGCGGCGCGCAGCAGGGCGGCGGCCGTCCAGTGGCCGCGCCTGCGGGTGCGCAGGCGCTCGTTGAGCTCCATCGCGCGGGCCTCCTCGAAGAGGTCGATCACCGCGTGGCTGTCGCTGCCGAGCGAGAGCGGGGAGCCGGCGTCCTGGAGGGCGGCCGCGGGGCCGATGCCGTCGGCGAGGTCCCGTTCGGTGGTCGGGCACATGCAGGTGCCGGTGCCCGTCGAGCCGATGAGGGCGATGTCCTCGTCGGTGAGGTGGGTGTTGTGGACGCCGGTGGTACGGAGTCCGAGGACGCCGTGGTCGGCGAGGAGCCTGGCCGGGGTGCGTCCGTGGGCGGCGAGGCAGGCGTCGTTCTCGCCGGTCTGCTCGGAGAGGTGGACGTGCAGGGGGGCCTGCCGCTCCTCGGCCCAGCGGGCGACGGTGGAGAGCTGCCCGGCCGGGACCGCCCGCACGGAGTGGACGGCGGCGCCGATGACCGTGTGGTCGTCGCCCTTGAGGAGGGCGGCGCGTTCGGCCCAGGCGTCGGCGGTCCCGTCGCTGAAGCGCGCCTGGTGGCGGTCGGGTTCGCGGTAGTCGTCGGGCCCGGAGCCGAATCCGGCGGAGAGGTAGGCGGTGTCGAGCAGGGTGATCCGGATGCCGGCCGCGCGGGCAGCCGCGATCAGGGCCTCGCCCATGGCGTTGGGGTTGTCGTAGGGCGTGCCGCCCGGCGCGTGGTGCAGATAGTGGAATTCGCCGACCGCCGTCACGCCGGCGAGGGCCATCTCCGCGTACACGGCACGGGCGAGCGCGTAATAGCTGTCGGGCGTGAGCCGGGACGCCACCTGGTACATGGTCTCGCGCCAGGTCCAGAAGGTGCCCGAGCCGACCTGGACCGTGGAGCGCAGGGCGCGGTGGAAGGCGTGCGAGTGGGTGTTGGCCAGGCCGGGCAGGGTGAGCCCGCGCAGCGCGGTGGCGCCGGGCGGGGCCGCGTCCACTCCGGTGCGTACGCGGGCGATGCGCCCGTCGGACACGTCCAGGGCGACGTCCGGCTCGACATGGGTGCCGAGCCAGGCGTGGGACAGCCAGTACGTCTCGGTGACGGGTGTGCCCGTCGCCTCCGTCGTCAGCGGCACGCGAGACCTTCCAGTACGTCGGCGAGTGCGGTGACCCCGGCCACGCAGTCGTCCTCGGCGGCGTGTTCGGCCGGCGAGTGCGAGATCCCGGTCGGGTTCCGTACGAACAGCATGGCGGTCGGGACCGAAGCGGACAAAATACCCGCGTCGTGTCCGGCGCCGGTGCCGAGCACGGGGACCGGGCGGCCGGTGCCGCGGGCGGAGCCCTTGAGCAGGGTGGACAGCTCGTCGCGCAGGGCGTGCCCGAACTCGACCACGGGCGTGAACGACTCGCGGACGACGTCGAGGTCGATGCCGGCCCGCTCCGCGTGCTCCCGGGCGGCGCGCTCGACGGCGGCGACGACCGTGTCCAGGGTGTCCTGGTCGGCGGCGCGCGAGTCGAGCCAGCCGCGCACGAGGGACGGGATCGCGTTGACCCCGTTGGGCTCCACGGCGACCTTGCCGAAGGTGGCGAGGGCGCCCGCGAGTTCCGCCTCCCGCCGGGCGGCGATGACGGTCTCGGCGTACGTGAGCATCGGGTCCCGGCGGTCGGCGAGCCGGGTGGTGCCCGCGTGGTTGGCCTCGCCCCGGAAGTCGAACCGCCAGCGCCCGTGCGGCCAGATCGCGGAGGCGATGCCGACGGGGTCGCCGGTGAGGTCGAGGGCGCGGCCCTGCTCGACGTGGAGCTCCACGAACGCGCCGACGCGGGCGAGCCGTTCGGGGTCGGGGCCGATGGCGTCGGGGTCGTACCCGGCGGCGGCCATGGCCTGCGGGAGGGTGACGCCGTCCGCGTCGCGCAGCCGGTGCGCGGCCTCGGCGGTCAGCTGCCCGGCGGCGAGCCGGGAGCCGACGCAGGCGAGGCCGAACCGGGCGCCCTCCTCGTCACCGAAGTTGGTGATGGCCAGCGGCTTGGTGAACTCCACTCCCCTGCGGCGGAGTTCATCGAGCGCGGCGAACGAGGAGACGACGCCGAGCGGGCCGTCGAAGGCGCCGCCGTCGGGGACGGAGTCGAGGTGCGACCCGGTGACGACGGCGTCCCCGGCGAGCGGGTCGCCGAGCCACGCCCACTGGTTGCCGTTCCGGTCGGTCTCGACGGCCAGCCCCCGCGCCTCGGCCTGCGCCCGGAACCAGTCCCGGCAATCGGCATCGGCTCCGGTCCACGCGTACCGCCGGTATCCCCCGCTGCCGGTGTGCCGCCCGATGGGCGCAAGCTCGGCCCACATGGCCTGGAAGGATGCCTGTGGTGGGCAGGCGTTCCGCAGGGCGGAACGCATGGGCGCAACGGAACCCGCACCCCGGGAAGGCCCCGCACCGCCCTCCGGCGCATCCGGGCCGGTCACGCGTCGCCCTCCCGCATAGGCACCCGCACACCCTTGTCCGAAGCCACCGCGTCCGCGATGTCGTACCCGGCGACCACGTGCCGGATCACCCCCATGCCCGGGTCGTTCGTCAGGACCCGCCGGATCTTCTCGCCGGCCAGCGGCGTGCCGTCGGCGACGGTCACCTGTCCGGCGTGGATGGACCGGCCCATGCCGACGCCGCCGCCGTGGTGGAGGGAGACCCAGGACGCGCCGGACGCCACGTTGACCATGGCGTTCAGCAGCGGCCAGTCGGCGATCGCGTCGGAGCCGTCGAGCATGGCCTCGGTCTCGCGGTACGGGGAGGCCACGGACCCGCAGTCCAGGTGGTCGCGCCCGATCGCCAGCGGCGCCGCGAGCTCGCCGCTCGCCACCATGTCGTTGAAGCGCTCGCCGGCCCGGTCGCGTTCGCCGTAGCCGAGCCAGCAGATGCGGGCGGGCAGGCCCTGGAAGTGGACGCGCTCGCCGGCCATCCTGATCCAGCGGTGCAGGGACTCGTTCTCCGGGAAGAGTTCGAGCAGCGCCTTGTCCGTCTTGTGGATGTCGGACGCCTCGCCGGACAGCGCGGCCCAGCGGAACGGGCCCTTCCCCTCGCAGAACAGCGGCCGGATGTAGGCGGGGACGAAGCCGGGGAAGTCGAAGGCGCGCTCGTACCCGGCGAGCTGGGCCTCGCCCCGGATCGAGTTGCCGTAGTCGAAGACCTCCGCACCGGCGTCCATGAAGCCCACCATCGCCTCGACGTGCCGGGCCATCGACTCGCGGGCGCGGCTGGTGAAGTCGGCGGGCTTCTCGGCGGCGTACGAGGCCATGTCGTCGAAGTCGACGCCGACCGGGAGGTAGGCCAGCGGGTCGTGCGCGCTGGTCTGGTCGGTGACGATGTCGATGGGGGCGCCCTCGGCGAGCATCCGGGGCAGCAGCTCCGCCGCGTTGCCGAGGAGTCCGATCGAGAGCGGACGGCGGGCGTCGCGGGCCTCGACGGCGAGCTGGAGCGCGTGCTCCGGGGAATCGGCCTTCACATCCAGGTAGCGGTGCTCGATGCGGCGCTCGATGGCGCGCGGGTCGCAGTCGACGCAGATCGCGACGCCGTCGTTCATGGTCACGGCGAGCGGCTGGGCGCCGCCCATCCCGCCGAGCCCGGCGGTCAGGGTGATCGTGCCGGCGAGCGAGCCGCCGAACTTCTTCGCGGCGACGGCGGCGAAGGTCTCGTACGTGCCCTGGAGGATGCCCTGGGTGCCGATGTAGATCCAGGAACCGGCGGTCATCTGGCCGTACATGGTGAGCCCGAGCGCCTCCAGGCGGCGGAACTCCTCCCAGTTCGCCCAGTCGCCGACCAGGTTGGAGTTGGCGATCAGGACGCGCGGCGCCCACTCGTGCGTCTGCATGACGCCGACCGGCCGCCCGGACTGGACGAGCATCGTCTCGTCCTGCTTGAGCGTGCGCAGCGTACGGACCATCGCGTCGAAGGAGCGCCAGTCACGGGCCGCCTTGCCGGTGCCGCCGTAGACGACGAGCTTGTCGGGGTGCTCGGCGACCTCGGGGTCGAGGTTGTTCTGGAGCATCCGCAGGGCGGCTTCCTGCTGCCATCCCAGGGCGGTCAGTTCCGTACCGCGCGGCGCCCGTACGGGGCGGGGTCCTGACATGGCGGTGCCTCCTCGCGACTGTGAATTTTCTATTCACATCTTGATCGGATGAATAGCTCCAGTCAACAGGCGGGGCCGCAGGGGTTCAGCGGCACGTCAGAAGCCGCGCGCGGCGGGGCATTCTCCACCAACCACCCGCATGTACCGATGGAAAATGCCAGAACCTCCACCAGGAGAGAGCACGATGCGTAACCTCAGGGTCACAGCCGAACGCCGTGTCGGAGGGGAATCCGCGTGCCCGGAATCGACGAGTGCCTGCTCGACGTCATGAGACTGCCCGGTGCCAGGGGCGCCGCCGTTGTCGACTGGACGAGCGGTCTGGCCCTCGGCACCGTCGGCGACTCGCCCAACGGCGATCACGAGGCGACGGCGGCGGAGACGGCGGAGGTGGCCCGGATGGCGGCCGAACAGCCCGCCTTCGCCCTCGGCTCGCCGGAGCCGGCCGCGGGCGGGGCGGGGAGCGCTCCCCCGGTCGAGGACGTCATCGTCACCACCGCCGCCGGGTACCACATCCTCCGGTTCGTGGAGACGGACTTCGACAGCAGCGTCTTCCTCCACCTGTGGCTGGACCGCGCCGAGGGCAACCTCGCGCTCGCCCGGATACGCCTCGGCGAGATCGCCGAGCGGCTGGTCCTCGCATGACCGCCGCCCTCGCGGACGAGGCGGCCGCCCCCGTGCTCTCCCCGATGCTCCAGCGGCTCGCCGCCGAACGGGCCACCGGAGCCCTGATGCGCGACCGGGGCACGCTGTACCTCGCCGACGGCGAGGTCGTCCACGCCGAGTCCCCGGCGACGCCCGGGATCGACGTCCTGCTGACCCGGGGCGGTGCGCTGCGCCGCGAGGGCTGGTGGGACGCGGTGGCCGAGGCGGGGGCGGGGCAGCGGGTCGGCCGGCATCTCGTGGACAGCGGCCGGGTGCCGGGCGGAGCGCTGGAGCTGTGCCATCTCGGCGCCCTGTACGACGCGGCGTTCTTCGCCCTCGCGCCGACCCGGACCCCCGCGCGCTTCCGGTACGGGGTCGCGCACTGGATCGGCACCGTGCGGCCGGTCCCGGTGGACGCCGTGCAGCGCGAGACCCTGCGGCGCCGCGAACTGCTGGACCGGATCTGGCCGGACTCCGCGGTGGACACCGCCCCGCTGCGACGGACCGGCCTGCCGTCCGACGCGCCCGTGCCGGTGGGCCGGCGCCGCGTGCTGGAGCGCGTGGACGGAGTGCGTACGGCCACCGGCATCGCGCAGGAGCTCGGCAGGTCCGCGTTCCACGTGCTGGTCGACCTGCGGCGGCTCGCGGCAGCCGGTCTGGTCGAGCCGGTCCCGTCGGCCGCCCCGGGTGCCCCGGAGCCGGGCCGGATCGCGTTTCCCGAGGTCACGGCCGACCCCGACGTCGCCCTGCTGCGCCGGCTCCGAGACGCATTGGAGGCCCTGTGATACGCGCGCTCAGACAGCGTGCCGGAAGGAGACAGCTGATGGTGCCCGAAGCCGAAGCGCAGGACGTCCTCGCCGAGCTCCAGCGGTTACGGGCACGGGTCCCGCTCCTCTCCGGCGCCCTGGCGGCCAGCACCGACGGGCTCGTCCTGGCGCACGACACCCCGGGCGTGGAGGCCGAGGGGGTCGCCGCACTCACCGCCGCCGCGCTCGGCGTCGCGATCCGGATGACCGAGGCGACCGGGCGGAAGGGCTTCCGAGAGCTCCTCGTGCGCGGCGAGACGGGCTACATCGCGACCTACGCGGCAGGCTCCCAGGCCGTCCTGACCCTGCTCGCCGAGGACCGGATCAACGTCGGCCGGCTCCATCTTGAGGGCCGCCGCGCCGGCTCCCGGATCGGCGAACTGATCGACCGCGCCCTGGCCCGGGCCCCGCAGCCGGCCCCCGCGCCCCGCGCCCCGCAGCAGCCGGGCGTCCTCCCGCAACGCCCGACCTGAGCCCACCGGCACCACGGGCACCACCGGAGCCACTGGCACCACCCCGCACCACGCAACGGAACCGGCCGCAGTGGCCGGTCAGAGAATAGGGAGCACCACTCATGGCGAACACCGAAGCGTCACTGAAGGAAGCGATGTCGTCCATCGAGGGCACCACCGGTGTCGCCCTCGTCGACTACACGAGCGGCATGGCGCTGGGCACCCTCGGCGGCGGCAAGGAGTTCAACCTGGAGGTCGCGGCGGCCGGCAACACCGACGTCGTCCGCGCCAAGCTCCGCACCATGGAGCACCTGGGCATCAAGGACGAGATCGAGGACATCCTGATCACCCTGGGCACCCAGTACCACCTGATCCGCCTCCTCAAGACCCGCGGCAACAACGGCCTGTTCCTCTACCTGGTCCTGGACGGCAGCCGCGCGAACCTGGCGATGGCCCGCCACCAGCTGAAGAGGATCGAGGCGGAGCTGGAGGTCTGACCGGGCGGCTCCGGGGGTGCGGACCGCCCGCGGCCCGCACCCCGCCCCGGGTCACTCCACGAACAGCCCCCGCGCCGCCGCCCCCGTGTCGAACTCCTCCAGGCGGGCCTGGGCGTCGGGCAGGGCGTCGCACATGGCCTCCAGGAGGACCCGGCCCAGGAGCATCGGGGCGCAGGCGGTGTCGAAGGCGAGACCGGTGCCCACGGCGGCCGGGATGAGCAGGTCGCTGTGCCGGGCCACCGGCGCGAACGCGGAGTCGGCCACCGACACCACGGTGAGCCCCCGGCCCCGCGCGTACGCCAGGGCGTCCACGACTTCGCGCGGGTGACGGGGCAGCGCGAAGCAGATCAGCGCGGTCGCCCCGGCCCGCCGGGCGGCGTCGATCCGGTCGTGCAGCATGCTGCCGCCCTCGTCGAGCACCCGCACGTCCGGATGCACCTTCGCCGCGAAGTACCCGAACCCGCGCGCCTGCGAGGACGCCGCGCGCAGCCCGAGCACCGGCAGCGGACGGGACGCGGCGAGCAGCCGGCCCGCCCGCTCGACGGGGTCCGGATCGGCGAGGAGTTCCGCCAGGTGGCGCAGGTTCTCGATCTCCCCGAGCACCGCCTGCTGGTACTCGTTGTACGTCTCGTCGCCCTCAGCCGCCTCCGCCCCCGCCGGGGCGACCTCGCGCAGGTGCTTGCGCAGCGCCGGGTAGCCGTCGAAGCCGAGCGCGACGGCGAACCGGGTGACGGAGGGCTGGCTGACCCCGGCCAGCTCGGCCAGCTCGACGCTGGAGAGGAACGGGGCGTCTCCGGCCCTGCGCACCATCGAGTGCGCGATGCGCCGCTGCGTGGGCGTGAGCCGACGCCCCTCGAACAGCTCCTGCAACCGCGCGGCCGGGCTGCTCCCGCTCATCCTGTCCCCTCGGTAGATCCGCCGCGCCGCGGCCCGGCGCCGACGAATCCATTCAGCCAGCAAGGTGTCTGCATGTCCATATGCAGCCGGGCGAGCCGGGCGGGTCAGCCGGCGGGCTGCCCCCGCAGAACCTCCTCGACCGACACCCAGGACTCCCACCGCCGGACGGTGACCCGGAGCGTCCGGCCGTCGTCCACCGTGCCGGACCACACCGCGCCGCCCTCCTCCTTCTCCCGTGCGGTCGGCGTCGCGGAGTGCAGCCCGCACCGGGTCATCGCCCCGCGCAGCGCCGTCACCTGGGACCGGGCGGTCGCGTTCGCCTCGTACGCGACGACCCGGTGCTGGGCCAGGGCGTGGTCGCTGCCCGTGTAGAACACGGAGTACCGCTGCTGGCTCGGCTCGACCGCCGGGACGAAGGAGGCGGGGCAGGCGCCGTCGAGCCCCACCTGGGGCAGCGCGTCGCTGCTCGGTCCGGTGCCCTTCGGGAGGCTCGTGCTCTCTTTCCAGTGCCAGGTCGCGTACCCCGGGAGCTCGTCGGCCGGGCGCATCACCACCACCCCGTCCACCTTGAAGGGATTGGCCGTCGTGGTGGCGACCGTCTGCCGGGCCTCGGGGCCGTCCGCCGGGAGGAGCAGGCCCCACGCCCCGGCCGCCGCCAGGACGACCGCGCCCGCCGCGCCGCCCCGGACCGCGCGGGCGCGGTTGCGTCGCCGCTGCCCCCGGGCCCGGATGTCCCCGGCGTCGGGAAGCCGTATGGCGACGTCCTCGATCAGGTCCTCGACCTCAGCCATGCCGCACCCGCCCCTTCCGCTCCGCCTCAGCCCGCCCCGCCGCCGCGGTCCGCCCCGCCGCCGCATTCCGTGTCACCTGTCGCCCCGTCACCGCAGGGGTGTCGGCCAGCCGTTCGCCGAGGATTCTGCGGGCCCGGTGCAGCCGGGTCCGTACCGCGCCGTTCGACGCCCCCGTCTCCCGGGCCACCTCCTCCACGGGCAGGCCGAGCATGTGGTGCAGCACCACCGCCTGCCGCTGGTCCCGGTTCAGCTCCTCCAGCGCGCCCATCAGCGCCACCCGGTCCTCGGAGAGACCGGGCACATCGGCGGGCACCCCGTGCCGGAAGTGCGCCCGCAATCTGCCGCGCGTCCGGCGCCAGGTGCTGATCGACAGCCGCACCGCCACAGTCCGCACCCACGGGAGCGGGTCGCCGGAGCCGGACACCTTGTCCCACCGCTGCCAGGCACGCACATACGCCTCCTGCACCGCGTCCTCCGCCTCCCCCAGATCGCCCGTCATCGCGTACACCGTGGCGACCAGGCGTTTGGCGGTCGCCGCGTAGAACGCGTCGAACGCCTCCACTTCCTCACTGCCTGCCGTCATGGCCCCCCGCCTGTCTTCTCGCCCTGCCCCGGTCCTGCTTCTGCCACAGCCTGTGTTGTGCCTCTGTCCAGTTACACGCCCGGGCGGCGGCGGATGTTACCGACGACTTTCACGAACCCCGGAACGGCCCACGAACGCCCGGGAACGGACCACGAACGCCCCGGGCGCGACCCTCGGAACGGCCCCGAAACCGGGGGGCTAGCCCCACTGCCCCGGCCGCCTCCGCTCCGTACCGTGAGAACCATGGACGCACCCGACACGGAGCTCGACAGGGAGCTCAAGGCGACTTTGCAGGCCCGCAGCGAGCTGGGGGCCGACTACGATTCCGCGCTCGCCGAGTCGTTCCTGGAGAAGGTGGAACAACGGCTCGACGCCACGCTCGACCGCAGGGTCCGGCGGCATCTCGCCGAGGAGCGGACCGCTGTCGCGCGGGGCGCGCGCATCCCGGAGCGCCCGCCCGGGCACTTCGGCGAGCGCTACGGCTTCGGCATCGTCTCCCTGGTCCTGGCCGTCCCGCTGTCCGCGATCGGCGTCGCGAACGCCGGCATCGGCGGGCTCGTCGTGGCCTGGCTCGGGATCGTGGGTGTCAACGCCTTCCAGGCCGGTCACGGCAGGCAGCTGTTCCGGGGCCGCGAGGAGCGGCGGACGGCCTCCGACTGGGAGGACTGAGCCTCACGCCTGACGGGTCGGCAGCACGATGAGCTGACGCAGGTTGATGTGGCGCGCGCGGCTCGTGGTGTAAGCGATGAGGTCGGCGATCTCCTCGGACGAGAGGCCGCCCAGCGCCTCGAACATGCCGTCCAGCTGGCCGCTGAGCTCCGCGTTGTCGACGTGCCCGGCCAGCTCCGAGTCGGTGAGGCCCGGCTCGATGTTGGTGACGCGGACGTCGCGCGGCCCGAGTTCGGTGCGCAGCGAGGCCGACAGATAGCTGAGCGCGGCCTTCGTGGCGCCGTAGACCGCGTAGTTGGGGAACGTGATGTGCGCGCCGATCGAGGAGATGTTGACCAGGTCGGCGGTGCGGCCCTCGGCGGCGGCCGCCACCAGGTCCGCGGTGAAGGCCCGGATGACGCGCAGCGCACCGGCCACATTGGTGTCGAGCATCCGCTGCCACTCGTCGGCGCGCCCCGCGTCCACGGGGTTCGGCAGCATCACCCCGGCCGCGTTGACGACCAGGTCCACCCGGCCGAACGCGGCGTGCACCCGGTCCGCCGCCGCGTCCACGGACGCCTGGTCGGTGACGTCGGCGGCGACGGCGAGGGCCTGACCGCCGTCCGCGGTGATCTTCGCGGCCAGCTCCTCCAGCCGCTCCGCGCGGCGGGCCAGCAGCGCCACCCGTACGCCCTGCGCGGCGAGCAGCCGGGCGGTGGCCGCGCCCATGCCGCTGGCGGCTCCGGTGATGACGGCGGTGCGGTCGGCGAGGTTCTCGTACTGCATGGGGTGCTCCCTGGTGTGATGTCCGGTGTTCGGGCCGAGCACCACTCTGCGCCGGGCCGGGCCGCCCACCCAGGTATGCGTTGTTCCTGGGTCTGCCAGTACCAGGCTGGGCGGAGACCGTTCTCCTACGATCGGGGGCATGGACGGTGAACTCGGTGACTTCCTGCGCTCACGGCGTGCCCGCATCCGCCCGGAGGACGTGGGGCTCAACTCGTACGGCCGCAGGCGGGTGCCGGGGCTGCGGCGCGAGGAGGTGGCGCAGCTCGCCGGGGTGAGCGTCGACTACTACATCCGGCTGGAGCAGGGGCGCGGGCCCAGCGTCTCGGACGCGGTGCTCGACGCGATAGCCCGGGTGCTCCGGCTCGACGGGACGGAGCACGCGTACCTGCGGACGGTGGCGCGCCCCAAGGCCCGCAAGGCGCCGGACCCTTCGGTGCGCCGGGTGCGCCCGGGGCTTCGGCTGCTGCTCGACATGTTCGACCGGGCGCCCGCGTTCGTGCTGGGCCGCCGGATGGACGTGCTGGCGTGGAACGCGCTGGGGGACGCCCTCTCCGGCTTCTCCCGGATGCCGGACGCGGAGCGGAACATGCCGCGCCAGGCGTTCCTGGCCGCGGGGGCGCGCGAGCTGTACCCGGACTGGCCGGCGGTGGCGGCGGAGACGGTCGCGTACCTGAGGCTGGACGCGGGGCTGCATCCGGACGACAAGGAGCTCGCGGCGCTGGTGGGTGAGTTGTCGCTGAAGAGCGAGGACTTCCGGCGTTTGTGGGCGGACCACCAGGTGAAGGCGAAGACCTACGGCGTGAAGCGGATGGCCCACCCCGTGGTGGGCTCGCTGACACTGCCGTACGAGACGCTGGCGGTGCCCGGTGAGCCGGATCTCTCGCTGGTCGTCTACACCCCGGAGCCGGGCTCGGAGACCGCGGAGCGCATCGCCCTGCTGGCGAGCTGGGCGGCCGGGGAGAACGCGCCGGAGCTGCGCGCGTAAGTACTGATGGAAGCGCGCCGGAACCGCGCCCATAGGTACCGGTGGAAGAGCTGCGCGCGTAGAGCGGTAGTCGCGGGGACCGCCGCACCCCCGGTTTCCCAGGGGGCGGGACGACGGCGGTCCCCGCGAGGGACGCGGTCCGGGTCAGGGCCGGGTGACGCGTCCGGGCGACGGTGGAGGTCCGGGAGCCGCTCCGTAATCCGTTGTCGCCGTTCCGGTGCCGGCGGGTCTCCCTGCCGACATCCACCAATGTGCCCGAGCCGTGTTAAGCCGGTGCTGCGTGCACGTGACACGCACGTACCGTTTTCGCGAAGCGCGCGTCCGTGTGCCTACTTCGCGGTGGCCGGGGCGTCCTTCGCCAGGTAGGCCAGCAGGTCCTGGCGGCTGACGACGCCCTTCGGCTTGCCCTCCACCAGCACGATCGCCGCGTCCGCCGCGCCGGCGCCGCCGAGCACCGCCATCAGGTCCTCGACCGGCTCGCCGGAGCCGACCTGCGGCAGCGGCGCCGACATGTGCTTCTCCAGCGGGTCGTTGAGCGAGGCGCGCTGGGCGAACAGCGCGTTCAGCAGCTCGCGCTCCACGACCGAGCCGATGACCTCGGCGGCCATCACGTCCGGGTGGCCCGCGCCCGGCTTCACGATCGGCATCTGCGAGACGCCGTACTCGCGCAGCACGTCGATCGCCTCGCCGACCGTCTCCTCCGGGTGCATGTGGACGAGGGTGGGGATCGGCCCCTCCTTGTGGTTCAGGACGTCCGCGACCCGCGCCGAGGGCCCGGTGTCCTCCAGGAAGCCGTAGTCCGCCATCCACTCGTCGTTGAAGATCTTGGACAGATAGCCGCGCCCGCTGTCCGGGAGCAGGACGACGACCACGTCCTCGGGCCCGAGCCGTTTCGCGACCTCCAGGGCGCCCACGACCGCCATGCCGCAGGAGCCGCCGACGAGCAGCCCCTCCTCCTTGGCGAGCCGGCGGGTCATCTGGAAGGAGTCCTTGTCGGACACGGCGACGATCTCGTCGGTGACCTCACGGTCGTACGCGGAGGGCCAGAAGTCCTCGCCGACGCCCTCCACGAGATACGGCCGGCCGGAGCCGCCGGAGTAGACCGAGCCCTCCGGGTCGGCGCCGACGACCTTGACCCTGCCGCCGCTGGCCTCCTTCAGATAGCGGCCGGTGCCGCTGATCGTGCCGCCGGTGCCGACGCCCGCCACGAAGTGGGTGATCTTCCCCTCCGTCTGCTCCCACAGCTCGGGACCGGTGGTCTCGTAGTGGGAGCGCGGGTTGTTGGGGTTGGAGTACTGGTCGGGCTTCCAGGCGCCCGGCGTCTCACGGACCAGCCGGTCGGAGACGTTGTAGTACGAGTCGGGGTGCTCGGGGTCGACCGCCGTCGGGCAGACGACGACCTCGGCTCCGTAGGCGCGCAGTACGTTGATCTTGTCCGTGGACACCTTGTCCGGGCAGACGAAGACGCACTTGTACCCCTTCTGCTGGGCGACGATCGCCAGGCCCACGCCCGTGTTGCCGCTCGTCGGCTCGACGATGGTGCCGCCGGGCTGCAGCTCACCGCTCTGTTCGGCGGCCTCGATCATGCGCAGGGCGATGCGGTCCTTGACCGACCCGCCGGGGTTGAAGTACTCGACCTTGGCCAGGACCGTCGCCTGGATGCCGGCCGTGACACTGCGCAGCCTCACCAGCGGGGTATTGCCTACGAGACTGATCATCGAATCGTGGAATTGCACCGTGTACTCCGGGGTCTCCGAGATGGTCCGGCAAGCGTATGCGTACGGACGCGAGATTGGGCGGCGCGATTGAACGACGGTTGGTAGCGGGCAGGTAGCTCTGTGTACGGCTCTACTGCGGTACGTGGGACGAGGAGGTGGACCGGACTGTGTCGACGGCGAGAGTGGCACGGCGGATCGCGGCGGGCGCGGCCTACGGCGGGGGCAGCATCGGGCTGCTGGGCGCCGCGGCGGTGGGCATCCTGCTGGCGGAGGTCCAGCTGGCGAAGCGGCAGGTGGGCGGCGGCATCGCCCCGGTTCCGCCGAGCGCGGACGGCCGGTACGGAGTGGCGTTCACGGGCCCGGCGGAGCCGTTGCGCCTCGGGCTGCTCGGGGACTCCACGGCGGCCGGGCAGGGGGTGCGGCGGGCCGGGCAGACCCCGGGGGCGCTGCTGGCCTCGGGGCTGGCGGCGGTGTCCGAGCGGCCGGTGGATCTGCGCAATGTCGCGCTGCCGGGTGCCCGGTCGGACGATCTGGAGCGGCAGGTCTCGCTGATCCTCGCGGACCCGGCGCGGACGCCGGACGTGTGCGTGATCATGATCGGGGCGAACGATGTGACGCACCGGATGCCCGCGACCCAGTCGGTGCGCTGCCTGACGACGGCGGTGCGCAGGCTGCGGACGGCCGGGGCGGAGGTCGTCGTCGGGACCTGTCCGGACCTGGGCACGATCGAGCCGGTGTACCAGCCGCTGCGATGGCTGGCCCGGCGGGTGAGCCGGCAGCTGGCCGCGGCGCAGACGATCGGCACGGTGGAGCAGGGCGGGCGCACGGTGTCGCTGGGCGACCTGCTGGGCCCGGAGTTCGAGGAGAACCCGCGGGAGCTGTTCGGCCCGGACAACTACCATCCGTCGGCCGAGGGGTACGCGACCGCGTCCATGGCGGTGCTGCCGACGCTGTGCGCGGTGCTCGGTCTGTGGCCGGAGTCCGACCGGCTGGACGGCGCCCGGCGCGAGGACATGCTGCCGGTGGCCAAGGCGGCCTCCCAGGCGGCCAAGGAGGCCGGTACGGAGGTCACGGGGGCCCGGGCGCCCTGGGCCCTGCTCAAGCACCGCAGGCGGCGGCGCCTGCCCGCCGCCACCGAGCCGCATCCGCATCCGCATCCGCACCCGGAGCCCGGGGGCTCGACCCGCCTCGACCACTGGCCGGACACGGACGCGAACGGTTCGCCGAGACACGCGTGGGTCCGCCGGCCGAGCGGGCGGCCCGGGAAGGGGACCGCCGACTGACCGGGCGGCCCGGATGGGGAGCCGCCGGCCGAGCGGGCGCTCCCGGAAGAGGCCATTGACTGAGCGCTCGCTTAGAAAAGAGGTCCGCATCACACGCCGGGTCGGGTGACCCGGGCGCTACGTCCGGGTAATTTCCAGAGCAGTCGTGCCGTACCGCCGGGTCTGCCGGATTTCTCAGGCAGCCTGTCCGCCCTCAGCCCCCATGGAGCCGCGTGATGCCCGAAGCCGTGATCGTCTCTGCCGCCCGTTCGCCCATCGGCCGGGCCTTCAAGGGTTCGCTCAAGGACCTGCGCGCGGACGACCTGACCGCGACGATCATCCAGACCGCGCTGGCCAAGGTCCCCGAGCTGGACCCGAAGGACATCGACGACCTGATGCTCGGCTGCGGTCTGCCCGGCGGCGAGCAGGGCAACAACCTGGGCCGCATCATCGCCGTGCAGATGGGAATGGACCACCTTCCCGGCTGTACGGTCACCCGCTACTGCTCGTCCTCGCTGCAGACCAGCCGCATGGCCCTGCACGCCATCAAGGCCGGCGAGGGCGACGTCTTCATCTCGGCCGGTGTCGAGATGGTCTCCCGCTTCGCCAAGGGCAACTCGGACAGCCTGCCGGACACGCACAACCCGCTCTTCGCGGAGGCCGAGGCCCGTACCGCGGCCCGCGCCGAGGAGTCCGGTGCCAGCTGGCACGACCCGCGCGAGGACGGCCTGGTCCCGGACGCCTACATCTCGATGGGCCAGACCGCGGAGAACCTGGCCCGGCTCAAGGGCGTGACGCGTCAGGACATGGACGAGTTCGGCGTACGGTCGCAGAACCTCGCCGAGGAGGCCCTGAAGAACGGCTTCTGGGAGCGCGAGATCACCCCGGTGACCACGCCGGACGGCACGGTCGTCGCCAAGGACGACGGCCCGCGCGCGGGCGTCACGCTGGAGGGCGTCCAGGGCCTGAAGCCGGTCTTCCGGCCGGACGGCCTGGTCACGGCGGGCAACTGCTGCCCGCTCAACGACGGCGCCGCCGCGCTCGTGATCATGTCCGACACCAAGGCGCGCGAGCTGGGCCTGACCCCGCTCGCCCGGATCGTCTCCACCGGCGTCTCCGGCCTCTCCCCCGAGATCATGGGCTACGGCCCGGTCGAGGCCAGCAAGCAGGCGCTGAAGCGGGCCGGGCTGACCGTCGGCGACATCGACCTCGCCGAGATCAACGAGGCGTTCGCCGCCCAGGTCATCCCCTCCTACCGCGACCTCGGCCTGCCGCTGGAGAAGGTCAACGTCAACGGTGGCGCCATCGCCGTCGGCCACCCCTTCGGCATGACCGGCGCGCGGATCACCGGCACGCTGATCAACAGCCTCCAGTTCCACGACAAGCAGTTCGGCCTGGAGACCATGTGCGTCGGCGGCGGCCAGGGCATGGCCATGGTCATCGAGCGTCTGAGCTGATCAGGGCGGGTTCCGGGGCCCTGCGGGCCACCGAGCCCCGACCGTGACCGAATCTCCCCCAGGATGTGATCTATCTCCTGGGGGAGAGTCGTTTGCGCAGGTCACACCTACACCAGCGGTTTACACAGGGCCCAAAGTCCTGTCCATTTCGTGACGTAATGCACTGACACATGGTGCCGTCAGGGCACAAGCTGATGTAGGAAGTCGGGGGATCGATTGAAACCGGGAGTATGTCAGTGAGCGCCATGCCTATTGCCCTGTTGCTGACCACCGCCGCTGCCACGGCTGTGGGCGCCGCTGCTCTGCACGCCGCTCACGGACTGCGCAGGCAGGTCTCGGCGCTCCGGAAGGAGCTGGCCGACGGTCACGCCCGTACAGCCGCTGTACCCCCTCAGACCCGCAACGACACCACTTCCGCCGAAGAAATACGCGCGGCCGTCGCCGAGGCGCTGGCCGAGGAGCGCGAGCGGGAGCTGGCCGAGGCCCGCGCGTTCTGGGCCTCGCAGGAGGCGCGCGACGCCGCCGACGCCCCGTCGCTGCTGGGTGGGCTGGCCGGTCTGGGCGAGGACGCTCCGTTCTTCATGCCGCGCCAGAGTGATTTCGCCGGTCTGGACGCGATGGATCTCGACGCCGCCGAGGCTCTGGACGAGCTGACCGGGCTGGCGGAGCTGCCGGAGACGGAGTTCGCCGAGGACTCCCCCGAGCTGGCCGCGGCCCGCCGCCGCCACCCCTCGCACCCCGACTTCGTCCCCGTGCAGACGCCCGTCGTCACCGACCACGAGCGCACGGTGAACCGCCTGGAGGAGCTGGCGGACAGCCGCACCGAGCTGGCCGACGTGCGCCCGGGCCCGCTCGGCACGCTCGACGTGTACGTGTTCGCCGACGGTACGACGCTCTGTATGACCCCCGGCCACCGCGAGACGGCCGAGCGCCTGGCCGAGTCGCTGCGCGCCGGCGAGCACCCGGTGCTGCTGGGCGGCTCCGGAGTGTCGGGGGCGTACGCCCTGACGTTCTCGTGCGGCAAGGAGAACGTGTACATACTCGCCGACCGCGTCATAGCGAGCTTCTGAGCACGCTACGACGCCGGTCCCCGGATCCACGGTCCCGGCTTTACGGGAGGCTGCCGCCTCCCCACGCGCCGCGCGCCCTACGTGAAGGCCCGCGCGGCCGCTTCTTCGACGCATCGCACGGCCTCGTCCAGCTCTTCGGACGGGGCCGTTTCCAGTGCCACGGCCAGGTCCCGGCCGGCGACGGCGAGCTGGTCGCCGACCGCGAAGACCCCGGCGTCCGGCATGACCCTGGGCTCCCGGCCCGGCTCCTCGGTGCGCTGGGCCCGCGCCGACAGCTCACGCGCGGCGGCGAGGCCCTGGGCCGCCGCTCTCCGCTGGAGCCTGCTCTGCGGGGCGGCGCGCAGCCGGTCGGCGAATCGGTCCACGGCGATGATCAGGGGGGTCGTATCGAGCACCCCGCGACCCTATCGCCGTACGCACGGCAGCGGCCCGCGGCCTCCGGAGGGAGACCGCGGGCCGCTGACGCGTGCGCCGGGCGATCAGTCGTCGCCGCTGAGGATGGAGAGCAGGCGCAGCATCTCCAGGTAGATCCACACCAGGGTCATGGTGAGGCCGAAGGCGGCCAGCCAGGACTCCTCGCGCGGAGCGCCGTACGCGATGCCGTCCTCGACCTGCTTGAAGTCGAGGGCCAGGAAGCAGGCGCCGAGGATGATGCCGATGACACCGAAGAGGATGCCGAGGCCACCACTGCGGAAGCCGAGGCCGTCACCGCCGCCGAAGGCCGCGAACAGCAGGTTGACGACCATCAGGAGCAGGAAGCCCATGGCGGCGGCCATCACGAAGCCGTAGAACCGGCGGGTGACGCGGATCCAGCGCATCTTGTACGCGAGCAGCACACCGGCGAAGACACACATGGTGCCCATCACCGCCTGCATCACGACGCCCGGCCCGATGTACGTGCTGACCGCGCTGGAGATGACGCCGAGGAAAACGCCCTCGAAGGCGGCATACGCGAGGATCAGCGCGGGGACGGGCTTGCGCTTGAACGACTGGACGAGCGACAGCACGAACGCGATGATCGCCGCGCCGATGGCGATGCCGTACGACTTGTTGAGGTTGTCCTCGTCCACCGGCAGCAGCGCCCAGGCGAGCGCGGCACCGAGCACGACCGTGCCCAGCGTCATCGCCGTGCGGGTGACGACGTCGTCGATCGTCATCGCGCCGGTACGGGCGGGCGCGGGGGCGCCCGTGGGGGCGTAGGGGTTCGTCGCGTACGGGTTCGGGGCGGTGCCCTGTGCGTACGGGTTGGCACCCGCGGCGGGGGCCCCGGCCTGCGGCGCCGCGTTGAAGCCCGCGTAACCGTTGTCGCGGCTGAAGCCCCGTCGCGAGAAGACCGGGTTGCTGCTCCTCATCTCACTCCTCCATGGCCACCCAGCGTGGCCTTCCCACAAGAGTAATGGGTAGGCAAAGCAATCGGCCTAGTGCCGAAGGAGGATCTTTCCCCGAGCGGACCGGCCGTGCGCGGTCACCCTGCGGTACGTCCGCCCGCCTCCCGGGCCGCGCTCTCCACCCTTTCCCGGTGGCGGCGCCACCATGCCTCGTCACCGGGCGCCGTGTCCTCGCTGCCCCGCCGCAGCCCGGTCGCCCCGTCGATCAGCTCCCGGACGAGGTCGGCGTGCCCGGCATGGCGGTGGGTCTCGGCGACGAGGTGGACGAGGACGCGGTGCAGCGACAGGGCGGGCCCGTCCTGCCCGTCCTCCCCCGGGAGGACCCCGATCGCGTCCAGCCCGAAGGCCTCTACGGTCGCGTCGGAGTGCGCCCACACACTGCGGTACCGCCCGACGACCTCCTCCCGGGACTCGTCGGGCGTGGCCCACAGATCGGCGTTCGGCTCGGCGTCCCCGGTGATCCACAGTCCCGGCGCGTCGACGGGCCGCCCGAAGGCGGTCCCGAGGTAGAACGCCTCGGCCCCCGTCACATGCTTGACGAGCCCGAGCAGATTGGTGCCGGTGGGGGTGAGAGGGCGGCGCATGTCGTATGCGGACAGCCCGTCGAGCTTCCAGAGAAAGGTGTCGCGGGCGTCCTGGAGATAGAGCCGCAGGTCGCGTTTGAACTGATCGGTATCCGTCATGCGCCCAAGGTGCCGTTCGGACGGCCCGGAACCCACCACGTTTCTCAGCCCGTGGACTCCCGCCGCCCGCCGATGAACGCCGCAGTGGTTCTGCTGTTCCTCCCCGCCACGCACCTACTGGGTCCGGCCCTGGTCACCAATTTGCCGGGGCTTCGGTTGCGAACACCGCCATTCCCACGGTTCGGAGGTGATCGTTCCGGGTACCTGGTGGCTTGGGACGTGGTACGCGATGGTGCCCGGAACCGGACTCGAACCGGTACGCCCCCGAGGGGCAGCGAGGTTTAAGCTCGCCGTGTCTGCATTCCACCATCCGGGCTTGGCGCGCGGCTCCGCGTTGGCACATGACCCTATCCGGGGGGCTCGGTCGGATCAGCCGAACAGTGGCTCGATGTTGTCTTATTTATCGATCTCTTGAGTCCCCGTCAGTGCACGTCGGAGGCATACCCACATGCCCGGGCAAGATGGCGGCAGCGCAGGGGTGCCGGGCGAATTGACGGAAAGTCGCCGCACCGACACAGTCGATTCGCCAGGGGCGCGCCACCGATCGCCAGGGGCGCGCCACCTCGTGGCTGATTTCAGGTTGCGATGCGGTCGTTCACGCACCGCAGTACCGGGCGGCTCGCCAGCGCGGAGGGGTCCTCCAGCACCGCGCCCGTGACCCGGATCGTGGTGCTCTCGCCGGGGAGGAGCGTGAGGAGCATGGTGTCGGCCTCGGCGTCCGGGTGGAGGCGGTCGGGGAAGAGGCAGAGGTCGCGCAGGAGGGTCTCCGCCGTGATCTCGACGCGGTACGCGGGGGTCCGGGCGCCCTCCTCCGCCGTCACCGTCACCCCGTAGCGCGCCGGCGGCAGGGCGAGCGCCGGGTCCTCCGCGTAGAAGTACAGGGTCCTGGTGCCGTCCAGGCGCGCGGACAGGAGTTCGCCGGCCGGGTCGCCGGGCGTCGCGAGCGCGGCGGGCAGCGGGACGCGTGTCGTCGCGCGCGGGGCCGTGGTCACCGGCACGCTCTCCTCGGCGAGGACCGTTCCGTCCAGGGCGTGCCGGGTGAGGCGGAGGGTGCCCTCCCAAGGGGCCGGCGTGTCGTTGACCAGGTGGGCCGAGCCGTCGCGGACGGCGATCAGGCGGTCCTCGTACACCGAACGCAGCGCGTGCCAGAGCGGCTTGCGGCGGCCGTCGCCGTCGACCGCCGACCAGGAGACGACCGGCCAGCAGTCGTTGAGCTGCCAGACGATCGTGCCCATGCAGTACGGGGCGTGGGAGCGGAAGTGGCGGATGCCGAACGCGACGGCGCGGGCCTGGTTGAGCTGGGTGAGCCAGTGCCAGTCGTCGAAGTCGGAGCCAGGACGCGGCAGATGGTCGCCCAGGCCGCGCAGCAGCTTCGCGTCGCCGTCCTCGGCCTTCTGGTGGTGCGCCAGGAGCGGTGCGTCGGGGGTGAGCGGGCCGCTGACCGCGCGGCGGAGTGTGGCGTACGCGGGCGGGCCCTGGAAGCCGAACTCCGCGACGAAGCGCGGCACACGGTCGGCGTAGGCCCGGTAGTCGGCGCGGTTCCACACGTCCCAGATGTGGATCGTGCCGCGCTCCGGGTCCTGCGGGTGGGCGTCGGGGCTGCCGGAGTACGGCGATCCCGGCCAGTAGGGGCGGGTCGGGTCGGTCTCGGCGACGATCCCGGGCAGCAGCCGGTGGTAGTAGCCGTGGCCCCACGTGCGGTCGCCGAGTTCCTTCTGCCAGCCCCAGTCGGCGTGGCCCTCCAGGTTCTCGTTGTTTCCGCACCACAGGACCAGGGAAGGGTGCGGGGCCAGCCGGACGACGTTCTCGCGTGCCTCGGCCGCCACCTCGTCCCACAGCGGCTGCTCCTCCGGATAGGCGGCGCAGGCGAACGGGAAGTCCTGCCAGACCAGGAGCCCCTTCTCGTCGCACAGTGCGTAGAAGTCGTCGCTCTCGTAGAGCCCGCCGCCCCACACCCGGACCAGGTTGACGTGGGCGGCGACGGCCTGGTCGAGGCGGTCGGAGAGCTGCTGCCGGGTCAGGCGGGACGGGAAGCAGTCCTCGGGGATCCAGTTCACCCCGCGTACGAACACCGCCTCGCCGTTCACGGAGACGCGGAACGCCTCCTGTTCGAGCGTGACGGCCCGGAACCCGGTGCGGAGGTGCCGGACGTGGTCGCCGACGCGGACCTCCACCTCGTACAGCGGCTGCGCACCGTGGCTGTGCGGCCACCAGCGCTCGGCCTGCGGGACGGAGAGGCCGACGGAGACGCGGTGCTCGTCCTCCGTGAGGACGAAGACGCTCCCCGCGCCGATGACCTTGACCGAGCCCGAGACCGCTTCGAGGCCGTCGTGCTCGATCTCCACCTCGGCGGTCAGGAACGGCACGCCCTCCGGGTCCAGGTCGGGCAGCAGCTTCACGGACGCGATGCGCGGACCGCTCCACGTCTCCAGCGCGACCGGGCGCCAGATGCCGGACGTGACCAGCGTCGGGCCCCAGTCCCAGCCGAAGTTGCAGGCCATCTTGCGGATGAAGGCGTACGGCTCCGCGTAGGCGCCGGGGCGGTCGCCGAGGCGGTCGCGCAGTTCCTCGGCGTAGGTATAGGGCGCGGTGAACGTTACGTCGAGGGCATTTCCGCCCTCGCGCAACACCTCACGCACGGGAAAGCGGTACGAACGGTGCTGATTCGCCGTCCGGCCGATCTCCGTGCCGTTGAGTACGACCGTCGCGACCGTGTCGAGGCCGTCGAAGCACAGGGCTGCGTGGTCGTGGCCGTCCGGCGTCCAGTCGAAGGTGGTGCGGTACGTCCAGTCGGTGCGGCCGATCCAGCCGAGCCGGCTCTCGTTGTCGTCCAGGTACGGATCCTCGATGAGCCCGGCGGCCAGCAGGTCCGTGTGGACGCAGCCGGGGACGGTGGCGGGGATGCCGTCGGGAACGCCTCCTGTGGGGAGCCCGGAGGGCACGGGTCCGGCCGGGTGGAGCGTCCAGCCGTCGTGCAGGGGCAGGTGGCGAGGGGTCACGCGGGGGTCCTTCCGCAGTCGGGGAGCTGGGCGCAGGCGACGAAGTGGTCCGGCTCGGTCTCGTACAGGTCGGCGGTGCCGCCGCCCCCGTCGTGGAAGGCGCACGACCGTACCGGCTCCGGAGGGTCCCAGGGCTGGTCGAGGCGGGGCACGGCGGCGAGCAGGGTGCGGGTGTACGGGTGGAGGGGATTGCCGAAGACCTTCTGGGTGTCGCCGCGTTCGACCACCCGGCCCCGGCGCAGCACCACCGTCTTCTCCGCCAGGTACGTGCCGAGCGCGAGGTCGTGCGTGATGTAGAGGACGCCGAGGCCGCGTTCCTTGAGCCCGGCGAGGAGGTTGAGGACGTCGATGCGGGTGGAGGCGTCGAGCATGCTGGTGATCTCGTCGGCGACCAGGAAGCTCAGGTCGAGCAGGAGGGCGCGGGCGATGAGCAGGCGTTGCAGCTGGCCGCCGCTGAGCTGGTGCGGGTAGCGGCCGAGGACCTGTGCGGGGTCCAGGCGCACATCGCGTACCGCCCTCTCGACGCGGTCGGCCCACTCCGCGTCGCGGACGCCCGGGTGGTAGGCGCGGCGGACCAGGTCGAAGACGCGGTCGGCGCGGAAGACGGGGTTGTAGCAGGAGAAGGGGTCCTGGAAGACGCCCTGGACGCGGCGGTAGAAGTCCTTGCCGGGCCGCACCCGCTGCCCGTCCAGGGTGAGGGTGCCGGAGCTGACACCGGTGAGGCCGAGGATCATGCGGCCGATCGTGGACTTGCCGCTGCCGCTCTCGCCGATGAGGGAGACGACCTCGCCGGGCGCGGCCGTGAAGGAGACCCGGTCGACGGCGGTGACGGAGCCGCCGCCGAACGCCCCGGCCCGGTAGGTCTTGGTGACGTGGTCGAGGGTCAGCATCAGGCCTTCCAGCATGCGACGGAGTGGCGGGGGGCGATCTCGATCACCGGGGGCTCCTCGGCGCAGCGCTCGTCCGCGACGGGGCAGCGGTCGCGGAAGCGGCAGCCGGCCGGAGGGTCGAGCAGGGAAGGCGGGGCGCCCGCGATGCCCGTGAGAGGCCGGTCGGCGTGCCGGGCCCCGACCTCGGGGAGCGCGCCGAGCAGCAGCTTGGTGTACGGGTGGCGGGGCGCGGTCGTCAGGGTCTTCGTGGGCGCCTTCTCGGCGAGCTTGCCCGCGTACATGACCATGATCGAGTCCGCGATGTGCGAGGTGAGCCCGAGGTCGTGGGTCACGAAGATCATGCTGGTTACCAGGCCCTTGTCGCGCAGTCCGGTGAGCGCGCCGACGACGGCGCGCTGGGTGGAGACATCGAGCGCCGAGGTGACCTCGTCGGCGATGAGGACGGACGGGTCGAGCAGGGTGGAGATCACCATGACGGTGCGCTGTTTCATGCCGCCGGACAGCTCGATCGGGTAGCGGTCCAGGACGTCGTGGTCCAGGCCCACCAGGTCGAGCCTGCGGTGCAGTTCGGCGGTGTCCACGCTCGCGCCGCGCGACGCGAGCAGCTCGCGGATCATGCGGCCGATGCGGCGGGTCGGGTTCAGGGCGCTCATGGAGTACTGCGGGACGAGCGAGATCCGGTGGAAGCGGAAGGCGTTCATCGCCCGGTCGTCGGCCACGGGCACGTCGTCGCCGTCCAGCGTGACAGTGCCGCCCGCGTGGCGCATCCGGCCGTCGAGGCGGATCAGCGACTTGCCGAGCGTGCTCTTGCCGCAGCCGGACTCGCCGGCGAGGCCCAGGATCTCCCCGTCGGCGAGGTCGAAGGAGACGCCGTCCAGGGCCCGCACCTCACCACGCAGCGTGCGGTAGTGGACCCGGAGGTCGGTCACGGTCAGGGTCATGCGCTCAGACCTCCCTCGAAGCGGTCGCGGTCATGGTCAGGCCTCCCGCAGCTTGGGGTTGAAGACCTCGTCGAGGCCCACGTTGGCGACGTACAGCGCTCCGACGATCGCGGTGATCCCGGCGCCGGGCGGAACGAACCACCACCACATGCCGAGTTGCAGGGCGCTCCACTGCTGGGCGCTCTGGAGCATCAGCCCGAGCGAGACGCCCTCGGTGGGGCCGAGTCCGATGAAGTCGAGCGAGGAGGCGATCAGGACCGAGCCGCCGAACAGCAGGATGAACATCATGAAGAGGTACGAGCTCATGTTGGGCGCGATCTCGCGGAAGATGATCCGCCAGGTGCCGCTGCCGCTGAGCCGGGCGAGGTCCACGAACTCGCGGGTGCGGAGCGAGAAGGTCTGCGCCCGGATGGCCCGGGCCGCCCACGGCCAGGAGGTGAGCCCGATGAACAGGCCCTGCACGGGCACCGAGCGGACCCCGAGGTACGCGTTGATGATGAGCAGCACCGCGAGCGCGGGCAGCACCAGGACGACGTTGGTGAGCATGTTGAGGATCTCGTCCACGGCACCCCCTCGGTAGCCGGCCAGGAAGCCGACGAGCATGGCGATGGCGGCGGCGATGGCCCCGCCGACGACGCCGACCAGGAACGTCGAACGCAGCCCGTGCACGAACTGGGCGTAGACGTCCTGTCCGAAGGTGGTGGTGCCCATCCAGTACGTGGAGTCGGGCGGGGCGGCCTGCGGGCCGACGTATTCGTTGGGGTCGGCGCTGTCGAGGAGCGGCGGGCCGATGATGCCGACGAGCAGGAGCAGCACGACGACGGTGAACCCGATGAGCAGCTTGGGGTTGCGGACGGCGTAATGCAGCGTCTCGCGGCCGGGACGGGCGGCGGGCGCGGCGGGCTCGGCGGCCGGTTCGGGCACGGTGCTCATGACTGGCCTCCTGCCATGCCGGTGCGGGTGCGGGGGTCGACCACGACGTACACGATGTCGATGAGGAAGTTGGCGATCAGGACGCCGATGACGATGAACAGGAACGCGCCCTGGAGCAGGAAGAAGTCCTGGTTCTGGATCGCGGCGAGAATGAGCGAGCCGAGTCCCGGGTACGCGAAGACGATCTCGGTGACCAGCGCTCCGGCGACCAGGACGCCCAACTGGAGGGCGAGTCCGGTGATCTGGGGCAGGACGGCGTTGCGGAAGGCGTAGCGGCGGATGAGGCGCTGGGGTGCGCCGAGCGCCGAGAGGTAGTTGGAGTAGTCCGACTCCAGCTCGTAGATGATCATGTTGCGCATGCCGATGGCCCAGCCGCCGAGCGCGACCAGGAAGAGCGACAGGAACGGCAGCACCCAGTGCTGGAACAGGTCCGCCGCGAAGGCGAGGGACCAGGTGGGCTGGATGTCGAGGCTGTAGCCGCCGGAGAGCGGGAACCAGCCCGCCTTGGAGCCGAGCGCCCAGGCGAGGATGACGGCGATCCACATGTAGGGCATGGCGGTGAGCAGATAGCCGGCCGGGAGCACGGTGTTGTCGAGCACCTTGCGGCGGGCGGCGAGCGCCCCGGCCCAGTTCCCGACGAACCAGCTGAGCAGGATGGCCGGGATCATCAGCCCGAGCGTGTACGGGAGTGCGTCGAGCAGGACGTCGGCGACGGGTTTGGGGAACACCCAGATGGAAAGGCCGAAGTCGCCCTGGAGGAGGGCGCTCCAGAAGTGCAGGTACTGCTGCCAGACGGGTTCGTCGAAGCCGAAGAGGTTGTTGTAGTAGGCGCGCATGGCCTCGACGGCCTCGGGCTGCGAGACCCGGGCCCGGGCCACCATGGCGGCGACCGGGTCGCCGGGCATGAAGCGCGGGATCATCCAGTTGACGGTGACGGCGACGACGAAGGTCAGCGCGTAGATGAGTAGTTTGCGGGCGAAGTAGCGGCGCAAGAGGGCTCCCCGGAGAGAGCCCCGCCGTGCGGTCGGCGGTCAGGACGGCGCGCACACGGCGGGGCGGTCGTGGATGGGGAGCGGCCGGCCGGGGGAAGAGCCCCGGGGCCGGCCGCTCTCAGAACTGCCGTGTCACTTGGCGGGCTTCAGCTGGGTGAGCGCTTCGAAGCCGCCCATCTCCAGCCAGTTGCGCCACATCGCGGGGGCGTACTTGGGCGCTCCGGGCGCGTCCGACGGCCAGTTGGTCCAGGTGCCGGTGGTGGACTGCGCCCACAGGCCGTTGTACCAGAGGGGGATGACGGGCATCTCCTTCAGCTGGATGTCCTGGATCTTCGAAATGACCTTCTTCATGCCCTCGGTGTCGTCGGTCTTGACCGCGCCGAGCCGCTGGACGAGCTTCCAGGCGTCCTCGTTCTCGTAGCGGCCGAAGTTGACGGTGTTCTGCTGCTTCTGGACGGGCAGCTGGAACATGTACTCGTAGTACGTCCACGGGGTGCTGGAGAGCTGGCGCTCGTTGTTGACGACGAGGTCGAAAGCGCCCTTGCCGCGCTGTTCGTTGAGGGCGTTGGCGTCGGGGAACTCGGTGGTGATCCTGATGCCGGCGGCCTTGGCGGACGAGGCGATGACCTTGGCGGCCTCCATCCAGTCGGTCCAGCCGGTGGGCACGGCCAGCTTCAGGCTGAGTTTCGAGCCGTCCTTGTTCTCCACCAGGCCGTCGCCGTCGGTGTCCTTGTAGCCGGCGTCCGCGAGGATCTGCTTGGCCTTGGCGGTGTCGAAGGTGAAGCCCTCGCTCGCGACGAGGCCCTTGTCGATGTATGCGTCCCACTGCGGGAGCAGTCCGGTCGGGTCGGCCCCCTTGACCAGGCCCCCGTACACGCCCTTGACGATCTTCCCGGTGTCGACGGACGCGGCGAGCGCGCGGCGGAAGGCGGCGTCGTCCATCGGCTTCTTGGTGGTGTTGGGCACCAGCCAGGCGGTGTTGGCGGAGAGCATGTAGGGCGGCTCGTCGTAGTACGAGACGACCTTCTTGCTCTTGACCAGGGAGGCGGCGCCGGGCAGGAAGTTGTTGCTCAGGTCCAGCTGGTTCTGGCCGAGCTGGCCGATGACGACCTCGTTGCTGGGGTTGGAGACGTCCACGATGTACCGGGGCGCGGGCTTCATGGACAGGGCCTTCACGCCCCACCAGTCGTCGCGCCGCTGCCAGACGACGCGGTCCTGGGTGTGGCTCTTCAGCGTGTACGCGCCGGTGCCGACGGGCTTGTCGTTGACGCCGTCCAGGATCTCCTTCTCGGAGCGTTTGCCCCAGATGTGCTCGGGAACGACGGGCTGCCCGTAGAGCGTGAAGTCCCACTCCTGGTAGCGGGCCTCCTTGAAGGTGAAGCGGACGGTGGTGGCGTCCACCGCCTCGGCGCCGGAGAGCCAGCTCCACAGGCTGTGGAAGGCGGACGCCTCGATCTTCCCGATCCCGTAGGAGTAGGCGACGTCCTTCGCGGTGAGGGGCTTGCCGTCGGACCACTTGATGCCGGGGCGCAGCTTGACCTCGTAGGTCTTGTCCCCGGTCCAGCTGCCCGACTCGGCGAGCCAGGGCGTGAGCTTGCCCGCGTCGGGGTCGAAGTGGAACAGCGTCTCGTAGACGAGGCCCTTGGTGCCGGTGGCGTGGTCCCAGTTGTGCAGCGGGTTGTAGTTGGCGGGCGGCCCCCACTGGGTGCCGGTGGTGTAGAGCGTCTCGTTACGGGGAAGGGCGCCGCCTCCCCCACCTCCGCCGGAACCGCCCGAGCCGCCCGATGAGCCGCCCCCCGTGCACGCGGTGGCGGCGAGTGCGATCACGGTGAGCGTGGCCGCGATCCGGCCCCGGAATCCCGTGCCCATCGTCCCTCCTTCTCCCCGCCGTCCCTGCCGAGCGGAGTTACTGAACCGGGTAAGTGCCGTGAAGCTAAGGCTGCTTCATGTCCCTGTCAAGGGTGCGGGAGCGCTCCCATTCGCTGTACGGCACAAAGGGTTCGACCGCTCGCCGACAGGGAAGGGGCCCGCTCGCAGCCGTGGCCGCAGCTAGGATGTGCGCGCCGAACGAACCGGTTAAGCGAGGTCACATGCCCAAGCACCGCCCCACGATCGCCGACATCGCGGCCCGCGCCGGGGTGTCCAAGGTCGCCGTGTCCTACGCGCTGAACGACCGGCCGGGCGTCTCCCCCGCGACCAGGTCCGCCATCAAGGCCATCGCGCAGGAGATCGGCTGGCGCCCCAACAGCGCGGCCCGCGCCCTCACCCGGGCCAGGGCCGACGCGGTGGGCCTCGCACTGCCCCGGCCCGCCCGGCTGCTCGGCGTGGAGCCGTTCTTCATGGAGCTGATCAGCGGCATCGAGTCCGAGCTCTCGCCGCGCGGCTGCGCCCTGCTCCTCCAAGTCGTCACGGACCCGGCCCAGGAACTGGAGGTCTACCGCCGGTGGTGGGGCGAGGGCCGGGTGGACGGGGTCTTCCTCACCGATCTGCGCGGCGCCGACCCCCGCATCGAGGGCGTCGCCGGACTCGGGCTGCCCGCCGTGGCGATCGGCCACCCCACGGCGGCCGGCCCGCTGCCCGCCGTGTGGTCCGACGACGCGGCGGCGCTCCGCGACACCTTCGCGTATCTCGCCGCCCTCGGCCACCGCTCGGTCGCCCGGGTCGCCGGGATGCCGGAGCTGAATCACACCGCCCTGCGCGACCGGGCCCAGCGCGAGGTCTGCGCCGAACTGGGCCTGGGCGAGCCGGTCATCGTGCACACGGGCTACTCCGGCGACGACGGGGCCCACGCCACGCGCCGCCTGGTCAGCCCGCCCGGCCGGCCCACCGCGATCGTGTACGACAACGACATCATGGCCGTCGCCGGGCTCTCGGTCGCCCAGGAGATGGGCCTCGACGTGCCGGGCGACCTCTCACTCGTCGCCTGGGACGACTCCCAGCTGTCCCGGGTCGTCCGCCCGCCGCTCACCGCGCTGAGCCGCGACATCCCGGCGTACGGGAGCCTCGCGGCCCGGACCCTGCTGTCCCTGGTCACGGACGGTGGCGCGGAGGGCTGCGAGGACAGGACGGCCCGCCTGGTGCCGCGCGGGTCGACGGGGGCTCCGAATCAGACCCCCTAGACCGCCCGGAGGGGTATGTCATACCCGAGGAGGACGCCGGCGGGCGGGTCATGCGACTCAAGAGGGCCCCGGGAACGGGCACCGGGAGTGACGACCGGGGCCCGTCCGGCGGGGACGATGGAGCGGTACCCCTGACCCGGGGCCCTCGCCGACGCGGCGGGCCGCCGGGCGGGTCCCGTCCCGTACGCACCCCACCCTGGAGTCTGCTGTGACCACCATGTCCACCGCTCACCGCGCCACCGCGGTGGCCGCCCGCGCCACGGAACTGTCCAAGGTCTACGGCGAGGGCGAGACCCGGGTGACCGCTCTCGACCGGGTCACCGTGGACTTCCCGCAGGGCGAGTTCACCGCGATCATGGGCCCGTCGGGCTCCGGCAAGTCCACGCTGATGCACTGCGTGGCCGGTCTCGACAGCTTCAGCAGCGGTTCGGTGCGCATCGGCGAGACGGAGCTGGGCGCGCTCAAGGACAAGCAGCTCACCCAGCTGCGCCGGGACAAGATCGGTTTCATCTTCCAGGCGTTCAACCTGCTGCCGACGCTCACCGCCCTGGAGAACATCACGCTCCCGATGGACATCGCGGGACGCAAGCCGAACCAGGAGTGGCTGCACCGGGTCATCGACATGGTGGGTCTCTCCGACCGGCTGAAGCACCGCCCCACCGAGCTCTCCGGCGGCCAGCAGCAGCGCGTGGCGGTGGCCCGCGCCCTGGCCTCCCAGCCCGAGATCATCTTCGGGGACGAGCCGACCGGCAACCTCGACTCCCGCTCCGGCGCCGAGGTCCTGGGCTTCCTCCGCAACTCCGTGCGCGAACTGGGCCAGACCGTGGTCATGGTGACCCACGACCCGGTCGCCGCCTCCTACGCGGACCGCGTCATCTTCCTGGCGGACGGGGCGATCGTCGACCAGATGATCCACCCCACGGCCGACGGGGTGCTGGACCGGATGAAGGCGTTCGACGCCAAGGGCCGCACCAGCTGAGCCGGCCCGTTCCGGCGCTCCGTACCCCTTACTCCGGCTCCTGGCTCCCCGGGCCGGCAGACACCCAGGACTGACAGACATGTTCCGTACCGCCCTGCGCAATGTGCTCGCGCACAAGGCCAGACTGCTGATGACGATCCTCGCCGTGATGCTCGGCGTGGCCTTCGTCTCCGGCACCCTGGTCTTCACCGACACCCTCGGCAACGCCTTCCGCAACCAGTCGGCGAAGAGCTACGACGACGTCGCCGTCGCGGTCACCACCCAGGCCGACCAGCGCGACAAGGAGACCCCCGCCGTCGGCGAGGCCACCCTGGAGAAGATCCGGGCCCTGGACGGCGTCGCGTCCGTCACCGGCCGGGTCGACGGCTTCGCCGGGGTCGCCGACCCCGACGGCAAGCTCATCGGCAACGGCTGGTCCAACACCGGCTCCAACTTCGCCCCCGGCAAGGACGGCAAGGACCCCGCGTACACCTTCACCGGGGGCACGGGTCCCACCGAGCCCGGCGCCGTCGCGCTCGACCGCGACACCGCGGAAAAGGGGAAGTACCAGGTCGGCGACACGGTCCGCGTCGCGACCAACGGGCCGGTGAAGGAGTACACCCTGTCCGGGGTCTTCACCACCGAGGACGGTGCGGTCAACGCCGGAGGCAGCCTGGTCCTGTTCGACACCCCGGTCGCGCAGAAGCTGTTCCTGCGCCCCGGCGAGTTCAAGAACGTCTCCGTCGCCGCCGCGCCCGGCGCCTCCGACCAGAAGCTGCTGACGGCCGTGAAGCCGCTGCTGCCGAAGGACGCCGAGGCCAAGACCGGCCAGGCGCGCGCCGACGAGCAGGCCGATGACATCGAGGCGGGGCTCAGCGACCTCAACAAGCTGCTGCTCGCCTTCGCCGGGGTCGCCCTCTTCGTCGGCATCTTCCTGATCGCCAACACCTTCACCATGCTGGTCGCCCAGCGCACCAAGGAACTGGCCCTGATGCGTGCCGTCGGCGCGTCCCGCCGCCAGGTCAAGCGCTCGGTGCTCCTGGAAGCGGCCGTGGTCGGTCTCATCGCCTCCGTCGTCGGCTTCGCGGTGGGCCTCGGCCTCGCGACCGGGCTGCGCTCCGCGATGAGCCTGCTCGGCGGCAAGATCCCGGCCGGTCCGCTGGTGATCGCCCCGGTCACGGTGATCGCCGCGTTCGCCGTGGGCGTCCTGATCACCGTGCTCGCCGCCTGGCTGCCCGCCCGCCGGGCCGCGAAGATCCCGCCGGTCGCCGCGATGAACAGCGCGCACGCGGTGGCCACGGTCAAGTCCCTCGTCGTGCGCAACACCATCGGCGGGATCATCACGCTGCTGGGCACGGCGGCGATCGTCGGCGGCGCGGCCAAGGCCGGGTCGGACGGGCAGCTGCTCATCGCGGGCGGCACCTTCCTCGCCCTGATCGGCGTCATCGTCCTCATCCCGCTGCTGTCCCGCCCGGTGATCGCCCTGGTGCACCCGCTGCTGCGGCGGCTGTTCGGGGTCTCCGGCAAGCTGGCCGCTCAGAACGCCGTCCGCAACCCCCGGCGCACCGGTGCCACCGCGTCCGCGCTGGCGATCGGCCTCACCCTCGTCACCGGGATCTCGGTCCTCGGCGTCACCCTCGGCCGGGCGGTCGACACGGTGACCACGGACAACATCAAGGCCGACTACATGGTCTCGATGGCCAGCGGTGAAGCGCTCGACGAGTCGGCGCTGACCGCTCTGGAGAAGGCGAAGGGCGTCACCGCCGCCTCGCCCCAGCAGGGCGTCTGGCTGACGATCGGCGGGCAGGGCGTCTCGGCCTCCGGCGTCACGCCGGGCGACGTGCAGCAGGTGCTCACCGTCGACACCGTCGCGGGCTCCCTGGACACCCTGGAGAAGGGGCAGATCGCGGTCGCCGAGAAGACCGCGAGGACACACGGCTGGAAGCCCGGGGACACCGTCGCGGTCACGTACAACGACAAGAAGAAGGAGACGCTGAAGGTCGGCGCGCTCTACAAGGACAACGAGTTCCTCTCGCCGGTCCTGATCCCCCGCGCCACCGTCGCCCCGCACGAGGGCAAGGGCGACATCCAGGAGGTCTGGGTGAAGACCGACGGCGGCGCGAGTGCGGCCAACGAGCAGGCGCTGGTGGACGCGCTGGGCGACAACCCGGGCATGAGCATCATGGACCGTCAGGACATCCGGGACATGTTCGGCGGCGGCGTCAACCTCGCGATGAACATCATGTACGGCCTGCTCGGCATGGCCCTGATCATCGCGGTGCTCGGGGTCGTCAACACTCTGGCCATGTCGGTGTTCGAGCGCCAGCAGGAGATCGGCATGCTGCGGGCGATCGGCCTGGACCGGCGCCGGGTGAAGCGGATGATCCGCCTGGAGGCGGTGGTGATCTCGCTGTTCGGCGCGCTCGTCGGGATCGGGCTGGGGCTGTTCCTCGGCTGGGCGATCGGGCAGACCGTCGCCGAGAGCATCCCGCAGTACGTGCTGGTCGTCCCGTGGGGCCGGATCGCGGTCTTCCTGCTCCTGGCAGGCCTGGTCGGCGTGCTCGCCGCCCTGTGGCCCGCCCGCAGCGCCGCGAAACTCAACATGCTGACGGCCATCAAGACCGAGTAGCGGGAGCGTTGCGAGGGAAGGGGCCGGTGTCCGCGGACACCGGCCCCTTCCGCGCGTACTCCCGTGCTCCACGTCCCTCAGGCGGTCGCGTCGGCCTTCCAGTCGCGGGCGCGCAGCGGCATGCGCGAGGCGCCGTCCGTCTCCGGGCGCACCGCCAGGATCTGGTTGACCCCGATCTTGTTGCGCTCGAAGGAGAGCGCGGACGCGGCCATGTAGAGCCGCCAGACGCGGGCCCGGCCGGGCGAGACCATCTTCACGGCGCTCCCCCAGCCCCGCTCCAGGTTGGCGACCCACTGGCGCAGGGTCAGCGCGTAGTGCTCGCGCAGCGCCTCGACGTCCCGGGCCTCGAAGCCGGCCTCCTCCAGGATGGCGAGGGTCCGGCCGACCGGGGCCAGTTCCCCGTCCGGGAAGACATAGGCGTCGATGAACGAGTCGATCTCGTACGCCGACTCGTCCTTCTCCGGCCGGCGCCCGATCTGGTGGTTGAGGAGGCGTCCGCCGGGCTTGAGGAGGGCGAAGAGGTCGTCGGCGTACTCCCGGTAGCGGACGGAGCCGACGTGCTCCGCCATGCCGATGGACGAGATGGCGTCGTAGGGCCCGTCGCGGACGTCCCGGTAGTCCTGGACCCGGATCTCCACGCGGTCGGTCAGGCCCTCGTCGGCGATGCGCTTGCGTGCGTAGGCGGCCTGTTCGGTGGAGAGGGTGACGCCGGTGACGCGGGCGCCGTACTCGCGGGCGGCGTGGATGGCCATGGAGCCCCAGCCGCAGCCGACGTCCAGCAGGCGGTCGCCCTCCTTGAGGGCCAGTTTGCGGCAGACGAGGTCGAGCTTGTCGCGCTGGGCGCTCTCCAGGGTCCCGGCGTCCTCCCAGTAGGCGCAGGAGTAGACCATGGACGGCCCGAGGACCAGTTCGTAGAAGTCGTTGCCCACGTCGTAGTGGTGGCTGATGGCCTCCTTGTCGCGGCGTCTGGTGTGCAGGGGACCGCTGCGGCGGCGCACCTCCTCGGGCGGCGGGGCGGGCGGCAGCCAGGGGCCGGAGAGCTTCAGCAGGTCCGCGGCGGCGGCGCGCGACTTCGGGTCGCGCAGGGCCTGGAGGCCGCCCGGCGCGTCGGAGGTGCGCTCCCAGATGAGCCCGGCCATCAGGTCCAGGGCTTCGTAGAGGTCGCCCTCGATGTCCAGCTCGCCGGCCACCCAGGCGCGGGCCAGACCGAGTTCGCCCGGCTTCCACAGCAGCCGGCGCAGGGCCCGGCGGTTCCTGATGACGAGGACGGGGGCCCCGGGCGGTCCGGCTTCGCTGCCGTCCCAGGCCCGGACGCGGACCGGTAGGGGTTGGCCCAGCAACTGCTGGGCGAGAGCGGTCAGCCGCAATGCGGCGTCTGCCATGGCGCACACCTCCGTGACGGTGTTTCCCGACGTGACCGGACATGCCCACACATGTCCCGGACCACGCCCCGGCACCCGGGGCGCCTCGGCGTGGTACATCCCCCACAACAGTCTGCGGCGGCCCGGCCATCCCGCTACCGGGCAAGGGAACGGCAAAATGCGTGCACGACACACGCATCCGCCGGGGGTGCGGCCCGTGCCGCACCCCCCTCTCCTCGTACCCGGATACGCCGAAGGGGCCGTCCGCACCACGGATGGCGGACGGCCCCTTCGGGCGTCGTACTGCGGCCGTTACGGCCCGGCGGAGCTAGGAGGCCTTGGCCTTCTCGCCCACGGGCTTGGCGGCGGCCGGCGCGGGGGCCGGCTTGGCGGCCTCGTAGAACTCCTCGCGCGGCGTCTCCATGGCACCCAGGGAGACGACCTCGCGCTTGAGGAACATCGCGAGGGTCCAGTCGGCGAAGATCCGGATCTTGCGGTTCCAGGTCGGCATCGCCAGACCGTGGTAGCCGCGGTGCATGTACCAGGCGAGACGGCCCTTGAGCTTGATCTTCATCTTGCCCATGACGATCATCGCCACGCCCTTGTGCAGGCCCAGACCGGCGACCGCGCCCTTGTTGGCGTGGCTGTAGTCGGCCTGCGGGAAGCCGCGCATCCCGGAGATCACGTTGTCGCCGAGGACCTTGGCCTGGCGCAGCGCGTGCTGGGCGTTCGGCGGGCACCAGGCGTTGGGGTTGCCCGCCTTGCGGCCGACCATGTCCGGGACCTGGGCGTTGTCGCCCGCGGCCCAGATGTAATCGGTGCCCTGCACCTGGAGCTTCTCGGTGGTGTCCACGTGACCGCGGGGGCCGAGCGGCAGGCCGAAGCGGGCCAGCGCCGGGTTCGGCTTCACACCGGCGGTCCACACGATGGTGTTGGAGTCGACCTCGAGGCCGTTCTTCAGCACCACGTGGCCGTCGACGCAGGAGTCCATGGAGGTCGAGAGGAAGACCTCGACGCCACGGGACTCCAGGTGCTCGCGGCCCCAGGTCCCGAGCTTCGGGCCGACCTCGGGGAGGATCTTGTCGGCGGCGTCGACCAGGATGAAGCGCATGTCCTCGCGCTTCACGTTGGTGTAGTACTTGGCCGCGTCGCGGGCCATGTCCTCGACCTCACCGATGGTCTCCGCACCGGCGAACCCGCCGCCCACGAAGACGAAGGTGAGGGCCCGGCGGCGGACGTCCTCGTCCGTCGTGGAGTCGGCCTTGTCCAGCTGCTCCAGAACGTGGTTGCGCAGCCCGATGGCCTCCTCGATGCCCTTCATGCCGATGCCCTGCTCGGCGAGGCCGGGGATCGGGAAGGTGCGGGAGACCGCGCCGAGCGCGATGACCAGGTAGTCGAAGGGCAGCTCGTAGGCCTCGCCGACCAGCGGCGCGACCGTGGCGACCTTGCGGTCCTGGTCAATGGTGGTGACCCGCCCGGTGAGCACCTCGGCCTTGGGCAGGACGCGCCGCAGCGGGACGACGACATGCCGGGGGGAGATGCTGCCGGCGGCAGCTTCGGGGAGGAAGGGCTGATAGGTCATGTACGACCGGGGGTCGACGACCGTGACGGTCGCCTCGCCGTAGCGCATCTTCTTGAGGATGCGCCGAGCTGCGTACAGACCTACGTACCCACCGCCTACTACGAGGATCCTGGGACGCTCCGTGGTGCTCATGCCATCGAGTATCCACCCCACTCGGGGGGCATGCTCGTGAGCCCCTTCACAAGGTTGTGGCCACCCTCTGCTATAGTTCGCCGCCACCGTGACCCAGGTCATGACCCGCACCGGGAACCCCGTTACAGTGGTGAACGTTGTTCACCGCCTGCGAGCTGGCCCTTGACCCTCGACCCCGGGCGAAGGGCCTTCCCGGTACACCCGGGCGTAACACTCCCGGAACCCTTCGGTCCGGCCCCCGAGTGACCCCGCTCACCCCCTGCGCGACCCATCCGGAGCAGAAGAGGGGCCCGGGGCGGGCAATTCCTTGTGAAGAAGTTCACGAAGTTGGTGGCGAGGCGCCCCGGAAGGCGCCCCACCAGGCACGTCCCGCCCACTCAACAGTGCGGGCGGGACGACGTATGAGCACCCGGCTCACGCCAGCGAAAAGGCGATTCCGTCAAGAATGTCGTGTTCGCTCACCACGATCTCGCGCGCCCCGGTCCGCTCCATCACGGCCTGGAGGATCAGCGCACCGGACGGGATGACGTCGACCCGGCCCGGGTGCATCGCGCCGATCGCCGCGCGCTCCGCATGGGTCGAGGCCAGCAGCCGCGCGGTGATCTCCCGGACCTGCTCCAGGGAGACGCGGGAGTGGTGGATCGCCGCGGAGTCGTACTCCTCCAGGCCCAGCGCGATCGCGGCCACTGTGGTGACCGTCCCCGCGAGGCCCACCAGCGTCGCCGCCGAGCCGATCGGCACGGTCTCCTCCGCCAGGTCCAGCGCGGCGGCCACGTCGGCGCGGATCGCCTCGGCCCCCTCGGGCGACGGGGGGTCGCCGACCACGCCCTCACGCACGAGGTGACGCTCGGTCAGCCGTACGCAGCCGATGTCCACGGACCGCGCGGCGCTCACCCGGTCGTCGCCCACGACGAACTCCGTGGAGCCGCCGCCGATGTCCACGACCAGATACGGCTTCGCGAGGTCGTCGCGCCCGGTCAGCTCCTTGGTCGCCCCGGTGAACGAGAACGCGGCCTCCTGGTCCCCGCTGATCACCTCCGGCTCGACGCCCAGGATGTCCCGCACCCCGCGCACGAAGTCGTCCCGGTTCTCGGCGTCCCGGGAGGCGGAGGTGGCGACGAAGCGGATCCTCTCGGCGCCGTGCTCCTCGATCACCGCCGCGTACGTCCGGCAGGCGGCGAACGTCCGCTCCAGCGCCTCGGGGGCGAGCCGGCCGGTGCGGTCGACGCCCTGCCCCAGCCGGACGATCTCCATGCGCCGGGCGTACTCGACGAGCTCCCCGGTGACCGGGTCGGCGTCCGCGACCAGCAGGCGGATCGAGTTGGTGCCGCAGTCGATGGCGGCCACGCGCGTCATGTCTGCCGCCCCCTCAGCCCTCGTCCGTACCCTGCTCGCCGCACGGCGACACGCACGGGCCCTTGCGCCACCACTCCGGGAGCATCGCGATCGCCTCGTCGCCCAGCGGATTGACGCCGGGACCGGCCGCCAGCGAGTGCCCGACGAGCACGTGCAGGCACTTCACCCGGTCCGGCATGCCGCCGGCGCTCGGGAAGCCCTCCAGGACCTCGATGGCGTCGCGCCGCGCGATGTAGTCCTCGTGCGCCGCCCGGTACGCCGCCGCGAGCTCCGGGTCCTTGCCCAGGCGCTCGGTCATCTCCTTCATGACCCCGTTCGCCTCCAGCGTGCCGATCGCGGACGCGGCACGCGGGCACGTCAGGTAGTACGTCGTCGGGAACGGCGTGCCGTCCTCCAGCCGGGGCTGCGTCTCGACCACGTCCGGGTTGCCGCACGGGCAGCGGTGCGCGATGGCGCGCAGCCCGCGCGGCGGGCGGCCCAACTGCTGCCGGAACGCGGCGATGTCCGCCTCGGTGGGGACGGTGGGCTCGGTCTGGGGAGGGGGCGTTTCCATGCCTGCCTAGGGTGCTGATCGGACTGCTCGAACCGCGGGTTCTGCAGAGGTACGGGGGTGGGGACGGCCGTCAGCCGCGGTCGGCGCTGTCCACGCCGTCCCACAGGTTGGAGTGCCAGGGCCGGTCCGTCTCGGCCGGCTTCCCGTTGCGCTCCTTGACCGCGTCGGGGTCGACCACGGTGTAGCCGGTCTCCCCGGGAAGAACGTAGTGCAGGTGCTCGCGGGCCAGCCGCTTGATGTACGCGTCGTCCTGGAGCCGGGCCTTCTGGTCCCGCAGCTCCTCGGTGCGCGCCTCGGCCTCGCGGGCCAGCCTGCGCTGGTCGGCGATCTCGTCGCGCTGCGACACGTACTGCCGCATCGGATACGCGAGGGCGACGACCAGGGAACAGACGACCAGGGCCAGGAAGGCGGCCCGGCCGGTGAGCCGGGAGCGGCGGGCCTGACGCCGGTTCTGGGACCGGTAGACGCGGGCGGCGGTCTGCTCTCCGAGCAGCCGCAGCCGGGTCGCGGTGGAGAACCGGTCCCGGTCCTTCACGGCCATGTTCCCGCCTCCCCATTACGACGTCCGTCCCCGCACACGGTACGTGACCGGGCGCGGGGACGGACGGAGGCGGGGGGTACCCGCGGTGGGCGTCAGCCCTTGAAGCGCGGGAACGCCGAGCGGCCCGCGTACACCGCGGCGTCGTCGAGGATCTCCTCGATGCGCAGCAGCTGGTTGTACTTGGCGACGCGGTCCGAGCGAGCCGGGGCGCCGGTCTTGATCTGACCGCAGTTCACGGCGACGGCGAGGTCGGCGATGGTGACGTCCTCGGTCTCGCCCGAACGGTGCGACATCATGCACTTGAAGCCGTTGCGCTGGGCCAGCTCGACGGCGTCCAGGGTCTCGGTCAGCGAACCGATCTGGTTGACCTTGACGAGCAGGGCGTTGGCGGAGCCCTCCTCGATGCCGCGGGCCAGGCGCTCCGGGTTGGTGACGAAGAGGTCGTCGCCGACGATCTGGACCTTGGCGCCCAGCTTGTCGGTGATGACCTTCCAGCCGGCCCAGTCGTCCTCGTACAGCGGGTCCTCGATGGAGACCAGCGGGTACGCGGAGACGAGCTCCTCGTAGTACTCGGTCATCTCGGCGGCCGAGCGGGACTTGCCCTCGAACTCGTACGAGCCGTCCTTGTAGAACTCCGAGGCGGCGACGTCGAGCGCGAGCGCGATGTCCTTGCCCGGGGCGTAACCGGCCTCCTTGATGGCCTCGATGATGAGGTCGAGGGCGGCGCGGTTGGACTCCAGGTTCGGCGCGAAGCCGCCCTCGTCACCGAGGCCGGTGGAGAGGCCCTTGGTCTTCAGGACCTTCTTCAGCGTGTGGTAGACCTCGGCGCCCCAGCGCAGCGCCTCGGAGAAGGACTCGGCGCCGATCGGCGCGATCATGAACTCCTGGATGTCCACGTTGGAGTCGGCGTGCGAGCCGCCGTTCAGGATGTTCATCATCGGAACGGGCAGCAGGTGCGCGTTCGGGCCGCCGAGGTAGCGGAAGAGCGGGAGGTCGCTGGCCTCGGAGGCGGCGTGGGCGACGGCGAGGGAGACGCCCAGGATGGCGTTGGCGCCGAGCGAGCCCTTGTTCTCCGTGGCGTCCAGGTCGAACATCGCCTGGTCGATGAGGCGCTGCTCGGTGGCGTCGTAGCCGACGAGCTCCGGGCCGATCTGCTCGATGACGGCCAGGACGGCCTTCTCGACGCCCTTGCCCTGGTAGCGGTTGGGGTCGCCGTCGCGAAGCTCAATGGCCTCGAACGCGCCGGTGGAGGCGCCGGACGGCACGGCAGCACGACCGGTGCTGCCGTCGTCGAGGCCGACCTCGACCTCGACCGTGGGGTTGCCCCGGGAGTCGAGGATTTCCCGGGCTACGACGACGTCGATGGACGGCACGAGGCATCTCCTTCTGGGATATGACGCTGGTTGTGCAGGGTCACTTTGGCCTTGCGACAAGAGCCTAACCGGCCCGGCGGTCTGCGTCGGCCGACCGCCCGTCCCCTGGGACGAAAAAGGACCCAAGGGCGGGCATACCGGGGCGTAACGCCAAATATTTACTGGTCGGTAACTACAACAGTTGAACGGTGCACGAGCTGCGGACGCCCTGGACGCGGCGTGCCCCGGCCCGGCACACACGGGGGGAGAGTGCGTGCCGGGCCGGGGCGGCCTGAGCGATCAGCGAGGAGGGATCGCGGTTACTTCGTGAGGTGGAGCTGCTGACCCGGGTAGATCAGGTCGGCGTCCTCGACGATGTCCTTGTTCAGCTTGAAGAGCTGCGCCCAGCCGCCCTTGACGTGGCGGTCGGCGGCGATCTTGCTCAGCGTGTCACCGGCGACGACCTTGTACTCGCCGTCACCCTTGGCGACCTTCTTGCCGGTGGGGGTGGTGACCGTCTTCTTCGCGGACTTCTTCGGAGCGTCCGAGCGGTCGGAGCGGTTGGTGGCCGGGGCCTCGGTGCGCTCGGCCTTCTTCGGGGCGGCCTCCTGCTTGGCGGCACCGGAGCCGGTGTCGACGCCCGGGTCGACACCGTCGTTGGTCAGGTTGCCGGCACCGGCGCAGGACCAGGCGCCCGGGCCCTGCATGTCGAGGAGCTTCTCGGCGGTGGCGATCTGCTGGGCCTTGGTGGCCAGGTCGGCGCGGGGCGCGTACTGCGTGCCGCCGGCGGCGGCCCAGCTGGACTGGGAGAACTGCAGACCGCCGTAGTAGCCGTTACCGGTGTTGATCGACCAGTTGCCGCCGGACTCGCACTGGGCGACGGCGTCCCACGTGGCGACGGAGGCGGCGGAGGCGTTGGTCGCGCCCATCAGCGGCACGGCGACGGCGGCACCGGCGACACCGGCGAGCGTCGCGACACGGACGGCCTTGGAGGGGCGGCGGTGCTTGTTGCCCTTGCGGTTGAGCAGCATCGAGTCTTCTCCTCACCGACGCCTGCGAGGTGAGCTGTCGGGTTCGGGCCAAGTGAGTTGCCCGGCCGCGCTCCTGGCGCGACTTCACCCCTAGCCGGCCCCGATCCGTCTCCCGACGACCGGGCCCAGCGCCTACCTGGGTCCCCCGCTCCTGCCTACGGCGCTTTCGCGTCTGTTCCCTTCGACCGACGGCAGGATTCGGCGTGACGGTCGACGGGGCCCGCGGTGCGAGCGGTTCCGACCGTAATCACACCCACCGGTCATATTCAAAGAAGGACATACCGGATAATCATCCCGTAAGAGCATCCGAAGAACCCTCATTTGTGCAGGTCGGAACGGATGCGGCGGGACCTCCCGGACAAGCAGCGTGAGTTCACACAAAGAGACCCATGTCTCACTCGGTCAAAAGTGGGACATGGGCCTCTTAAACCACCCAAAGCACAAGGGGCTCTAACGGCTCATCCGGCGCTCTCGGCGGCCTTCTCCGGGGCCTGGTCCCCCAGGCCCAGATCGAGGTTCTGGCCGGGCAGGATGAGGTCCGGATCGGAGCCCACCTCGGCCTTGTTCGCCTCGTACAGCCCGGGCCAGCCACCGGGCAGGTCCTGCGCGTCGGCGATGGCCCAGAGGTTGTCGCCCGGCCGCACGGTGTACGTGCCGTCAGCCGGCCGCGTGGCGCTGCCGCGTGCGTCACCGTCACCCCGCGAGGCGTGCCGGCCCGCGTCGCGCCCGTCGGCCGTCCCGGCGGCGTCGTCGGCGGCCGGGGCACCCCGGTGCTTGCCGCCGTTCGCCCGCGCGTCGTCCGTCGCGCCCGCCGAGGGGTCCGCGGAGGGGTCGGCCGGGGGCGTGGTGGACGGGTCGGCGGAGGGGGACGGGGCGCCCGAGGGGTCGGCGGACGGGGAGGCGGAGGCGTCGGCCTTCTCCTCGGCGCTCTTGCCCGCGTGCTTGCCGGAGCTCTTGCCGGCCTTCCGGTCCGTGGTGGCCGCGCCGGACGCCTCGCCCGAGGGGGTGGCCGACGAGCCCGAGGACGCGTCGTCATCCGGGTCGGCGCCGAGACCGGCGTCGAGGCCCGAGTCGGCGCTCCGGGCGGGCTCGTCCGCCTCCGCGTCGCCGGGGTCCACGTCCGCCGAGCCCGCGGCCTTGGTGAGCCCGGAGATCACCGCACAGCTGGGCCACGCCTTGGGGCCCTTGGCGGCCAGGACCCGCTCCGCCACCGCGATCTGCTGCGAGCGGCTGGCGAGGTCGGCGCGCTCCGCGTAGGCCTCGCCGCCGTACGCCTTCCACAGCTCCGGCGTGAACTGGAGACCGCCGTAGGAGCCGTTGCCGAGGTCGGCGCTCCACATCCCGCCGCTCTCGCAGTCGGCCACCCGGTCCCAGGTCGCGGTGTCCGCGGCGTGTGCGCTTGCCGCGCCGAGCAGCGGGATGGCGATGGCCGAGCCGGTGACGCCTGCGGCGACCACGATGGCGGGTGCCTGACGAGGGCGGCGGTGTCTGCCGTTCGCGGAGCCCATGGGAGATGCCTTCCGTGTGACTGACAAGCGACTGGTGAGTCGAACGGTGAACCTAGCGAAACTCGAACGTGAGTCACAAGTCGATGCAGTAGAGATCACGCGAAAGTCACAGAGTTGACAGAGTGTCACTTTCGCCGGTGCGCGCCCCCGGCGTGAATTCCACCGGCAGGGTGCGCAGTCCGCGCATGATGAGTCCGCCGCGCCACCGCAAATCGCCCGATTCCCCCGCAAGTCGCAGGTCCGGGAGGCGTGTCAGCAGGGTGGCGAGCGCGGCCTGTCCCTCCAGCCGGGCGAGCGGCGCTCCCAGACAGTAATGAATGCCGTGGCCGTAGCCGAGGTGCTGATTGTCGCTCCGCGAGAGGTCCAGGGTGTCCGGTCCGTCGAACCGCTCGGGGTCCCGGTCGGCCGCCGCGAGCACCACGAGCACCGGATCGCCCTCCTCGACGCGCTGCCCTCCGATGGTCAGCGGCTCGGTGGCGAACCGCCAGGTGGCGAGCTCCACCGGGCCGTCGTAGCGCAGCAGTTCCTCGACCCCGGTGGCCAGCAGCTCGGTGTCACCGGCCGCCAGCGCGCGTTGCAGCCGCTCGCGCTCGGCGGGGTGGTTCAGCAGGGTGTGGACGCCATTGCCGATCAGGTTCACGGTCGTTTCAAAACCGGCGAAGAGCAGGATGAAGGCCATCGCGGCGGCCTCGTTCTCGGTCAGGTGCTCGCCGTGGTCGCTCGCCCGGATCAGCCCGGAGATCAGGTCGTCGCCCAGGTCCTCGCGCTTGCGGTGGATCAGTTCGAGCAGATAGGCCCGCATCTTCTTCACGGACCGGGCGACCCCGCCGCGCGGCCCCCCGCCGTGCCGGATCATCATGCCCGCCCAGTCCCGGAAGTCGTCCTGGTCCTCGCGGGGCACGCCGAGCAGGTCGCAGATCGCGTAGATGGGGAGCGGGAAGGCGAACTCGTGGATCAGGTCGGCCTCCCCCTTCTCCACGAACCCGTCGATGAGCCGGTCCGTCAGCTCCTGCACCCGGGGCGCGAACTGCGCGATGCGCCGGGGCGTGAACGCCTTGGAGACCAGGCGGCGCAGCCGGGTGTGGTCCGGCGGGTCGATGTTGAGCAGATGCGTCATCAGCTCGGCCTTGCGCTCCCCGGGGATGCCGGTCTTCCCCTTGGCGTGCGCGGGCTCGGCGTGATGCGCCGGGTTCTTGGACAGCCGGGGGTCGGCGAGGGCCTGCCGGGCGTCCGCGTACCGGGTGACGAGCCACGCCTCGACCCCGCTGGGCAGCGTGGTGCGGTGCACGGGACTGTGCTCGCGCAGCCAGGCGTACGCGGGGTACGGATCGGTGGCGAACTCCCAGGTGAAGAGCTCGGGCGCGGGCGGTACGGCGGCGGACGAGGTGTGGGCGGGGCAGCCGGCGGGTAGGGACGCGGCTTCGGCGGGGACCTCGGCCGAGCGGTCGGCGGGGCTGTCGGCGGGGCTGTCGTTCACTCCCCGACGTTATCCGGTGCCTTCCGCCGTCCGGATCGCGTCCCGGTACGCCCGTCCCGCGGCCCGCAGCGCGGCCTCCGGGTCGATGCCTTCCTCCTGGGCCCGCGCGGCGAGGGCGAGGAGGCGGTAGCCGATGTCCTCGCCCTCGGGGAGCGGCACGTCGAGTCCGGCGGTACGGACCCGGCCGGCGAGCTTCGCGGCGAGCGCCAGGGCGGGCTGGCCGAGCGGTACCCCGTCGGTGACCGATTCACGCTGCTTCTCGATGGCCTTGGTGCGCAGCCAGTGCGCGTGGACGTCCTCCGGGGTCTCGGCGGTCTCGTCGCCGAAGACGTGCGGGTGGCGGTGGATCAGCTTCTCGATGAGCGTGCCGGCCACGTCGTCCACGGAGAACGGCTCCTCACCACTTCCCGGAAGGCCTTCCTCCGCGATGCGCGCGTGGAAGACCACCTGGAGCAGTACGTCCCCCAGCTCCTCGCGCAGTTCCTCGCGGTCGCCGTTCTCGATCGCCTCGACCAGTTCGTACGCCTCCTCGATGGCGTACTTGGCGAGGCCCTCGTGGGTCTTCTGCGAGGTCCAGGGGCACTCGACGCGGATGCGGTCCATGACCTGGACGAGGTCGATGAGCCGGGCGCCCGGCAGGTCGTACGAACCGGGCAGCAGCTCCAGGTCGGGCATCCGCACCCGTCCGGAGCCGGCCAGCCGGGCCAGGCCGTCGGTGAGCGGCTGGTTGCCCGCGCCGCCGGTGAGGACGACCACGGTCCGGCCGCCCGCGCAGGCGTCCACGAGCTCCTGGGCGTCGGGGACGCCCGGGGTGACGGTGACGCCGGCCTCGCTCAGATACGGCAGCTGCGGCTGCTCCGGCTCGCTGCAGCGCACCTCGTCGGCGCCGTGCAGCGCCTGCCAGGCGGGCCAGGACAGCAGTCCGGGTGCGACCCGGTGGCTGACGGTGAGCAGGACGATGCGGCCGGGGTCTTCAGCGTTCACACCACCGAATCTACCCCGGCCGTCACAGGGGGCTCAGGCCCCGGCCTCGGCGGCCGCCTGGGCGGGCTTGGTGACCTGGGAGATCCACGGGGCCTTGTAGTCGCCCAGCTGGATCTGCTGGTTGTCCCAGGAGCCGTAGCGGGGGTTGACGTCGACGTTCAGCGCCTTGGACGCCTTGGTGAGCGCGTCGCCGATGGCCTTGGTGCCCTCGGGTGTGGACGGGTCGGCGCCGAGGGCCTGGCCGAGCTTGGTGATCTGGATCTGCTCGCGCAGGAAGGCGTCGATCTGGCCCGGGGCGAGCCAGCGCTCCTGGAGGACGGCCTGCTGGAGGCCCTTCTCGCCGCTGTACTGCGCGGCGGCCGACTGGCGCATCTGCTGGATCTCCGCACGGCTCACCGTGACACCCGCGTCCGCCGCGGCCCGGTCGAGGACGCGGTCCAGGATCAGCCCGTGCAGCTTGGCGCGGGCCAGCTGGCCGGACTGGTCGGTGAGCTGGGCGGACTGCGGGGACGAGCCCTGCGCCTCGCGCACGTCGGCCACCTGCGCCTGCACGGTGGACACCGTGATCCGGTCGCCGCCGACTACGGCCGCGGCGCCGGGGTGTGCCTGGCTGCCACAGGCGGAGAGGAGCGGCGCTGCGGCGAGCAGCGCGGCGGAGACGGTGAGCGCGGTGCGACGGCGGCGGTGCAAAGGAGCCTCCCGAGGAGATTGTGCGGCGGTGCACAAAGCCTTGCGGTGATCGATGTTAGGGAGTGGAACGGGTCCGGGCCACTGATTCGACCAACGATTCGGGAGGAGTTGGGGATGCGGGCCGTCCCGGCTCAGACGGTGGCCCGCGCGACGGGGACGAGTCCGGCCACGATGTCCAGGCCGTTGTTCCTGACCAGGGCGGGGAAGAAGAGGCGCAGCGCGCTCCCCGTGGACTCGTCGACCAGGTCGAAGGACTTCTTCAGGACCCGGTTCTTGATCTCGGTACGCGTGAGTCCCTGGAGCGGGAACGTGGCCAGGTGCCGGTCCGGCTTGGCGAAGGCCGGGTTGGCGACGAAGAGGAAGAGCCTCTCTCGGCTGGCCGCCAGGTAGATCGGCTGGGGGCTCGCCGCCGCGATCATCGTCCCGCCGCTCAGTACCGCCGCGGCGACGCCCACCGCCAGGTTCCGCTTGACCGATATCTCGCTCAGGTTCACCAGGGACAGCGCCATGACCTGTTCCCCGGGCTCCAGCATCGGCGTCACGGCCTTCAGCAGCGCCCGGCTCCGTCTTCCGTTCACAACACCCCTCGGTGACTCGTGCGATCAAGGCGGCGGGAGGACGGCCCTCCCGCCGGCCGGGGACATTGTGTCCTACACGGCCCGGCCTTCCGGCCGCAGCATGATCGTGCGCGAGACCACGAAGGTGATGGGGATGGCGGCCGCGGCGGCCACCAGCGGGGCCCAGCGGTCGCTGAATCCGGCCAGGCCGACCAGGAGGTAGACGCCGCCGGTGGTGATGACGAAGTTCGCCGCGTTGGTGAGCGGGAAGAGCAGGAACTTCCGCCAGGTGGGCCGGGTGCGGTAGGTGAAGTACGAGTTCAGGAAGAACGAGCCGGTCATGCTGAGCGCGAAGGCGAGCACATGCGCGGCGATGTACGGCAGCCAGTGCAGCAGGAGCAGGTAGAGGCAGTAGTACGTGCCGGTGTTCACCACACCCACGAGGGCGAAACGTGCCATTTGTGCGGCGGCCTTCATCGGCGTACGGACTCCCGGGGCTCCGGCTCGGCGGCGGTTTCCCGGGTCCGGGTGTTGCCGGCCTTGACCAGGAAGTGCGGGCGGCGCTTGACCTCGTAGTAGATGCGCCCGACGTATTCGCCGACGACCCCGGCGAGGATCATCTGGACGCCGGCGAGCGCGGTGACGACGACGAGCAGGGTGACGTAGCCAGGGGTGTCGACACCGCGCACGAGGGCGACTCCGACGATCCAGGCGGCGTAGGCGAGGGCGACGGAGGTGAGGAGCAGGCCGAGGTAGAGGGCGGCGCGCAGGGGCTTGTTGTTGAAGGAGAGCAGCCCGTCCAGGCCGTAGTTGAGGAGCTTGCCGAAGGTCCAGGCGGAGCGGCCCTGTTCCCTTACGGCGTTCTCGTAACTGAATGTCGTGGTGGGGAAGCCGACCCAGGCGAAGAGGCCCTTGGAGAAGCGGTTGTACTCGGTGAGGGAGAGCACGGCGTCGGCGGCGCGGCGGGACAGCAGCCGGAAGTCTCCGACACCGTCGACCAGTTCGACGTCGACGAGGCGGTTGATCAGCCAGTAGTAGGCGCGTGCGGTGAGGGTGCGGGTGACGCGGTCGCCGGCGCGGGTGCGGCGGGCGATGACCTGGTCGTGGCCCCGGGCGTGCTCCTGGAGCATGCGGCCGACCAGTTCCGGCGGGTGCTGGAGGTCGGCGTCCATGAGGACGACGGCGTCCCCCCCGGCGTGCTGGAGACCGGCCAGCATGGCCGCCTCCTTGCCGAAGTTGCGGCTGAAGGAGACGTACCGGACGCGCGCGTCGGCGGTGGCCAGCTCCTGGATGAGGGGCAGGGTCCGGTCCGCGCTTCCGTCATCGATGTACACGACCTCGAACGCGTGCCCAAGGCGGGACATTTCGTCCGTGACGCGTTCATGGAAGCGTTCGAGGATCTCTTCCTCGTTGAAACAAGGCACCACCAGCGAGATCAGCACCCATGTACATCAACCGGTCGATGTGTCGCCTTCCGGAGCCCGGCGTGGCCGGTGGGCGGCCATCGGGTGAACGGCCCCGGACGCGTTCCCCGGGGCGCGCGTCCTCAACCGCCCCGGACCTCCATCTGACGCTCCAGCTGTCGGCGCAGCTCGACGGGCAGCGGGTGGTGCGGGCCGTAGGTGCGCTCGGTGTCGTACAGCAGGGACTGGAGCTGGGCGCGCGCGTTCGCGTGGTCGCCGAGCGCGAGGAGCAGCTGTCCGATGCGGTGGCGGATCTCGTACGAGCGTGCCGGGTCGTTGCCCGTGGCGTACTGGTTCTCGTAGTACGGGAGCACGGCGCGGTACTCCGCGAGCGCGGCGGCCGGTTCGCCGAGCTGTTCCAGGCACTGGGCGACGTCGCAGCGGTAGCCGAGGGTCTGCGGGTCGGCGGGGCCCGCCTCGGCGGCCCGGTCGTCGGCGAGGCGGCGCAGTTCGGGCAGGGCGCGGCGGTACTGGCCGTCGTCCATGAGGGTCGCCGCGTACTGCTTGCGCAGGATGCGGACCACCGGGGAGCCGGAGCCGTGCTGTTCGGCGGCGACCGGGAGGAGCCCGCCGAGCATGTCCACGGCCTGGGTGATGCGGCCCTCGCCGAGGAGCCGCTTGACCTCGTCCACGGCGGCGGCGACGTCCGTCCGGGCGGGCGGTGTCGCGGGCATGGCCGGCGGCGGGACGGTGGCGCGGTCGGGCCAGGGGGCGTGCGGGCGCAGGAACGGGCGGGTGGGGTCGAGCGGCCCGGCGGGCGGCCGGGAGCCGCGCGCGGGCAGCAGCGGGGCGAGGTGTTCGTACACCTCCTGGGCGCTGGCCGGGCGGTGCTGCGGGTCCTTGGCGAGCAGGCGCAGCACGAGCGTCTCCAGCGCCTGGGGGATGTCGGGCCGGATCTGGCGGACCGGCAGCGGCGGCTCGTACAGGTGCCGGTGCAGCACGCCGAGGGCGGTGGACCCGGCGAACGGCACATCACCGCTGAGCAGTTCGTGCAGGAGGACACCGAGGGCGTAGAGGTCGGTGTACGGGCCGACCGCGCCGCCCATCGCCTGCTCGGGGGCCATGTAGGCCGGGGAGCCGATGGGCGAGCCGGTGTGCGTGAGGCGGGTGGTGTCGGTGTCGAGGACGGAGGCGACGCCGAGGTCGAGGACGAGGACGGTGCCGTCCGGACGGACCATCACGTTACGGGGCTTGAGGTCGCGGTGGACGATCGGCACGGCGTGCACGGCGCTGAGGACGGCGCACAGCTGCGCGGCCACCGCGACGGCCCAGGGCCAGGGGTAGGGGTCCTGCTCGGCGAGGTGGTCACCGAGGTCGGCGCCTTCCACGTACTGCATGACGAGGAAGAGGTCGTCGCCGTCGCTGCCGGCGTCGTGCACGGTGACCAGGCCCGGGTGGTCCACCTGTGCGGTGACCCGGCACTCGCGGACGAAGCGGCGGCGCAGTTCGTCGGCGGCCTCGCTGCCGATGGGGCCGGTGACCCGGTCGGGACGCAGCAGCTTGACGGCGACCCGGCGGTCGAGGCGCTGGTCGTAGGCCGTCCAGACCTGGCCCATGCCGCCCTGGCCGAGGATCGTGGCCAGCTCGTACCGTCCGCCGATGAGGCGACCGCTCACCGGCCCTCCTCCTTGCGGAGGTAGTCGCTCAGCTCGTCCAGCTCGGCGCGGACCTGGTCGATGCGCTGGGGCGGGGCGGGGCGGGCGTCCTCCGGCTGGGGACAGCGGGTGAGGGGAAGCGGGTAGGGCTGCTGCTGCCCGGGGTGCGGCGGGTAGGGCTGCGGCTGCCCGTACGGCGGTGTGGGCACGGTGGTGACATAGGCGTAGCCGGCCCCCTGGTGGGGATGTCCGGCGCCCTTCCCGGCCAGGCGCGCGTAGAAACGCACGTCGGCGACGAGGTAGTAGACGCAGACGGCCGCGAGGACCAGGAGCTGCAGCGCTATGAACACGTTGTCGATGCCGTCCGCCTCCACGTCCGGCTCGTTCCTGCCGAGCACGGCGATCACCACGCAGCTGAACACGAAGCCGGCGCCCGCCGTCCACCAGTCGAGGGCACGGCGGCGGACGAACGCCAGCCTGAGCAGCGGCGCCCACAGCAGAAAGCCCAAGGAGCAGACGGCGAGCAGGGTGAACAGCACGCGCATGGAGACGATCCAGGCCCTGCCGGGGACTCGGCGCGGCGCCGTGGGCGGAAGACCCGGGGCGTACATGGCTGCTCCTGGATTGCCTGGTCGTGAAACGTCCGCGCGCACACGGGCGTGCGTGCGGATCCGAGCGTAAGGGGCGACACCGACAGAGGGCCCGGGGTTGTGCGGAACCGTTGTGGTTCCGGTCACTCGGGTGTGACCGTACCGTCCGTCAGACCGTCGTACAGGCCCTGGACGAGCTGTCCGCCGAGCCGTCCGGCGAGCCGCAGCGCGTCCTCGAACGCGGCGAGCGCGCGGAACCGTTCGCCGTAGCGCCGCTGCTCCGCCAGCGGCAGGCGCGGGAGTTGGAGGCGGCGGGCGTCGAGCCGGGTCGCGGTGGAGGCGTGGCTGCTGGCCTGCCGGTTGTTGGTGGTGCCGCGCAGGAATCCGGCGAGGAACCAGGGGTCGAGCACGGCCGGGTCGGGGCGCAGCAGTTGGAGGTTGCGGCCGAGCGCGGCGCCCGCGGTGGCCTCGTCCACGACGCGGACGACGGTGACTCCGCCGAGCACGGGCACGACGACGTCGCCCGCCTCGACGAGGACGGGCTCCTCGGGGGCGCCGCCGGTGGCCGGGGCGCCGGAGGGCGGGGTGCCGCCCAGCACGTCGTGCTCGGTGAGGACGGGGCCGGTCCCGGTGCCCGCGCCTCCGTGGCGGAGCTGGAGGGCCCCGGCGCGGGCGAGTTCGCCGAGGGTGGTGAGCGGGCGGTGCGCGGGTGCGGTGGGGGCGGGGGGCGGCGGGGTGAGGCGGGTGGCGAGGCCCAGGGTCGTGGTCAGCCGCTCGTGTACGCCGGCCAGCTCGGCGGGTCCGCCGGTGGCGGCGGGGGACGGGAGGTGGCGGGCGGGGGCGAGGTCTACGTCGTCGTCGAGGAGTTCGATGACGGGGAGGGTGCGGGCGGCGGCGGAGTGCGGTGCCGTGGGGGGCGGGTGCTGCCCCTCGTACGCGTGCCAGGCGTCGAGCACCGCGTGGCGCAGGGCGGTCAGGTCGAGGCGGTCCCGGCCGCCGCCGGTGGGCTGCTCGGCGGGCTCGGCGGTGTCGACCAGCAGCAGTTCGGGGTTGGGCTGCGGCTCGGCGCCGGGCCTGCGGAGCACCCACAGGTGGAGCGGGATGCCGTACGGGGGTGCGGCGCCGGCCGGGAGCGCGATGACGGCGCGCAGGGCGCCCCGGCGCAGGAGGTCGGCGCGGATGCGGCGGCCGGAGCGGCGGGACGCGGCGGCGGGCGGCATCAGGAGGACGGCGGTGCCGCCGTCGCGCAGCCGGGCCAGCGCGTGCTGCACCCAGGCGAGTTCGGACTCGGTGCGGGCGGGGAAGCCGTACTCCCAGCGGGGGTCGTAGGCGAGTTCGTCGTGGCCCCAGTTGCGCTCGTTGAACGGGGGGTGGCAGAGCACCGCGTCAGCGGCCAGGCCCGGGAAGGCGTCGGCGCGCAGGGTGTCCCCGGTGCGCACGTCGAGCGTGCGGCCTCGCGGGGCGGTGCGCGGTGCGTCCGCGGTGCGCAGGGCGAGGCGGAGCGCGGTGACGGCGGCGAGGCCGGGGTCGCTCTCCTGGGCGTGGAGGGCGGCGGGGCGGCTTGCGGCACCGGGGCCTCCCGGGGCGTCCGCCGGACCGAGGGCAGCCATCAGCAGGGCGCCGGTGCCCGCCGCCGGGTCGAGCACCGTGCGCACCCCGGAGCCACCGGTGCCGGCCAGCTCCGCCATCAGTTCGGCGAGACCGGGCGGGGTCAGCGTGTACTGGCGCGGGTTGGCGTCGAGCTGACGGCCGAGCAGGAATTCGTAGGCCTCCCCGGCGCCGGTCCCGGCGGCCAGCTCGGCGGCGCCGCGCAGCAGCGGCACGGACGGCAGGAGCTCGGCGCGGTCCGGGGTGCGGACGGCGCGCCCGTTCCCGGCGGGCCCGAAGCGGGCGGCGAGGGCGTCGTCCAGGGCGAGGGAGAGCACCCCGGCCATCCGCTCGTCGGACACACCGGTGATCTCCCGCCAGGCGGCGGGGCTGCGGTTCACCAGGAGCAGGGCGCAGCCGGCGTGGACGAGGGCGGTGACGGGGCCCGCCGGATGGCCGGCCAGCTGCTGCCAGACGCGTTCGCGGAGGGGGACCTCGACCAGCTTGCCCTGGTCGCGCAGCCACCGTTCGACCTCGGGCAGCGCGAAGGACGGGCTGGTCTCGGTGCCGCCCACGGGCTGGGGGAAGTCGGCGTGCCGGCGGCGCCAGTTGCTGACGGCGGCGCGCCCCACGCCCGCCAGGCGGGCGATTCCGGCGGCGGTCACCTCTGTCGCGTTCTCCGGCACGTGCTGTCTCCCTGTGCTGTACCGCTGGCGGGTCGGGGCGAGCATACCGACCCGTACACAGCGACGCACTCGCCGCCGATTCACGGCGTGCACAAACCCGTTCCGCGTGAACTGTGTTGACTCGGTTCACAGATGATGCTGTGATTGACCCGTCGCTGAACGAGCGGCGTCAGGTGGATCCGCTCACCACTCATCCCGTACTTGCCGAAGGGCACAGCCATGTCCCAGTTCACGCAGCCGCCTCAGTCCCCGCAGCCCCCGCACCCCCAGCCGCAGCAGCCCTACGGCCCCGCTCACGCGCCCGGCCTGCGCCCCGCGCGCAACGGGCTGGGCATCGCCGCCCTGATCCTCGGGCTCATCGGCGCGGTGTCCGGCCTCATCCCGTTCCTCTTCTGGCTGGCGGGCATCCTCGGGACGATCGCGCTGATCCTGGGGCTCGTCGGCCGGGGCCGCGCCAAGAGGGGCGAGGCGACGAACAAGGGCATGGCGACGTTCGGCACGGTCCTCGCGCTGATCGCGCTGATCATGTCGGTGGTCGGCGCGGTGATCACCTTCAAGGCGGTGGACGACGCGGTGGACGACCTGAACGCCGCGGTGTCGGACACGAAGGCGTCCGCGAAGCCGAAGCCGGGCGGGGACGCCGGCAAGGGCGCGGAGAAGGAGAAGTCCGGCGACGACAAGGCCGGCAAGGAGGAGAAGCCCACCGGTGAGGCGCTGGAGGCCGGTGACGCGATCGTGTACGACGACGACCTGACGGTCACGGTCGGCGACGCGACGAAGTACTCCCCCGGTGAGTTCGCGGCCGGTCACACCAAGGGCAACAAGGCGTACCAGGTGGCCGTCGTGATCGAGAACGCCGGCAAGGAGAAGTTCGACTCCGCGCTGGTCACCGTCGAGGGACGGGCCGGGAAGGACGGGGTCGACGCGGAGCAGATCTTCGACGACAAGGTCGGCTCGGGCTTCACCGGCACGATCCTGCCGGGCAAGAAGGTCACGGTGCTCTACGCGTTCGACGCACCGGCCGACGCCAAGAACCTCACCGTCGAGGTGAGCCCCGGCTTCACGTACGACTCGACGCAGTGGGACCTGAAGCTCTGACCGCGCGGCACCCCCGGCATCCGTGGAACCCGCCCTCCGGGGCGGGCTTTCCGCGTCGGCTCAGTCCTAGGGGGTGTCGGCCTGGCGCCCGCCCGGCCAGGCGGCCAGCGCCAGTTCGGCGATCTCGGCCAGCTCCTCCGGGCCCGCCCCGTCGCAGGAGCGCTGCGACATGCCCTGGACGACCGTGGCGAAGTACCCGGCGAGGACCCGGGGGTTCACCCGCTCCGGCAGTTCGCCCGTGCGCTGCGCATCCCGCAGCCGGCCCTCCCAGGCCGTGACGTTGGAGTTGCGCACGGACCTCAGGCGGTCGGCCACCCCGGCGTCCTGCGGGGTGACGTTCACGGCCCCCGTGATCACCATGCAGCCGGCCGGGTGCGAGGGGTCCGCGTAGATCCGGGCGGCCTCGCGCAGGAGTCGCGCGAACGCGCGGTAGGCCGTGGGCTCCTGCTCCAGGGCGTCGCGCATGAAGGTCCCGACGGGCGTCCTCCCGTACGCGGCGATCGCCTCCTCGAAGAGCGACCGCTTGTCGCCGAATGCGGCGTAGAGGCTCGCGGGCCGGATGCCCATCGCCTCCGTCAGCTCACCGATCGAGGTCGCCCCGTAGCCCCGCTCCCAGAACAGCCGGACGGCCGCCGCGAGCGCGGCGTCCCGGTCGAAGGAGCGCGGCCGTCCGCGCACCGCACCTGTCTCACCCATGCCCCACATTCTAGAGCGCCCGCTCAAGAAGTCGTGCTACGTTCTTTCTGGAACGATCACTCAACAAATCATGGAGGGGCAACAGTCATGTCTGCGCACGCACTTGAGGGCAAGGTCGCACTGGTCACCGGCGGCAGCCGGGGTATCGGCAGGGGCATCGCGGAACGGCTGGGGCGCGAGGGCGCCGTCGTCGCCGTCGCCTACGCCCGGGACGCGGCGGCGGCCGACGAGGTCGTGGAGGTCATCCGGAAGAACGGCGGCACGGCGTTCGCCCTCCGCGCCGAGCTGGGCGCCCATGGGGACGCGGCCGCGCTGTGGGAGGCGTTCGACGAACGGATCACCGCGCACGTGCCCGGCGGCGGGGTGGACATCATCGTGAACAACGCGGGCGCCGGGCTCTACTCCGAGCTGTCCTCGCTCACCGAGGAGGCGTTCGACGCGGTCTTCGCCGTCAACGTGCGGGCACCGTTCTTCATCGTCCGCCACGGGCTCGGCCGGCTCCGCGACGGCGGCCGGGTCATCAACATATCCAGCGGCGCGGCCCGGATCGCGATGCCGAACATCATCGCCTACAGCGCGACGAAGGGCGCCCTGGACAACTTCACGCTGACCCTCGCCAAGGAGCTGGGGCCGCGCGGCATCACGGTCAACTCGGTGGCCCCCGGCATCATCGACACCGACATCAACGCGGACTGGCTGCGCGGCGACGCGGAGGCGCAGGCCCGGTCCGCGTCCCTGGCCGCCCTGGGCCGCGTCGGACAGCCGGAGGACGTCGCGGACATCGTGGCGTTCCTCGCCTCGGACGACTCCCGCTGGGTGACGGGCACGGTGATCGACGCGACGGGGGGCTCGGGGCTCTGAGGGGACGTGCGGGGCATGCGAAGGGGCGGCGAGCCGGGCCCGCCGCCCCTCGTGACCGACACCGCGTCAGCCGCCGCACTGCTTCAGCATCATGTCCTTGTCCGCGCTCGTCACCGGCAGGTCGTACTTCAGCGAGACCTGCGCGAAGCGGAGCACGTACGCGCAGCGGACCGGCTTGTACGGGGGGAGCCAGGTCGCGGGGCCGCCGTCGCTCTTGGAGCCGTTGGCCGGGCCGTCGACGGGGATCAGGTTGAGCGGGTCGTTGGCGATCTGCTGGCGCTTGGACTCGTTCCAGTGGGCGGCGCCCATCTGCCAGTCGTACGACAGCGGCATCACGTGGTCGATCTGGACCTTGGTCGCCTGCTGCTTGCGCCACTCGATGGTCTTGCCGGTGTACGGGTCCTTGAGCGTCATGGAGACGACCACGCACTTCGAACCGGAGCGCAGCTCGACGTCCTTGCCGTCCCGGGCGAGCAGGTCGTTGCGGGTGTCGCAGCCGTTGTGGGACAGGGGGACGTCGTCCACCGAGTCCTTCCACGCGTACCCGAACTTGTCCCGCTCGTAACCGGTCTTGGGGCCGCGCCCCTTGGTGGCGACCTTCTCGATGATCTTCCGCGCCGCCGCCCGGTCCTTGTCCGAGGTGAGGGGGGCGAGGCCCGGCTTCGTACCGTCGTCGTTCGTCAGCGGGCTGGCACCGAAGCCGGTGGCGGACTGGCCGCCGCCGTCCGCGCCGCCGCCGGTGGTGGTGTCGATGTCCTTGGGCAGTTGGTCGGGGTCGCAGCCGCTCAGCGCCAGCACGGCCGTGGCGGCCAGGGCGGGGACCATCACTCGACACACGCGGGGAGATATCACTCGTAGCCGTCCTGACGGTGAGAAAGCCGAACCAACCAGGGAATTCTACGAACGTCTTCCCCGCGAGGAGGATTTCATGGCTGCGACCCGTTCCCGCGTGGGGCCGGGCCACGGCTGGCGCCCCCTCACACCTTCCCGATCCCCAGCGTGTTCTCGGGCGGCAGCAGCCCCGACCCGATCGCCGCCACCCACAGCGGGCCCAGCAGTCCGACCAGCCGTTCCCGCTCCGTGTCCGTGAGCACCCGCCACGGCCCCGCCGCCGCCTCGTCCGTACGCCGCTCGACCTCGGCCCGCAGCGCCCGGCCGGCTTCGGTCGCCGTGCCGTCGGCGGCCACCAGCCCCCGCTTCTCCAGCCGTTCGCGCGCCGCCTGCCACTCCTCGTCACCCCACCCCCGGCTGCCGAAGACCTCGGGCCGGGCGGCCCCGATCGCCGCGAAGGACACCAGCGCCTCGACCGGATCCAGCTCCACGTCAGCCAGCGCCGCGAGGTGGCCGTCGCCCCGGTGTTCGCGCAGGACGGTCGCCGCGTGCCACAGGGCGAGGTGGGGGGCGTCGGGCCAGGGCAGCGCTGCGTTCGCGGCGGCCATCGGCCGGTCCGCCGTGTCGGCCGCCTCCGCGACGAGCCGCAGCAGCGCGGCGGCCTCGGCGGTGTCCGGCGCGGCGGTCCCGTCCCCCAGGAGCGCCTGGTACGTACGGTCGACGGCCCGCCCCCGCGCGGCCAGCACCGCGTCCGGCGAGGCGACCGACCAGACGGCGGGGACGTACGCGCCGACCATGCGCGGGCTGAAGCTGTAGAACGCCTCCCCGACCCGGTCCGCCCCCACCGCGCCCAGCGGCGCCGCCCGCCAGGCGAAGTAACTCGGCCACCGCTCGTCGACGGCGTACCCGAGCGCGGCGGCCTCCTCGAACGCCTCCGGCGCGTAATAGAGAACGGCATGCACGGGCTCCAGCAGGTGCCACAGTTGCCGTACGCGCCCCAGCTCCTCGGACATGTCCACACCTTCCGCCACGCCACGCACCGGCCATCTAGCCACTGCCTAGATCACAAGAGTGCGCGCGATCCGCGAACTTGTCAACGACTAGATCCCACGTAACCTGCTGTCCATGACCAGCGACCGCGCCTACCACCACGGCGACCTGCGGCGGGCCGTCCTCACCGCCGCCCTCGACGTCATCCGCACCGAGGGCCCCGCCGCCCTCAGCCTGCGCGACCTGGCCCGCCGGGCAGGCGTCTCCCACGCCGCCCCCGCCCACCACTTCAAGGACCGCACGGGCCTGCTCACCGCGATCGCCGCAGAGGGGTACACCCTGTTCGCGGACGCCCTGGCGGCGGCCCCGGGCCTCCGGGAGCGGGGCGTGGCGTACGTACGCTTCGCGCGGGCGCACCCCGCGCACTTCCAGGTGATGTTCCAGCCGGACCTCTACCGCACGGACGACCCGGACCTGCTGGCGGCGAAGGCCCGCGCGACGACGGAACTGCGCGCGGGCGTCGCCGGCCTGCCCCCCACGGACGACCCCCGCCTGGCAGGCATGGCCGCCTGGTCCCTCGCCCACGGCTTCGCCACGCTCCTGCTGAGCGGCAACCTGGACGACGCGATGGGCGACCGCGACCCGGAGGAGGTGTTCCGCCTCGTCGCCCGATTGCTGTTCAGCGCGGAGGAAACGCCCGGGTGACACCATGAGGCCCCCACCCCACCCCGGAGCCCCCATGCGCGACACCCTCCACACGCCCCGGCTGGTCCTCCGGCGCCTCCGGCCGGAGGACGCTCCCGCCCTGCACGAGCTCTTCAGTGACCCGGAGACCCACACCATCGGCACCGGGCCCGTCGCCTCGCTCGCTCGTACCGAGGAGTGGATCGGGCGCCGGAACGCGTTCCACGCCGAGACCGGACTCGTCTGGTACGGGGTGTGGTTGCGGGGCGGGGGTCCGCTCGTGGGCAACTGCGGGGTCTTCGCCGGGCGGACCGGGCGCGCCGGACCGGAGATCGGCTACGAGATCCGCCGCTCGCACCAGGGGCGGGGGCTCGCCGCCGAGGCCGCCCGGGCGGTGCTCGCCGAGTGCGACGCCGTCGGCATACCACGAGTGTGGGCCACGATCCGCCCGCGCAACGCCGCCTCGCTCGCCGTCGCGGCCCGGCTCGGCCTGGTCCACGCCCACACCCGCGCCGACGAGCGCGGCGAGCTGCTGTACCTGGCCCGCCCGCGCCCGCCCGGCGCTCAGGCCCTCACGACCCCAGGATCGTCGTAAGGAACTCCCCCGTCCACGCCAGCAGTTCGCGGCCCACCACCGGCTTGCCGCCGATCTTGCCCGTCGTCGGGCGCGGGACCAGGATCTGGTGGACCGCCGGCTTGATGACCGTCTTCGGGTACAGCCGCTTCAGGCGCAGCTCCTGCGACTCGCGCAGCTCCACCGGGGCGAAGCGGATGTTCGGGCCCTGGAGGACGATGTCGCCGACCCCGCAGGCGCGGGCCAGCATGCGCAGGCCCGCTACCAGGAGGAGGTTCTCGACCGGCTCCGGGAGCTTGCCGTAGCGGTCGGTCAGCTCCTCGCGGACCGCCTTGATGTCGTCCTCCGAGGACGCCGAGGCGATCGAGCGGTACGCCTGGAGGCGCAGCCGCTCGCCGGGGGCGTAGTCGTGCGGGACGTGCGCGTCGACCGGGAGCTCGATCTTGACCTCCAGCGGCGGTTCCTCCTCCACGCCGCCCTCCAGGGACGCCCGGTAGTCGGCGACCGCCTCACCCACCATGCGCACGTACAGGTCGAAGCCGACGCCCGCGATGTGGCCGGACTGCTCGCCGCCCAGGAGGTTGCCCGCGCCGCGGATCTCCAGGTCCTTCATGGCCACGTACATGCCGGCGCCCATCTCGGTGTGCTGGGCGATCGTCGCCAGGCGCTCGTGGGCGGTCTCCGTCAGGGGCTTCTCCGGCGGGTACAGGAAGTACGCGTAACCCCGGTCGCGGCCCCGGCCGACGCGTCCGCGCAGCTGGTGCAGCTGGGAGAGGCCGAAGTTGTCGCCGCGCTCCACGATCAGCGTGTTCGCGTTGGAGATGTCGATGCCCGACTCCACGATCGTCGTGGAGACCAGCACGTCGAACTTCTTCTCCCAGAAGTCCACCACGACCTGCTCCAGGGCCTGTTCGGACATCTGGCCGTGCGCCGTGGCGATCCGCGCCTCGGGCACGATCTCGCGCAGCCGCGCCGCCGCCCGGTCGATGGACTCGACCCGGTTGTGGATGTAGAACGCCTGGCCCTCACGCAGCAGTTCGCGCCGGATCGCGGCGCCGATCTGCTTCTCCTCGTACGGTCCGACGAAGGTCAGGACCGGGTGGCGCTCCTCGGGCGGGGTGGTGATGGTCGACATCTCGCGGATGCCGGTGACCGCCATTTCGAGCGTACGGGGAATGGGCGTCGCGGACATGGTCAGCACGTCCACGTTGGCGCGGAGCTTCTTCAGCTGCTCCTTGTGCTCGACGCCGAACCGCTGCTCCTCGTCCACGATGACGAGGCCCAGGTCCTTGAACTTCGTCTCCGAGGAGAACAGGCGGTGGGTGCCGATGACCAGGTCGACGGCACCGTCCTTCAGCCCGGCCAGCGTCGCCTTGGACTCGGCCTCGGACTGGAAGCGGCTCAGCGCGCGTACGTTGACGGGGAACTGGGAATAGCGCTCGGTGAACGTGCCGTAGTGCTGCTGCACGAGCAGCGTGGTGGGGACGAGGACGGCGACCTGCTTCCCGTCCTGCACCGCCTTGAACGCGGCGCGGACCGCGATCTCCGTCTTGCCGTACCCCACGTCGCCGCAGATCAACCGGTCCATCGGGACCGACTTCTCCATGTCCTCCTTGACTTCGGCGATCGTCGTCAGCTGGTCGGGCGTCTCGGCGTACGGGAACGCGTCCTCCAGTTCGCGCTGCCAGGGGGTGTCCGGGCCGAAGGTGTGGCCGGGGGCCGCCATCCGGGCCGAGTACAGCTTGATCAGGTCGGCGGCGATCTCCTTGACCGCCTTCTTGGCGCGCGCCTTCGTCTTCGTCCAGTCGGCGCCGCCCAGCCGGTGCAGGGTGGGGGCCTCGCCGCCGACGTACTTGGTGACCTGCTCCAGCTGGTCGGTCGGGATGTACAGCCGGTCGCCGGGCTGCCCGCGCTTGGCGGGGGCGTACTCGACGAGCAGGTACTCGCGCGTCGCCCCCTGCACCGTGCGCTGCACCATCTCGATGTAGCGGCCCACGCCGTGCTGCTCGTGCACGATGTAGTCGCCGGTCTCCAGCGTCAGCGGGTCGATCGTCTTGCGCCGCCGCACCGGCATCCGGCCCAGGTCCTTGGTGGCGGTGCGCTGCCCGGTGAGGTCGGTCTCCGTGAGCACGGCCAGCTTCAGGCCGGGGTGGACGAAGCCGTGGTCGATGGCCCCGCACGAGACGTGGACCACCGACGGGGAGATCTCGTCCAGGTCCGGGTCGAGCCGGGCCGCGATCCCCTCGCCACCCAGCATCTCGACCGTACGCGAGGCGAGCCCCTGGCCCTCCGTGACGTACACCGTGCGCCAGCCGTCGGCCAGTCGGCCCTTCGTGTCGGCGAACGCCCGCGCGGTGTCCCCCCGGTACATCTCGGGCGCCTGCATGCCCAGCGGCAGCGTGTCCTCGTCCAGCTCGGCGTCGGCCGCGAACGGGGAGATCGACCACCACATCATGTCCAGCTCACGGGCCCGCTCGCGGACGTCCGCGATGCCCCGCAGGGAGGCCGCGCCGACGTCGATCGGGGCCTCGCCGCCGCCCGCCGACGCCGCCCAGGACGCCTGCAGGAACTCCTGGCTGGTCGCGACCAGGTCCGCGGCCCGGGTCCGGACCCGCTCGGGGTCGCAGACGACGGCCATCGCGCCCTTGGGCAGCACGTCGAGCAGCAGCTCCATGTCGTCCACGAGGACCGGGGCGAGGGATTCCATGCCCTCCACCGCGATGCCCTCGGCGATCTTGTGGAGGAGTTCGCCCAGCTCGGGGTGGGCCTCGGCGAGCGCGGCGGCCCGCTCGCGGACCTCGTCCGTCAGCAGCAGCTCACGGCAGGGCGGCGCCCACAGGCCGTGCTCGGCGACCTCCAGGGACCGCTGGTCCGCGATCTTGAAGTACCGGATCTCCTCGACGTCGTCGCCCCAGAACTCCACCCGGAGCGGGTGCTCCTCGGTGGGCGGGAACACGTCGAGGATGCCGCCGCGCACCGCGAACTCGCCGCGCTTCTCGACCAGTTCGACCCGGGCGTACGCGGCTGCCGCCAGGGCTTCCACGGTCTCGCCGAGGTCGGCGCTCTGCCCGGTGCGCAGCGCGACCGGCTCCAGGTCCGCGAGCCCCTTGACCTGCGGCTGGAGCACGGACCGGATCGGCGCGACGACGACCGAGACCGGCCCGGTCTCCGGGTCGTCGTCGCTCGGGTGCGCGAGGCGCCGCAGCACGGCGAGCCGGCGACCCACAGTGTCGGAGCGGGGCGAGAGGCGCTCGTGCGGCAGGGTCTCCCAGGACGGGAACTCCGCGATCGTGTCCGGCGGCAGCATGGTGCGCAGCGCGGCCGCCAGGTCCTCCGCCTCCCGGCCGGTCGCGGTGACCGCGAGGACCGTCCGCCCGGCGTCCCGGGCCAGCGCGGCGACGGCGAAGGGCCGCGCGGCGGGCGGGCCCACCAGGTCGATGTGCATCCGGTGGCCGTCACCGGCGGCCTTCACCGCTTCGTCGAGCGCCGGATCACGTACGACGACATCCAGCAGACCGTTCAGGCTCATGAAGGGCTTCCGTCCGGGTGAGGAGAAGGGCTCTGACGGCCGGCTGCCGCCAGGGCGCGCTGCCCCGGGGGCAACGCGAAGGGCCCGACACGTGTGACGGGCCGGGGGTTACTAGCGTACGACTCGGGGGAGGCGGCCGCTGCGCGACAGGGGTCCCATAAGCCACACGCGTACCGCATACGCAGCGGCCCCGGCGCGCTCCGAGGAGCGGGCCGGGGCCGGTCGCGTCAGGGTGTCTCACCCGTCCGTGGCGATCGCGTTCAGGACGTTCATCCGGCCCGCCCGGAACGCCGGGACCAGGGCGGCGAACAGTCCGACGAAGGCGGAGGCGACGAACACCGTGATGATCGTCGGCCACGGGATGTCCAGGACTCCCAGGCCCTCCAGGGCCAGCAGCTTCTGGGCCGAGGTGCCCCAGCCCATTCCCAGGCCGAGGCCGAGCAGGGCGCCGAAGAGGGCGATGACCACGGACTCCAGCCGGATCATCCGGCGCATCTGGCGGCGGGAGAGGCCGATGGCGCGCATCAGGCCGATCTCGCGGGTCCGTTCGACCACCGACAGGGCCAGGGTGTTCACCACACCGAGCACCGCGACGATGATCGCCAGGGCGAGCAGGCCGTAGACGACGTTCAGGAGCTGGCCGATCTGGTCCTTCAGGTCCTCCTTGAAGTCGGCCTGGTTCTGGACCTTGTACGTCGGGTACTTCGCGAGCGAGTCCTTGAGCGCCGCGTAGGCCGCCTTCTCCTCGCCGTCCTTCGCCTTGGCGAACATGAGCATGTTCTGCGGCATCTTGGCGGCGGGGACGTAGCGCTGGGCGGTCGAGGTGTTCATGTACATCGCGCCCTGGTCGAGCGACGTCTCGTCCGAGGTGACCGCGGCGACCTTCAGCTTCGCCGTGTCGCCGCCCGCGAACGCGACGGTGATCGTGTCACCGACCTTGACGCGGTGCGCGGTGGCGTAGTCCTCGCCCACCGACATGGCGTTCTCGCCGTACGCCTTCGCCAGCTCACCGGAGAGGACCTCGCGCCGGACGTCCTGCTGGTAGCTCGGGTCGGCCGCCGTGACCTCCTGCTTCTTCGTCACGCCGTCCGGGGTGGTGAGCCTGGCGTCCAGGACCCGGTAGTGCGTGAGGTGCTCGATGCCGGGTGCGGCGGCCAGTGCCTCGGCGGCCTGCGGGACGATCGGCTGGCCGCTGCCCGACTGCACGATGAAGTCCGCCCCCACCGACTTGTCGAGCTCGTCCGTGGCCGAGGCGACCATCGAGGAACCGACCACGGACAGGCAGGCCACCAGGGCCAGGCCGATCATCAGGGCCGCCCCGGTCGCGCCGGTGCGGCGCGGGTTGCGCAGCGCGTTGCGCTCGGCGAGCCGGCCGACCGGGCCGAAGAACCGCAGGAGCACGGCGCTCAGCGCCCGTACGACGACTCCGGCGAGCAGCGGGCCGATGACGATGAAGCCGATCAGGGTGAGGACCACGCCGAGCCCGAGGAAGGCGGAACCGTCGCTCGCCTCGTCGACCCGGGTCGTCCACCACAGCGCGGCCGCGCCGGCACCGGTGAGGACGAGGCCGAGACCGGCCCTGACCCAGCCCGACCTGGCGTCCGCCGGGGTCCCGGCGTCGCGCAGGGCGGCCATCGGCGAGACCTTGCCCGCCCGGCGGGCCGGGACGTACGCGGCGAGGACGGTGACGACGATGCCGAGCGCGAGGCCGGTCACCGGGGTGGTCCAGGCGATGGTGAGGTCGTCGGTGGACAGCTCCATGCCGATGGCGCCCATGACCTTCATGAGCCCGACGGCGAGCCCGACCCCGGCACCGACGCCGAGGATCGATCCGACGATGCCCAGGAGCACCGCTTCCAGCAGCACCGAGCGGTTGACCTGCTTGCGGCTGGAACCGATGGCCCGCATCAGGCCGATCTCACGGGTGCGCTGGGCGACCAGCATCGAGAAGGTGTTGACGATCAGGAAGATGCCGACGAGGAAGGCGATCCCGGCGAAGCCGAGCATCGCGTACTTCATGACGTCGAGGAACGACCCCATGGAGTCCTTGCTCGCCGCCGCGGCCTCCTGCTGGGTCTGGAGCTTGTACGCGGCCGAGCCGCCGAGCGCCTCGGCGACGTTCTGCTTCAGCCGGGTGTCGCTGACGCCGGGTGCGGCGGTGACGGAGAGGTGCGTGAAGGCGTCGGGGGCGCCGAGCAGCGCGCGCTGGGCGGTGGCGGTGTCGAGGTAGACGATCGCCGCACCGGGGTTGGTCACCTTGAAGGTGGCGATGCCGCTGATCTTCCCGGTGATGTCGCCGGTGGCCGCGATGGTGCGCAGCTCGTCACCGATCTTGAGGTGGTGCTTCTCCGCGGTGTCGGCGTCGACCATGACCTCGGTCGGGCCGCGCGGGGCGTGGCCCGAGGTGATCTCCATGGACCGCAGGTCGTTCTGCGTCCAGTTGCCGGCGATGGTGGGGGCGCCGGTCTCGGAGCCCATGTTCTTGTTGTGGCTGTCGACGACGGTGACGGCCGCGCTGGAGACGCCGCCCTCGGCCTTCCTCACCCCGTCGGCCTTCGCGACCCGCGCGAGAACGGACGCCGGCAGCGACTCCGGCTTGCCGTCCTTGGGGATGTCGTCGGCCTTGGCGTTCTTCGGGCTCACGGTGACATCGGCGGAGGTGGCGGCGAAGAGCTTGTCGAACGTGGCGTTCATCGTGTCGGTGAAGACGAGCGTGCCACAGACGAACGCCACCGAGAGCAGGACGGCGACGGCGGAGAGCGCCATGCGTCCCTTGTGCGCGAGGAAGTTGCGCATCGAGGTCTTCCACACGGTCATGACGTCCGCCCGCGCGCGTCGAAGTCCTTCATGCGGTCCAGCACCTGGTCGGCGGTGGGGTTGTGCATCTCGTCCACGATGCGCCCGTCGGCGAGGTAGAGGACGCGGTCCGCGTAGGAGGCGGCGACCGGGTCGTGGGTGACCATGACGATGGTCTGGCCCAGCTCGTCCACGGACCGGCGCAGGAAGCTCAGGACCTCGGCCCCGGCCCGGGAGTCCAGGTTCCCGGTCGGCTCGTCGCCGAAGATGATCTCCGGCTTGGCGGCGAGGGCCCGCGCCACCGCGACGCGCTGCTGCTGGCCGCCGGAGAGCTGGGTCGGCCGGTGCTTGAGGCGGCCGGCCAGGCCGACGGTCTCCACGACCTGGTTCAGCCAGGCGGCGTCGGGCTTGCGGCCGGCGATGTCCATCGGCAGCGTGATGTTCTCCAGCGCGTTCAGCGTCGGCAGCAGGTTGAACGCCTGGAAGATGAACCCGATGCGGTCGCGCCGGAGCTGGGTGAGCTTCTTGTCCCTGAGCCCGGTGATCTCGGTGTCGGCGACGTGGATCTGGCCGGACGTCACGGTGTCGAGGCCGGCCAGGCAGTGCATCAGCGTCGACTTGCCGGAGCCGGACGGGCCCATGATCGCGGTGAACTGCCCGCGGGCGATGTCCACGTCGACATGGTCGAGCGCGACGACCCGGGTCTCTCCGCTCCCGTACGCCTTGACGACCTGCCGCGCCCGCGCAGCCACGGCCGTACGCCCTCCAGTGCCCCCGTGCCTGGGAATGGTTACAGCCGTTGTCACGGTTTTTCTCCTATGTCGGTCGGCGACGGACCCGTCGCCGTCTGCGGTGAAGTCTGCTGGGGGGAGGGGGTCCGGCGCGCTGGTGCCCAGCGCAGTCTTCCGGTGGGGTTTTCCCCACCCCGTTCCCTCCGGTCCGCCCTTTCGGCGGCGCGTGTGCGATGCGTATGCGGTGCGTGTGCGCTACGTCTGCGGTACGACGACCACGCTACGGAGAGACCCCGCCCCCGCACGTCCTCCAGCGGGAGGAACGGCCCCTGGCCCGCTGTACGGAGCTCCCCCTAGGGGCCTGGACCCCCGGGTGGACCCCGGTCTCAGGGACTGCACCCAGGGGTCCCCGCCTCTGGGCGGGCAAGACACCCCCTAGCGCCGCCGGGGCGCGAGTGCCGCGCGGATGGCCGGGGTGAGGGCGGCGCGGGTCTCGGCCGGGGTGAGGGCGGCCGGGGTGGGCAGCGGGTTCAGATAGCGGGTGTAGATGATCCCGCCGAGCACGGTCACGACGGCGGTGGCGCGGGCGGTCGCGTCCGGGCCGCCGAGAAATTCAACGAGCGGCCCCAGCAGCTCCTGTTCCAGGTATTCGCGGACGACCTCGGCGGCGGTCTCGCCCCGGGTCGACAGGCGCCGGAAGTCGGCGTCCTCCCACAGGTCCGTCACCGCGTCGATCAGCCGCCCCGGCAGGGTGACCGGATCACCGCCCAGCACCTCGTCCACCGACAGCGCACGCGCGCACTGGAACTGCATCACGTCCGCGAACAGGCCCTTCTTGGACCCGAAGTGATACGCGATCAGAGCCGGGTCCACCCCGGCCGCCCCGGCCACGGCGCGCAGTGTGGTCGCCCGGTAGCCGCGTTCCAGGAACAGTTCACGCGCCGCCACCACGAGCGATTCACGGATCGGCGGATTGCCCCGGGGGCGGCCTCGGGGCCGGGCGGGGGCGGCCGGGGCGTTATTCATCAGCGTTGAGCCTGCGTGGCGTGATCCGCACAGTCAAGGCGTTCCCACCGCATCCCGAAGGAAGCAGCCCCCACCATGCGCATCACCCTGTTCGGCGCCACCGGCCCGACCGGACGCCACCTCACCGAGCAGGCGGTCGCCGCCGGTCACCAGGTCACCGCCGTCATCCGCCGCCCCGGTTCGCTGCCGGCCCGCCCCGGGGTCACCCCGGCCGTCGCCGACGCCACCGACCCGGCGGCCGTGGACGCCGCGGTCGAGGGGGCGGACGCCGTCCTGTCCGCACTCGGCGCCCGCTTCAGCAAGCAGCCCGTCACCCTGTACTCGCAGAGCGCCTCGGCCATCACCCGGGCCATGAGCCGGCACGGCGTGGGGCGGCTGCTGGTCGTCAGCTCCAGCATCGCCGACCCGCGTTGGCGGCCCACCGGGGCGCACTTCTTCAACCACGTGCTCGACCCGCTGGTCAACCGGCGCCTGGGCCGCACCCTGCACGCGGACATGCGCCGCATGGAAAACATCGTCGGCCGCACGGCCCTCGACTGGACCCTGGTGCGCCCCTCGGGCCTCTTCGAGCACCCCGTCGTCACCGACTACCTCACCGCCCCCTCCAGCGCCGACGGCGTCTTCACCGCCCGCTCCGACCTCGCCGCGAGCATGCTGCGCGAGCTGGAGGAACGACGCCATGTGCGTACGGCGATGGGCGTCGTCACGACCGCCGTGAAGCCGAACGTCGCCAAGCTGATCTGGAACGAGGGCGTGAGGAAGAAGTGAGCCGGGAACGCCCCCGGCTCACCGCCGCCGCCCTCGCGTTCCTCGCCCTCCCGCTCACCGCCACCCTCACCACACTGCGCCCCGACGGCACCCCGCACGTGGCCCCGGTCCGCTTCACCTTCGACCCGGCCACCGGCCTCGCCCGGGTGGCCACCAGGGCCTCCGCCCGCAAGGCACGCCATGTGTCGGCGGGCGGTCCGGCGGCCCGGGTCGCGCTCTGCCAGGCCGACGGCTTCCGCTGGATCACCCTCGAAGGCAGAGCCTCGGTGACCGACGACGCCGTACGCCTGGCGGAGGCGGTACGCCGCTACACCGCCCGCTACGGGGCGGCCCCGCCCGAGGTGCCGGACCTGGCGGTCGTCGAGATCACCGTCGAACGGGCCCTGCACCTCAACGTATGAAGTCCACCCACCAGAAAGCGATGTGAGACAGCGTCATGCCCACCGTTCCCGTCCTCGGCACCACCGTCCACTACCGTGAGTCCGGCGACCCCGGCGGCCTGCCGTTCGTCTTCCTGCACGGCAACCCCACCTCCTCGCACCTCTGGCGCAACATCCTGCCGGGGGTGGCCGCGCCCGGCCGCCGGCTGCTCGCTCCCGATCTCATCGGCATGGGCGACTCCGGCAAGCCCCGGCTCGCCTACTCCTTCGAGGACCACGCCCGGCACCTGGACGCCTGGTTCGACGCGCTCGGCCTGGCCGAGGCCGTGCTGATCGGCCACGACTGGGGTGGCGCGCTCGCCTTCGACCGGGCCGCCCGCCGCCCCGGAACCGTCCAGGGGCTCGCCTTCACGGAGACGATCGTCAAGCCGCTGTACGGCGACGAGTTCCCGCCCGCCGGACGCGAGCTGTTCACCCTGCTCCGGACGCCCGGAGTGGGCGAGCGCATGATCCTGGACCAGAACGGGTTCATCGAGGGGCTGCCGGGCACGCTCGCCACCCCGCTCGACCCCGCCGACCTCGACGCCTACCGCCGCCCCTTCCCGGCCCCGGAGAGCCGCCGGCCCATCCTGGCGTGGACGCGGATGATGCCGCTGGACGGCGAGCCGGCCGACGTCGTGGCCCGCGTGGAGCGCTACGACGCCTGGCTGGCCGCGAGCCCCGAAGTGCCCAAACTGCTGGCCGCGTTCGAACCGGGCCCGGGCGCCATGACCGACGCGGCGACCGTGGCCTGGTGCGAGGCGAACATCGCGGGGCTGGAGGTCTTCCGGGGCGGCCTCGCCGGTCACCACTCCCCGGAGGACCGGCCGCAGGAGCTGGCCTCGGCGATCTCCGGGTGGGCGACGCGCCACGGCCTGGGGACCTGAGGCCGGTCCGGGAGCGGTTCAGCCCTTGGCCGCCGCCGTCTCCGGGGCGGCCGGGGTGTCCGCCGTGCCGGAGGACGCGGCGGAGCCCCGTACCGCCGGGATGAAGGCGGAGATCGCGACGGCGACCAGTGCGACACCGCAGCCCAGGAGCAGGCCCGTGCGGAAGCCGGACTCGGAGGTGAAGGTGTAGCCGCCCGCCTCGGTGGTCATCTGGGCGAGGACCGCGCCGATCACGGCGGCGCCGACCGAGGTGCCGAGGGCGCGCATCAGGGTGTTGAAGCCGTTCGCGGCGGCGGTCTCGGAGGCCGGGACGGCGCTCATGATGAGGGCGGGCATCGCCCCGTACGCGAGGCCGACGCCGCTGCTGCTGACCATGAGGAAGAGCATCAGACCCCAGGCGGAGCCCATCAGCAGGATGCCGAGGCCGTAGGCGGCGGCGATGACGAGGACACCGGAGATCAGGGTGAACTTCGGGCCGCGGGCGTCGGTGAGCTTCCCACCGAACGGGGAGACGACCATCATCATGATGCCGCCGGGGGCCATCCACAGACCGGCCTGGAGCATCGTCTGGCCGAGCCCGTAGCCGGTGGCCTCGGGGAATTGGAGCAGCTGCGGCGCGATCAGCATGCCGGCGTACATGCCGAAGCCGACGAAGAGCGACGCGATGTTGGTGATGAGCACCCGGGGGCGGGCGGTGGTGCGCAGGTCGACCAGCGGGTCCGTGGTGCGCAGCTCCCAGAGGCCCCAGGCGAGGAGGATCACGACGGCGGCGGCGAACAGGCCGATGGTCGTCCCGGAGGCCCAGCCCCAGTCGGCGCCCTTCGACACGGCGAGGAGCAGGCAGACCAGGCCGGCCGCGAGGCCGAGCGCACCGGGCACGTCGAAGCGCTGCCCCTTGGCGCCCGCCGGGACGTCCGGGATCAGGGCCCAGATCAGTGCGCAGATCGCGACGGCCAGCACGGCCGAGCCCCAGAACAGCACGCGCCAGCTGGCGTACTGCGCGACCGCCGAGGCGATCGGCAGGCCGAGCGCGCCGCCGATCCCGAGCGAGGCGCTGACCAGGGCGATGGACGAGCTCATCTTCTCCGGCGGCACCACGTCGCGCAGCAGGGCGATCCCGAGCGGGACCATGCCCATGCCCATGCCCTGGAGCCCGCGCCCGACGATCATCGGGACGACGGAGGAGGAGAGCGCGCAGACCACCGAGCCCGCGATCAGCGGTACCGAGCAGGCGAGCAGCATCCGCCGCTTGCCGAGCAGGTCGCCGAGCCGGCCGGAGACCGGCACGCACACCGCGGAGACCAGCAGGGTCACGGTGATGACCCAGGCCGCGTTGGAGGACGAGGTGTCCAGGATCGTGGGCAGTTCCGCGATGAGGGGCGTGACCAGCGTCTGCATGACCGCTGCCACGGTGCCGGCGAAGGCCAGGGTGGCGACGACGGCGCCTGTCCTCGCCGACGGCTGGGGGGCATCCATGAGGGGGCTCCTTGGGGCGTGGTCCCGCCTGCCGGGACAGCGACATGCATCGTACATGCCCGATGTGTCATACACATTATGTGCCACGTACACACTGCATGCGAGAATGAGCCGCCGCCCACGAGCAGCAGAAGCAGGAGGCCGTCGCCATGCCCAGGCCCACGGAAGAGGTGGAGTACGAGCAGATGCTGCTCGGCCGCCACAGCCTCGCCGACCACCGCGGCGGACGCCACAAATACGCCCTGCTCGACCGCAGCGCGTACATCCTGCTGAGCCGGCTGCGCGTCCAGGGCCCCATGTCCAACGGCGAACTCAGCGACGCCTTCGGCCTCGACGCCTCCACCCTCAACCGCCAGACCGCCGCCGTGGCCCGCGCCGGGCTCGCCGAACGCATCCCGGACCCGGACGGCGGCATGGCCCGCAAATTCCGCATCACCGACGAGGGCGCCCGGCTGCTGGACGCGGAGCGCGAACGCGTCGTGCGCTCCCTGGACCAGGTCATGCACGACTGGCCCGACGAGGACATCGCGGCCTTCGCCGGCTACCTCAAACGCTTCAACAGCAGCATCGAACAGCTCTCGTGCCGCCCCTGGCCCCGGCCCTGAGGGGCCGTCAGCCGCGCGCCCGCTCCTGTGCGGGCACCTGCGGCGCGTCCTCCCGCGCGGGCTCCGCCGCCGGGGACACCCGGCCCGTCAGCGCCGCGAGCGAACTCCGTACGTGGGCCATGTGGGCCTGGACCTCCTCGCGGCCCTCCTCGTGCTCCCGCAGGATGCGCTCGGTCTCCCGCACCACCCGCTCCTCGCGCACCCGCGCCCGCGCGATCAGCTCGGCCGCCCGCGCCTCCGCGTCCTCCTGGCCGTGCCGCGCCGCCTCCTCCGCCTCCGCCCGGGCCCGGCCCGCGGCGGCCAGCTCCGCCTCGGCGCGCTCCATCAGCCCGGCGTGCTCAGCGGCCTGCGCCGCCTCGGCGTCCGCGAGCTCCCGCTCCGCCGCCTTGTGCCGCTCGGCGTGCTCCTGCTCCTGGTGCGCCAGCACGCTCGCGGTGCGGGTGCGGGTCGCCGCCATCGCGGACTCCGCCTCCTCGCGCAGCCGCGCCGCCTCCGTACGCGCCGCCTCCAGCACCTCACCGGCCGCCGTCTCCGCCGCCGCCACCAGCTCACCGGCCGCGCTCTCCGCCGCCGCCCGGACCGCCTCCGCGTCCGTGCGCGCCGCGTCCCGCAGGGCCCGGGCCGCCGCGTCCGCCTCGTCCCGGAGCGCCTGCGCCTCCTCGCGCGCCGCGCCCTGGAGCGCCCCGGCCTCCTCCTCCGCCAGCGCCAGGATCCGCTGCGCCCGCTCCCCCAGCGGCGTGTAGTCCGGCGGGGCCAGCCGCGCCACGGCCTCGTCGAGCCGGGCCGACTCCGCCGCCAGCTCCTCCGCGAGCCCCGTCAGCCGGGCCACCCGCGCCACGGCCTCGTCGCGCTCCGCGGACAGGTCCGCCACCGCCCGGTCCACCTGCTCCGGGCGGTACCCACGACCCCGTACACCGACGAACCCGTACGCGGACCCCGGTGCAGAACTCATCCCTGACGCCTCTTTCCGATCATCCCGGCTGCGATGCTCCGGCCATCGAGCATGACGCCAAGGATGCGGCAATTGGTCGGGAAGTCCGAATCAATGCGGCGCTTTCCGGACGGAAGCGACCGGCATCACATACGGCAAAGGCGTGGTGCCCGGCCCCCCGAAAGGGGCCGGGCACCACGCCCCGCACCCGGAACGGTCAGATCAGCCCGTCCCACATCTGTTCCAGCAGCACCGACCACCAGCTCTCCGGCGACGACAGCGCCGCCGCGTCCAGCGCCACCAGCTGCGCCTGGAAGTCCACCGTCCAGCGGCCCGCCTGCTCCGGGTTCAGCCCGTACCGCAGCCGCCACATCCGGCCCAGCAGCGCCATGCACCGCACGAACTCCGGCAGCCCCGTGTTCACGAACTGCGGCGGCACCGGCGCACCGCCCGGACCCGCCTCCACCGGCACCGCCACGATGTGCGCGGTGCCGTACTGGACGCAGATCGCCCGGCCGAAGTCCGAGCCCATCACCAGATACGACCCCGCGTCGGACGCGGGCTGCACCTGCCGCTGGGCCGCCAGCTCCGCCAGCGTCGGCACCACCGGCTGGCCCGGCTGCGCCCAGAAGAACGGCCCGAAGTCGGCGGGCAGACCCGCCCACACCAGGGTCCGCGCCACGATCTCCGGCACGCCCTGACGGGACACCGCGCGCTGGTCGAAGCGGAGGACACCCTGCGGACCGAAGGTCTGCATCATCTCCTCGGCCAGCGCCTCCGGCGGCACCGGCGGCGCGGGCTGCATCTGCGGCAGCGGCGCCCGCACCGGCGCGGGCCGCGCGGGGCCGTCCGCCACCTGGTGCAGCTCGCCCTGGTGCGTCAGCAGATGCTGCATGCCCTGCTGCCGGCTCGCATGGTCCGTGCCGTACGGGGCGACGGAGGTGATCCGCACCTGCGGCCAGGTCTCCCGGATCATCCGGGCGCAGTAGCCACCGGGCAGCTCACAGGACTCCAGCTCCGTGTGCAGCTCGATCACCTGCTGCGGCGGTACGTTCATCGCCCGCAGCTCGTGCAGCATCTGCCACTCCGGGTGCGGGGTGCCCGGCGCCGAGCGGCGGATCAGCTGCTGCTCGCTGCCGTCCGGCGCCCGGAAGCGCAGCACCGCCTGGTAGCCCGGACCCACGGTCGGCTGACCGGGCGGCGTCTGCGGATAGCCGTACGCGGGCGGCGCACCCACCGGCGGACCCGGCGGCTGCGGCGCCCCCGGACCGGTCTGCGCCGGCCCCGCGAGCATCGTCGCCGCGTGGTGCACCCCGCCCGGGCCGGGCGGAGGCGTCGCACCCGGCGGCGGAGGAGGCTGCTGCCCCACGGGCGCACCGGGGACTCCGGGCGGACCGGGCGGCTGGGGGGCGCCCGGCACACCCGGCGGGCCGGGGGGCTGCGGGACGCCCGCGCCGGACGACGGGTCGGCGAACATCGTGGCCGCCTGGTGCACCCCGCCACCGGCGGGCGGCGGCGTCGGCGGACCGGGCGGCTGCGGGGCGCCGGGCGGGCCCAGCTGGGAGACGAGCTGCGTCGGCACGTAGCCGCCCGCGGGCGCGCCGGGCGCACCCGGGCCCGACGGCGGCGGCACCGGCGCGCCCGGCCGGGCACCCGGGGTGCCGGGGGCACCGGGCGGCGGCGGAGGCGTGGTCCCCCGCGAGGCACGCGGCGGAAGGGCAGCCTTGCTCGTCGCGGCGTCGGCGATGTCCCCGGCCCCGGGGGGCGGGGTGTGCTGGGCCGGCGGAGGCGTGTGCTGGGCGGGAGGCGGCGTGTGCTGCCCCGGCACCGGCGGACCGGGCACGGAGGTCCCGGGAACGGGCGGACCCGGCACCGGCGGACGCTCGCCGCCCAGGCTCGGCGCGATCGCGGTCTTCGGGAGCGCGCTGCCGCCCGACATCAGCGCCGTCGGCGCGTCCGCCGGAACGACCGGGGGCAGCTCCTCCTCGTCATCGGCGCCCGACAGCGGCGGCGCGAACACCGTCGCCGGAAGTGCCACCTCCGCGTCGTCCGAGTCCGCGTTCACATCGGTGCCCGCCCACGGCGTGGCCCCGACCGGCGGCTGGAGCGAGGACGCCGGTACGCCGTCCGAAGCGGTCGGCTCGTACGCCACCGAACCGCCCTGCGAAGGCGTCGAGGGCGACGGGATCGGGGCCGGCGGCGGGAAGGACGACGGCGTCTCCGGGGCCGGCGGCGGGGTGTCGTCCCGCTCCGCACGCCGGTCCGGGATGCCCAGCTTGTCCGCCGCCTCCTGAAGCCACTCCGGCGGGCTCAACAGGAACGACGTCTGATTCAGGTCCACCCGCTCGGGCGGCGCGGGGGCGGCCGGCTCCACTTCCTGCGAGCCGTACTCCTCCTCGTACCGCCGGATCACCTCACCGACCGGCAGCCCGGGCCACAGCGTCGCCTCGCCGCTGTCCCGCGCGATCACCAGCCGCTGCCGGCCACCGTCGGACACCGGTCCGTCCTGGCGGTCCTCGGCCCACACCACGAATCCGAGTTCGAATTCACGTACGCGCACCTCACGGTGCTGGTACGCCGGAACATCGCCGTTCACCCATTCCTCAGCGCGCTCCTGCGCCTGAGCGAAGGTCACCATCGCGCTCACCCCTCCACCGGGACGGCCTGCGCGAAGCCGCCGTCCACCATCAGGTTCGCCACCGTCTCCAGCTCCGGCGGATTGCCCGCCAGCCGCTGGAGGAACGCGTCGAAGTCCTCACCGCACGGCAGCAGCAGCCGGTCCACCCGCTCCTGCACCGTCCAGCCGTCACGGTCCCGGGCGTCGTCGTACGCGCAGAACCACACCGAACCCAGGGCCGCGCCGCGCACCTTCACCGCGAGCAGACCGCCCTGCACGAAGGCCACGCCGAGGTAGTCCTTCGTCAGGTGGTCGCGCAGGCACTTGTTGACGTACACCAGGTCGTTCACGGCGGCCTCCTCGCGCACCGTGAAGAACGGCTGGTCGATCAGGAGACCCAGCTCCGCGTCGAGCGCCGTACCCGCCGGGGCCGAACCGCCCGCCGCCTTCAGGAACGAGCGGTACGCCCCCGGCAGCCGGTAGCCCAGGTCCTCCTCCACGCCCAGGATCTGCTGCTCCGTCACCGCAACGGCGCCCTTGGGCAGCCGGAAGTGCGCGGGGCGCGTCTCCTGGAGCGGGCGGGTGCCCCGCTTGTCCTGGTCGACCTCCGTGGACGCCAGCCCGCCGTGGTGGCGCAGCAGCGCCTTCACCTCGACCGGGATCAGCTCCATCCGACGGCCGCCCGGCACGTGGTGCCAGGTCCAGCCGTGCGGCGTCGCGACCGGCGGAATCGTGTCCCACAGCTCGTGCCCGGCCTCGGCCAGCGCCGCGTTCGCGGACACGTAGTCCGTCAGCCGCAGCTCGTCCACACCGAAACCCTGCGGAGGCTCCGCGATCTCCGCGGCGGCGCGCGCGTACGGCGAGAAGTCCGGACAGCCGTTCTCGTCCATCCGCACCCCTCTGGGGTGACGGGACGCCCGGACCGGGTCCGGGAAATGCACGAGCTGCCCGGCGTAGGCCGCGTTCGGTGGCGCGGCTTGCTGCCCGAGCCGACCTGTCGTCATGGCGGTTGCCCCCTGCTGCGTCTGGCTGATGAGGACCGACCTGCCCAGGAGGCGGTCCAGGCACAGCCTAAGCGGTGTCACCCGTACGGGGACCGGCCCCGTCATCCCCGGGCCACAGCCGTTACCAAACGTCACAACCGGGTGACGGACGAGCGACGGGAGCGCCACCGAACCGCGACACGCAGACACGTTTCAGCGACCCAGCTTTCACAGGACCCGACACATTTGGCAGGCTGTCACCCGCATACACGGGGGCGTGCACACCAAGCAGCGGCCGCTGCGGGCACGGGAGGGACACAGCACCATGCACACCGCACACTCGGCACAGACCGTCACGACCGGGGACCCGCGACTCAGCTGGAGCAGCACCGAGAAGGGCCCCGCGCCCCGGCTCGGCCAGCGCCGCGACGGCATCCTGCCCGCCGTCGCCGCCGCCCTGTCCGTGCGCGGCGAAACACTCACCTGCACCGCCGGCAAGGGCGACCAGCCGCCGGTCCTGCACCACCTCGTCCAGGACTTCCTGGACACCCTCCCCAGCGCGCAGCGCGAACGGTTCACCGGCCGCTGCCCCGAGGCCATACTCCTCTCCCGTCATCTCACCGCCGCCGAGGCCGGGCGCTCCAAGCGCGCCCAGCGCAAGCCGCTCACCAACGGCGAGGCCCGCCGCGCCCTCAAGCACGCCCGGCTCACCGCCCGCCGCATCCGCGAGGACGGCGACCCGCTGCACGGCAGTTACGCGGCACCCTGCCGCTCCTGCGCCGTCATGCTCGCCCACTTCGGCGTACGCCCGGTCGACCTCACCGCGAGCGGCGCGGCCACCACCGCAGAGAAGAGCTGACCGCGCCCATGCACGACCGCACCGACCTGCCCCGGCAGTCCGGCCCCGACCGCCAGTCCGCCACCCGCTTCCCCGTCGCCGTCGACGCCGCCCTGCGCGCCGCCGGCTGGACGCCCGGCCGCTGGGACATCCGCCAGGCCGAGGAGTGGGCCGACGCCCTGCGCTCGCACGCGTCGCCCGCCGGGCACCAGCACGCGGTCTTCCCGGCCGCGGTCGAGGCGTGGGCGGAGTTCGGGGGCCTGCACATCACCGCCACGGCGCCGGGGCGCCAGATCGCGCCGCCGGCCGTCCGCATCGACCCGCTGAGCGGGCTCCACCTCGCCCGCACCCTGGGCGACCTCGGCCGCGCGCTGGCGACCGAGGTCGCGCCGCTCGGCGAGGAGGGGGACGGGCAGGCCGTCCTGGCGATCGACCTGGCGGGGCGGGTGTACTCCATCGACCACACCGGGGACTGGTACCTCGGCCAGGACATCGACACGGCGCTGGCGACGCTGGTGACGGGGTTGCAGCCGGAGCGGCTGGTTTCGGGCTGAGCGCGGGGCTCCGGCGCGGCGGGTGCGGGGCCACCACCGCCAGGGGTCCGTCCTCAAACGCCGGACGGGCTGGACATGCCGCCGCCGTCCGGCAGGACCGCCGAGACGCGGAAACCGCCCGCGTCCGTCGGGCCCGAGACGAAGACGCCGCCCAGGCCCAGGACGCGTTCCCGCATGCCCACCAGGCCGTTGCCGCCGCTGGGCAGGCCCGCGTCGGCCGTCGCCGCGTCCGTGGGGCCGTTCTCCACCTGCATGGCGACCTCGGCGCCCCGGTGCGCCAGCCGCACCCACGTCTTCGCGCCCGCCGCGTGCTTGTGGACGTTGGTCAGGGCCTCCTGCACCACCCGGTACGCCGTCTGTTCCACCTCGGGCGCGTACGCGCGGGCGGAGCCCTCGACCGACAGCTCCACGGTCATGCCCGCCGCCCGGGACTGGCCGACCAGCGCCTCCACCTCGTCGAGCCGGGGCCCGTCCTCCGCCGCGGCCTGCGCCGCCCGGCCCACGGAGGCCAGCGGCACCTGCTCCAACCGGGCCGGCGCCGGATCACCGGCGCGCAGGACGCCCAGCATCTCGCGGAGCTCGGTGAGCGCCTGGCGCCCCATGTCGCCGACGAGGGCCGCGTTGCGCACCGCCTTCGCGGGATCCTTGGGCGCCACGGCCTGGAGCGCCGCCGCGTGCACGACCATCAGGCTCACCCGGTGGGCGACCACGTCGTGCATCTCGCGGGCGATCCGGGTCCGCTCCTCCGTACGGGCCCACTCGGCCCGCTCCTCGGCCCGGTCGGCGAGCAGCGACAGCTCCCGCTCCAGCGAGTCCGCGCGCTCCCGCAGGCTCTCCATCAGCCGGCGCCGCGCCCCTATGTACAGCCCGAACAGCACGGGCGGGGCGGTCAGCCCGACGGCCATGAAGAGGGAGAGCATGGGCACGTACCAGTCGCCGGGCCCGAAGTCGGCGTTCTCGTTCACGCCCTGGCGCAGCCGTACGTACGTCACGATGAACGTCCCCACCAGGGACATGCTCATCAGCACCGCGGTGATCCGCCGGGGCACCTCGGACGCGGCCAGCGTGTACAGGCCGACGAGGCCCATCAGGAAGCCCATCTCGGCGGGCGTCGTCGCGATCGAGACCAGCACCACGGCGATCGGCCACCGCCGCCGCACCAGGAGCACGGCCCCCGCGATCAGCCCGAACACCACCCCGAAGGGCACCGGCAGCCCGGTGTCCCCCGCGAAGTCCACCCCTTCGAGCCCGCACTCCGCCGCCGAAACGAGCGCGAGCCCCACATCCAGCGCGACACTCCGTCGCCGTTCCCACCACCAGTAGCCACGGGTGGTCGGACCCGCCGCTTCCCGGTCTTCCCCCGTTGCGGTCATGGCATCCAGCGTACGGGCGGTCGCATCCCATTTTCGGGTGACCTGCACAGCACGTCGTACGTTCGACCGGTGACCAAATGGTGGACAACCGCTCGAAATAACGGAAGGACCGCCCATTCGACCCGGACGTCCGGATTCCGGACAACGCTTGGCACATGACGGAAATCACGAGCAAGTACGCGGATTTCGAGGGCCCGCGCGAGCGCGCGGTCGCGTTACGACGGGAGGGCTTGAGCCGCCGCCAGATCCGGGACCGGCTGCACGTCGACAACAACGACATCCTCAACCGCCTGCTGCAGGGCGAGCCCCCGCCGGAGTGGACGAAGCGCCCACGCGCGAAGGACGACCTGCGGGCGAGGGCGCGGGAACTGCGGATCGGCGCCCTCACCGAGCGCGAGCTGTTCCTGCTGGGCGTCGGGCTGTACTGGGCGGAGGGAACCAAGGACAAGCCCCACGCGCGCCGCGAACGGGTTACCTTCGTGAACAGCGATCCCGCCATGATCCAGATCTTCCTGGCATGGCTTGCCCTGGTCGGCGTCAGCCCCGACAACCTTCGGTTCCACTTGATGATCCACGAATCGGCCGACGTCGCCGCCGAGAACTACTGGGCCGACCTCACTTGCACTGACGTCTCCAAGTTCGGCAAGACAACACTGAAGAAGCACAACCCCAAGACCAACCGCAAGAACGTCGGGGAGAACTACCGAGGCTGCCTCGTGATCCAAGTTCGCCAGAGCGCCGAGCTCTACCGTCGCATCGAGGGCTGGTGGTGCGGCATAGTAGGCGGCAGCGTTTTGGTGCAGGGCCATTCCTTGCCCAGCTGACGCGTGTTCCGCCGTAGTGTAATTGGCAGCACGGCATCCTTTGGAGATGTTCGGTCTAGGTTCGAGTCCTAGCGGCGGAGCAACACCACGGGCCCCGACCACCTAGGTCGGGGCCCGTGCCCATGTCCGGGCGGACGCCCCCCGGTATCCTGCGGATGTCCACCACCCGAAGCCGAAGGGCCTATCCGTGAGCTCCGTACGCCCGGCAGCCGTCGTCGTCCTCGCAGCGGGTGAGGGCACCCGCATGAAGTCGAAGACCCCCAAGGTTCTGCACGAGATCTCCGGGCGCTCGCTCGTCGGTCATGTCGTCGCCGCCTCCCGCGAGCTGGACCCCCAGCACCTCGTCGTGGTCGTCGGCCACGCGCACGAGCAGGTCACCGCTCACCTCACCGGCGCCGACGCGCAGGTGCGTACCGCCTTCCAGGCCGAGCAGAAGGGCACCGGGAACGCGGTGCGGGTCGCGCTCGACGAGCTGGGCGGGACCGTCGAGGGCACCGTCGTCGTCGTGTGCGGGGACACCCCGCTGCTGTCCGGCGAGACCCTGGGCGCCCTCGCCGCCACGCACACCGCCGACGGCAACGCGGTCACCGTGCTCAGCGCCGAGGTCCCCGACTCCACCGGCTACGGGCGGATCGTGCGCGACGCGGCCTCCGGCGCGGTCACCGAGATCGTGGAGCACAAGGACGCGAGCGACGAGCAGCGGGCGATCCGGGAGATCAACTCCGGGGTGTTCGCGTTCGACGGGAAGCTCCTCGCCGAGGCGCTCGGCCAGGTGCGGACGGACAACAGCCAGGGCGAGGAGTACCTCACCGACGTGCTGTCGATCCTGCGCGAGGCCGGGCACCGGGTCGGCGCCTGCGTGGCGGGCGACCACCGCGAGATCCTGGGCATCAACAACCGCGTCCAGCTGGCGGAGGCCCGCCGGCTGCTGAACCAGCGGCTGCTCGAGCGCGCCATGACGGCCGGTGTGACCGTGGTCGACCCCGGCTCGACGCTGATCGACGTCACGGTGACCTTCGAGCGGGACGCGATCGTGCACCCCGGGACCCAACTGCTGGGCGCCACGCACCTCGGGGAGGACGCCGAGGTCGGCCCGAACTCTCGGCTGACGGACACCGTCGTGCACGCGGGCGCGCGGGTGGACAACACGGTGGCGGACGGTGCCGAGGTGGGCCCGGGCGCGCTGGTGGGCCCGTACGCCTACCTGCGGCCGGGCACCAAGCTGGGCCCGAAGGCCAAGGCGGGGACGTACGTCGAGATGAAGAACGCGACGATCGGCGAGGGGACCAAGGTCCCGCACCTGTCGTACGTGGGCGACGCCACCATCGGCGACCACACCAACATCGGCGCCGCGAGCGTGTTCGTGAACTACGACGGGGTGGCCAAGCACCACACGACGATCGGGTCGCACTGCCGTACCGGGTCGGACAATATGTTTGTGGCGCCTGTCACGGTCGGGGACGGGGTTTACACCGCCGCGGGCTCGGTCATCACGAAGGACGTACCGTCCGGTTCGCTGGCCGTGGCCCGGGGCCAGCAAAGGAATATCGAGGGTTGGGTGGCGCGCAAGCGTCCGGGAAGCGCCGCCGCGCAGGCGGCTCAGGCGGCGGAGGAGAGGCCGGCCGGCGAAAGCTGACCGGAAACAGGTGCGTCGCGCACCGCGTACCGTGATAGATGCTCACCCCATTTCGGCTGGCTCGTTGCACATCGGGACATCTGCGTGCGGCGCCAGGAACACGTCTGAGGAGACTGTGCTGTGACCGGGATCAAGACGACCGGCGAGAAGAAACTGATGCTCTTCTCCGGCCGCGCCCACCCCGAGCTGGCCGAGGAGGTCGCGCACCAGCTGGGTGTCGGCCTCGTGCCGACGAAGGCCTTCGATTTCGCCAACGGTGAGATCTACGTCCGCTTCCAGGAGTCGGCGCGTGGCGCGGACTGCTTCCTGATCCAGAGCCACACGGCTCCGATCAACAAGTGGATCATGGAGCAGCTGATCATGATCGACGCGCTGAAGCGCGCGTCGGCCCGCTCGATCACGGTGATCGTGCCGTTCTACGGTTACGCCCGCCAGGACAAGAAGCACCGCGGCCGCGAGCCGATCTCGGCCCGTCTGATCGCGGACCTGATGAAGACGGCGGGCGCGGACCGCATCCTCACCGTGGACCTGCACACGGACCAGATCCAGGGCTTCTTCGACGGCCCGGTCGACCACCTCTTCGCGCTGCCGATCCTGGCGGACTACGTGGGCGCCAAGGTGGACCGTTCCAAGCTGACGATCGTCTCGCCGGACGCCGGCCGCGTGCGCGTCGCCGACCGCTGGTGCGACCGGCTCGACGCCCCGCTGGCGATCGTGCACAAGCGCCGTGACAAGGACGTCGCCAACCAGGTGACCGTCCACGAGGTCGTCGGCAATGTGAAGGGCCGGGTCTGTGTCCTGGTCGACGACATGATCGACACCGGCGGCACCATCTGCGCCGCCGCCGACGCCCTGTTCGCGCACGGCGCCGAGGACGTCATAGTGACGGCGACGCACGGTGTGCTCTCGGGCCCCGCCGCGGACCGCCTGAAGAACTCGAAGGTCAGCGAGTTCGTGTTCACGGACACCCTGCCGACGCCGGGTGAGCTGGAGCTCGACAAGATCAAGGTGCTCTCGATCGCCCCGACGATCGCCCGCGCGGTGCGTGAGGTCTTCGAGGACGGCTCGGTCACGAGCCTCTTCGAGGAGCAGTAGGAGCGGCAGGACCGGGGCGGCGAATGCGCCGCCGTTGATCCACTTTGGGGTGCGGCCTCCCCGCCGGGTAGACTCAGCGAGTTGCTCGGCGAGGGAGGCCGTACTCATGTACGGCGATCCGTTATCGGCGCGCTCTTCGTAGCAGGCCAGTAGGTGTTGGCCGGGTGACCGTCCGTATTTCCGTCACCCCACGAGGAGTGCCACCATGGCCGAGATCAAGCTCGCCGCCCAGGTCCGTACCGAGTTCGGCAAGGGTGCCGCCCGTCGCGCGCGTCGCGCCAGCCAGGTCCCCGCGGTCGTCTACGGCCACGGTGCCGAGTCCGTCCACATCACGCTTCCGGCCCACGAGCTGCAGCTCGCGCTCCGTACCGCCAACGTCCTGATCGGCATCGAGCTCGACGGCAAGGACGCCCTGGTCATCCCCAAGGCCGTGCAGCGCAACCCGCTCAAGGGCGACATCGAGCACGTCGACCTGCTGACCGTGAAGCGCGGCGAGAAGGTCAACGTCGAGATCGCGGTCAACGCCGAGGGCGACCTGGCCCCGGGCGGCAACCTGCTGGAGTACGTGCAGGCGACCCTGCTCGTCGAGGCCGAGGCCACCCACATCCCCGAGTCCGTCACGGTCTCCGTGCAGGGTCTGGACGCCGGTGCGTCGATCCTCGCCAAGGACATCCCGCTGCCCAAGGGCTCCGTGCTCGCCGGTGACGAGGACGCCATCGTGCTCCAGGTCGTCGCCGCGCAGGCCGAGGAGCCGGCCGCCGAGTCCGCCGAGGAGGAGGGCGAGGAGGCCTGAGCCTTCTCCCGCCTGCTTGACTGACGGGGCGGTGGTCTCCCTTCACGAGGGGAGCCGCCGCCCCGTTTTCTGTCCGCTTCCCCTGTACGAGGAGACTTCGCGCGATGTCCGACGCCACCGACCCCTGGCTGATCGTGGGGCTGGGCAATCCCGGCCCCGAGTACGCGGCGAACCGGCACAACGTCGGCTTCATGGTCGCCGACCTGCTCGCCGAGCGGATCGGCGGGAAGTTCAAGCGCGCCCCGAAGGCGCAGGCGCAGGTGCTGGAGGGCCGGGTCGGCCCGCCCGGACCGCTGAGCCGCCGGGTGGTGGTCGCGAAGCCGATGTCGTACATGAATCTGTCCGGCGGCCCGGTGGCGGCGCTGCGGGACTTCTACAAGGTGCCGCTGGACCATGTGGTCGCGGTCCATGACGAGCTGGACATCGACTACGGGACGCTGCGGCTGAAGCTGGGCGGCGGGGACAACGGGCACAACGGGCTGAAGTCGATGACGAAGGCGATGGGTCCGGACTATCACCGGGTGCGGTTCGGGATCGGCCGGCCGCCGGGGCGGATGCAGGTCGCGGACTTCGTGCTGAAGGACTTCTCGTCCACGGAGCGCAAGGAGCTGGCGTTCGAGGTGGACCGGGCGGCGGACGCGGTGGAGTGCCTGCTGGCGGAGGGGCTGGAGCGGGCTCAGTCCGCGTACAACACCTGAGGGATACGGGCCCGGCTTGACCGGTCGTGCGGCTCTGGCCAAGGATCTGGGCCCATGAAGCGGAATCCCTCCCACCGAGCCCTGGTGTACGGCCGCGGTGCGGCGCTCGGCCTCGTCGTCGTGGTATTGCTCGTGGCGGGTGTGCTGACGTCCTGGGACGCGGCGCACCACATCGTGCTGGCCAAGGGCCGGGAGCACGGGACGATGACGGTGACGGAGTGCGGCGACGACGTGTGTACGGGGTCGTTCGCGCCGGTGGACGGGGCGGCGGCGCGGTCGCGGGTGTCGGTGGACAGCTCGGTGGCGGCGCGCAAGGGGGACCGTTTCCCGGTGGTGGTGAAGCCGGGGACGGACCAGGTGGTGCGGACGGGGGCGCCGGGGTTCCTGCACGCGTGGGTGCCGCTGGGCGGGGCTCTGGTGCTGGCGGCCCTGGTGATCGGCGGGGGTCTGCGGCTGACGCGGACGGCCTGGGGTACCGGGATCGCGGGCGGGGTGCTCCTGGTGGCGGCGTTCATCGCGCTGTGAGGCGGCGCTGCGGGATCGCGCTGCGAGGCGGCCGCCGGACGTGCGACGGGGCGCGGGGAGGAGTTCCCCGCGCCCCGTCGTCGTGCGGTGCCGGGTCAGCCGGTGTTGCGGAGGCCCGCGGCGACACCGTTGACGGTGAGGAGCAGGGCGCGGGCGAGGAGCGGGTCCTCCTCCTCGCCGGCTTCGGCGGCCTGGCGCTGGCGGGCGAGCAGGGAGACCTGGAGGTAGGAGATCGGGTCCAGGTAGGCGTCGCGGATGTGGAAGGTCTGCTGGAGCACCGGGTTGGTGTCGAGCAGCTTCTCGCCGCCGGTGACGCGCAGGACCTCCTGCACGGTGAGGGCGTGTTCGGCCTCGATGACGTCGAAGACGTGCTTGAGCTCGTCGGGGACGAGGGTGTCGACGTAGTGCCGGGCGATGCGCAGGTCGGTCTTGGCGAGGGTCATCTCGACGTTGGAGATGAAGTTGCGGAAGAAGTGCCACTGTTCGTGCATCTCTTCCAGGACCGTGTCGAGGCCGGCCTCGCGCAGGGCCTTGAGGCCGGAGCCGACACCGAACCAGCCGGGGACGATCTGGCGGGACTGGGTCCAGCCGAAGACCCACGGGATGGCGCGCAGTCCGTCGAGCGAGACGCCGGAGCCGGGGCGGCGGGAGGGCCGCGAGCCGAGGTGCAGGTTGGCGAGCTGGTCCACGGGGGTGGAGGCGAGGAAGTACGACGGGAGGTCGGGGTCCTCGACCAGCTTGCGGTAGGCGGCGTGGGCGGCGTCGGAGACGGTGTCCATGGCCGCGTCCCAGCGGGCCAGGGCCTCGTCGGACTGGCGGGGCGCGGTGTGCAGGGCGGATGCCTGGAGGGTGGCCGCGACGGTCAGTTCCAGGTTCTCCCGGGCGAGCGCGGGGATGAGGTACTTGTCGGAGATGACCTCGCCCTGCTCGGTGACCTTGATCTCGCCCTCCAGGGTGCCCCAGGGCTGGGCGAGGATCGCGTCGTGCGAGGGGCCGCCGCCGCGGCCGACGGTGCCGCCGCGGCCGTGGAAGAGGCGGAGGCGTACGCCGTAGCGGTGGGCGACGTCGCGCAGGCGGCGCTGGGCGCGGTGGATCTCCCACTGGGAGGTGGTGATGCCGCCGAACTTGGAGGAGTCGGAGTAGCCGAGCATGACCTCCTGGACGTCGCCGCGCAGGGAGACGAGGCGTCGGTAGGAGGGGTCGGCGAGCATCTCGTCGAGGATGACGTCGGCGGCGCGGAGCTCGTCGGTGGTCTCCAGGAGCGGGACGATGCCGATCTGGGCCCAGCCGGCGTGGAGGTCGAGGAGGCCGGCCTCGCGGGCGAGGACGGCGGCGGCGAAGACGTCGTCGGCGCCCTGGCACATCGAGATGATGTAGGACTCGATGACCTCGGGGCCGAAGCGCTGGAAGGCTTCCTTGATGGTGTGGAAGACGCCGAGGGTCTTCTCGCCGGCGGCGTCGAGCGGTGCCGGGGTGGGTGCGAGGGGGCGGCGGGAGCGCAGTTCCTTGGCGAGGAGCTTCTGCCGGTAGTCGCGGGGCATGTCGGCGTAGCGCCAGGATTCCTCGCCGAGCCGGTCGAAGAGCTGGCCGAGGGCGTGGTGGTGGGCGTCGGCGTGTTCGCGGACGTCCATGGTGGCGAGCTGGAGGCCGAACGCGGAGAGCGTGCGGATGGTGCGGTCCATGCGGCCGTCGGCGACGATGCCGGCCTTGTGGCGGCGCAGCGAGTCCTGGATGAGGGCGAGGTCGCTGACGAGTTCTGCGGTGCCGAGGTAGTCGCAGCCGGGGCGGTGGGGGCGGCCGGAGGCGAGGCGTTCGCGGGTGTTGACCAGCTTCTGGCGGATGCAGGTGGCCTTGAGCCGGTAGGGCTCCTCGGCGTTCAGCCGCTTGTAGCGGGGGCTGATCTCGGGGAGGAGGTCCAGGTCGGCCTGGAGGGAGGCGAGGAGTTCGTCGGTGGCGCCGGTGTAGCGGATGGAGTTGGAGAGCAGTCCGCGGAGCTGGTCGACCAGTTCGAGGGCGTCGGTGATGCCGTGCTCGTGCTGGAGGATGAGGACGTCCCAGGTGACCTTCGGGGTCACGTTGGGGTTGCCGTCGCGGTCGCCGCCGATCCAGGTGCCGAAGGTGAGGGGGCGGGTGCCGGCGGGGAGTTCGACGCCGACGCGCTCCAGTTCGGCGGCGAGGTCCTCCAGGACGTCGCCGACGGCGTTGGCGTGCAGCTCGTCCAGGTAGTAGATGGCGTTCCGGGCCTCGTCGGTGGGCTCCGGGCGTACGACGCGGAGCTCGTCGGTCTGCCAGATGAGGTCGATGTTCTCGGCGAGCCGGAGGTCCTGGCGGCGGCGGTCGGCCTCGATGACCGGGGTCTCCAGGAGGGCGGCGATGCGGCGGAGCTTGTTGAGGACGGAGCGCCGGGCGGCCTCGGTGGGGTGCGCGGTGAAGACGGGGCGCACGTTGAGGTTCTTGACGGTGGCGCGCAGGTGCTCGGGGTCGGCGTCCTTGAGCCGGTCGGCGGTGCGGGCGAGGAGGCCGCCCTCGGCGGACCGGCGGTCGCGCATCTCGTGGGCGCGGTGGACCTGTTCGGTCACGTTGGCCAGGTGGAAGTAGGTGGAGAAGGCGCGGACGAGCTTGGCGGCGGTCTCCAGGCCGGTGTCGCCGAGGAGCTCGGCCGCGGCCTCGCCGTCGGTGCGGGTCAGGGCGCGGACGCGCTCGACGAGGTCGAGGAGTTCCTGACCCTCCTGGCGTACCAGGGTCTCGCCCAGGAGGTCGCCGAGGCGGCGGATGTCGGCGCGCAGCTCGGGGCTGGCGGCGGGGGTCTGGTCGGCACTGCTCACAGTGTGCGGCTCCTTGCAGTGGTGGTGCACGGGACCCGGGACCGCGGTCGGCGGATGCCGACGCCACCCCGGAAAGCAGGGTGCGGACCGCGCTGTCCGACCTCTCCAGGATAGGTGTCCGTGCTTTCGGTGCTGTTCGCGCCCCGGTCGGGCCTCCGTGTCGGGTAGGGGCCCGGCCGGGGTACGCGGTGTGTGTCTACCCGGTATTCGCGCGTCTGTGCGCGGTGTTTCGTCCTCTCGTGGGCGGGCCTTCGCGCTGCCATACTTACGAGGCCGTAGGTTACGGGTGCGTAACCCGGTTGTCCGTCCCGTTCTCACCCCCAGGGGACTCCCCATGAAGACCAGCCCCGATGTGATCGAGGCCGCCGCCCCGGCGGCCGGTGACCCGGCTCCTCCCTCCGCCACGCTCGGCGGGGACAACAAGCGGTCGATCGAGCAGATCGCGCTCCTGCTGTTCATCGTCCTGCCGTTCGTGGCCCTGGTGGCGGCGGTGCCGCTGGCCTGGGGCCGCGGTGTGAGCTGGCTCGATCTGGGTCTGCTGGTGGCGATGTACTACATCGGCTGCCACGGCATCACGATCGGCTTCCACCGGTACTTCACGCACGGTTCGTTCAAGGCGAAGCGGCCGCTCCGCATCGCCCTGGCGGTGGCCGGTTCGCTGGCCGTCGAGGGTCCGCTGGTGCGCTGGGTGGCCGATCACCGCAAGCACCACCGGTTCTCGGACGCGGAGGGCGACCCGCACTCGCCGTGGCGGTTCGGCGAGACGCTGCCGGCGCTGCTGAAGGGCCTGTGGTGGGCCCACATCGCATGGATGTTCGACGAGGAGCAGACCCCGCAGCAGAAGTACGCGCCGGACCTGGTCAAGGACCCGGCGATCCGCCGGATCTCGCGTCACTTCATGACCTTCACGATCATCTCGCTGGCGATCCCCCCGCTGGTCGGGGGCCTGGTGACGATGTCGTGGTGGGGTGCGGCGACGGCGTTCTTCTGGGGCTCGCTGGTACGGGTGGCGCTGCTGCACCACGTGACGTGGTCGATCAACTCGATCTGCCACGCGGTGGGCAAGCGCCCCTTCAAGTCCCGCGACAAGTCCGGCAACGTGTGGTGGCTGGCGGTCCTGTCCTGCGGCGAGTCCTGGCACAACCTGCACCACGCGGACCCGACGAGCGCCCGGCACGGTGTGATGCGCGGTCAGATCGATTCGAGCGCGCGCCTCATCCGCTGGTTCGAGCAGGCCGGCTGGGCGTACGACGTGCGCTGGCCGGACGAGGCCCGTATCGAGTCCCGGCGCAACCGCGCGGCGGCCGACGCGGCATGATGGACGATGTGGCGACCGACTCCAGCGCAGGCAGCGAGAACACCCGTGCACCGTCCCGGCGGGCCCGCCGGGTGCGGATGACCGGGAAGGAACGCCGCGAGCAGCTGCTGGACATCGGTCGCACCCTGTTCGCCGACAAGGGCTTCGAGGGCACGTCGGTCGAGGAGATCGCGGCCCGCGCGGGGGTGTCGAAGCCGGTCGTCTACGAACACTTCGGCGGCAAGGAGGGGCTGTACGCGGTCGTGGTGGACCGGGAGATGCGCCAGCTCCTGGACATGGTGACCAGCGCCCTGACCGCGGGGCACCCCCGGGAGCTCCTGGAGCAGGCGGCGTTCGCGCTCCTCGACTACATCGAGACGTACACCGACGGCTTCCGCATCCTGGTCCGGGACTCGCCGGTCGCCCAGTCGACGGGCACCTTCGCCTCCCTGATCAGCGACATCGCGACCCAGGTCGAGGACATCCTCGGCCTGGAGTTCAAGGCCCGGGGCTTCGATCCGAAGCTGGCCCCGCTGTACGCGCAGGCGCTGGTGGGCATGGTGGCGCTGACCGGCCAGTGGTGGGTGAACGCGCGCAAGCCGAAGAAGGCGGAGGTCGCGGCCCATCTGGTGAACCTGGCCTGGCACGGCCTGGAGAACCTGGAGTCGAAGCCGCGGCTGATAGGGCACCGCAAGAGCTGATAGCCGAAGCAGTCTTGTTTCATCGGTAAACCACTTCAGTCCCGGCAGTCACAGTTGTAGAGTCTGTGAACATCCCGGGAATGCCTCACCCTGCGCGTGACGCACTTGTGAAGGCCGTTCTCCCGGTTCCACCACGTGACCCCTGGGGGGGCTTTGACTTCTGTGGAACCCGGCCGCGCCATGCCCGCACGCTCGAAGCGTGCGCGGCGGCTCGCCGCCTGCACCGCACTCGTTCTCTCGGCCGGCATGCTGCTGGCCGCTCCGGCCTCGGCCGATGACGCGGCGCCCGCGCCGCACCGCGCCACCCAGCCCCGCGTCCCCGCCCTCGACGCGCAGCCCACGCTGACCCTGCCCGCGCCCACCGCGAAGAAGAAGTCGCGGGCGGCGGGCGTGGAAGGCGCGCAGGCGGCGGTCGTTCCCGCCCTGCCGCGTTTCGACGTGGACGGCGACGGCTACAGCGACACGCTGTACCGCGGTATCGACGGGCACTACTACCTCATTCCGGCGAACGGGGCGGACTCCTACGAGTTCACCGTGAACACCGGTGACTACGAGGAGCGGCTCAAGGACGTCATCACGCCGGGCGACCTGAACGGCGACGGCACGCCCGAGCTGCTCACCCTGTCCGCGGGCGGCAAGCTCTCGATCCACCAGCTCCTGGGCACCAGCACCGCCGGCTACGCGGACTGGTCCGGGACCGGCTGGCAGAAGTACAACAAGGTCGTCGCCGCCGGTGACCTGACCGGCGACGGCCGCGGCGACCTGCTCGCCCGTACGCCGTCCGGCGACATCTACCTGTACGCGGCCACCGGCAACGTCAGCGGGGCGCCCTTCAAGGCCGGCGTCAAGGTGGGCTACGGCTGGGGCTCGTACGACCAGATCGTCGGCGCGAGCGACGTCAACGGCGACGGGATCGGTGACCTCTACACCCGTACGCCGGCCGGTGACCTCTACTACTACGCGGGCACCGGAAAGGCCTCGTCGCCGTACAAGGCCCGTGTCAAGGCCGGGTACGGGTACGACACGTACAACCAGATCATCGCCACGGACGACTACACCGGCGACGGCCTGGGCGACCTGATGGCCCGTACGCCCGGCGGCACGCTGTACTTCTACGAGTCCACCGGCTACGGCACCTTCCTCAAGCGGGAGGAGGGCGGCACCGACTGGAACGCCGCGTCCCTCTTCGCGGGCCAGGGCGGCAACCCGGACTTCGGCAAGAACGAGCTGATGACCCGTACCAAGGGCGGCACGCTCTACTGGTACTACGCGAAGAACAACGGGAAGCTCAGCGCCCGCATCCAGGCGAGCGACAGCGGCGGCTGGGCCGGGGCGAGCATCAACTTCCCGTCGTCGCTCGACAACGACGGTTACGCCGAGCTGCTGGAGACGTACGACGGCACGCTCTACAACCAGGGTTCGAGCCTCGGCGGCGGCTGGAGCGGCTACACCGCCCTCGTGGGCCCCGGCGACCTGAGCGGCGACGGCAAGGGCGACCTGCTCGGCCGCACCAAGTCCGGCGACCTGTACCTGTTCAAGGGCAACGGGCTCGGCACCAAGCTCGCGGCCAGGATCAAGGTCGGCTACGGCTTCAACACGTACAACAAGATCGTCGGCGCCGGTGACCTCAGCGGCGACGGCATCGCGGACGTCGTGGCCCGCGACACCAAGGGCAACCTGTACCTGTACAAGGGCACGGGCAGCGCCACCAAGCCGCTCAAGGCCCGCGTCAAGCTCGGCTACGGCTACAACACGTACAAGCAGTTCGCTGCCCCGGGCGACCTGGACGGCGACGGCAAGGCCGACCTGGTCGGCGTCGACGGCAAGGGCGACGTGTACCGCTACTCGTCCACCGGCACCGGCCAGGTCGAGAAGCGCGTCAAGATCGGCTACGGCTGGGACATCTACAACGGTCTCTACTAGAACCTGGCCCAGGCCGGTCCGGCCGCCGGACCACGACGCCCCGTTCCCGCCCGCGCGGGGGCGGGGCGTTGTAGAGTCTGGGCACATCCCGGGAACGCTTCACCCTGCACGTACCGTGCCCGTGAAAGCGTTTGCCCCGGTTCCACCACTTCACCCCTGGGGGGGCTTTGACTTCTGTGGAACCCGGCCGTTCCGTCGCGCGCTCGAAGCGCGCGAGCCGGATAGCGGCCTGCACCGCACTCGTGCTCTCCGCCGGCATGCTGCTGGCGGCCCCGGCCTCGGCCGATGACTCGGCGCCCGCCCCGAGCGGCGCCACCGCGCAGCACACCGCCGAGCGCGGCGGTCAGCCGACGCTCAGCCTGCCGAAGCGCGCGGCGAAGAAGAAGTCCGGCGCCGCCTCCGTGCCCGGCAAGCAGTCCCCGTCCTCCGTCGTCCCGGCCGAGCCGCGCGGCGACCTGGACGGCGACGGCGTCGGCGACATGCTGTACCGGGGTCTGGACGGCACCACGTACGCCGTCACGGGCACCTCGGACTCGCACCCGTACACGATCAACAGCGACGACCAGTTCGAGACGCCCAAGGACATCATCACGCCGGGCGACCTCGACGGCGGCGGCATGGCCGAGGTCCTGACGCTGTCGGCGTCGGGCACGCTCTCGCTCTACCAGAGCTGGGGCGCGGACGGCACCGGCTACGTCACCTGGTCGGGCAGCGGCTGGCAGAAGTACAACAAGGTCTCCGCCCCCGGCGACCTGGACGGCGACGGCCGCGGCGACCTGCTCGCGCGTACGCCCTCCGGCGACGTCTACGTCTACATCTCCACCGGCAACGTGGACAGCGCGCCCTTCAAGGCCGGTGTCAAGGTGGGCTACGGATGGAACGTCTACGACCAGATCGTGGGCGCCAACGATCTCAATGGCGACGGCCTGGGCGACATCATCGCCCGCACGCCGGCGGGTGACGTCTACTTCTACGCCGCCACCGGCGACGCCGCGAAGCCCTTCAAGGCGCGCGTCAAGGTCGGCTACGGCTGGGACATCTACAACCAGCTGATCAGCTTCGACGACATCGACGGCGACGGCCTGGGCGACATCGTCGCCCGTAAGCCGGGCGGCACGCTCTACACGTACTTCTCCGCGGGCGAAGGCTCCTTCAGGCCGCGCGTCGAAGGCGGGACGGGCTGGAACGCGGCGGCGCTCATCGCCGGCGCGGGCGGCAACCCGGCCTTCGGGAAGCAGGAGCTGGAGGCGCGTACCACGGGCGGCAGCCTGTACTGGTACCAGAGCCGGAACAACCAGAACTTCTTCCCGCGTCAGCTGGACAGCTCGGACACCGGCTGGAACCAGGTGAGCCTGTCGCTGGCCTCCTCGCTGGACAGCGACGGCTGGGGCGACCTGCTCCAGGTCTACAACGGCACCCTCTGGGTCGGCGCCGAGGAGATCGGCTCCGGCTGGCAGGTCTACAACAGCCTGACCGGCCCCGGCGACCTGAGCGGTGACGGCAAGGGCGACGTGCTGGCCCGCGACACCAAGGGCGACCTGTACCTGTACAAGGGCAACGGCCTCGGTACGAAGTTCGCGGCCAAGGTCAAGGTCGGCTACGGCTTCAACACGTACAACAAGATCGTCGGCGCCGGGGACCTCAGCGGCGACGGCATCGCGGACGTCGTGGCCCGCGCGACGGACGGCACGCTCTACCTCTACAAGGGCACCGGCGACGCCGCCAAGCCGCTCTCGGCCCGCTCCAAGATCGGCACCGGCTACGACATCTACAAGCAGTTCGCCGCCCCCGGCGACCTCGACGGCGACGGCAAGGCCGACCTCGTGGGCGTCGACGGCAAGGGCGACGTGTACCGCTACTCGTCCACCGGCACCGGCACGATCGCCCAGCGCGTCAAGATCGGCTACGGCTGGGACATCTACAACGGCCTGTACTAGGCCCGTATGACCGCGTGATCGCGGCAACTCACCGCGCCCCGTCCCCGCACCCGCGGGGGCGGGGCGCTGTCACCCCAGGGGGGGCTTTGAATTCTGTGGAACCCGGCCGTTCCGCCGTGCGCCCGAAGCGCGCGAGCCGAACAGCGGCCTGCACCGCACTCGTTCTCACCGCCGGCATGCTGCTGGCGGCCCCGGCCTCGGCCGATGGCCCGGCGTCGGGTACGCCGGGTGCGCAGTCCCCGTCCTCCGTCGTCCCGGCCAAGCCGCTGCGCGACCTGGACGGGGACGGTGTCAGCAACATGCTGTACCGCGACCTGGACGGCATCCTTTACACCTCGACGAAGTCGTACGGCACACACCCGTACGACATCGACAGTGCCGACCCGCACGAGATGTTCAAGGACATCATCACGCCGGGCGACCTGGACGGCGACGGAAAGCCGGAGATCCTGGGACTGTCGGTCTCGGGCAAGCTCTCGCTCTTCCGGAGCACGGGCGAGAAGGGCACCGGTCGCGCCACCTGGTCGGGCAACGGCTGGCAGAAGTACAACAAGGTCGTCGCCCCCGGCGACCTGGACGGCGACGGCCGCGCCGACCTGATCGCACGTACGCCCTCCGGTGACACCTACGTCTACATCTCCACCGGCTCGGTGAAGAGCGCGCCCTTCAAGGCGGGCGTCAAGGTGGGCTACGGCTGGAACGTCTACGACCAGATCGTGGGCACCAACGACGTCAACCGCGACGGGCTGGGCGACATCATCACCCGCACGCCCGCCGGTGACGTGTACTTCTACGCGGGCACCGGCGACGCGGCGAAGCCCTTCAAGGCACGCGTGAAGGTCGGCTACGGCTGGGACGTCTACAACCAGATCGTCGGCGTCGACGACCTCGACGGCGACGGCCTGGGCGACCTCGTCACGCGCAGGCCGAACGGCGACAGCTACGTGTACCACTCCATCGGCGACGGCACCTTCAGGGCGCGCGAGGCCAGTAGCACGGGCCGGAACGGGGCAGCTCTGTTCGTCGGCGAGGGCGGCAACCCGGACTGGGGCAAGCACATGGTCCTGGTCCGCACCAAGGCCGGCGGCCTGTACTGGTACGACTCCGCCAACAACGGCCAGTTCCTTCCGCGCGGGCACAACGGCGACGACGAGGGCTGGAACAAGGTGGGCCTGGCGCTGGCGTCGTCCCTCAACAACGGTGGCGGGGCCGACCTGGTCCAGAACTACGACGGCACGCTCATCATCGACGACGAATACCTCGGCACCGGCTGGCAGGTCTACAACAACCTCACCGGTCCGGGCGACCTCAGCGGTGACGGCAACGGCGACCTGCTGGCCCGCGACACGAAGGGCGACCTGTACCTGTACAGGGGCAACGGGCTCGGTACGGAGTTCGCGGCCAAGGTCAAGGTGGGCTACGGCTACGACACGTACACCGCGCTCGTCGGCTCCGGAGACCTCAGCGGCGACGGCATCGCGGACGTCGTGGCCCGCGACACCAAGGGCGACCTGTACCTCTACAAGGGCACGGGCAACGCGGCGAAGCCGCTTTCGGCCCGAGTCAAGATCGGCTACGGCTACAACACGTACAAGCAGATCGCCGCGCCGGGCGACCTGGACGGCGACGGCTTCGGCGATCTGATCGGCGTCGACGGCAAGGGCGACGTGTACCGCTACTCGTCCACCGGCACCGGCCAGGTCGAGAAGCGCGTCAAGATCGGCTACGGCTGGGACATCTACAACGGCGTGTTCTAGACCCGCGCGACCCACGGCGCCCCGTTCCCGCGCTTGCGGGGGCGGGGCGCTGCCGTGTCTCAGCCCGTCACCGGCTCCAGGAACTCCAGCCGGTTGCCCACCGGGTCGTGGCTGTAGAAGCGGCGGTGGCCCGGCAGGCCGTCGTCCCAGACCACCTCGGCGCCGCGCTCGGCCAGCCGGGCCGCGTACGCCCCGATGTCCGTGACGCGCAGGCCCGGGTGCGCCTTGCGGGCCGGGCGGAAGTCCGCCTCGATGCCCAGGTGCAGCTGGACCGGACCGGCGGCGAACCAGCAGCCGCCCCGGGCCGCGAGCACCGGTGGCTTCGGGATCTCCGTCATGCCGAGGACGTCCGTGTAGTACGCGCGCAGGACTTCCTCGCTGCCTGCCGGGGCGGCGAGCTGGACGTGGTCGAGCGAGGCGATCATCGGTGCTCCCGGCGGGCGACGGCGAAGATGCGGCGGAAGGGGAAGACCGTGCCGTGCGGGCTCTTCGGGTAAGCCGCGCGCAGCCGGTCGCGGTAGTCGGCGAGGAAGGCGTCCCGGGCCTCCTCGTCGTCGGCGAGGGCGGTGAGTACGGGGCGCAGCCCGGTGCCCTTGACCCAGTCCAGGACGGGGTCCTCGCCCGGGAGCAGGTGGAGGTACGTGGTCTCCCAGACGTCGGCCGTGGTGCCGGAGCCGGTCAGCGCGTCCAGGTATCCGGCGGGGTCGAGCACGGCGTCCGCGTGGCGCAGCAGGCCGCCGAGCCGGGGGCGCCAGCGCGGGGACCGTGCGAGTTCGCGCATCAGGACGTGCGAGGGCTGGTCGAAGTTGCCGGGGACCTGGAGGGCGAGGGTGCCGCCGGGGAGCAGGGCGTCCAGCCAGAGCGGCAGCCGGGCGGCGTGGCCGGGGACCCACTGGAGCAGGGCGTTGGAGACGATCAGGCCGTACGGCTCCGAGGGGGTCCAGGTGGCCGCGTCGGCCTCGGCGAAGTCCAGCAGCTCCGTGGCGTGGGCGCGGGCCCTCTCCAGCATCTGCGGGGAGTTGTCGTAGCCGGTGATCCGGGCGTGCGGCCAGCGTGCGGCGAGCAGCGCGGTGACGTTTCCGGCGCCGCAGCCGAGGTCCGCGATGCGGGGCGCGGGCGTGCCGGGCGGGTCGGGAACGCGGGCCAGCAGGTCGTGGAAGGGGCGGGTGCGGTGGTCCGCGTGGCGCAGGTACTGCTGCGGGTCCCAGAGGGGTGCGGTCATGGGTTCCAGGATGATCAGAGAATATCTTGATGTCAAGACACTTGAATTCAAGAGACTTCATGTCGACAGACCATCTACACTGATCCACATGGAGGACGAGGTCGACCGTCTGGTCGCTGCATGGCGCCGCGAGCGCCCCGACCTCGACGTGGAACCGCTCGAGGTCCTCAGCCGCGTCTCCCGCCTGGCCCGCCACCTCGACCGGGCCCGCCGCATCGCCTTCGCCGAGCACCAGCTCGAACCGTGGGAGTTCGACGTGCTCACCTCGCTGCGCCGGGCCGGTGCCCCGTATCAGCTCTCCCCCGGCCAGCTGCTCACCCAGACCCTGGTCACCTCGGGCACGATGACCAACCGCATCGACCGGCTCACCAAGAAGAACCTGGTCGAGCGGCTGCCCGACCCCAGCGACCGGCGCGGCGTCCTGGTCCGGCTCACCGCCGAGGGCCGCGACAAGGCCGACCAGTCGCTGGCGGGCCTCCTCGCCCAGGAGCGCGCCATCCTCGGCGAGCTCTCCCGCCAGCAGCGCGCCGAACTGGCCGGACTGCTACGCCAGTTGACCGCCCCGTTCGACAACATCCCCGGCTAGCCCGGGCTCCTCCTCCAGGTCGGCGGGGCCGACGCCCGCGCGTCTGGCCAGCGCCACGGCGGCCAGTGTCGAGTGGACGTCCAGCTTCCCCAGCACGTTCTGCATGTGCGTCCGCACGGTGTGCGGGGAGAGGAACAGCCGCTCCGCGACCGCCTTGCGGCCCAGCCCCGCCACCATGCACCGCAGCACCTCGCGCTCGCGCGGGGTCAGCGACTCGACCAGCTTCTCGCTCTCGGAGCGGTGCTTGCGGTCGGCCAGCAGCTCCCGCAGCACCTCCGTCAGCAGCGCGGCGGGCAGATGCGTCTCGTCGCGCAGCACACCCCGGATCACCGCGAGGAGCCGTTGCAGCGAGCTGTCCTTGGCGACCCAGCCGCAGGCCCCGGCCTGGAGGGCGAGGGCGGCCCGGGCCGGGTCGTCCTTCTCGGCGAGCACCACCGTACGCACCGAGGGACGCGCCGCGCGGACCGCGCCGACCAGGGCGATCCCGTCGACCGGACCGGCCATGCCGGGCCCGGAGCGCGGGGCGGGCACCGGGACCGGGCCCCCGCCGGTGCGGGCGGGCACGGCGGTGGCGCCCAGCTCCGCGTCGGCCAGCAGCACGTCGTATCCCCGGCCCTCGGCCGCCGCGCGCTCCAGGCAGCGCAGCGCCGCCGGGCCGCTGCCGGCCGCGGCCACCTCGACGTCCGGCTCGGCCGCGAGCGCGGCGGCCAGCGATTCGGCGAAGATCCGGTGGTCGTCCACCACGAGAACCCGGATTCGGGCCACAGGCACCCCCCTGCTGTGTATGACAGGAGCACCCGAAGCAGGCCCCCCGCCGCGCTCAGCGTACGGGCGGGGGCACCGGGGAGAAGGTAATTGGCGGAACTTGTCCGGGGGTGCGCCCTAGGGTGGGGCGCATGTTCCGTCTTGAGACAGAAGTGGACAAGGAACGGCGTGCCCAGCTGCACCGGCTGCTGCGGGACGACAACACCGCGCGCTCCCCGCAGATGCGGGCCCTGCGCTCCCCGGAAGCGCAGGAGGAGCCGCTGCACGTCTGGGCGCTGGACGCGCGGGGGCGCCTCGCGGGCGGTCTCGCGGCCCGGACCTGGGCGAGCTGGCTCCATCTGGAGCTGCTGTGGGTCGATACCGCGCACCGGGGTTCCGGCCTCGGCGCGCGGCTGCTCGCCGAGGCGGAACGGGTGGCCCGGACGGACCGGGCCTGCGTCCGCTCCCGGGTGGAGACCTGGGACTTCCAGGCCCCCGGCTTCTACCGCAAGCAGGGGTACGAGGTGCGCGGCCGGGTCGAGGACTTCCCGCCGGGCGTCACGGAGTTCACCCTCACCAAGGAGCTCGGCTGACCGCGGCCGTCAGACCAGGCGGCGCGCGCCCGCCGACGGCACCGCCGGGAAGACGCCCGGGGTGCCGTAACCGGCCGCGGTGAAGGCCTCCAGGACGGACTTGGTGACCGCGTCCGCCCGCGCCTCCTCGACCAGCACGATGGCCGAGCCGCCGAAGCCGCCCCCGGTCATCCGCGCTCCGAGCGCCCCGGCCGCGTTGGCCGCCTCGACCACGAGATCCAGCTCCACGCAGGAGACCCGCAGGTCGTCGCGGAGCGAGACGTGCCCCGCCGTGAGGACCGGGCCGGCCGCGCGCACGTCGCCCGCGTCGAGCAGGGCGATGACCTGCTCGACGCGCTGGTTGTCGCCGACCACATGGCGCACGTACCGCACGACGGACTCGTCCGCGCCCGACTCCGCGAGCCGGTCCAGGGCGGCGCCCAGCTCCTCGTACGGGAGGTCGCGCAGGGTGCCTATGCCGAGCAGGCGGGCGCCCTCCTCGCAGCCGGCCCGGCGCTCCGCGTACGCCCCGTCGCCGAGCGCGTGCTTGACCCGGGTGTCGACCACCAGGAGCCGCAGCCCGTGCGCGGCCAGGTCGAAGGGCACCTGGCGTCGGCCGAGGTCCCGGGTGTCCAGGTGCAGGGCGTGGCCCTCGGTGCAGCAGGCGGACGCCATCTGGTCCATGACCCCGCAGGGGACGCCGACGAAGGCGTTCTCGGCGCGCTGGGCGAGGACCGCGAGCTCCGCCGCGTCGAGCCCGAGGCCGAAGAGGTCGTTGAGGGCGAGGGCGGTGACCACTTCGAGGGCGGCGGACGAGGAGAGCCCGGCGCCCGTGGGGACGGTGGAGGTCAGCTGGATGTCGGCGCCGGTGATCTCGTGGCCCGCCTCGCGCAGCGCCCAGACGACGCCGGCCGGGTAGGCGGCCCAGCCGTGGCCCTCGTGCGGGGTCAGCCCGCCCACGCGGAGCCGGACGACACCGCCGGGCACGTCGGTGGAGTGCAGTCGCAGCTCGCCGTCGGTGCGGCGGGAGACCGCGGCCCGGGCGGTGTGCGGGAGGGCGAGCGGCATGACGAAGCCGTCGTTGAAGTCGGTGTACTCGCCGATCAGGTTGACCCGGCCGGGGGCGGCCCAGATCCCCTCGGGCTCGCTTCCGTACAGCGCGGTGAAGGAAGCGGTGAGCTCTGCGTGGTCCTCGGTCATGGTGCGGTGGGCTCCTCTCGGCGGGCGAACGTCCAGGCGTCGGAGACGATTCCGGCCAGGTCGGCGCGGGACGGCTGCCAGCCGAGCCGGTCCCTGGCGGTGGCGGCGGAGGCGACGAGGACGGCCGGGTCGCCGGCGCGGCGCGGGGCCGCGGTCTCGGGGACGGGGTGGCCGGTGACCTCGCGGACCGTCTCGATGACCTCGCGGACCGAGAAGCCGTTTCCGTTGCCGAGGTTGCAGATCAGGTGCTCGCCCGGGGCCGCGGCGTCGAGGGCGAGGAGGTGCGCCGCGGCCAGGTCCGCGACGTGGATGTAGTCGCGGACGCAGGTGCCGTCCGGGGTCGGGTAGTCGTCGCCGTAGACGGAGATCGACTCGCGCTGTCCGAGGGCGACCTGGAGCACCAGCGGGATGAGGTGGGACTCGGGGCTGTGGCGCTCGCCGCAGTCGCCGTAGGCCCCGGCCACGTTGAAGTAGCGCAGCGAGACGGCGGCCAGGCCGTGGGCCGCGGCCTCCCCGGTGATCATGTGGTCGACGGCGAGCTTGGTGGCGCCGTACGGGCTGGTCGGGGCGGTGGGGTCGGCCTCCGTGATGGGGCTGGAGACCGGCTCGCCGTAGGTGGCCGCGGTGGAGGAGAAGACCAGGGTGCGCACCCCGGCGTCGCGCATCGCGGCGAGCAGGGCGGTGGAGCCGCCGACGTTGTTGAGCCAGTACTTCTCGGGGTCGGCGACGGACTCGCCGACCTGGGAGTACGCGGCGAAGTGGAGCACCCCGTCGTAGGTGGGGTCGAGCCACTTCGCGGCGTCCTGGACGCGGCCCTCGATGAAGTCGGCCCCGGCCGGGACGCCCTCCCGGAAGCCGGTGGAGAGGTCGTCCAGGACGGTGACGGCGTGCCCGGCCTCCAGCAGGTGCTGGGCGACGACACTGCCCACGTAACCGGCACCGCCGGTGACCAGGTACTTCTTCGGGGTCTTGCTCACTGGCTCGCTACCTCTCGCAGTCGCTGGGCCGCGGTCTCCGGCGGCACGTCGTTGATGAACACGCTCATGCCGGATTCGGAACCCGCGAGGAACTTCAGCTTGCCGGAGGTCCGTCGGATGGTGAAAAGCTCGAGGTGGAGCCCGAAGTCCTCACGCCCGGGGACCCCGAACGGCGCCTGGTGCCAGGCGGAGATGTACGGGGTCGGCGGCTCTCCGGGTCCGAAGATCCGGTCGAATCGCCTCAACAGTTCCAGATAGACCTGTGGGAACTCCGTGCGCGCCTCCTGGTCCAGCTCGCGCAGGTCGGCGACGCGGCGGCGCGGGTGGAGGTGGACCTCGTACGGCCAGTGGGCCGCGTAGGGGACGAAGGCGATCCAGTGCTCGGCGGCGAGCACGATCCGGGTGCCGTCCTCCTCCTCGCGGGCGACCACGTCGTCGAAGAGGTTGCGGCCGGTCTTCGCGTGGTGGGCGGCCATCGAGCGGAGCATCAGCTCGGTGCGCGGGGTGATGAAGGGGTAGCCGTAGATCTGGCCGTGCGGGTGGCCGAGCGTGACGCCGATCTCGGCGCCCCGGTTCTCGAAGCAGAACACCTGCTTGACCTGCGGAAGCGCGGCCAGGGCGGCGGTGCGGTCGGTCCACGCCTCCAGGACGAGCCCCGCCTGCTCCTCGGTGAGGTCGGCGAACGAGGCGTCGTGGTCGGAGGTGAAGCAGACGACCTCGCAGCGGCCGGAGTCCCCGGCGAGCGAGGGGAAGCGGTTCTCGAAGACGGCGACGTCGTAGTCGGGCTCCGGGATCTCGCTCTGCCGGCCCTCGCGCGAGGGGCACAGCGGGCACTCGTCGGCCGGCGGGTGGTAGGTCCGGCCCTGGCGGTGCGAGGCGATGGCCACGCTGTCGCCGAGCAGGGGGTCGCGCCGGATCTCGGACGAGGTGGAGACGGCGTCGAGGGGGCGCGTGTCGACGGCCGCGCGGACGAGGTCGTCGCGGCTGTCGTAGTAGATCAGCTCCCGGCCGTCGGCGAGCGTCGTAACCGTCTTCTTCACCAGACTCCTCCCACCAAACATAAGCCAACACAATGAACCACAAGTCAACAGATGCGTCAATGAGTCGACGACGGGGGCATACGGGCGGTGCGAGGCGGATCACGGCCGCTTAAAGCCTGTGATTTAGGCAATACGATCACAAACAAACAAAGAACCTCTTCGGAACTGTTCACTTTCCGAACACAAGAGCGTAGTTTCCTTCGAGTTCAGTTCGCGCAACGAAGCGAGACCCCCACATGCAAAATCTGGCAGCAGAGCTCCGGCTCCCCACGAACGGGCTCGACTACACGATCCTGGCGATCTACTTCGTCGTGGTGCTCGGCATCGGCTTCGCCGCCCGGGCGAGTGTCAAGACCAGCCTCGACTTCTTCCTGTCCGGACGGTCCCTGCCTGCATGGGTGACCGGTCTGGCCTTCGTGGCGGCGAATCTCGGCGCCACCGAGATCCTCGGCATGGCGGCGACGGGCGCGCAGTACGGCGTCGCGGTGGTGCACTGGTACTGGATCGGCGCCATCCCCGCGATGGTCTTCCTCGGCCTCGTGATGATGCCGTTCTACTACCGCTCGAAGGTGCGCTCGGTGCCGGAGTTCCTGCTCCAGCGCTTCGACAAGTCCGCGCACCTGCTGAGCTCCATACTCTTCGCCTTCTCGGCGATCCTGATCGCGGGCGTCAACCTGTACGCCCTGTCGATCGTCGTGGAGGCGCTCCTCGGCTGGCCGCAGTGGGTCGCGATCGTCGTCGCGGGCCTCTTCGTGCTGGTCTACATCACGATCGGCGGGCTCTCCTCCGCGATCTACAACGAGGTGCTGCAGTTCTTCGTCATCCTCGCCGCGCTGATCCCGCTGACCCTGCTGGGCCTCAAGCGCGTCGGCGGCTGGGACGGGCTGAGCGACTCACTGACGTCGAAGCACGGCTCCAACTTCATGTCGGCCTGGGGCGGAACGGGCATCGGTGACGCCAACCCGCTCGGTGCCAACTGGCTGACGATCGTCCTCGGCCTCGGCTTCGTGCTCTCCTTCGGCTACTGGACGACGAACTTCGCCGAGGTGCAGCGCGCCCTGTCCGCGAAGAACCTCTCGGCCGCCCAGCGCACCCCGCTGATCGCCGCCTTCCCGAAGATGTTCATCGTCTTCGCCGTGATGATCCCGGGCCTGGTCGCCGCCGTGGTCGTGCCGAACATCGGCGCCGCCGGCTCCGGCACCACGTACAACGACGCGATCCCGCTGCTGATGCGCGAGCTGCTGCCCAACGGTGTGCTGGGCATCGCGGTGACCGGTCTGCTGGCCGCCTTCATGGCGGGCATGGCCGCCAACGTCTCCTCGTTCAACACCGTGTTCACCACGGACATCTGGGCCCGGTACGTGAAGAAGGACGAGTCGGACGCGTACTACCTGCGCTTCGGCCGGCTGATCACGGCGCTCGGCGTGCTGGCCTCCATCGGCACCGCGTTCATCGCCGCCAGCTTCTCGAACATCATGAGCTACCTGCAGACGCTCTTCTCGTTCTTCAACGTCCCGCTCTTCGTCGTGTTCATCATCGGCATGTTCTGGAAGCGCGCCTCGATGAAGTCCGGTGTCTGGGGCCTGCTCGCGGGCACCACGGCCGCGATGGTCAACTACTTCGTCATCTACAAGCAGGGTGTCATCGACATCCCGAGCGACCAGGGCGCCAACTTCGTCTCCGCGATCGTCGGTTTCGTCGCCGGTGCGGTCGTCATGATCGCGGTCACGCTCTTCACCGCTCCCAAGCCCGAGGCCGAACTCGCCGGTCTCGTCTACGGAACCGAGTCCCCGGGCGCCCCCGAGGTCCCCGAGGAGGGCGACAGCGCCTGGTACCGCAGGCCCGCGCTGCTGGGCTGGGGAGCCATCGTGCTCGCCGCCCTGTGCTACGTCCCCTACTCGTTCTGATCGGAGCAACCCACCATGTCCGACCTGCACAAGGAAGTCTCCGACCTGGAGCAGAAGTCCGCCACGGCGGCCCGCCTCTTCGACATCCGGCGGATCATCGGCGGCCTCTTCGTAGTCTACGGGATCATCGTGACGATCGCCGGGATCAGCCCGTCCGACGAGGACCTGAAGAAGGCCCAGGGCGTCCACATCAACCTCTGGACCGGCCTCGCCATGCTGGTGCTCGGCCTGTTCTTCCTGGTCTGGATGAAGCTGCGCCCGGCCCAGGCCCCGGAGCACGCCCCGGAGGAGACTCCGGGCAGCTAGTACGCCGTTACGCGGCAAGGGCCGGACACCGTCAGCCGACGGGGTCCGGCCCTCGGCGTGTCACCGCCGCGCGGTCCAGCAGCCCGGTCCGGGCGGCCAGCGCGGCGGCCTCCAGACGGGAGCCGACGCCGAGCTTCATCAGGACGCGCTGCACGTGCGTACGGGCGGTGCTCGGCGCGATCCGCATCCCGGCCGCGATCCGCCGGGTGTCCTCGCCCTCCGCGACCCGGACCAGCACCTCGACCTCGCGCGGGGTGAGCAGCCGCAGCAGCCTGCGGCCCTCGTCGTCCGGCTGGGCCACCGGGTCGAGCAGTTCGGCGAAGGCGCCCTGGAGGAGCTGGGGCGCGATGGCCGCCTCCCCCGCCCTGGCCTTGGCCATGGCGCGCTCCACGCCCTCGATCCGCTCGTCGTGCCGGACGTACCCGGCGGCCCCGGCCGCGAACGCGGCGGCGATGCCGCGCGGGCTGGGGACCGGGCCGAGCACGACGACCGCGGTCTGCGGGCGCTCGCGCCGGATGCGGACGACGGGGTCGAAGGTGCCGGGCACGGCGGGCGATGCGGTGCCGAACAGGCAGACCTCAGGGGCCCGTCCGACGACGAGGTCCGCGGCCCCGGTGGTCGGCGCGGCAGCGGCCAGCACCCGGTGGCCGCGCAGTTTCAGCGCCGAGGCCAGCGCCTCCGCGAGCAGTCGGTGGTCGTCCACCACCATCAGCCGGACCCCCATCGCGCTGTTCCCCCCGTCGCACCGGCACGGGCCCCCCGGCCCTCCAGGGCCTGCAAGTTACACGTCCGGATACGCGTGTGGGGGTGGAACCGGCCGGTTCCACCCCCACACGTGATGCGTACTCAGCTGGTGCTGAAGGACACCACCAGGTACTCCTTCTCGTCCAGCGAGCTCTTGCGCGGTGCGCTGATCATCGTCTCGGAGATGAAGAAGTGCCCCTGTTCGTAGCGGAACTCCGCGTAGTCCGAGGAGAAGCTGGTCTCCGCGTCGCGGACGGCCTCGTCGGACGGGTTGCGCATCAGGACGGTCTGCTTGAAGGTGCTGCCGTCGATGGAGACGACCTCACCGCCCTTGTCGTACGGGGGTTCCCGGTACGCGATGATGTTGTTGCCGTCCATCCGCAGCGGGAACATCGTGTACTTGTCGCCCGCGTCGGCCCGGTCACCGGTCTGCTTGCCGGTGGTGAGGTCGAAGGAGACGATCTCGTTGGTCCGGCTGTAGCTCTCGCCGGTGCCCTCGTGCTCCTCGGTCGGCAGGTAGATGCGGTTGTTGCCGACGGCGAGGTGCTGGCACTGCTCGACCTCCGTGGAACCGCACTTGGCCGCGTACTTCTCGGCGTCGGCGGAGATGCGGATCTTCAGCTTGCCGGTGGTCTCGTCGATCGAGAAGAAGTCCGAGATGCTGCTGCCGTCACCGGCGGTCTCGCCGACGTCGGCGGCCACGACGAGCGGCTTGGTGGAGACGATGCTCGCGTAGTCGACGCCGGCCGGCATCTTGAACGAGGAGAGCGGGGCGCCCGTCGTCGGGTTCAGCGCCTGGATGGTGAGCTGCGGGGCGTCGTACGTGCCGCACTTGCGGACCACGGCCAGGGCCTCGCCGCCGCCGTATCCGGCGTCGTAGCAGCCGTCGGTGCTGACCTTCGGCTTCCAGAGCTCGGCGCCGTCCTCCAGCTTGAAGGCGGCACCGCCCCTGGAGCCGCCGGCGGCGACCGTGCTGCCGCTGAGGGTGACCTCGTCGAAGCGGATGGGTTCGTCACCTCCGTTGGAGGCGATCACCGTCTTGCTCCACAGCAGCTTGCCGGTGGCCAGGTCGAGGGCGCCGACCTTGGTGCACTGCTGGTACTTCTTGGCCTTCGTGCGCTTGCCCTCCTCGAAGAGGATGGCGGTCTTGAAGTCCTTGGACATGTGCCGGGAGGCCCCGCACACCTGGCCGTCCAGCGGGATCGACCAGGCCTTCCCGCCCTTGTCCAGGTTGTAGCCGACGACCTCGTTGACGCCGGACTTCACATACACCTTGTCGGTGATCCAGGAGCCGTCGACGGTGGTGACGTCGGTGACCTTGGGCTGCGGGAGCTGGAAGTTGACGGTCGAGTCGACGTTCGCCGGGGCCTTCTCCTTGCCGCCGGTCGAGCCCCCCTTCCCGCCGTCCTCGCCCTTGCCGCCCTTGTTCTCGCCGGAGGTGCCGGCGGAGGTGCCCGCCTCGTCCTTCTTGTCGTCCCCGCCGCTGGAGGCGTACCAGATGCCGCCGCCGACGATCAGGGCGACCGCGACCACGGCCGCGACGATGATCTGGGCCTGGGTGGAGAACTTCTTCCCGTCCCCGCCCTGCGGCGGCGTCGGGTAGGCCGGCTGCATCGGGGCGGTCGGGTAGCCGTACGGCTGTTGCTGGCCCTGCTGCGGGAAACCGTAACCGGGCTGGGTGGGCGGCTGGTCCTGCGGGAAGCCGTAGCCGGGCTGGGTGGGCGGCTGGGGCGGCTGCCCCTGCGGGAAGCCGTAGCCGGGCTGGGTGGGCGGCTGGGGCGGCTGGCCCTGCGGGAAGCCGTAGCCCGGCTGCTGCTGGGGCGGGCCGGGGGGAGGCGGCGGGGTCGGCGCGCCGAAACCACCGGAGGGCGGGTCCTGCGGCGCGCCGAAACCACCGGGCGGCGGGTCCTGCGGCGCGCCGAAGCCGCCCTGGGGCGGGTCGTTGGGCGGCTGCTGGGGCGGCTGGGTCATGGCGTTGCGTACCTCGGGGAAGGGGGGCGGTCGGGTTCGTCCGGGTGGGGGTGAGCCGTCAGTTGCCGAAGGCCATCATGGTCTTCGTCTCCAGCTCTTCCTTGTCGTTGCTCGCGCTGACCCGCCCGCTCGTGATGAACGAACGCCCGTCCACGTACTGGATCTTCGGGTTGTAGAAGGAGCGCTCGATCTCCGAGGTGGAGTCCGGGTGCTTGAGGATCATCTTCGGGCTGCCGCCGGCCGGGGAGAGGGTGGCGATGCCACCGCCCTTGCTGTAGCCGCCCTCGACGTAGAGCAGGACGTTGCCGCCCTCCATGCCGAGCGGCTTCATCGTCTCCTCCGCGGGCGCGTTCGCCTTCCACTTCGTCTTGCCGGTGTTCAGGTTGAACGCGACGACCTTGTTGGTGCGGGCGGAGCCGCTGGAGTCGTCCGACGTGGACATGTAGAAGGTGTTGGCGTCGGCCGCGACACCGACGCAGCCCTGGAGCTGCTGGCCGAAGATGGAGAAGCCGCCGCCGCAGTCCGGCGAGAACTTGTCGCCCTTGTCGCTGGACAGCTGGGAGCGCAGCGTGCCGTTCTCGCGGAGCGCGAGGACGCTCCACTGCTTGTCCTCGCTGCTGTCGCCCTTGGTCAGGGAGACGATGAGCGGGGTCACCGAGTAGACCTTGTCGACCTCCCAGCCACGCGCGGGCTTGTAGGTCCACTTCGCCTTGCCGGTGTTCGGGTCGAGCTCCTCGATCTCCTGCTGCGGGTTCTCGACGTCGCCGGTGCGGCAGTTGACCGCGGCGATGAGCTTGGCGCCGCCGGCGAAGGCGAACGGCTCGCAGTTGCCGCCCCGCTTGCCGAAGACCTCCTTGCCGTCGCTGACCCGGAAGGCGTTGGACGAGCCGGTGCGGCCGGCCGTGACGGTGTCACCGCTGATGGCCATGGAGAGGTCGGACATCATGTCGAAGAGGCCGCTCTTCTTGACCTCCTTCTTCCATCCGGCCTTGCCCGTGTTGAGGTCGATCTGCTGGAGGGCGGAGCAGTCGGCCTTGTCGGTGGTGCCGTTCTTGATGGCGATGACGATCTTGCCGTCGGTGGTGGTCTGCTCGGGCGCGGAGCAGATGTCGGCCGGCAGCTTCAGCGTCCACGCCTGCTTGCCGTCGGCGACCGAGTAGCCGGAGACGGTGCGGTACATGCCCTTGACGATGGTGTCGCCGACGATCCAGGGGCCGTAGACGTCCGCGCCGTTGCGCGGGAGGTCGACGTCGTTCTTCTGCAGCCACAGGACCTTGGCCTCGCCGTCCTTGCGGCCGCTGTTGAGGTCGTCGTCCTCCTCCCGGCCGGTGCCGTTGCCGTCGCCCTGGTCGACGGTGGGCGAGCCGGTCGGCTTCTTGACCTGTTCGCTCTTCTTGGCGACCGGCTTGTCGTCGTCCCCGTCGCCGCCGCTCGTCGCGAGGTACACGCCGCCGCCGATGACCAGGAGCGCGACGACCGCGGCCCCGATGATCAGGGCCGGCTTGCGCTTGAACGGGTTGCCGCCGCCGGGACCGTTCGGTCCGGGCGGCACCGGCGCGCCGGGGTGCTGCTGCGGCGGGAAGCCGTAACCGGCCTGCGTCTGCTGGCCGTACGGGCCCGGCTGCTGCCCGTAGGGGCCGGGCTGCTGGTTGTACGGGCCGGGCTGCGGCTGGCCGTAGGGGCCGGGCTGCTGGGGCTGGCCGTACGGGCCGGGCTGCTGCGGGTAGCCGTAGCCCGGCTGCGTGGGCGGCGGGGTCGGCGGCGCGGCAGGGGCCTGGGGCGGTGCGGCGGGCGGCGGCGGGGTCTGCGGCGGGCCCTGGGGCGGCTGCGGTACCCCGTGCGGCGGCTCCTGCGGAGCACCGAAGCCTCCCTGCGGCGGTTGCTGTCCGGGCGGCTGGGTCATCAGCACGTCCCCCTTCGTGCGGTCCGGTGCCCGTTCCGGACTCCCCCGCGATCCCGCCGGCGCCGGGGGCAAGACCCCCTGGACCACGACGGAATGGAGCGAATCGGGCATGGATCCCGCAGTGTCACGTCAGTCGAGCGGGACTTCTTTGTACCACCCGTCCGGGGGCGCCTTCCGGTTCGGTCCGCCCCTGTTCCCAAGGGAGGACCGGGCCGTGATGCCGCTGTGATGCTTCGGACCGTCAGCCGCCGTAGACCACCACGGAGCGCGCGTCCACCTCGTCGTCGCCCTCGATGCCGCTGAGCCGCGAGGGCGTCAGCACGGTGCGGCCGCCGGTGTACACGATGCGCGGTTCGTAGACGCCGCGTTCCAGGTCGGCGCCGGACGCCGGGTGGCGCTGCACGAACTGCGGGGTGCCGCCGGTGGAGGGGAGCGTGGCGATCCCGCCGCCCTTGCCCTTGGCCGCGTGGACGTACAGCAGCAGCTTGCCGCCCTCGGTGCGCAGCGGGGTGACGGCCTGGCCGTCCGGTGCGTCGGCCGACCAGCGGAACTTGCCGGTGGACAGGTCGAACGCCACGACCTTGTTGGCCTGGGTGGCTCCGAGCTCGCCGTGATTGGTGCTCATGTAGAAGGTGTTCGCGTCGGCGGCCACGCCCACGCAGTTGTCCAGGTTCCGGCCGAGCGACATCATGTCCCGCTCGCACTCGACCTGGTAGTCCCCCGGTCCGCCGGAGAGCTGGGAGCGGTAGGTGCCGTCGGCGTTGAGGACGAGGATGGCCCATTTGTCGGGGTCCTCCAACTGCTTCAGCGAGATGACGAGCGGGCTGACCGAGTAGATCTGCCCGACCTCCCACTTCTTCTTCAGCTTGTACGTCCACAGCGCCTTGCCGGTGGCGGGGTCGATCCGCTGTACCTGCTGGTCCTTGTACTGGTCGTCGGCGGTGTGGCAACTGACGGCGGCGATGGCGACCGGTCCGCTGGCGAGGCCGAACGGCTGGCACGGACCGGGCCGTTCGCCGAAGAGCCGCTTGCCGTCGCTGACCCGGAAGCCCTCGGTGCGGCCGGTGCGGCCGACGGTCACGGTGTCGCCGTTGATGGACATCACGAGGTCGGAGAGCCCGTCCCAGACGCCCTTGCGGACGTACGACGTGCGCCAGCCGGCCTCACCGGTCCTCAGGTCGACCATCTGGAGCGTGTCGCACTCGGCGTCGTCCGCGGTGTCGTGCCTGATCCCGAGCACGATCCTGCCGTCGGCGGTGGGCTGCGAGGGGGCCGCGCACATCTTGGCCGGCAGCCGGAGGTTCCATCGCCGGGTGCCGTCGGAGACCGAGTAGCCGGAGACCGTGTTGAACAGGGCCCGGACGACGACGTCCCCGGCGAACCAGGGGCCGAACTGGTCCTCGCCGTTGCGCGGCAGGTCGACGCCGCCCTTCTGGATCCAGGCGACCTTCGCCTCGCCGGGCTCGGCGCCGGCGTTGATGGTCCGGGCCTCCTCCTCGGGGCTGACCGCCGGCTCCCCGGTGGCCCCGCCCTTGGTCGGCGACGGCGCCGCGGTGGGCTTCGCGGAGTGGGTCGGCCCGGCGTGCGGCTTGTCGTTGCCCCCGCCGTCACTGGTGGCGAACCAGATCCCGCCGCCCGCGAGGAGCGCCACGGCGAGAACGGCGCCGACGATCTTCCCGGTCCGGCCCCGGAACCGCCCGCTGGGGGGCGGCGTGGGGGCCGCGTACTGCTGCTGGGTGGGCATCTGGTGCGGCCCCGGCTGCGTGTACGGGCCCGGCTCCTGGTTGTACGGGCCCGGCTGGGGCGGTCCGTAACCCTGCGGCGGATAGCCGTAGCCGGGCTGTTGCTGTTGCGGTCCGTACGGGCTGCCGGTCGCCGGATCGTACGGTGCTCCGAACGCGCCCTGCGGCGGCTGCTGTCCGGGCGGCTGGCTCATCGGACCCGTCCCCCTGTGGTGAAAGCGGCACGGTCATGGCCCGCACCGGGCAAGGCTTTCTTTGTACCACCCGCCCCACGCGTAACGACGCTCAGGCGTCCTCGGCCAGTTCCAGCCAGCGCATCTCCAACACGTCCCGCTCCGCGACCAGTTCCCGCAGCTCCGCGTCGAGCTTCGCCACCTTCTCGAAGTCCGTGGCGTTCTCGGCGATCTGCGCGTGCAGGGTCGTCTCGCGCGACGACATCTTCTCCAGCTGCCGTTCCACCTTCTGGAGCTCCTTCTTGGCCGCGCGGGCCGCCTGCGCGGAGACCGCGGGCGCCGCCGGGGCGGCGGACTGCGCGGCGGCGGGGGCGGCGGGCGCGGCCGTCCCGGCCTGGCGCTGCCTGCGCTCCAGGTACTCGTCGATGCCGCGCGGCAGCATCCGCAGCGACTGGTCGCCGAGGAGGGCCATGACCCGGTCCGTGGTGCGCTCGACGAAGAACCGGTCGTGGGAGATCACGATCATGGAGCCGGGCCAGCCGTCGAGCAGGTCCTCCAGCTGGGTCAGGGTCTCGATGTCGAGGTCGTTGGTCGGCTCGTCCAGGAAGAGGACGTTGGGCTCGTCCATCAGGAGGCGCAGGATCTGGAGCCGGCGCCGCTCACCGCCGGACAGGTCGCCGACGGGCGTCCACTGCTTCTCCTTGGCGAAGCCGAACTGCTCGCAGAGCTGTCCGGCGGTCATCTCGCGGCCCTTGCCGAGGTCCACCCGGTCGCGCACCTGCTGGACGGCCTCAAGGACCCGCAGTTCCGGGTTCAGCTCGTGGACCTCCTGGGAGAGGTAGGCGAGCCGGACGGTCTTGCCGACGACGATCCGCCCGGCGGCCGGCTGGACCTCGCCCTCGCTGCGGGCGGCCTCGGCGAGCGCCCGCAGCAACGAGGTCTTGCCGGCGCCGTTGACCCCGACCAGGCCGATGCGGTCGCCGGGGCCGAGCTGCCAGGTGAGGTGCTGGAGCAGGGTCTTGGGGCCGGCCTGGACGGTGACGTCCTCCAGGTCGAACACGGTCTTGCCGAGCCGGGCGTTCGCGAACTTCATCAGCTCGCTGGTGTCGCGCGGCGGCGGCACGTCCGCGATGAGCTCGTTGGCGGCCTCGATGCGGTAGCGGGGCTTCGCGGTGCGGGCGGGGGCGCCGCGCCGCAGCCAGGCGAGCTCCTTGCGCATCAGGTTCTGCCGCTTGGCCTCCTCGGTCGCGGCGATCCGCTCCCGTTCGGCGCGGGCGAACACGTAGTCGCTGTAGCCGCCCTCGTACTCGTGGACCGTGCCGCGCTGCACGTCCCACATGCGGGTGCAGACCTGGTCCAGGAACCAGCGGTCGTGGGTGACGCAGACCAGGGCGGAGCGGCGGGCGCGCAGATGGCCGGCGAGCCAGGCGATGCCCTCGACGTCGAGGTGGTTGGTCGGCTCGTCCAGGACGATCAGGTCCTGCTCGGCGATGAGCAGCTTGGCGAGCGCGATCCGGCGCCGCTCGCCACCGGAGAGCGGGGCGATGACGGTGTCCAGCCCGTTCTGGAAGCCCGGCAGGTCGAGCCCGCCGAAGAGGCCGGTGAGCACGTCGCGGATCTTGGCGCTGCCCGCCCACTCGTGGTCGGCGAGGTCGCCGATGACCTCGTGGCGGATCGTGGCCGTGGGGTCCAGCGAGTCGTGCTGGGTCAGCACGCCCAGGCGCAGCCCGCCGCTGTGCGTGACGCGACCGGTGTCGGCCTCCTCCAGCCGGGCGAGCATCCGGATCAGGGTCGTCTTGCCGTCGCCGTTGCGGCCGACGACGCCGATCCGGTCTCCCTCCGAGACGCCGAGGGAGACACCGTCGAGCAGGGCACGGGTGCCGTACACCTTGCTGACCTGCTCGACATTGATGAGGTTGACGGCCACGAACGCTCCAGCTGCGAGGAAGACTCCGGCCTTCCAGCGTAGTCGCCGCCGCGCGGACCTCCGTACGAGCGCCCGTACCTGCCCCGGTGTACCTTGCGCGCAACGATCAAGGGGTGGGGACTGTCATGACACGTCGTACGGTTCGCGGGCTGGTGCCCGTGCTGCTGGCCGCGTCCGCGCTGACCGGCTGTTCGCCGGAGGCGGGTTCCGGCGGGGACGCGAAGCCGGAGAGGTCCGCGCCGCCCGCGGTGAAGACCGCGGCCAGGGGCGGCACGGTCGGCGGCGCGGGCTCCGGCTGCGAACTGCCGGTGACCTTCGGCCTGGCGGAGGACTGGAAGCCGAAGGCCGTCGAGATCGACCCGGACTCGGACTTCGCCGAACTGGCCGAGCAGGGCCCGGTCACCCTCGCCTGCGAGATCGACGCCAAGCCGGCCGGGCACGTCGGTTTTCTGCGGGTGTGGCGGGCGCAGGCGACGACCGTGACCCCGCGCGAGGCGCTGAAGGGCTTCGTCGGGGCGGACGTGAACGCGTCGAAGGCCACGTACGAGGAGGTCACGAGCGGGGGGCAGTCGCTGACCGAGGTGACGTACACGGCCCACAGCGACCTCATGGACGAGGACCGCCCCGCCCACGCCTTCGCGCTCGCCACCCCCGAGGGCCCTGTCGTGGTCCACCTGGGCGGCCTGGACTCGGACGAGCACGAGGGCATGCTGCCGGCGTACGAGCTGGCGAAGCAGTCCGTACGGGTCACCGGCTAGAGCACCGTGGCCCCCGGGGCCGGGGAGGCCGCCGTGCGTGCCGTGCGGCAGGTGCCGGAGGCGGTGAGGGCTGCGGCCACCCGGTGGGCCGTCGCCTCGTCCTCCGCGAGGAACGCGGTCGTCGGGCCCGAGCCCGAGACCAGGGCGGCCAGCGCCCCCGCCTCCGTGCCCGCCGCCAGGGTCGCGGAGAGGGACGGGCGCAGGGCCAGCGCGGGGGCCTGGAGGTCGTTGCTCAGGGTGGCGGCCAGGGCCTTCGGGTCGCCCGACCGCAGCGCGTCGAGGAGGGCGTCCGAGGCCACGGGCCCGGGGACTCGGGTGCCCTCGGTGAGGCGGTCGAACTCGCGGTACACCGCCGGGGTGGAGAGCCCGCCGTCGGCCACCGCGAACACCCAGTGGAAGGTGCCGCCGGTCTCGACCGGGGTCAGCCGCTCGCCCCGGCCGGTCCCGAGCGCGGCGCCGCCGACCAGGCTGAACGGCACGTCGCTGCCCAGTTCGGCGCAGAGGGCGAGCAGGTCCTCGCGGGGGGTGCCGGTCTCCCACAGCGCGTCGCAGGCCAGCAGGGCGCCGGCCCCGTCGGCGCTGCCGCCCGCCATGCCGCCGGCGACCGGGATGTCCTTGTCGATGTGGATGTGCACGTCGGGCGCGATGCCGTGGCGCGCGGCCAGCGCGGACGCCGCCCGGGCCGCGAGGTTCGACGCGTCCAGCGGGACCTGGGCCGCGTCCGGCCCGGAGCAGGTGATGCGCAGGCTGTCGGCGGGGGTGACGGTGACCTCGTCGTACAGGCCGACGGCGAGGAAGACGTTGGCCAGGTCGTGGAAGCCGTCGGGGCGCGCGGCACCCACCGCGAGCTGGACGTTGACCTTGGCGGGGACCCGCACGGTGACACTCACTGGGCACTCCCGGTCTCGGCGGCGGGCCTGTTCTCGGCGACGGCCGCGAACTCCTCGATCGTCAGGGACTCCCCGCGCGCCTGCGGCGAGATGCCCGCCGCGACGAGCGCGGCCTCGGCGGCCGGTGCGGAACCGGCCCAGCCCGCGAGTGCCGCGCGCAGCGTCTTGCGGCGCTGCGCGAAGGCCGCGTCCACGACCGCGAAGACCTCTTCCTTGCTCGCGGTCGTCGCCACGGGTTCGCTGCGGCGCACCAGCGAGACGAGCCCGGAGTCGACGTTGGGCGCGGGCCAGAAGACCTTGCGGCCGATGGACCCGGCGCGCTTGACGTCCGTGTACCAGTTGGCCTTCACGGACGGCACGCCGTAGACCTTGTTGCCGGGCCGGGCGGCCAGCCGGTCCGCGACCTCCGCCTGCACCATGACCAGGGTGCGCTCGATGCTGGGGAAGCGGTCGAGCACGGTGAGCAGCACCGGCACGGCGACGTTGTACGGGAGGTTGGCGACCAGCGCCGTGGGCGGCGGGCCGGGCAGTTCGCGTACGAGCATGGCGTCCGAGTGCACCAGCGCGAAGCGGTCGGCGCGGGCGGGCATCCGGGCGGCGACGGTGGCGGGCAGGGCCGCCGCGAGCACGTCGTCGATCTCGACGGCGACGACCCGGTCGGCGACTTCGAGCAGCGCGAGGGTCAGCGAGCCGAGGCCCGGCCCGATCTCGACCACCACGTCGTCCGGCCGGACCTCCGCCGTGCGCACGATCCGGCGGACCGTGTTGGCGTCGATGACGAAGTTCTGCCCGCGCTGCTTGGTGGGGCGTACGCCGAGGGTGTCGGCGAGTTCGCGGATGTCTGCGGGGCCCAGGAGGGCGTCGGGCTCAGTGCTGCTCACCTGTAAAGCGTACGGGGCCCCGGACGGGCCCCCGCTCAGTAGTCGAACGCCCTGGCCGTGTTGTCCGCGATCGCCTCCGCGAGCACGTCCTCGTCCAGCCCCTTCACCGCCGCCATCGCCCGCAGCGTGACCGGGATCAGGTACGGCGCGTTGGGGCGCCCCCGGTACGGCGCCGGGGTCAGGAACGGGGCGTCCGTCTCCACCAGGACCAGTTCCAGGGGGGCGACCGCCAGCGCGTCGCGCAGCGGCTGGGCGTTCTTGAAGGTCATGTTCCCGGCGAACGACATGAAGTAGCCGGCCTCCGCGCACACCCGGGCCATGTCCGCGTCGCCGGAGTAGCAGTGGAAGACGGTCCGCTCGGGCGCCCCCGCGTCCGCGAGGATGCGCAGGACGTCCGCGTGGGCCTCGCGGTCGTGGATGACGAGGGCCTTGCCGTGGCGCTTGGCGATCTCGATGTGGGCCCGGAATGACTCCTCCTGGGCGGCCATGCCCTCGGGGCCCGTACGGAAGTAGTCGAGGCCGGTCTCGCCGACCCCGCGTACGTGCGGCAGCGCGGCCAGCGCGTCGATCTCGGCGAGCGCCTCGTGCAGCGCGGCCGTACCGCCCCCTTCGCGCGCCCCCTGCCGCGACCAGCCGTCGGGATCGCCCAGGACGATGCGCGGCGCCTCGTTGGGGTGGAGGGCGACCGCCGCGTGCACGTTGGGGTGCGCGGCGGCGGTCTCGGCGGCCCAGTGGGACCCCTTCACGTCGCAGCCCACCTGGACCACGGTGGTCACGTTCACCGCGGCGGCCCGGGCGAGACCTTCCTCGACGGTGCCGTCCTGCATGTCCAGGTGGGTGTGCGAATCGGCGACCGGCACCCGGAGGGGTTCCGGCAGGGGTGGGGCTTCGCTGCGGCTCATGGCCACGATCGTACGAGGACCGCGCCGCACCGGCCGACGCGGTAACACGGTCAGGCGGTCACTTGCGGAACGGGTGCAGGAGGTCGGAGAGGTGCCAGTGGTGGCCGGCGGACGGGGCGGCGGTGGCGGCCACCGGCTCCTCGGCCTGCTCCCCGGGCGTCAGCGGACCGGCCGCGGGCTGGGAGCGGTTCTGGTGGTGCAGGAACTGCTGGATGTTGGAGACCCGGCCGGCCCGCATGATCCGGACGACGTGTCCGCCGCAGTTGGCGCAGGTCGGGGTGGACAGGGGCGAGGGCACCCGTTCACCGTCCGCCTTGTAGACCACGTAGGCGTGACCGGACGCGTCGACGTGGTGTTCTATCTCGTACGCCTGCTCCCACCCGTGTCCGCACCTCATGCAGGCGAAGGCGTATGCCTCGTGTGCGGTGGCTGCTGTGGTGTCGCTCATGCCTGCTCCTCTTGTCCGTCGGACAAGCACTCCGGGGAATGCGCCCTGTCTTCCAGTGGACGCCTTCACCGGCGGGAGCGCACCGGGCCCTGTCGAGTGTTGGAGCGGTTTTGGCCTTCTCGTGGTCAAAGGGGCCGGTACGCGGCTCTCGCTTTGCTTTTCACGATAGTCCCTTGCCGTCCGCGTGGCCGGTCCGAGCAGCATTCTTTGCCGCCACGACGGCGTCGAACACCTCGCGCTTGGGCAGCCCCGCCTCGGCGGCGACGGCGGCGATCGCCTCCTTGCGCCGCTCCCCCGCCTCCTCGCGCACCCGCACCCTGCGCACCAGCTCCTCGGCGGACAGTTCCTCGCCCGTGGAGCCCGCGCCCTCCACGACGACGGTGATCTCACCGCGTACCTGCTCGGCGGCCGACCAGGCGGCCAGCTCGCCCAGCGGACCGCGCTTGACCTCCTCGTACGTCTTGGTCAGCTCGCGGCACACCGCGCCGCGCCGCTCGGCGCCGAAGACCTCGGCCATCGCGGCGAGGGTGTCGTCCAGGCGGTGCGGGGCCTCGAAGAAGACCATCGTGCGGGGCTCACGGGCGACCTCGCGGAGCTTGGAGAGGCGCTCACCGCCCTTGCGCGGCAGGAAGCCCTCGAAGCAGAACCGGTCCACCGGCAGCGCGGACAGGGCGAGCGCGGTGAGCACGGCGGACGGGCCGGGCACGGCGGTGACCCGGATGTCCTGCTCCACGGCGGCGGCGACCAGCCGGTAGCCGGGGTCGGAGACGGACGGCATCCCGGCGTCCGTGACCAGCAGCACCCGGGCCCCGCCGGCCAGTGCCTCGACGAGTTCGGGCGTACGGGCGGACTCGTTGCCCTCGAAGTACGAGACGACACGTCCCGTGGTGTGGACGCCGAGCCCCTGGGTCAGCCGGCGGAGCCTGCGGGTGTCCTCGGCGGCGATCACGTCGGCCGCCTCCAGCTCGGCGGCGAGGCGGGGCGGGGCGTCCGCCAGGTCGCCGATGGGGGTCCCTGCGAGCACGAGCGTTCCAGTCGTTCCAGTCACAAGCCCCATCCTCCCGCACGGGGAACACCGCTCCCACAGACGCGTTCCCTACGATGGCGCGGTGACGAGTACTGCGCCCGAAGCCCGGCAGGGCCAAGACGCCGGGGAACAGCACGGCCCGGAGCCGACCTCCTGGCAGCGGCGGCTGCGCCGCTTCGGCCATTCCCCGCGCCCCGGAATCGGGCTGCGGGAGCGGCTGAGCCCGCCGTACACCCGGCCCGGGAACCAGCTGTGGGCGGTGCTCGGCGTGCCGCCGCTGCTCGCGGACCGGCTGGTGCGCTGGGCGGCCTGGGGCGGTCCGCTGCTGGTCGCGGCGGTCGCGGGGGTGCTGCGCTTCTGGAAGCTGGGCAGCCCGCACGCGGTGATATTCGACGAGACGTATTACGCGAAGGACTCCTGGGCGCTCATCAACCAGGGGTACGAGGGCGCGTGGCCCAAGGACGTCGACAAGCTGATCCTGAACGACCCCTCGCAGGTGCCGGTGCCGACCGATCCCGGGTACGTGGTGCACCCGCCGGTCGGCAAGTGGATCATCGGGCTCGGCGAGCAGATGTTCGGGTTCACGCCGTTCGGCTGGCGGTTCATGGTCGCCGTGCTCGGCACGCTGTCGGTGCTGATGCTGTGCCGGATCGGCCGCCGGATGTTCCGCTCGACGTTCCTCGGCTGTCTGGCGGGCGCGCTGCTCACGGTGGACGGCCTGCACTTCGTGATGAGCCGCACCGCGCTGCTCGACCTGGTGCTGATGTTCTTCGTGCTGGCCGCGTTCGGCTGCCTGCTGATCGACCGCGACCGGTCCAGGGCCCGGCTCGCGGCGGCGCTTCCGGTGGACGAGGACGGGGTGCTGCGCCCGGACACCTGGGTCGCGGAGCACCTGCGCCTCGGCTGGCGGCCCTGGCGGATCGCCGCCGGTGTCTCGCTGGGCCTGGCCGCCGCGACGAAGTGGAACGGCCTGTACATCATGGTCGCGTTCGGCCTGATGACGGTGTTGTGGGACGCGGGCGCGCGCCGCACCGCCGGGGCCGTGCGCCCGTACACGGCGGTGCTGCTGCGGGACGTGCTCCCGGCGTTCGTCTCGGTGGTGCCGGTCGCGCTGGCCACGTACCTCGCCTCCTGGACGGGCTGGATCGTCCGGAACTCGCCGGACCGGCACGGCTACTTCCGGGACTGGGCGACGACCGACGGCAAGGGCGGCAACTGGACCTGGCTGCCGGACTGGGTGCGCAGCCTGTGGCACTACGAGCACCAGGTGTACGACTTCCATGTGCACCTCACGTCCGGGCACACGTACCAGTCCAATCCGTGGAGCTGGATCGTGCTGGGCCGGCCCGTCTCGTACTTCTACGAGGAGCAGAACGGCTGCGCCGAGTCGGTGACCGGGAAGTGCTCCCGCGAGGTGCTGGCGCTCGGGACGCCGCTGCTGTGGTGGGCGGCCTGCTTCGCCCTGGTGTACGTGCTGTGGCGGTGGATCTTCCGCCGCGACTGGCGGGCGGGCGCGATCGCCTGCGGGGTGGCCGCGGGATGGGTGCCGTGGTTCCTGTACCAGGAGCGCACGATCTTCCTGTTCTACGCGGTCGTGTTCGTGCCGTTCCTGTGCCTGGCGGTGTCGATGATGATCGGCGCGATGCTGGGACCGGCGGCGGAGACGGGACCGCGGTACGAACTCGGGCTGGCGAAACCCGATCCCTCCGGGGAGCGGCGGCGGACGCTGGGCGCGGTGGCGGCCGGGGTCCTGGTGCTGCTGATCATCTGGAACTTCATCTATTTCTGGCCGCTGTTCACGGGGACACCGATCCCGGAGGACGCGTGGCGGGACCGGATGTGGCTGGACACCTGGATCTGAGCGGCCCCATCCCGCCATTCACGGCAGGTCCGCGTCGCGTTCCGATAACAACCGGTACTCCTGTCACGACCGTCCCGTAAGGTGCCCCGTACAGCCTTCTTGAACGTGTTCAAGAAGCAGGCGCCGGGGGATGGGGACGTAGGGGAATGCGCAGTGGGGCGAAGGTAGGCATAGTCGGCGGGGTGTTCGCACTCGTGCTGGGCGGGGTGGGGTACGGGGCGTACAACATCCTGGACGGCCTCGGGGACAGCGGTGTCGGCGGCAATACGAGCACGGCCGCCGACTCCTCCGAGGTGAGGTCGGGTCCGGTCACCGAGGAGGAGATCGCCGACACGTCGAAGAAGTTCCTCGCCGCGTGGGCGGGGGGCGACGCGACGGTGGCGGCGGCGCTCACCAACAACAAGGCCGAGGCGGAGCCCGCGCTGACCGGCTACAGCGACACGGCGCACGTCACCAAGGCCGTGATCACCCCGGGCGCGGCGACGGGCTCGACCGTCCCGTACACCGTGAAGGCGACGGTCTCGTACAAGGGCGCGACGAAGTCCTGGTCGTACGCCTCGAAGCTCACCGTCGTCCGCGGACTCACCACGGGCCGCCCGCTCGTCGACTGGGAGCCCTCCGTCATCCACCCGGACCTCGCCAAGGGCGAGTCGCTGGAGACCGGCGAGTCCTCCAGCGCGTCGATCGAGGCGGTCGACCGCAACGGGCAGGTGCTCACCAAGGAGAAGTACCCGTCGCTCGGCGGCATCCTGGACGAGCTGCGCAAGAAGTACGGTGAGAAGGCCGGCGGCACGACGGGCATCGAGACCTGGATCAACAGCGCGACCGCCGACGGCGTGGACAAGACCCTGCTGACCCTGGTCAAGGGCAAGTCGGGCCGGGTGCGGACGACGCTGGACGCGAAGGTGCAGGCGGCGGCCGAGCGGGGCGTGAAGAAGTTCGAGAAGGCGTCGGTCGCCGCCGTGGAGCCGTCGACGGGCGCGATCCGGGCGATCGCCAACAACCCTCCGACCGGCTTCGAGACGTCCCGCAGCGGTGCGGTGGCTCCGGGCTCGACGATGAAGATCATCACCTCCGCGATGATCATCCAGAACGGACTGGGCAGCGCGGGCGCGCCCGTGGAGTGCCCGTCCCAGGTGAGCTGGGAGGGTGTCACCTTCCACAACCTGGACAACTTCTCGATGCCGAGCGCGACTCTGAAGACGGCCTTCGCGCGGTCGTGCAACACCGCCTTCATCAAGCCGGTCGCACCCCTGAAGGACAAGCGGGACACCGCCCTGTCCGTCGAGGCCGAGCAGTACTTCGGAATCGGCCGGAACTGGCAGACGGGCATCGCCACGGTCGACGGCAAGGTCCCCGAGTCCTCCGGCGCCGAGACGGCCGCCTCGTTCATCGGCCAGGGCAAGATCCTCATGAACCCGCTCAACATGGCCTCGGTGACCGCCACCGCCGTCAACGGCCGCTTCCGGCAGCCGTTCATCGTGGCGCAGTCCCTGGACAACCGGACCTTCGCCACCGCGACCCCGCTGCCGCCCGGCGTCTCCGGCCAGCTCAAGGACATGCTGCGCTACACCGCGACCGCCCCCGAGGGCACCGCGACCCAGGCCATGGCGAGTGTCGGCGGCGACAAGGGCGCCAAGACCGGCTCGGCGGAGGTCGACGGGCACGCCACCTCCGACAGCTGGTTCGCCGGCTTCAGCAACGACCTGGCGGCCGCCGCCCTGGTCCAGTCCGGCGGCCACGGCGGCGACGCGGCGGGCCCGGTCGTCGCGGAGGTCCTGCGAGCGGGTCCGTGACGGGCCCGGCGGACCAGGGGCCCGGGGCGCCGGGCCCGGACGTCCTGGTCGATCCCGGCGTCGACGTCCCGGTCCCCGCCGACGGCGAGACCTGGGCCGTCGGCGGGGTGATTTTCGACGGACAGGGCCGCGCCTTCGCGCAGAAGCGCGGCCCCCGCCAACGGCTGTTCCCCGGCTGCTGGGACATCGTGGGCGGCCATGTGGAGCCCGGCGAGACCCTGTTGACCGCCCTCGCCCGGGAAGTGGCCGAGGAGACGGGATGGCGCCTGCGCCGGCTCCGGACCCTGCTCGGCGTCACCAGCTGGACCGGCGGCGACGGCGGCGGGCTGCGCCACGAGGCGGACTACCTCGTGGAGGTCGACGGCGACCTGGACCACCCCGCCCTGGAGTGGGCCAAGATCAGCGACTACGGCTGGTTCGGCCCCGGGGACCTGGACCGGCTCAGGGAGAACCGTGACCCCGCCGACCTCCTGATCCACGACCGGATCGCCGCCGCGCTGCGGGCCTCCGGCGCTCAGTAGCCCACCGTGAAGTGCCGGTCCCCGCGCGGCTGTTCCAGCTCGTCCAGCACCGCCACCGCCAGGTCCTCCACCGCGATGCGGGACGCGCCGTCCCCCGTCGTGAGGAGGGTGGTCGTACCCCGGCGGTACGCACCCGTGCGGGGGCCCGGCTCCAGGACGGCCGGCGGGCTGAGGTAGGTCCAGTCGGCCGCCGGGTGCGCCCGGCAGGCGGCGAGCTGGGCGGAGCTGGCGGCGGCGACCGTGCGCCACTGCGGCGGTACGTACGCGGGATCGTCCACCACCAGCCGCCCGGGGTGCCCGGGGACCGCCAGCGGGCCCGCGCCGCCGATCACCAGAGCGCGCGTCCCGGTCTTCGCCGCCGCGTCGAGCAGCGCGGTCGTGGTCGCCGCGATCGTGTGCTCGCGCCCCACGGGCGGACGGGTGGCGGCCACCACCGCGTCGGCCCCGTCGAGCAGGGCGCACATCGCCTCGGTGTCGTCCGCGTCCCCCGCCACCGGGGTGACGCCGGGCGGCAGGGCGTCCGGGCGGGTGGAGCGGTACACCGCGAGGAGCGCGTGGCCCCGGGGCGCGGCTTCGGTGACGACGCGGGAACCGGCCATGCCTGCGGCTCCGATGACGGCGATCCTCATCGAGGGGTCCTTTCGGGTACGGGAGTGGGGAGGGCGCCCGGGGCGCGCCCCGGGAGCTGGCCGCCGACGATCGAGGCGAGGGCGAGCGCGAAGCCCGTGAGCTGGACCGGGCCGAGCGTCTGCCCGAGGACGAGCGCGCCCAGACCGGCCGCGACCAGCGGTGAGAGCAGTCCGAGGACGGCGACCGAGGTGACCGGCAGCGCGCCGATCCCCCGGAACCACAGGGCGTAGGTCAGCAGCCCGCCGACCAGGCCCAGCCAGAGGTAGCCGAGCGCGGCGCGGCCGTCGATCGCGGGCGGGGCGCCCTCGGCGAGGAAGGTCACCGGCGCCAGGAAGAGGCCCCCGGCGGTGAGCTGCCAGCCGGTGAAGGCGAGCGGCCCGACGCCCTCGGGCCGCCCCCACCGCTTGGTGAGCGTCACGCCGAACCCCATCGTGGCCGCCCCGGCGAGACCGGCCGCCACCCCGGCCCCGTCGAGCTGCGCCCCGGGCCCGATGACCACGAGGCCGACGCCGAGCACCCCCGTCACGCCCCACACCAGGGGCCGGGCGGACAGACGGTGGCGGAGGACGGCCACCGCGAGGACGGCGACGACGAGCGGCTGCGCGGCGCCCAGCGTGGCGGCGACGCCGCCCGGGAGTCGTTCCGCCGCGATGAACAGCAGCGGCAGGAAGAGCCCGATGTTGAGCACCCCGAGCACCGCCGCCTTCCCCCACCAGGTGCCGCGCGGCAGCGTGCGGGTGAGGGCGAGGGCGATGAGGCCGGCGGGCAGGGCGCGCAGGAAGCCGGCGAACAGCGGGTGCCCGGCCGGCAGGAACTCCGTGGTGACGAGGTACGTGGTGCCCCACACCGCCGGGGCGAGCGCGGTCAGGGCGGTACGGGGCAGCGCCCCGGCGGCCCCCCGCGTGGGTCGGCTTGTCATGTCCCGAAGTCTCGGCCCGAGCCCATTGATGAGTCCAACACATGTCCGTCACCGCATTGTTCTCGATCCACGATGAATGGACGATGCATCCATGGAGCTCCAGCAGATGCGTTACGTGATCGCCGTGGCCGAGACCGGCAGCTTCACCCGGGCCGCCGAGCGGTGCCTCGTCGTGCAGTCCGCCCTGAGTCATCAGATCGCCCGCCTGGAACGGGAGCTGGGCGGGCGGCTCTTCGCGCGGACCACCCGTCGGGTGCGGCTTACCCCGGCCGGCGAGGCGTTCCTCCCGGCCGCCCGGCAGTGCCTGGAGGCCGCCGAGCGCGCCGCCGCCGAGGTCGCGGCGGCCGTCGGCGAGGTGCGCGGGCGGCTCGCGGTGGGCCTGATCCCGACGGTCACCGCCGTCGACATCCCGGCCGCCCTGGGCGACTTCCGCCGCCGCCACCCCCAGGTGCGGGTCAGCCTGCGCGTCGGCGCCAGCGACGAGCTGGTCGAGCAGGTCCGCGAGGGCACCCTCGACGTGGCCTTCCTCGGGCTGCCCGCGACCGCCGTGCCCCGGGGCGTCGGCCGCCACGAACTGGCCCGCGACCGGCTCGTCGCCGTGGTCGCCCCGGACCATCCGCTGGCCGGGACAACCTCCGTGGACCTGCGCAGACTCGCCTCCGAGGTGTTCGTGGACTTTCCGGCGGGCACGGCCGGACGCGCCCAGACCGACCAGGCGTTCGCCGCCGCCGGACTCGCCCGGGACGTCGCCTTCGAGGTCACCACCGCGGACTACATCGCGAGCCTCGTCACCCCCGGCCTGGCGGTGGCGATGCTGCCGCCCGCGTACGCCGTCCAACTCCCCGGCATCGTCGCGGTCGAGGTCTCCGACGCGCCGGTCCGCGTCCAGCACGCCACCTGGAGCCGCACCGGCCGGACTCCGGCCGCGACGGCGTTCCTGGGGGCGCTCGGCATCCCCGTGGAGGACGGGGAGGACTCATGAAGTGCCGACCCGAAGTATTGACACGCTCTTGTCAGGGACGGAACACTCCAGAAACACGGGAGAGCGCTCTCCAAGAATGATCGCAGTGCTTCCGTCCTCCCCGGCCGGGCGCCCTCCCCCCACCCCACGCTCCCCCACGACGCAGCAGGAGGTCTCCATGCCACGGAGGTCCAGAACCCTCACCGGACTGCTCTTGTTCACCTCGCTGAGCCTGACCACGGCGGGCATCGCCGGGATCGCGGCCACGGCGAACGCGGCGCCCGAGACGAGCGCCGCGGCGCACGCCGGGCACGCGGCCTACTCGATGCCGGGGATGCCCGGCATGCCGGCGTCCACGAAGGCCTCCGGCGACGACCCGGACGGGGACGGTTACATCATGGCCGACCCGCCGGTCACCGGGGTCACCCCCTCGATGGACGTCCCGCCGACGGCGTACTTCCACGAGTTCCAGGCCAAGTGCGCCCCCACGCACACCGCGCCGGACGACCCGATCGTCTACCCGGGCCAGCCCGGCAAGTCCCACGACCACACGTTCATGGGCAACACCACGACGAACGCGTACACCACCGCCGCCTCACTGGAGTCAGGGGACACCACGTGCCTGGCGCCCGGTGACAAGTCGGGCTACTGGATGCCGAGCCTGTTCAAGGGGGACACCAAGGTCCTCCCGGACGGCGTCCAGACCATCTACTACAAGTCGGGCGTGACCGACTACCGCAGCGTGCGCCCCTTCCCCAAGGGCCTGCGGTACGTGGTCGGCAGCCCGATGCAGACCCAGGAGGAGTTCAAGAACCTGAAGGGCACCGTCGAGGGCTGGGAGTGCGGTGACTCCTTCAAGAACTACAACTTCCCGGCCAGCTGCCCCGACCGCCGGGACGTGCAGCTCAACCTGCGCCTCCAGGCACCGAGTTGCTGGGACGGCATCCATCTGGACACACCGGACCACAAGAGCCACATGGCGTACCCGGTCGCGGGCGGAGCCAACTACAACTCCTGCCCGGCGGACCACCCGGTCGCGCTGCCGATGATCGAGTTCAAGATGGCGTGGCCGGTCAACGGCGACATGTCGCAGGTGAAGCTCGCGAGCGGAGCGGGCTTCTCGTTCCACTACGACTTCATGAACGGCTGGGACACCGCCACGCTGGACGCGATGGTCACCCACTGCATCAAGGGCGGCCTCCAGTGCGACCCGCACGGCTACGACGAGAACCACCCCGACAAGGGTGCGGTGCTCGACGGGAACTACGAGCTGCCGTAGCCGGCACCGCGCGTACCCCCACAGGTCCGGGGCCTTTTTTCGGCCCGCACCGGAGAGCGCTCTCCAAGATCGCGGAGGCCCCGGACCACGCGCGTACGGCATCACCTCCCCATCCCCCGACTCCCCCCACCCGCAAGGAGAGAGACACATGCACCATCCCCCCACCCGTACCACCCGGCGCCTGATCGCGCCCGTCGCGGCGGCAGCGCTGCTGGGCGGCGGACTGCTCGCCCTCCAGGCGCCGGCGGCGCAGGCGGCCGGCAACGTCGTGAAGGTCACCGGTTCGCAGGGCAACTGGCAGCTGACCGTGGACGGTTCGCCGTATACGGTCAAGGGCCTCACCTGGGGCCCCTCGGTCGCGGACGCCGGGAAGTACCTCCCGGACCTGGCGTCGATGGGCGTCAACACGATCCGCACCTGGGGCACGGACGCCACCAGCAAGCCACTGTTCGACACGGCGGCGGCCAACGGCGTGAAGGTGATCGCCGGTTTCTGGCTCCAGCCCGGTGGCGGTCCCGGCAGCGGCGGCTGCGTCAACTACCTGACGGACACGCAGTACAAGAACGACATGCTCGCCGAGTTCCCGAAGTGGGTCGACACCTACAAGGACAACCCGGGTGTGCTGATGTGGAACGTGGGCAACGAGTCCACGCTCGGGCTGCAGAACTGCTACGGCGGCGACGAGCTGGAGGCCCAGCGCAACGCGTACACCTCCTTCGTCAACGACATCGCGAAGAAGATCCACGAGGTCGACCCGAACCACCCGGTCACCTCCACGGACGCGTGGACCGGCGCCTGGCCGTACTACAAGAAGAACGCCCCGGACCTGGACCTCTACGCGGTCAACGCCTACGACGCGGTGTGCAACGTCAAGTCGGACTGGGAGCAGGGCGGTTACGACAAGCCCTACATCGTCACGGAGACGGGCCCGGCCGGTGAGTGGGAGGTGGACGACGACGCCAACGGCGTACCGGAGGAGCCCACCGACGCCTCGAAGGCCGAGGGTTACACCAAGGCGTGGGGCTGCGTCACGGGGCACACGGGGGTGGCCCTGGGCGCCACGATGTTCCACTACGGCACCGAGGACGACTTCGGCGGTGTGTGGTTCAACCTGCTGCCGGGCGGTGAGAAGCGGCTCTCGTACTACGCGGTGAAGAAGGCGTACGGCGCGGACACCTCCGGCGACAACACCCCGCCGGTGATCTCCGGCATGACCGTCGACAACGCCACCGAGGGCGTCCCCACCGGCTCCGACGTGCGCGTCAGCACGCACACCACGGACCCGGACGGCGACGCGATCACCTACCAGGTCCTCTTCAGCAGCAACTACATCGACCAGAACAAGGCCCTGGTCCCCGCCGAGACCACCGACAACGGCGACGGCACGCTGACCGCGAAGGCGCCGAGCAAGACGGGCGTCTACAAGGTGTACGTGAAGGCCCGGGACGGTCACGGCAACGTGGGCGTCGAGACCAAGTCCCTCAAGGTGATCCCGCCGAAGGTGGACGGCACCAACGTCTCGCAGGGCAAGCCGGCCACGGCCTCCTCCTTCCAGACGGACCCGACCGGCGGCTGCCCGTGCGGCGCGGACAACGCGGTGGACGGCAAGTCCGACACCCGCTGGGCGAGCGACTGGAGCGACCCGCAGTGGCTCCAGGTCGACCTGGGCTCCTCCACGGCCATCAAGCACGTGCAGCTGGCGTGGGACCCGGCGTACGCGAAGGGCTACGAGATCCAGACGTCGGAGGACGGCCAGAACTGGACGACGATCAAGACCGTGACCGACGGCAACGGTGACATCGACGACCTCGACGTCACCGGCACGGGCCGCTACGTCCGCGTCAACGGCACCGCACGCGGCACGGGTTGGGGCTACTCGCTCTACGAGTTCGGCATCTACAGCTGACCGGGGGACGGCACTCATGATGATCACGTACTTGGACCGCGCCCGGCCCTACACGCTCGGCCTGTTCCGCATCGTCATCGGGTCGCTGTTCACCTGCCACGGCGTCGCCTCGCTCTTCGGCGTCCTGGGCCGCGACACCCTCCGGGCGGGCACCTGGCCCGGCTGGTACGCGGCCGTCATCCAGCTCGCCGCCGGCCTCCTGGTGACCCTGGGCCTCGGCACACGCACGGCCGCCTTCCTGGGCTCCGGCTCGATGGCCTTCGCGTACTTCGACGTCCACCAGCGGGTGGGCCTGCTGCCGATGGAGAACGGCGGCGAACCCGCGGCCCTCTTCTGCTGGACGCTCCTGCTGCTGACGTTCACGGGCCCGGGCGCCTTCGCGGTGACCCACACCAGGCAACCGGTGCCCCAGCAGGAACCCCACCTCGGCGTCCCCGTTTGAGGGAACGGCCACGCCGCGAACGGCCCCCGGGACTGCCCCCGGGGGCCGTTCGGCGTTGGGGACACTCCTGGGGCGTGCGAGGGGCTAGGGGCTGTCTTGCCGATCATGGCCGGGTCCGCGACGCCTGGCACGGCACCTCGCGGCGTTCCCGAAACGCCCCAATAGCTCCGCTATCACGACGCCTCATCCCGTCGTTGTCGACGGGCCCGCGTACACGTACGTGTCGCGCTGCGAGATGTGGCCGGGGTTGTTTCCGGGCTCCATGTTGCGTTCCAGGAGGCGGCCGGTGGACGGTTGCACGATCCAGTTCGGGTTGTGGTCGCTGTGGACGGGCCACTTCTCCTTCCACTTCCAGGAGATCCGGGTGCCCGTGCGGCCCGTGCCGTCCTTGACGTTCTCCGTCACCACCGCGCCCGGTGTCCCCGCGAGCACGCGGTAGAGCGCGGCGCGCAGGCGCGGGGAGACCGGGGCTCCGGTGAGGAGTTCGCCGGCCTGGCGGACCGTCTGTTCGGCGGCCGAGCCCGTCGCGCCGGATGCGAGGGTGCGGCGGAGGGCGTCGGGGCGGGTGGGGAGGGCGTCCAGATCGTCCCAGCCGACGGAGCTGTTCCCGACGGCCCAACTCGTCCCGTTCGGGTTCTCCTTGGTGATCGTGCGGCCGTTCTCCGTCTTGATGACCACCTTGTCGCGGGCCAGGTAGATGTCGTCGGTGTGGGCCCGGTCCCCCTCGGCCCACGTCCGGATGGTCGTCTTCCAGTACGGGGCGGAGGAAGCCGGTCCCCCCGCCACCCGGTCCGCCATGCTCGTGAACACCTCCGCCGCCGACGCGCTCGCCGCCGGGCCGCCGTCCCCGAAGCCGGTGACCGGGAGGACCGCCGCGCCCACCGCCACCGCCGCGACGGCCGCCGCGAGGGCGAACACCCGGCGGCGGCCGGAGCGGGGCCGGGCGACGGGAGCCGGGGCGGCGTCCGCCGCGATCGCGTCCAGGAGCAGCGCGTGGGCGCGGGCCCGGACCGCCGGGTCGAGGGGTTCGGTGCGGCCCGCACGCTCCAGGGCGGCGGCGCCGGGGAAGTCCATCAGGTCCGTAAGGCGGTTCTCGTGCGTCATGCGAAGTCTCCCGTCAGGGTCGTACGGGCGGGGCCGGTCAGTCCGTCGCGCAGGCGGGCGCGGGCCCGGTGCAGGCGCGAACGGGCCGTTCCGGCGGGGATGCCGACGGCGGCTGCCGCCTCGGCGGGGGTCAGCTGCTCCCAGGCCACGAGCAGCAGCAGTTCGCGCTCCGCGGAGGGGAGTTCGGCGAGTCCGCGGCGCAGCTCCGGGGCCACCGAGGCCGCGTCCAGGCGTTGGTCGACCGCCTGCCAGGGGTCGGCCGTCGCGGCGTCGGGTCCCCGCTCCGTGCGGGCGGCTGCCCGCGCCGCGGTCTGCCGGTGGCGGGCGAGCACGGTGCGGGCGACGCCGAACAGCCAGCCCCGGGCGGAGCCGCGCGCGGCGTCGAACGTCGCGCGGTGGGCGTACGCCTGGAGCCACACCTCGGAGAGCAGGTCGTCGGCGGCGGACGGGGCACGGCGTACGAGGTAGCCGTGCAGGGCGGCGGAGTGGCGGGCCACCAGCGGCTCGAAGGCCGTGGGTTCACGTGCGGAGCGGGCGAGCAGATCCTCGTCCGGGTCCATGGGGTCTCCTGTCCCGGACCGCCGGGGCGGCGGTCTCACCCGTACTTGCACGGGATCGGGACGAGCGTTCGCGGAGGAGTGCGGGGTGCGAGCGCCCCGTCCGGCCCTCTATTGCGAAACCGCCGCCCGGAACCCCGTGTTCACCGCCGTGAGGCCCCCGTCCACGCACAACGACGTCCCCGTGATCCACTCCGCGTCCGACGACGCCAGGAACGCGACCGCCTTCGCGATGTCCTCCGGTTCGCCGACCCGGCCCAGCGGGTACAGCGCGCTGACCCGGTCCAGTTCCGCCTCGCGGCCCGCCCAGGCGTCGGTGCGGATCGTGCCGGGGACGACGAGGTTGGCGCGGACGCCGCGCGGGCCCGCGTGGCCGGCGAGGGTGCGGGTGAGGCTCGCCAGGCCCGCCTTCGCGGCGCTGTACGCGTGGTTGCCGAAGTCCTGCACGCCGTTCACGGAGCCGATGGACACGATCGCGCCCCGGCCCGACGCGGCCAGGTGCGGCATCGCGGCCCGCGAGCAGCGGTAGGCGCCGCCCAGGCTGACGTCCAGGTCGCGGTGCCAGGTCTCGTCCGGCTCGTCCTCGAAGAGCGTGCTGTCCAGGCTGCACGAGTAGGCGTTGTTGACGAGGACGTCGAGCCCGCCGAAGGTCTCCACGGCGTACGCCACCGCCGCCTCGACCGCCGCCCGGTCCGCCACGTCGCAGGCCCGCGCCTCGGCCGCGCCCCCAGTCGCCCGGATCTCCGCCGCGACGGCCTCCGCCCGGTCCCCGTCCAGGTCGGTGACGAGGACGCGGGCGCCCTCCGAGGCCAGCAGGCGGGCGGTGGCGGCGCCGATGCCCCGGCCCGCACCGGTGATGAGGACGCCGTATCCATCAAAGCGAGTCATGGCGCCGACGGTACCTCGCGGATCAGGGCCTCGGCCCGGGGCGGCCGGCAGCAACTCCCCCCGAGCGCCCACCGGTCACAGCACCGACCGCACCGCCCGCACCAACGCCTGCGCCCTCGGGTCCGCCGTGACCCCCTTCTGGAGCCCGTTCGTCACGTACCCGAAGGCGATCCCGCTCTCCGGGTCCGCGAAGCCCAGCGACCCGCCCCGGCCCGGGTGGCCGAAGGAGCCGGGGGCGAGGAGCGGGCTCGACGGGCCGTGGAGCATGTAGCCGAGGCCGAAACGGGTGTTGACGACCAGGACCCGGTCCGGGCCCGCCGACTCCTCCGTGCGCGCCAGCGTCAGCGTGGCCGGGGCGAAGAGCCGCTGGCCGTCCACCGGGCCGATCATCGCCGCATAGCAGCGGGCCAGGCCGCGCGCGGTCGCGGTGCCGTTGGAGGCGGGGAGTTCGGCGGCCCGGTAGGCGGCGTCGTTCTCGTCGGGCAGCGGGTCGATCGCGCCGAATGCCCGCCGGGTCAGCGACTCCGGGTCGCGGTAGGCGTCCACCACCGACCGTTTCGGGCGCATCCGCAGCGCGCCGGTGTTCTCGGCGGCGGGCGCCTCGACGGGCCCGATCCGGCCGACCCGGTGCGCCTCGTCGTCCGGGATGCCGAACCAGAAGTCGAGGCCGAGCGGGCGGGCGATCTCCTCGGCGACCCAGCGGCCGACGGTGCGCCCGGTGACGCGGCGCACGAGTTCGCCGATGAGCCAGCTGAAGGTCTGGGCGTGGTAGCCGTGCGCGGTGCCGGGCTCCCAGGCCGGGGCCTGGGCGGCGACGGCGTGCGCCCCGCTCACCCCGTCCGCGGCCTCCTCCGGGGTCAGCGGCCGGTCCAGGGCCGGGACGCCCGCCCGGTGGGCGAGGAGGTGGCGGACGAGGACACGTTCCTTGCCGTTCGCCTTGAACTCCGGCCAGTACGTGGAGACCGGGGCGTGCAGGTCGATCTGGCCGCGCTGGTGGAGCAGCAGCGGGACGGCCGCGGCGATGCCCTTGCCCGCGGACCGGACGACCTGGACGGTGTCGACGGCCCAGGGTTCGGTGCCGTCCACGTCTCTGGTGCCGGCCCACAGGTCGACCACCTTGCGCCCGTGCCGGTAGACGGCGAGCGCCGCCCCCCGGTCCCCGCGCTGCTCGAAGTTACGGACGAACGCGTCCCGGACCGCTTCGAATCCGGGCGCCGCCGTGCCCCGTACGTCCACGCCTGCTGCCGCACTCCCGCTCATCCCCCCATGGTGCACGGCGCCGCAGGTGGGAGGTGGGGCGGGTCACCCGGAATTCACCGTCACGGAACGCGGGTCGAAACCGAAGGGGAGTTCCAGCCGGTGGGCGCGCATCAGGGGCTCGTCGCACAGGAGGTCCTGGGTGCGGTCGTCGGCGGCGATGACGCCGTCGCTGAGGATCACCGCGCGGGGGCAGAGCTCCAGCGCGTACGGCAGGTCGTGCGTGACCATCAGGACGGTGACGTCCAGGGAGCGCAGGATGTCGGCGAGTTCGCGCCGGGAGGCCGGGTCCAGGTTGGAGGAGGGCTCGTCCAGGACCAGGATCTCGGGCCGCATCGCGAGGACCGTGGCGACGGCGACGCGGCGGCGCTGCCCGAAGGAGAGGTGGTGCGGCGGCCGGCCCGCGTACTCCTCCATGCCGACCTGTTTCAGCGCCTCCATGACCCGCTCCTCCAGCTCCGCGCCGCGCAGTCCCCCGGCGGCGGGCCCGAAGGCGACGTCCTCGCGGACGGTGGGCATGAAGAGCTGGTCGTCGGGGTCCTGGAAGACGATGCCGACGCGGCGGCGGATCTCGGCCATGTTCCGCTTGTCGACCGGCATCCCGGCGACGCGCACCGACCCGGCTCCGGCCTCCAGGATGCCGTTGAGGTGGAGAACGAGGGTCGTCTTGCCGGCGCCGTTCGGGCCGAGCAGCGCGACGCGTTCGCCGCGTCCGACGGTCAGGTCGACGCCGAAGAGCGCCTGGTGGCCGTCGGGGTACGCGTAGGCGAGGCCGCTGACCTCCAGGGAGGGCGGTACGGGGGCGGGGTCGGTGCTCATACGGTCCATCCCACCAGACACACGGCGAGGGCGAGCAGCGGGAGGGCCGAGGCGTACGCCCACTGGGTGCGCGAGGCGGTCACCTCGTCGATGACGGGCATGGAGCCCCGGTAGCCCCGGCTGACCATCGCGAGGTGGACGCGTTCGCCGCGCTCGTAGGAGCGGATGAACAGGGCCCCGGCCGACTTGGCGAGGACGCCCCAGTGCCGGATGCCGCGCGCCTCGAAGCCGCGGGAGCGGCGGGCGATGGACATGCGGCGCATCTCGTCGGTGATCACATCGCCGTACCGGATCATGAAGGAGGCGATCTGGACGAGCAGCGGCGGCAGCTTGAGGCGCTGGAGGCCGAGCAGCAGTTCGCGCAGCTCGGTGGTGGAGGCGAGGAGCACGGACGCGGCGACCCCGAGCGTGCCCTTGGCGAGCACGTTCCAGGCGCCCCAGAGGCCGGGGACGCTGACGGAGAGGCCGAGGACGTGGGTCTGCTCGCCGGGCACGACGAACGGCATGAGCAGCGCGAACGCGACGAACGGCACCTCGATCAGCAGCCTCTTCAGCAGGAAGCCGGCCGGGACGCGGGCGAGCGCGGTGACGCCCGCGATGAGCAGCGCGTAGAGCCCGAAGGCCCAGACGGCCTCGCGCGGGGTGGAGACGACGACCACGACGAAGCAGAACACGGCGGCGAGCTTGCAGTGCGGTGGCAGGTCGTGGACCGGTGAGTGCCCGTGCCGGTAGAGCTTGTGGGCGTGGCCGGCGCCCATGTCAGACCTTCTCGTCGGTACGGGTGTCGGCCTCGCCCTGCGTACGGCGGCGGCGGGAGACCACGTAGAAGGCGCCGCTGCCCGCGACGAGGGTGGCGCCGACGCCGATGATGCCGGCGAGGCCGCCGGAGAGGCGGGCGTTGGAGACGTCCTTGACGCCGTAGTCGGCGAGCGGGGAGTCCGCGGCGGCGTGCTCCTCGGCCTCCTTGTCGATGCCCTTGTCGGCGGCGACCTTCTCCAGGCCGTCCGGGTTGGCGGAGGCGTAGAAGGAGACGAACCCGGCGAGCACGAGGGCGGTGACCAGGCCGGTGACCCAGAGGCCGCGGGTCGGGCGGTGCGCGGCGGGGGCGGGCTCGCGGACCGGTGCCGGGGCGTCGACCAGTTCGCCGTCGACGCGGAGCTTGAGCGGGGCGGCGAGGCCCTTCGCGCCGTGGACCAGGTCGGGGCGGACGGCGAGGACGGCGCCGACGGTGAGCGCGGTGATCACGGCCTCGCCGATGCCGATGAGGACGTGCACGCCGACCATGGCGGTGAAGACCTTGCCGATCGGAATGTCGGTGGTCCCGCCGATCCAGTACATCAGCGTGAAGGCGCAGGCGGCGGCCGGTACGGAGACCAGCGCGGCGACGAAGGAGGCTGCGGTCATCGAGCGGCGGGTGCGCGGCAGCACGCCGACCAGGCCGCGGAAGAGGGCGTACGCGACGACGGTGGTGACGATGCCCATGTCGAGGACGTTGACGCCGAGCGCGGTGAGGCCGCCGTCGGCGAAGAGGATGCCCTGCATCAGCAGGACGACGGATATGCAGAGCACCCCCGTATACGGCCCGACGAGGATCGCGGCGAGCGCCCCGCCGAGCAGATGGCCGCTGGTCCCGGCGGCGACGGGGAAGTTCAGCATCTGCACGGCGAAGATGAAGGCGGCGACCAGACCGGCCAGCGGCGCGGTGCGCTCGTCGAGTTCGCGGCGCGCCCCCTTCAGGCTGACGGCGACGGCTCCGGCGGCGACGACGCCCGCGACGGCGGAGACGGGTGCGTTGATGAATCCGTCGGGTACATGCATGGGGGAGGCTCCGCTTCCTGCGTTCTCGCGTTGCTGCGCCGGGTGCGCGGGGTCGTGAACCTCTCAATGATAGGACCTTGTTGCGAAGCGTTCGCAAGAGCGCGTCCACCACAACTGCATAGGGCTTCCGTAATGCTCTTTACGTAAAATATGGGACATTAGATAACAAAGTTGCAGAAGCAGGATGGAGAGTCGGCCCATGTCCTCCGTGATCCATGACCATGCACGCGCCCGGCTCGTCACCGACGCCCGCGACCTGCCCGTCGTCCCGGTCGAGCTGCGGTTCGACGGCGCGGAGTCCCCCGCGGCGATCCGCATCGCCTACCCGGGCGGCACGGAGTGGGCCGTCGAGCGCGAGCTGCTGGAGCGCGGTCTGCGCTATCCGGTCGAGCAGGACGGCTGGCGGATCTGGCCGTGCGGCCGGGTCCAGGTGGTCGTGGAGCGGCACGACGCGGCGGGCGTCGACGTCGTGCAGTTCGACTGCGCCCCGCTGGTCCGCTTCCTGCGCCGTACGCATCAGGAGGCGCCGCACCACGACGCCCCGAAGCGCGAGACCCCGCAGCACGAGACGCCGAGGCCGGAGACCGCCCGCGCCTGACACACGCCGAGAGCCCCCGTGCACCCATGCACGGGGGCTCTCGCCGCCCCGGCCCCCCGTCCCCACAGGTAACCCGGGCTGCCGGGGCCGCGCACCGCTCGGACGCGGCCCCGGAGTTCCATCCGCGTGGGTCACACGCGGATCAGCTCACGCTCCCCGCCGGACTCGGGGCCCGCGTCGCCGGACGACGGCTCGTCCAGGTCCTTGCGCAGGCCCTCGCCCTCGACGTCCACGTTGGGCAGCGCGCGGTCCAGCCAGCGCGGCAGCCACCAGGCGCGCTTGCCGAGCAGCGCAAGGACGGCGGGCACGATCGCCATGCGGACGATGAACGCGTCGAAGAAGACGGCGATGGCGAGCGAGAAGCCGATCATCTTGATCATCTGCTCGCTGGAGCCGATGAAGCCGGAGAACACCGCGATCATGATCACGGCGGCGGCCGTGACGACCCGCGCCCCGTGCTTGAAGCCGGTGACGATGGCCTGGCCGGGCTTCTCGCCGTGGACGTACGCCTCACGCATCCGCGTGACGAGGAAGACCTCGTAGTCCATCGCGAGGCCGAAGACCACGCCCACCATGAAGATCGGCATCATCGACATGATCGGACCGGTCTGCTCGACCCCGAAGAGCGAGCCGAGCCAGCCCCACTGGAAGACCGCGACGACCGCGCCCAGGGCCGCGACGACCGAGAGCAGGAAGCCGAGCGCCGCCTTCAGCGGCACCAGGACCGACCGGAAGACCACCATCAGCAGCAGGAAGGCGAGGCCGACCACGAGCGCCAGGTAGGGCAGCAGCGCGTCGTTCATCTTCTGCGAGAAGTCGATGTTCATCGCGGTGGCACCGGTGACCAGCACCTCGGCGCCGGTGTCCGACTTGATGTCCTTGCCCGCGTCGCGGATCGCGTGGACCACGTTCTCCGTCTCGACGGAGCTGGGGCGGTCCTTCGGGACGACGGTGATCATCGCCGCGTCGCCGGCCTTGTTGAACGTGGCCGGGGTGACGGCGACGACGCCCTTCATGCCGGCGATCTCGTCGCCGACCTGCTTGGCCGCGGCCTTGCCGTCCGCACTGTCCTCGGTGTCCACGACGACGAGGAGCGGCCCGTTGAAGCCGGGGCCGAAGCCGTCGGAGAGCAGGTCGTAGGCGCGGCGCTGGGTGGTGCTGGTGGGCTGGGAGCCGTCGTCCGGCAGGCCCATCTCCAGCGAGGCGGCCGGTACGGCGATGGCGCCGAGGCCCAGGACGCCGACGAGCAGCACCCAGACCGGCTTGCGCAGCACGAAGCGGGCCCAGCGGGTGCCCATGTTCGGCTTGGCCTCGGGCTTGTCCGCCGTGCCGGCGGCCTTGCGGGCCTTGCGGCCCACGACGCGCTTGCCCACGAAGCCCAGCATGGCCGGGACGAGGGTGAGGGCGATGAGGACCGCGATGGCGACCGTGCCGGCCGCGGCGAAGCCCATCTTGGACAGCATCGGGATGTTGACGACGGCCAGGCCGACGAGGGCGATGACCACGGTGAGCCCGGCGAAGACGACCGCGGACCCGGCCGTACCGACCGCCCGGCCCGCCGCCTCCTCGCGTTCCCGGCCCTCGGCCAGCTCGGCGCGGTAGCGGGAGACGATGAACAGCGCGTAGTCGATGCCGACGGCGAGGCCGATCATCATCGCGAGCGTGGAGGTGGTGGAGCCCAGGTCGAGCACGTTGGCCAGGGCGGTGATCGTGGAGACGCCGATGCCGACCCCGATCAGGGCGGTGAGCAGCGGCAGCCCGGCCGCGATGAGCGAGCCGAAGGTGATGACGAGGACCACGGCGGCCAGGGCGATGCCGATGACCTCGGTGGCGCCGGTCTCCGGCATCACCTGGAGCGCGTCACCGCCGATCTCGACGGTCATCCCGCTCTTCTGGGCGTGGGTGCCGGCGTCCTCCAGCGCGTCCCGGGTCGCGTCCGTCAGCTCCATCGAGTTGACCTTGTACGACACGGAGATGTACGCGGTGGAGCCGTTCTTGGAGACGGCCTTGCCGGTGTACGGGTCGGTGACGGAGGCGATCTGGTCGGAGCCTTCCTTCAGCTCCCGGGTGATCTTGTTGACCTCGGCCTTGTTGGCCGGGTCCGTCATCTTCTCGTGGTCGGGGGCCTTGAAGACGATGCGCGCGGTGGCGCCGTCCGCACTGGCGGCCGGGAAGCGCTGTTCCAGCAGGTCGAAGGCCTTCTGGGCCTCCGTACCGGGGATGGAGAAGGAGCTGGAGGTCGCGGTGGCTGCGGAGGACGCGCCGAACCCGGCGAGCGCCAGCAGTGCCACCCAGATCAGGGCGACATAGCGGCGGCGCCGGAAGGCGAGCCGTCCGAGCTTGTAGAGGAATGTGGCCACGGGGGCGTACTCCCGGTCAGGTCGTTGAGTGGAAATGGGCGTGAGGAACCACCCCGACGACGAGAGCGGCGTGTCAGGTGGGGCTTGGGGAGGGGGCCGTGCGGAAAGCGCGGGGACCTGAGGTCAGACGCCGAGAGCGGGGAGGATCACGGAGTCGACGTAATCGAGAAGGAATGCCTGGTCGACCGGGCGGTCCTCGACCAGTTGCCGAGTGGCGAAGGCGCCGATCAGCATGTGCGGTACGTATCTGAGCGCCGGGTTGTCCGGGCTCACCTCTCCTCGGTCCACGGCCCGGCGCAGCAGCGTGTCGAGACCGGTCATCTCCGGTTCGACCAGCAGTTCGCGCAGCGCCCGGAGGAGATCGGGGTTGTTGTGGACGGCATGGCTCAGACCCCGCATCAGCGCGGCGTCCTTCTCCATCTGACAGTCGTCACTGCGGCTGAGCACGGCATGGAAGTCACCGCGCAGCGAGCCGGTGTCGACATCGCCGAGGGTGCCGGGTTTGTTGTGCCGCAGGGCCGTGACGACGAGCGCCGGCTTGCTCCCCCACTGGCGGTAGAGGGTGGCCTTGCTGGAATGCGTACGGGCGGCGACGGCGTCCATCGTGAGGGCGTCGTAGCCGACTTCGCGGAGCAGGTCGAGCACGGCGGCGTACAGCTCGCTCTCACGCTCGGGCGTGAGCCGTGTGCGTGCCATGGTTCGACCTCCTGTCCGATGACTCATCGAACGAAACCGTTTCGTACAGCAGAACGGTACCCCGCCCGCCGAGCGAAACGAAACGGTTTCGCTTGTGGCTCGCACCACAAAAGGCGGGCCTCTCTGAGTTGCCGGGCCCCCTTCGCGCGGAAAGCATTGGGGGGTGAGTGACGACGTCTCGTATCTCCGGTTCCCGCACCTCCACGAGGATCTGCTCTGCTTCGCGGCCGAGGACGACCTCTGGGTCGCACCGCTCGCCGCCGAGGGCGAGCGCCCCGGCCGGGCCTGGCGGGTCACCGTCGACCGCACCAGAGCCGGCCATCCCCGGTTCTCGCCCGACGGGACCCGGATCGCGTACACGTCATGGCGCAGCCTCGACCCGGAGATCCACCTCGCCCCGGTCGCCGGGGGACCGGCCCGCCGGCTCACCCACTGGGGCTCCACCGACACCCGGGTCTGCGGCTGGACGCCCGACCCCGGCGACGCGGCGCAGATCCTCGCCGTCTCCTCGCACAACCAGCCGTTCTCCTACTTCTCCTGGGCCTACAGCGTCCCCACCGACGGCAGCCCCGGCGGCAAGCTGCCCTGGGGCCCGGTCTCCGACATCGCGGTCGCCGACACCGGCGGCGAGCGCCGCACCCTGCTGCTCACCGGCACCCCGCCGCACGAACCGGCCGCCTGGAAGCGCTACCGGGGCGGGGCCATGGGCCGGCTGTGGCTGCACGGCGAGCGGCTGCTCCCGGACATCGGCGGGCACCTCGACTCCCCGATGTTCGTCGGCGGCCGGATCGCCTTCCTCTCCGACCACGAGGGCGTCGGCAACCTCTACTCCTGCCGCCCCGACGGCACGGACCTGCGCCGCCACACCGACCACGACGCGTTCTACGCCCGGCACGCGGCGAGCGACGGGCGCCGCGTGGTCTACCAGTGCGCGGGCGAGCTGTGGCTCGTGGACGACCTGGAGACCCCGGACGCGGTGCCCCGGAAGCTGGAGGTCCGGCTCGGCGGGCCGCGCGCGGGGCGGCGTACGTACCAGGTCCCGGCGTCGAGCCATGTGGACGCGGTGTCCGTGGACGAGACGGGCCGGGCGAGCGCCGTGTCGGTACGCGGCAGCCTGTACTGGCTCACGCACCGCGACGGGCCCGCCCGCACCATCTCGGACACCCCGGGCGTACGGGTGCGGCTGCCGGAGATGCTGGGCAGCGGGGGCGAGGTCGCGTACGTCACCGACGCGGAGGGCGAGGACGCGGTCGAGATCGCCCCGCTGCCGCGCGCCAGCGGCGACCGCCCGGTCCGCCGCCTCGCCTCGGGCCTGATCGGCCGGGTCCAGGAGCTGGTCTCCGACCCGGACGGCGAACGCCTCGCCATCGCCTCGCACGACGGCCGCCTGCTGCTCCTGGACACCGACGAGGAGACGGCCACCGGCGAGCCGGTCGAGCTGATCCGGTCCGTCAACGGGCCCGTCCGCGACCTGGCGTTCTCCCCGGACGGCGCCTGGCTGACCTGGTCGCACCCGGGCATCGGCCGCTCGCTGCGCAAGATCAAGCTGGCCCGGATCGGCGGTCCGGGCGAGCCCGCGATCGTGGACGTCACCAACGGCCGCTTCGAGGACGAGAACCCGGTCTTCACCGGCGACGGCCGCTATCTGGCGTTCCTGTCCTGGCGCGGCTTCGACCCGGTCTACGACGTCCACACCGGCGACCTGTCCTTCCCGCTCGGCTGCCGCCCCTACCTGGTGCCGCTCTCCTCGGCGACCCCGTCCCCCTTCGCCCTGCTGCCCGACGGGCGGCCGGCGGCGGGCGGCCTGGACCCGGTCGACACCGCCGAGGCGGGGATGACGGAGGGGTCGACGGTCACCGTCGAGTTCGAGGGCCTGCAGAGCCGGGTCACGCCGTTCCCGGTCTCCGCCTCCAAGTACTCCGCGCTGGCGCCCGTGTCCGGCGGCGGTCTGGTGTGGCTGCGCTGGCCGATCTCCGGGGCGCTGGGCGAGACCTTCGCCAACCCGGCGGACATGTCGGGCCGGCCGACCCTGGAGCACTTCAGCATCGCCAAGGCGAAGAAGACCGAACTCGTGGGCCATCTCGACTGGTTCGAGGTCAGCGGCGACGCCTCCCGGCTGGTCGTGATGGACGACGGCGAGCTGCGCGCGGTCCCCGCCACGGAGCCCGGCGACCTCGACTCGACCGTCTATCTGGACCTGCGCCGCATCCTGCACGAGGTGGACCCGGCGGCGGAGTGGCGCGGAGCGTACGACGAGGCGGGCCGCATCATCCGCTCGTACTTCTGGGAGCCGGACATGTGCGGCATCGACTGGCCGGCGGTCCTGGACCAGTACCGCCCCCTCGTCGAACGCGTCGCCACGCCGGACGAGTTCGCGGACCTGCTGCGCGAGGTGCTGGGCGAGCTGGGCACCTCGCACGCGTACGTGGCGCCCGCGCGCCGCAACGAGGGCCCGCCGCACTACCAGCGCGCGATCGGCCTGCTCGGCGCCAACTTCGCCTGCCGGGAAGGCGGCTGGACCCTGCTGCGCATCCTGCCCGGCGACTCCTCGGACTCCAAGGCCCGCTCCCCGCTGGCTGGTACGGGAATCCGCGAGGGGGCGGTGCTGACCCATGTGGACGGCCGGCCGGTGGACCCGGTCGCCGGGCCGTACCCGCTGCTGGCGGCGGCGGGCGGCACGACGGTCGAGCTGACCTTCCGCCCGGCGGAGGGCGGGGGCCGTCCGCGCCGCATCGCGATCGTGCCCCTCGTCGACGAACGCCCCCTGCGCTACCAGGACTGGGTCGCCAAGCGCCGCGAGGTCGTCCGGGAACTGAGCGGCGGCCGGTGCGGCTACCTCCACATCCCCGACATGGGCGGCTCCGGCTGGGCGCAGTTCAACCGCGACCTGCGCATGGAGGTCTCCCGCCCCGCGCTGATCGTGGACGTACGCGGCAACGCCGGCGGCCACATCAGCGAGCTGGTCGTGGAGAAGCTCACCCGGACGATCCTCGGCTGGGACCTGACCCGCAACGCCCAGCCCGTCTCGTACGCCTCCAACGCCCCCCGGGGCCCCGTCGTCGCCCTGGCCGACGAGGCGACCTCCTCCGACGGCGACATGATCACGGCCGCGTTCCGCCTGCTGAAGCTGGGCCCGGTCGTCGGCCAGCGCACGTGGGGCGGCGTCGTCGGCATGACCGGCCGCCACCGGCTGGGCGACGGCACGGTGATCACGGTGCCGATGAACGCCGCCTGGTTCGACACGTACGGATGGTCCGTCGAGAACCACGGCGTCGAACCGGACCTGGAGGCGCTGCGCACCCCGCTGGACTGGGCGGAGGGCCGCTACGCGGTCCTGGACGACGCGGTCCGCACCGCCCTGGACCTCCTGGCGGCCCATCCCCCGGCGACCCCGCCCACGTACGACACGGCCCCGGACCGCAGGCGGCCCCCGCTGCCGCCGAGGTAGGCGGGAGGCTCACTCCTCGTCGTCCTCCTCCAGCCCGGCGTCCAGCTCCGCGTCCAACGCCTCGTCCAGCGCCTCCAGTTCCTTCTCCGGGTCGATCATCCGGGCCAGGACGTCCAGGTCGTCCGTGTCGTAGAGGCGTCGTACGTCGCGCCAGCCCTCGACGGCGGTCGCCAGGAGGGTCATGGCCTCGGCCAGGCGGTCGAGATGGCGCAGTGCGGTGCCGTAGTAGCCGGCGGTCTCCGTGCGGAAGGCGTCGTTGTCGTCGCCCTCCTCCCAGGCCCGGCGGAGGTACGGTTCGGCCTCCGCGTACGCCTGGCGCTGGACCATCAGCTTGCCCGCGATCATGGAGTCGAGGCGGGAGCCGAGGCCGGCGGCGCGGACGTACCAGCGCTCGGACTCCTGGTAGTCGTGGTGGAAGTCGGAGAGCCGGCCCATGTGGTGGCAGGAGTGCTGGTCCCCCGCCTCGGCGGACTTGCGGTGCCACGTGTCGCGGTCGGTGAAGCGGCGCAGCTTCGCGCACAGCTGAGCCAGGTCGTACAGCGCGTCCGCGTCCCCGGCGCGGGCGGCGGGCTCCATCCAGGGGATCAGGTGGCGGGCGTTCTTGCCGCCCCAGTCGTTGAGCATGTCGGCGTACTCGTACCCGGCCCGTACGTCCCCGGCCTCGGCCCGCTCGCGCAGTACGGACAGCTGCCGGTAGTCGGGCTCGTCGGCGGCGCGCGGGCCGCCCTCGCGGAGCGCGGCAATCCTGGCGAGCTGCCGCACGGCGTCCTGGTCGTCCTCGCCGAACTCACGGAACCAGCGCTCGGCCTCGTCGTACCGGCCGAACCGCAGGCAGAGCATCCCGAGGTTCCACTTCGGCGCCTCCTCGCCCGCCCGGACGGCGAGGAGGTGGGCGCGCTCGGCCATCGCCATCTCGCCGCGCTGCTCGCACTTGTTGCCGAGGAGGGCCGCGGCCTGCGGGACGCCCTCCTCACGGGCCCGGAGCAGCAGCTCGATGGCCTCGGGCCAGGACTCCTCACCGGTCTCGGTGAGGAACATCGCGTAGTACATCCCCGCCTCGGCGCTGAGCTCGGAGCCCCGGCGGTAGAGCGCGTCGGCGCGCGGGGCGAGTCCCGGGTAGTCCGCGAAGTGCGCGTCCAGCTCGAAGAGTTCCCGCACCGCCGCCAGGGCGGCAGCGCCGTCCTCGTCGGCCTCGGCGGTGTCCAGGGCCGCGGCGACCCGGTCGAAGACCTCCTCGAACGAGTCGAAGAGCTGCGACCAGCGGAAGACCGCGATGTCCCCCAGTTCGGTGTCGCTCATCAGGAACGCGGACGCCTCCGCGGCCCGCCCTTCGGCGGCCATGAGCTTTCCGAGCTCGATCTTGGCTTCGAGGTGCCGTCCGTACTCCCACGCGTGCCGCAGCCACTCGGCGGCCTCGTCGTTCCGCCCGTCCTCGCGCAGCAGCACCCCGAGCCCGTACGCGGACCCCGCGTCGAACTCCGCGACGGCCCGGTACAGCGCGTCCGCCGCCGCCCGGTCGCCCCGGATCTTCCGGTACCGGGCGAGCGTGTAGTGCGACCAGATGTCCCCGGCCTCGGCGGCCCGCTCCCAGTAGGGGATGCCCTCGTCGATGTGTCTCCCGAACACGAAGAAGTCCGTGTGCCGGTGGGCGGCCTTCGCGTCCTTGGCCAGAGCGGCGGCGACCAGCGCCTCGCCCCGGGTCTGTATGTCCTGGGTGGTCATGGGCGCATGCTGCCAGGCGAGTTGGGACCGACTCGCCCCGGGCCCGGTTGCCTCAGCCGGTCGAGGCCGCCGGAGCCTCACCCCCCGGTGCGCGCGAGCGTACGGCCCGGCTTGCCTCTCCCCCGGCGGGAGACCCCAAGCTGGCCCCATGGACGACAACGCGCTCCTCTCGATCGGGGAGCTGGCCCGGCGCAGCGGGCTCAGTGTGAAGACGGTCCGGTACTACTCCGATCGCGGGATCGTGACGCCGTCCGCCCGCACCCCGGCCGGCTACCGCCGTTACGGCCCCGACGCCGTCGCGCGCCTCGGCCTCGTACGGACCCTGCGGGAGCTCGGGCTCGGCCTGGACACGATCCGCGGGGTGGCCGACCGGGAGCTGCCGCTGCCCGAAGTCGCCGCGGCGCACGTGGAGGCGCTGGAGGCGCAGATCCGCGTCCTGCGCCTGCGGCAGGCGCTGCTGGCCGCCGTGGCCGAGCGCCGGCTCACCCCTGAGGAGACCGATCTCATGCACCAGCTCGCCCGGCTCACCGACGACGAACGCCGCCGCCTCGTCACCGACTTCCTGCACGCGGTCTTCGACGGCCTCGCGCTCGACGGCGTCGCCCGCACCCTGACACCGGAGCTGCCCGGCGATCACGATGCCGAGCGGACCCGGGCCTGGGCGGAGTGGGCCGCGCTGGCCCAGGACCCCGACTTCCGCGCCGGGCTGCGGCGGACCCTCCGGGAGGTCGCCGCCGAGCAGCCCCGGGGAGGCGTCCCCCGGCGCACCTTCGCCGCCGCCGTACGCGATCTCGTCGCCCCCGCCCTGACCGCCGGGATCGACCCCGCCTCGCCCGACGCGGACCCGGTCGTCGCGGCCCTCACCGCCGAGCACGCCCGCCCGGACGGGCTCCTCCCCCGGCTCCGGCGCCTCAACGATCCGCGCCGCGACCGGTACGTGGAACTGCTCGCCGTGATCAACGGCTGGCCGGCTCCGGAGAACCCGGGCCCCGCGCTCGACTGGGCCGCCGAGGCCGTACGCGTACGGACGGCGGCGTAGCCGAGGAGACCTGCGTCACATCGCGAGGGGCCATGTCACAGCCGCACCCCCTGTCTCGTCCCGGGAATGTACGCACCAGAGCGATCCCGAGGAGCACCCGATGAACGCACGGCTCAACTATTTCACCAGCCCCGTCGCCGGCAAGGCCCTCAAGTACTTCATGGCCGTCGGGCGGGAGCTGAAGGACTCGCCGCTGCCCGCCGCGACGCAGGAGCTCGTCGCGCTCCGGGTCAGCCAGATCAACGGCTGCGCGGCCTGCATCGACATGCACACCAAGGAGGCCGTCGCGGCCGGGGAGAGCGCGGTGCGGCTGAATCTCGTCGTGGCCTGGCGGGAGGCCACCGTGTTCACCGACGCCGAGCGCGCGGCCCTCGCCCTCGCCGAGCAGGGCACGCGTACGGCCGACGCCGCGACCGGGGTGGACGACGAGACCTGGGCGTACGCCGCCGAGTTCTACGACGAGGAGCAGCTGACCGCACTCGTCATGCTGGTCTCGTTCATGAACGCGGTGAACCGGCTGAACATCATCACGCAGCAGCCGGCGGGCGACTACAAGCCCGGACAGTTCCACTGAGCGGAAGCTACGAGGGAGAGGAACGGGCATGGGCAAGGCCGAGGAGTTCGAGGAGCTGCGGGCGCTGCTGTTCTCGATCGCGTACCGCATCCTGGGCAGCGTCGCGGAGGCGGAGGACGCCGTCCAGGAGACCTGGCTCCGTTACGACGCCTCGGCCACCCGGCCGGATTCGGTGAAGGCGTTCCTCTCCACCACGGTGACCCGGATCGCGATCGACGTGCTGCGGTCGGCCCGGGTGCGGCGGGAGGAGTACGTCGGCCCGTGGCTGCCGGAGCCGCTGCTGGAGGACCCGTACGCGGACCCGGCGCGGGCCGCCGAGCTGGCGGACTCGGTGTCGATGGCGTCCCTGCTCCTCCTGGAACGGCTGAGTCCGCTGGAGCGGTCGGTGTTCGTGCTGCGGGAGGTCTTCGCCTTCGGCTTCGGCGACATCGCGGCGGCGGTGGGCCGCTCCGAGGCGGCCTGCCGTCAGCTGCTCGTACGGGCCCGGCGGCACATGCACGAGGGGCGGCCCCGGTTCGAGGCGGACCGCGCGGAACAGCGGGAGCTGGCGGGCCGGTTCTTCGACGCGCTGTCCCGGGGCGATGTGGACGGGCTGCGGAGCCTGCTCTCCGCCGACGTCCAGCTCGTCGGCGACGGCGGCGGCAAGGCCCCGCAGCTGGCCCGGACGGTCGTCGGCGCGGACAACGCGGCCCGGCTGCTCGCCACGGTCTACCCGCTCATGGCCGAGGCGGGCATCACCTGCGAACCGCGCGAGGTCAACGGCCGCCCGGGGGCGCTGTTCCGCGTGCGCGACGGCGGCGTGCTCCACATCCTGTCCCTGGACGTCCTGGACGGGCAGATCCAGACGGTCCGCTCGGTCATCAACCCGGACAAGCTCGGCCACCTGGGCCCGGTCGCGGACGCGTGGGCGGCGGACCGCGAGGTGAGGGCGCTGCGCGGGCGGGACGCCTGAGCGTCAGGCGCCGCCCTCCGCCGCCTTCGCCGCGCGTTCCACCTTCGCGCGGTGAGCTTCCCAGAACGCGTCGTCCTGGCGCGGTTCGGTGAACGCGGCCGCGCGGCCCGTCGCGTGGTCGAGTTGTTCGCGGAGGATGTCGGCGTGGCCCGCGTGGCGGGCGGTCTCGCCGTGCATGTGGATCATGATGTCGAACAGCCGCACCTCGGGCCGCCCCCACCACTCCACCCGCCCGGGCGCGTCGAGGGCGAGCGCCGCGATCGTCGCGTCGGTGTGCGCCCACACCCGCCGGTAGCGTCCGGCGATCTCCTCCCGGGACTCCTCCTCGGAGGCCCACATCTCCGGGCCGCCCGGTTCGTTGTCCTGCCACCGGGGAAGCGGCTCGGGGAACGGCCGCCCGAAGACGTCCCCGAAGTAGCGGGCCTCCCAGAACGACAGGTGCTTGACCAGGCCCAGCAGATTGGTCCCGGTCCAGGTCAACGGCCGCCGGATGTCGTACTCGCCGAGCCCGTCGAGCTTCCAGAGAACCGCCTCGCGGACGGTCCGGAGATTGTTGTGGAGGCGCTCTTTCACCGCGTCTTCGTCGATCATGCGCACGACTCTGCCAGCACGGGCGCCGCTTGGGGAGGCCCCTCCTCTGTCGCCGGTCTCCCGCAGAAGTGTCCGCGATCGGTAACAGAGGCAGCCTCCGGGCGCTCCCGCCTCTCCTCGTGGGAGCAGGGCAGACACGGCATCGGCAGCAGCGGCGACGGCGGGCAAAGGGGCGGGCGGACATGGCGAAGCACAGGGAACGGACGTGGCACAGCCGGCTCATCGCGGCGGCTCTCGGGGTCACCGCGCTGGCCGCCGCCACCTCGATGTGGACCGCGCAGGCCGGCACCACCGACGGACAGCGGGCGGCAGGCGTCTCGTCGCAGTCCGCGCCGCGCCACGGCCGGTCCGTGCCCGAAGCGGTCGCGGAGGACATCGCGCACGCCTCGGACAAGGGCCCGAAGGGCGTCAACATCACCATCGACGACGGCCCGGACCCGACCTGGACGCCCCAGGTGCTCCAGCTGCTCAAGGAGAACGGGGTCAAGGCCACGTTCTGCATGGTCGGCACCCAGGCCCGGGCGTACCCCGGCCTGGTCAAGGCTGTCGTGGCGGGCGGTCACCGCCTGTGCGACCACACCGTCTCGCACGACGTCACGATGGACAAGAAGCCCGAGGCGTACCAGGCCAAGGAGATCCTCGACGCCGAGCGGATGATCACCGAGGCGTCGGGCGGCGTCCACCCGCAGTACTACCGCGCCCCCGGCGGCGCGTTCACCCCGTACAGCCGGAAGCTCGCCGCCGCGCACGGGATGCGGCCGCTGGGCTGGAACGTCGACACCAAGGACTTCGAGCACCCCGGCGCGGACGCCATCGTGGCGACCGTGGAGCGCGAGATCGCCAACGGCCCGACCGTCCTGTTCCACGACGCGGGCGGCGACCGCTCCCAGACCCTGGCCGCGCTGGGCCGGGCCCTTCCGTGGCTGCGGGAGCAGGGGTACGCGTACGGCTTCCCGGTGCGGTGAGGCCGGCGAAGTACGCCTCCGCCGATGAGTTTCGGGCGCTCCCGGCGTCTACCTCTCGACGGAAGGAGCGCACCCCATGCGCAAGATCATCGTTTCCACGTTCCTGACCCTCGACGGCGTCATGCAGGCCCCCGGCGGCCCGGACGAGGACGCCGAGAGCGGCTTCACGCACGGCGGCTGGCAGAAGCCGACGTCCGACGACGAGGTGGGGGAGGCGATCGGCGGCTGGTACGAGGACACCGACGCGATGCTCCTCGGCCGCAAGACGTACGACATCTTCGCCTCGTACTGGCCGACCGCCGACCCGGCCAACCCGTTCACGGAGCGGATGAACGCCATGCGGAAGTACGTGGCGTCCCGCACCCTGACGTCCCTGGACTGGCAGAATTCCACCCTCCTGACCGGTGACACCGCCGAGGCCGTACGCCGTCTGAAGGAGACCGAGGGCCGCAACATCAACGTCGTCGGCAGCGGCGACCTCGCCCAGACCCTGATGCGCGAGGACCTGGTCGACGAGTACCGCCTCACCATCCACCCGGTGATCATCGGCACCGGCAAGCGCCTCTTCGCGGACGGTGCGATCCCGACCGCGCTGGAGCCGGTCAGCGTCACGGCGACGAAGGGCGGTACGGTCCTGGCGGTCTACCGCCCGACGGGCCGCCCGACGTACGACAGCTACCAGTAGCCCCCACCCGCACCTTCCCCGAGGACGTCACCCATGCGCACGCTCATCACCACCGCCTTCGTCTCCCTCGACGGTGTCGTCGAGGCCCCCGGCGGCGAGCCCGGCTACCGGAACTCCGGCTGGACCTTCAAGGACATCGACTTCCTGCCCGAGGCGTACGAGATCAAGGGCCGGGAGCAGGAGGAGGCCGGCGCGCTCCTGATGGGGCGGGTCAGCTACGAGGCGTTCAGCCCCGTCTGGCCGGGCATGGCGGAGTTCGCCGGCTACAAGGCGATGCCCAAGTACGTCGTGTCCACGACGCTCACCGAGGACGGGCTCGTGGACACCTGGGGCGAGACCCACATCCTGCGCTCCCTGGACGACGTCGCCGCGCTCAAGGAGACCGAGGGCGGCCCGCTCATCGTGCACGGCAGCGCCACCCTCAACCGGGCCCTCTCCGACGCCGGTCTGATCGACCGCTACCACCTCCTCGTCTTCCCGCTCCTCCTCGGCGCCGGCAAGCGCCTGTTCAGCGCGGCCGACAAGGACACCCGGCACCTGAAGCTCGTGGAGCACGAGGCGTTCCCCAACGGCATCCAGAAGAACGTCTTCGACGTCATCCGTCCCGCACGGTGAATTCCGCCGCCGCGAAGTCCTGAACGAGCGGGGCGGTGTACGCGGAGACGCCCAGCGCCTCGTAGTGGGCGGGTTCCGAGGGCCCGCCCGGCCGTCACCGGCCGAGATCGCGAAGGGCGAGGTCGCGCGGATGCCGGTGGCGTGGGCGTGGCCGCCGATGACGTTCTGCGACCGTCAACAGCACGACGCGCCATTCGGGAGCGAGCCAGTACGTGTTCCGTACCGCGTTGCCGCTGCCTCCGCCTCCCCGGGCCGAAGGCCCGCCCGCCGCGTCGGCGTCCGCAGTTCGCACCACACCGTCTTGCGGTGCGGGGACTGGTCCACGCCCCAGCGGAGGGCGAGCGCGTCCAGTAGCTGGAGCCCCCGGCCCGACGTGCCCTCCGGGCCGGATTCCCGGAGCATGGGCCACACGGCCGCAGCGGGGTCGCTCACCGCCACCCGTACGCGCCCGGAGGCCGTCGCGCTCACGCGTAGCGCCACCGGCGTGCGCTCCCCCACGTGAGTGATCACGTTCGCCAGCAACTCGCTGACGCACAGCAGGAGATCGCCCGCGTCCTCGCCGTCGAACCGCTCCCGCAGTATCTGCCGCACCTCCGGCACGGCCTGCGGGACCGCCAGGAAATCCCATGTCAGCGGCAGCCCGTTCATCCCCCGGCCGCCCTCTGAAGCACGTCGGCCAGCCGGCGCGCGGTCTCCGTGTTGCAGTTACCCAGCGCGACGAGCGGCGGCCGGCTCGTCCAGCCCGCGAGCGTCAGCGGGTCAACTCCGAGCGACGGCAGCGTGATGCCGTTGGCCTTGAGCGCCGTGCGCAGTGCGTCGATTTCCGGGCCGATGTCGTACGGGGCGTCGTCCATGAGGACCGTCCACCTTTCGGTTGCTTGCTGTGACGAACACCTCACACGCTGCCGTACGGACCTCTACCGTGGAAGCCAATTCCGCTCCACAGAGCGAGGTGTGAAAGGCGGTCGGCGGTGGCGAAGGACATTGACGGGTCGGCGGGGGTACCGCAGTTCTACGGGAAGGAGCTGCGCTACCAGAGGGAGGCGGCGGGCCTGACCCTGGAGAGGCTGCTTGAGGGCAGCTATTACGGAGTCCCCATGCTCAGCGCCATCGAGCACGGCGCCCGCCGCATGCCGCCGGATCTCGCTGTGCATGTGGACCGCAAGCTCGGCACGGACTTTTTCGTACGGCGTTGTGAAGACGTACGGGAGGCCCAAACCAAGGGGCACGCGGCGTTCTTCGCGAGCATCGTGGAAGCGGAGATCCGCGCCCGGACCATCAACGAGTGGTCGGGCAGTCTGATCCCGGGACTCCTCCAGACCCCGGCCTACGCGCAAGCCGTCATCCAGGCCACGCACCCTCTGGACACTCCCGAGGAGGTACAGGCCAAGATCGACGCCCGACAGGAGCGGGCCAAGCTGTTCACCGACCCCAAGAAGCCCGAGTACTGGGTGGTCCTGGACGAGTCGGTGCTCCGCCATCCGCTGCTGGAACCAGCGGAGATGGCCGAACAGTTGGATCACATCGCCGCCCTGGTGCAAAGCCGTCGGGTCGTTCTACAGATCCTTCCGTGGAACGCGGCCACCCGCCCCATCAGTGAGATGCCGCTGCTGCTCCTGGACTTCGATGACGAGCCGCCGCTGTTCTACACCGAAGGCGCATACCACGGGCAGACCATCGATGATCCGGGGCTCGTTAAGCAGTACCGCAACGCATACGATCGCCTCAGGGCCGCCGCGCTGCCGCCAGAGGTGTCCCTCGCCCTGCTGAAGAAGGCGGCTGAGGAGTTCCGCAATGGCCAGCAGCACCCTTGATCTGAGCACCACCCGCTGGCGCAAGAGCAGCTACAGCAACGGCTCTGGCGGGAACTGCCTCGAAGTCGCCGACGGTCACCCCGGGCTCGTCCCCGTCCGCGACTCCAAGCGGCCCGACGGGCCCGCGCTCGTCGTCAACGCCGCCGCCTGGGCCCCGTTCATCGCATCCGTCAAGGCCGCCTGACGGCCCACGCACACGAAGGGGCGCGCCCGGAAGAATCCGGGCGCGCCCCTCGGCGTCACCGCACGACCGTTACCGGTCGAAGCGCTCGCTCGCCTCGTTCCGGGCGCGCTGCGCCGCGTCCTTCGCGCGGTCGCGGCCCTGCTGGCCGGCGTCCTTGGCGCGGTCGCGGCCCTGGCCCTGACGCTGGCGGTCCTGGGTCTGGTCCTGCGCCTGGCCCGCGAGGTCCTTGGCCTTGTCCTTGAACTGGTCGGCGATGCCCATGCTGTTCACTCCTATGTGGTGCGTGGGATTCGGCCCCGGTGGGGCCTCGACCAGATTCACACGGCCGGCCACGCTCCGCATGTCGATCACTCACGCTCCGTACGCGCGGAACGTTCCTGCTGGTCAGCGGCGCCTCCGGCGCCGACGAGGCCCTTGCTCATGCCCTCCATGCGCGGGCCGAAGCGGCGCATCTCGCGCTGGCCGACGACGCCGATGAGGGTCGGCAGGTAGCCGCGTACGGACTGCATACCGCGCAGCCACCACTGGGCGTAGACGTGGGCGGAGCGGCGCTCGATGCCGGCGACGATGCGGTCGACGGCGGGGCCGAGCGGGTACGTGCGGTTCGTGGGCCACGGGAGGCGCTTGCGGAGGTCCCGCATGACGTCGTCCTCGTCGGCGCCGCGCACCATGTCGGTGTCGGTCCAGGAGAGGTAGCCGACGCCCACCTTCACTCCCTTGTAGCCGACTTCGGCGCGCAGGCTGTGCGCGAACGCCTCGACGCCCGACTTGGAGGCGCAGTAGGCGCTCATCATCGGGGCCGGGGTCATCGCGGCGAGGGACGCGATCTGGAGGAAGTAGCCCCGGCTCTCCATCAGGACGGGCAGGAAGGCGCGAGCCGTCACCGCGCCGCCGATGAGGTTGACCTCGATGACGCGGCGCCAGGCGACCGGGTCGGAGTCGACGAGCGGACCGCCGGTGGCGACGCCCGCGTTGGCGACGACGATGTCGACCTTGCCGAAGCGCGCCTTCACGTCCCGCGCGACGCGGGACATCGCCTCGTGGTCGGTGACGTCCGCGTGCCAGTGGTCGCTTTCACCGTGGAGGCGGGCCGAGACCTTCTTCAGCTCGTCGGGTTCGAGGCCGACGAGGGCGAGGATCGCGCCCCGGGCGGAGAGCTTGCGGGCGAGGAGTTCGCCGACGCCGCGTGCCGCGCCGGTGACGACGACGACCTGTCCTTCGAGACTTCCCGTGCCGCTCATGCGACCTCCTCCTTGCCCTCGATGTCTGTAGTACCCCGCGCGTCCCGGTCCGCTCCGGACGGCAGGTAGGCGGTCACCAGTTCCCGTATCTTCGCCGTGACGATCTCCGGCGCCTCGACAGGCGTCATGTGCCCCATGCCCGTCAGCTCGGTGAGGCCGAGGCAGTCGGGCAGGGCCGCCGCGATGGCGCGGGCGTGGACGGGCGGGGTGAGCCGGTCCTCCGTACCCGCGACGATCGCGGTGGGCACGCGCAACTCCCGTACGCCCTCGTCCAGATCCAACTCCGCGAGGACGTTCCCCCAGGCGACCCGGGGTATGCGGGGGCAGGCGTGCACGATGCGGGCGCAGGTGTCGACCCGGTCGGGGGCCGAACCGGCGCCCATCGTCCCGTACTTCAGTATCCGCCGGGAGACCGGCGTGACCGGCCCCAGCGGGGCGCGCGCGCCGAGGACCGCGCGAGTGAGCCGGGTGCGTACGGCTCCGGCGCGCATCGGCACGACCAGCGACTCGGCGAGGAGCCGCGAACTGCCGGTGCTGCACAGCAGGACGGCGGCGGCGTGCTCGCGCAGCTTGGGGCGGCGGGAGGCGGACATGATGGTCATGCCGCCCATGGAGTGCCCGGCGAGGACGGCCTTCTCGCCGGGGGCGAGGGTCGCGGCGAGGACCGCTTCGAGGTCGTCGGCGAGGGCGTCCGTGCTGTAGCCGTCGCGGGCGGCGGCGGGCGAGGTGCCGTGGCCGCGCTGGTCGTAGGCGATGACGCGGTGGTCGACGGCCAGGTCGCGTATCTGGGCGTCCCAGAAGCTGGTGTTGCAGGTCCAGCCGTGGGAGAGGACGACGGCGGGCGCGCCCTCCTGGCCGTGGATCTCGACGTGGATGCGGGAGCCGTCGGCGGAGACGGCGAGGAGTTCGCGGGCGGCCACCGGGCGGCGGCCGGCGACGGGCAGGGGGCGGCTCATCGGACGGCCTCCTCGGAGACGGTGTCGCCGGACGTGCGCGGGGCGGGGACGGACGGGCGCAGGACCTGGTACTCGGACAGGTCGACGGTCCGGGTGGCCCTGCGGAACTCGGAGGTGGTGCCGGGCCAGACCGTGGTGTTGCGGCCGGTGGCGTCCAGGTACCAGCTGTTGCAGCCGCCGGTGTTCCAGACGGTGCGCTTCATGCGCTCCTGGACGCGGCGGTTCCAGGTGTTCACGGCGGAGGGGCGGGCGTCGAGGGCCGCCTTGCCGCCGAGGAGGTTCAGCTGGCGCAGGTAGTCGGCCATGTAGTTCAGCTGGGACTCGATCATGAGGATCATCGAGGAGTTCCCGAGCCCGGTGTTGGGGCCGATGATCGTCATCCAGTTCGGGAAGCCGGCCGCGCTGGCGCCGCGCAGGGCCTGCATGCCGTCCTTCCACGACTCGGTGAGCGTGATCCCGTCGGCGCCGACGACGCGTTCGGCGATCGGCATGTCGGTGACGTGGAATCCGGTGCCGAAGATGATCGCGTCGACCTCGGTCTCCGTACCGTCCGACGCGACGACCGTGTTGCCGCGGACCTCGGCGAGGCCGGAGGCGACGACGTCGACATTGGGCTGGGCGAGGGCCGGGTAGTACGTGCTCGACAGCAGGATGCGCTTGCAGCCGATGCGGTACGAGGGGGTCAGCTTGGCGCGCAGGGCGGGGTCCTTGATGGCGCGGGCCATGTTGGACTTGGCTATGCGCTCGACCAGGCCGAGCTGGTCGGGGTGCTTGGTGAAGGCGCTGACCTGCAACTCCCGGATGCCCCAGAGGAGTCCGCGGCGGGCGGTGCCGGTGGCGGGCAGGGCGCGGTGCAGCTTGCGCTCCAGGCCGCTGATCTTGCGGTCCATGCGGGGCATGACCCAGGGCGGGGTGCGCTGGAAGAGCGTCAGCTTGCCGACCCGGGGCTGGATCGCGGGCACGATCTGGATGGCGGAGGCGCCGGTGCCGATCATCGCGACGCGCTTGCCGGTGAGGTCGGCGTCGTGGTCCCAGCGGGCGGAGTGGAAGACCTCGCCGGGGAAGTCGGCGAGCCCCGGGATGTCGGGCGTCTTCGGGTCGGAGAGCGGCCCGGTCGCGGAGACGACGACATCCGCGACGGTGGTGGTGCCGTTGGCGCTGTCGATGACCCAGTGCAGCTCGTCGTTGTCCCAGCGCATCTGCTTCACCTCGTGGTTGAGGCGCAGATGGGCGCGGAGCCCGAAGGTGTCGGCGACGTGCTCCAGGTAGGCGCGGATGTGCTCCTGCCCGGAGAAGGTGCGCGGCCACTCGGGGTTGGGGGCGAACGAGAAGGAGTACAGGTGGGACGGTACGTCGCAGGCGCAGCCGGGATAGCTGTTGTCGCGCCAGGTGCCGCCGACGGAACCGGCGCGCTCCAGGATCACGAAATCGGTGATGCCTTCGCGGCGCAGCCGGACCGCGGCGCCGAGGCCCCCGAATCCGGATCCGATCACCGCCACGCGTACATGCTCGTGCTGGGCCATGCTGCCGCCTCCCGCGGTACGTCACACGACTCTGCCAGCAATCACTGGCATGGTTGGGAGGGTAGAGCAGCTTCGTACCGATGGGTAGGGGGCGGACGAAGGAAAGTTACCGGCGGTACAACCTGGGGTCCCGGCGCCGGGCGGGCGGATAGGGTGCGGGGGTGGCAGAAGGACCCGAGCACCGCGAGTACCGCATGGAGGAGCTGGCCAAGGAGGCCGGCATCCCCGTGCGGACCGTGCGCTTCTACCGTGAGCGCGGCCTGATCTCGCCGCCCCGCCGCGAGGGCCGCATCGCCTGGTACGACGACCACCACCTGGCCCGCCTGCGCACGATCACGGGCCTCCTGGAACGCGGCCACACGCTGACCGGTATCGCCGACCTGGCCCGTACGTTCGAGAGCGGCCGCGATGTCGCCGAGGTGCTGGGCCTGGGCGAACCGTCCGAGGAGACCCCGGTCCGCCTCACGCCCGAACAGCTCGCGGACTACTTCGAGGGCGAGTCCACGCCGGAGAACCTGGCGCTGGCGATGGAGCTGGGCTACCTGGGGACGGACGGCGCGGAGATCGTCCACATCAGCCGCCGCCTGCTGGACGTTTCGGCGGAGCTGGTACGGGAAGGCGTCCCGCTCTCCGCGGTCCTGTCCACGGGCCGCCAGGTCCGCAGGCACGCGGAGGCGCTGGCGGACCTGTTCGTGTCCGTGCTCCAGGAGTACGGCGCGGAGACGGACCCGGAACCACCGCAACTGCGGCCGCTGGCCCGGGCGGTGGTGGACGCGGAACTGTCGATGGCACTGGACCGGAGACTGCGGCGGAAGCTGGAGGAGGGGGCGGAGTAGATCCGGTCCGGGACCCGAGGCGTTGCACAGCGGCGGGCGGGCGCGACGACCGCCCACGCCGGACGGACGGAGTGGGGGCCGCCCGCCTCGTGGCTCTTCCTCACGGGTGGCGGCTGCATCATGGAGGGTACGGCGGCAACGTCTGGGACGACGCCCTGGCCCACACCGGGTAGGGCGCCCTCGCCCTACCCCGCCCTACTGCTCGTACACCACCGTCACCGGCGCGTGGTCGCTCCACCGTTCGCCATGGGTGGCGGCCCGTTCGACCCATGCCTTCACGGCGCGGGCGGCGAGGCCGGGGGTCGCGACCTGGTAGTCGATGCGCCAGCCGGTGTCGTTGTCGAACGCGCGCCCCCGGTACGACCACCACGAGTACGGGCCCTCGACGTCCGGGTGCAGGGCGCGTACGACGTCGACGTACGCGGCCTCTTCGAAGACCCGGGTCAGCCACGCGCGCTCCTCGGGGAGGAAGCCGGAGCTCTTGCGGTTGGCGCGCCAGTTCTTGAGGTCGGCCTCCTGGTGGGCGATGTTCCAGTCGCCGCAGACGACGACCTCGCGGCCCTCGGCGGCGGCGCGGGTCCTCAGCCCGACGAGGTAGGGCAGGAAGGCGGCCATGAAGCGCTCCTTCTCGTCCTGCCGCTCGGTGCCGACCTCGCCGGAGGGCAGATAGAGGCTCGCGACCGTGACCCCGGGCAGGTCGATCTCGACGTACCGCCCGCTCGTGTCGAACTCCTCGCACCCGGCGTGCCCGTACCCGCCGAAACCGATCTGTACGCGCTCGGGGGCGCGCCGCGAGTAGAGGGAGACCCCGGCCCGGCCCTTGGCGGCGGCGGGCGCGTGGACGGTGTGCCAGCCCTCGGGGTCACGCACGTCCGCGGGCAGCTGCTCGGGCTCGGCGCGCACCTCCTGGAGGCAGACCACGTCGGCGTCGGTCTGCGCCAGCCACTCGACGAAGCCCTTTTTGGCGGCGGCGCGGAGTCCGTTTACATTCACGGAGGTCACAGTGAGCATTACGGCACGATACCGGCCCATGGCGTCGCATACATGTACCATACTTCGCATGAATATCCAGGTCCGGGCCTTCGGCCACCCCGATGCCGTCAAACTCAACGATCGCGTGCAGCTCGAATACGCGGAGCGCTACGGCGACGAGGGCGATGTCACACCGCTGGACGCCACGATGTTCGACCCGCCTCACGGCCTGTACCTGATCGCGTACGACGCGTCGGACCAGCCCGTCGCCACGGGCGGCTGGCGCTCCCAGGAGCGCAACGAGGAGGGCTACTCGGACGGCGACGCCGAGCTGAAGCGGATGTACGTCATACCGGAGGGCCGCGGCCTGGGCCTCGCCCGCCGCATCCTGGCCGCCCTGGAGGCGGACGCCCGCGCCGCCGGCCGCACCCGCATGGTCCTGGAAACGGGCGACCGCCAGCCGGAGGCCATCGCCCTGTACGTCTCCAGCGGCTACACCCTGTGCGAGAAGTTCGGCCACTACCGCACGTACGAAAGCAGCCGCTGCTTCGCGAAGCCGCTGCGGGGGAACGGCGCGGCCTGAGGCCGGTCGCCGTCGCCCTCAACCCGCCTTCGGAAACGCCCTCTTCAGGGCCGTCCGCCGGGTGAGGAACGCGACGTGGATCACCGGCAGCATGCACAGCGTCTGGGTCACCGCGTACCAGGGCGGGCAGACGCCCGGGATCAGGTCGACGCCGATGATCGCGACGGGCATGATCACCGCGAGGGTGCTCACGCGGTCGAAGGCGCGGCGTGAACCCCCGGCGGCCGAGGCCGTGATGCGGAGCAGTACGTACGCGATCACCGGCAGCAGGACCGCGCGGACCCACATGAAGGTGTTCACCGTGTGACCGGTGGCTGCCACCACGACGACCGCGCCGAGGGCGGTGGCGGTGAGTGCGCCGTAGAGCGTGATGCTCCGGCGCGCCGACGCGAGGGCCCGCAGGGCCTCGGGCTGAAGGTTCGTGTTCGTGGTCATGGTGACGACGCTACGAAGCGCCGATCGGGCGCGGTATGCGTCTGGGCGCACAAGGGGGTGGGTCCAGACCCACTCCTCGCCCGGACCGGGCCTCCGCGCCTCCCGACCGGTGCAGAGTGGGGGCATCGGGACGGACGCGGAGAGGCGGCGGGCAGGCGATGAGAGTGCTGAGGTCGTGGGCGGCCGGGGTGGTTGTCGGGTTCGTACGGGCGTGCGCCGTCGCCGCCGTCACGCTGCTGGTCCCGGCCGTGTGGGCGGGCGCCGTGGCGTGGGGCGTCGGGTGGGGCGCGTCGAACCCCTGGTCGTGGGCCGGGCCGTTGGTGCTGGTGTGCGTGGGCACGCTCGCCCTCGCGCGGCCCGTGTGCCGGGCGGTCCGCGCCCTGGTCGCCCGCTGGTCCGGGACGGAGATCCCGTCCGGCTACCGGCACGCCCCGCCGGTGACACGCATGGCCACGGGCCACTGGTGGAACGGCTTCGACTACCACCGCACCCAGCGGGACGCCCTCATGGACCAGCGGTGGCGGCTGCGCTGGAAGGACCCGGCCCACTGGCGCGACCTCCGGTTCACGGCGATCGCCCCCTTCACCGCGGGGATCGTGGCGTGCGTGCCACTCGCGGGGGTGGTGTGGGGCGCCGTCGCGCTGGGAACGGGCACGCCGGCCGGGCTCCTGGGCCTCCTCGTGACCGTCGCCTCTTCCCCTCGCGCCTGGCGGACACTCGCCCCGGTCGCGGTCCGTTTCCTGCGGCCGTCCGCCCGGATGGCGCTCGCGGACCGCGTGGACGAACTCACCGGGCAGCGAGCCGATGCGACGGTGGCCCAGGCCGCCGAGATCCGCCGGATCGAACGGGACCTGCACGACGGAGCGCAGGCCCGGCTCGTCGCGCTCGGGATGTCCCTGGCCACGGTGGAGAAGCTGATGGAAACCGACCCGGACCGGGCCAGGGCGCTGATGCGCGAGGCGCGGGCGGGCGCCACCGCCTCCCTGGCCGAACTGCGCGACCTGGTGCACGGAATCAACCCGCCCGTGCTCAACGACCGGGGCCTCGTCGACGCCGTGCGCGCGCTCGCCCTCGACAGCCCCCTCGAAACGGAGGTCGTCGCGGACGTGCCGGGGCGGCTGGACGCGCCCGTCGAGTCCGCCGTCTACTTCGGCATCGCCGAGCTGCTGACCAACGCGGTCAAGCACGCCCGTGCGACCCGGATGCGGATCACCCTCGCGCAGGACGGAACCGGCCTGGTCGTGGAGGCGGAGGACGACGGGCGCGGCGGCGCGGCCGTCCGGGACGGCGGCGGCCTCGCGGGACTGCGGCGCCGCCTCGCGGTGTTCGACGGCAGCCTGGAGGTCACGAGTCCGGCCGGCGGGCCGACCCGGGCGAGGATCATGGTGCCATGCGAATCGTCGTAGCCGAGGACCTGTACCTCCTGCGGGACGGCATGGTCCGTCTCATCGAGGCGTACGGACACGAGGTGGTGGGTACGGCCACGACCGGCCCGGAGACCCTGGCCGCCCTGCGCGAGTTCCGCCCGGACGTGGCGGTGGTGGACGTCCGCATGCCGCCGACGCAGACCGACGAGGGCCTGCGCGCCGCCCTCGCCGCCCGCACCGAGATGCCGGGGCTGCCCGTCCTGATCCTGTCGCAGTACGTGGAGCAGCTGTACGCCCGCGAGTTGCTGGCCGACGGGTCGGGCGGCGTCGGCTACTTCCTGAAGGAGAGCGTGTTCGACGCGGACCAGTTCATCGACGCGCTGGAACGGGTCGCGGCCGGCGGCACCGCCATGGACCCGGCGGTCATCGCGAAGCTCCTGTCCAGCGGCTCCTCGCACCGCCGCCTGGACCCACTCACCGAACGCGAGCACGAGGTCCTGGCCCTGATGGCCGAGGGCCTCTCCAACCAGGCCATCGCGGCCCGCCTGTTCCTCAGCGACAGCGCGATCAGCAAGTACACGACCTCCCTGTTCGCCAAGCTGGGCATCACGGACGACGGCTCGAACAACCGCCGGGTGCTGGCGGTGCTGGCGTACCTGAACAACCCGTGACACCTCCTGCCGGTGGACGTCCGCGAGCGCGAAGGCCGGGCCTGTTCAACAATGACGGGGAGCCATATGGCCTCCGTGAGGAGGGACGCGGTCCGGCCGGAGAAGGGAGCGTCGCGGGATGTGCGCACTGCCGGTACGCGACGCTCCGGCTCCGGACGGTGGTGGCGGCCGGGCACCCGGGTGACCGCCGGCACGGCACGGGCCGTCGTCGTCCGCAGAGGCGTCCGGGTGGCCCTCTCGGCGGCCGCCGGGTTCTACCCCCTGCTCCACGCGGCCGACCGGCCGGTCGCCGCCCTGTACGCACTCTTCGCACCCGTCGCGCTGGGCCTGCTCTCCGTCGTCCCCGGTTCCGGCCGCCAGAAGGCGGCCGTGGTGCTGTGCGCCCTCCCGCCGGCCCTCGTGCTGGCGTCGTTGGGAACCGTGCTCGCGGGGGCCGCCTGGGCCGCAGTCGGGGGGATGCTCGTCGTCGGGTTCCTGCTCGCCTTCGCCGCCGTCGCGGGGCCGCGCCCGGCGGGTGCGGCCCCGGGCCTCCAGCTCTTCTACATCCTCGCCTGCTTCCCGCCGTACGCCCCCGGCACCCTGGGAGACCGGCTCATCGGCCTGACCATCGGCGTCCTGCTCCTCGCGGCCTGCGAGACCCTCCTCCTGCCCGAACGGGCCGTCCCCTCCTACCGCCGCCGCCTGGCGGACGCGCTGCGGACCGCCGCGGACGAGGCCGCCTCGCCCGGCGGCGTACCCGCCGCGACCCTGCGCGCGGCCGGTGAACGGCTGCGCCCCTCGTCGGTGCCGCCGGCCGAACAGCCCGCGAGCGCCGGGCGGACGGACCGCGCGCTCGACCAGGCCGGCCGCTCGGTCCGGCGGCTCCTGAACCAGCTGGCGACCCTCTCGGAGGAGCCGCCGACGCCCACCGACCCGGCGTCCGCCGAGCTCCTGGCCCGAGTCGCCGTGGTGTGCACGAACTGCGCGTATTTCCTGCGCACCGGGAAGCGGCCACCCGTAGCCGGTTCCCTGGAAGCGGCCATGCGGGCCTTCGGGGCGGAGCGCGTACGGCTGACGACCGGGCCGCCCGGCCCCGTACCGCCGATCGCCGTGCTCCGGCGGCAGTCGCGCATCCTGGCACTGGCGGAATCGGCCCGGATCGCGGAGGTCACGACGGACATCGCCGCGCACGGCCGCCCCGTCGGACCGGCCGTCCCACGCGATCAGTTCTGGTACGCGGAACTTCCGGCACCGGCCCTGTGGGCGCGCCGGATCCTCGGCAACATCACCCTCCGGTCGGTGCTCTTCCAGAACGCCGTGCGCATCGCCCTCGGGCTCGCCGCCGCCCGGCTGGTCGCCGGCACCCTCGACCTGGCCCACGGGTTCTGGGTGCTGCTGGCGGTGCTGACGCTCGGGCGGACGACGGTGGGCGCGACCTGGCAGGCAGTACGCCGAGCCGTGGCCGGCAACGTCGTCGGCGCCCTGGCGGCCGGCGCGCTCCTGATCGGGCTCGGCACGCACACCGATGTGTACGCCGCGCTGCTCGTCCCGGCGATGCTGACCGCGTTCTGTCTGGGACCCCTGCTGGGTATCGCCTGGGCGCAGGCAGGGTTCACGCTGGTCGTGGCGACGGCGTTCGCCCAGATCTCGCCCGTGACGTGGCGGCTCTCGGAAGCGCGGATGGTCGACGTGCTCACCGGCAGCGCGATCGGGCTGCTGTGCGGGCTTCTCGCCTGGCCGGCCGGGGCCCGCCACGAGGTCCGTCGCACCATGGCCGAACTCCTGCACTCCTGCGGCGGCCTGGTGCCCGCCACCGCGCGGATCCTGATGATCCCCGCACCCGGCGTACGGACCCCGGCGCCGGTCCTCCCGAGCCTGCACCGGCTGCGCCTCGCCGAGGCGGCGTACGCGCAGTACCGCAGCGAGACCCCGGGCCTCCCGGACCGGACCGGGGCCGACTGGCACGCGGTGCTCATCGTCGCGAGCCATGTGATCCTCGGCGCCCACCGCCTGCCCCACCTGGGCCTCCCCCAGACCGCCGAACCGACCGGGTCCCCCGCGGCCTGGGCCCGCACGGCCGCGGCGGACCTGGAAGCGGAGGCCGACCGGGTCGCGGCCCTGGTCGGCGGCGGCGCCCCGGCTCCCGCGCGACCGCCCGCCCCGGCACCGGCCGACTACCCGCCGACCGCGCTCTCCGTCGACCTGGAGGTGTGGCTGACGAGCCTCGGCCACCAGTTGGCCCACATCGACAGCACGGCCCGGAACGGCGGGAGGAGCGGGCATGCCGACGGCTGAACCGGACGACGGAACCCCGCCGGCGACCGGGCGGGGCACCAGGGCTGCGGTCCTGGGCACCGCGCTGCTGCTGTGTGTCCTGGTGGCGGTCCTGCAACTGACCACCCCGCCCTCCTCCCACATCGCCTCGGTGCTGGTCGCGGTGCCCGCCGTCATCTCGTTCGGGTTCGGGCCGCCGATGATCATCGGTTCGGCGGTGGTGGCGGCGGGGATCCGCTGGCTGCTCCTGCCCGCCGAGCCGCAGCGGATCGGCTCCGTGATCGGCACCACCGTGGTCATCTGCGTCATCGCCGCCCTGAGCTGCTTCGTGGTGCGCCGCGGGGAGCGGGAGTCCGCGCGGCTGCGGAAGGTGGTGTCCGTCGCCGAGACCGCGCAGCGGGCGGTGCTGCGCCCCCCACCGGAGACGCTGGGCCGCTTCCGTACGGCCGCGAGCTATCTCGCCGCCGCGCAGTACGCGCGCATCGGGGGCGACCTCTACGCGGTGGCGGACACCGAGTTCGGGGTGCGCGCGCTCATCGGGGACGTACGCGGGAAGGGCCTCGGCGCGGTGTCCACCGCATCGGCGGTCCTCGGCTCGTTTCACGAGGCGGCGTACGAGGAAGGCACGCTGGGCCGCCTGGCCGGGCGGCTCGACACCGGCCTCAACCGCTTCCCGCACGACGACGAGGCGTTCGCCACCGCCCTCCTCGTCCAGATCGCGCCCGACGGCCGCACGGAGGCGTACTCCTGCGGCCACCCGCCCTCGCTCGTACTGCGCGACGGCACGGTCCGGGAGCTCCCGGCCGGCACCGGGCTCCCCCTGGGGCTGCGGGCCCTCGCCGCCGCGGAGGGCCCGGACGGCCCGCAGTCCTCCGGGATGCTCCTCCGGTCCGGCGACACCCTCCTGCTGTACACCGACGGCATCGCGGAGACCCGCGACGAGGCCGGGGCCTTCTACCCGCTCGCCGACCGCCTGACCGCCTACCAGCGCGCCCATCCCCCGCCGGTCGACCCGCACCACCTGCTCGCCTGGCTCCAGGAGGACGCCCAGGACTTCAGCCGCGCCGACACCTACGACGACGCGGCGCTCCTGGCCCTCGCCTGGCCGCCGGAGCGCCCCAGCCGCAGGGCCGAGACGAGGAAGAAGACGCCACCGGGCACGGCGTAACCGATCGCGCCGGTGAGCGCGGGGTCATCGGCGCCCGCCGACCCGACGAACGACGCCCCGGCCAGCACCGAGATGCCACCGCTGAGGATCATCGGCCACTGGCCGCCCATCGAGCGGCGCGGCACGGCCACGACCAGCTGCACCAGCCCCGCGACGACCGCCCACGCCCCCCACACCCGCAGCACCGCGGGAATCCCGGAGGCGGCGGCGATCCCGACTCCCGCCGCCGCGGCGAGGCTGACCGCCATGTTGACGTAGAGCAGCGCCGGCGAGCGGGTGACGCGGGACGCCCGGGCGTCCACGACGGCGGCGCCCACGTCGAACAGCGGATAGAGCACGAGCAGCGCGGCCACGACCGGGCTGATCCCGTCGGCCGTCGCGAACATCACGAGGGCCCAGAGGAGGGCGAACGCGGCGCGGACGAAGTACAGCCGCCGCAGCGCGGAAGCCGTGTTCGTGGTGCCCGACGGGGCGGCAACGGTGCTCATGACGAACCTTTCGACGGGGGTACGGGAACGCGGCGGAGCGTCGCGTCGAACGAGAACGAACGTTCTGTTCATCAGACTGGCAAGGCCGCACCCCCCTGTCAAGACCGAACGTTCTACCTAGTGCGCCACGTAGGCTGGAGCCATGGCGCCCCACACATCCGAAAGCCGCCCGTCCGAAGCCCGGGACCGGCTCCTCACCACAGCCACCCGAATCTTCTACTCGGAGGGCATCCACTCCGTCGGGGTGGATCGCATCGTCAAGGAAGCGCAGGTGACCCGGGCGACCTTCTACCGCCACTTCCCCAGCAAGGAGAACCTGGTCGTCGCCTACCTGACCGAGGCGGACCGCGCCCTGCGGGGCCGGGCCGAGGCGGCCATCGCCGCCGGACTCCCCGCGCCCGACACGCTTCGGGCCATCGGCGCGTCCATCGCCGAGTCGATCCAGTCCCCCGGCTTCCGGGGCTGCGCCTTCCTCAACGCCGTCGCCGAGTACCCCGACCCGGCGGACCCGGTGCATCAGGTCGTCCTCGCGCACCGCCAGTGGTTCCTGGACACGCTCACCGGGCTCCTGCGCACGATCCGGGAGGAACCCGCCGACCGCGCGGCCCGCCACTTCGTCATGCTCCGCGACGGCGCGATGGCGGCCGGCTGCCTCTTCGACCCGGAGCTGGTGTGCGAGACCTTCCTCAACGGAGTCGAAGGACTCCTCAAGGCCCAGGCGACGGCATCGTTCACCTGATGCCCCGTCCGCCCCACGGCGGTCCCGGAACGACGAAATCCCGCCCAGCCGGAGGCTGGACGGGATTTCATTGTCTGTGGACCTGTGGGGATTTGAACCCCAGACCCCCTCGATGCGAACGAGGTGCGCTACCAGACTGCGCCACAGGCCCTTGCGACGTGTGAAACTCTAGCACCCTCCAGGGGGTGCTCGGAAATCCGTTCCGCGCTGGTCAGCCGTGGCGTGGCTCACGGCCGCCCGACGCGGCGTCACTCGTTGGCCGCGCGGGGGCGGTCGCCGTCCTCGTACTGGTCGAAGAGCGGGGTGCGGCCCCGGTCGCGGGAGCGGCGGGACTGCGGGGAGCGCTGGCGCGGGGCCGGCTCGACCGGGGGTGTCGCGGGGTCCGGCTGCGCGGGCTCGGCGGCGCTGGAGCGGGCCGCGCTCCAGGTCTCCGGATTGCCGACCTCGACCCCGCCCGTGGCACGCGGGGCGACCGGGGCGGTGACATAGGTGGGCAGCGGCACCGGGACCGGCTCCCAGCTGTCGCCCTGGACCCGGCCGCGCTCGCGCTGCTGGTCCACCCACTCCGCGTGGTCCGTCTGCTCGACCAGGGCGCGGCGGCCGGCCTCCTGCGGGGAGACCGTGGGCGTCGGCTCGGGGGCCGGGTGGCGCGGCTCGGAGTCCTCGTCCGTCTCGGCCGGGGCCGTGGGGGCGGGCTGATGGCGGCGGGGGCGGTTCTCGCGGAGCCGCTGGGCCGCCACCTCGGCGCGCCGCTGGTCCATGGTGAAGGCGAACCGCCGCCGCTCGTGCGCCCTCAGGTGCGCGATGTACGCACTGAGGAGCACAGCCGGGACCGCGGGCGCCCACAGGAAGCGGAGCCCGCCGACGGCCGCGACGATCGCGCCGAGCGTGAAGGCCAGGAAGAGGATCACGGTGGTCCGCCGACGGCGCGCGAGGACCTGGAGGCGCTGGGCTCGCCGGGCGCGTTCCGCGTCGATGCCGCCGGGGCGGGCGCGCCGGGCGGGACCGGGGACGGCGGGCTCGGCGCCGCGCCGCTTGCGGGGGGCGCGCTCCGGAGCGATGGCCGGGTCGTGCATCCGGGCCTCGGTGTGCGCCGGGGGCGCGGCGAAGGCCCGGACGTCGACGGAGTCCATTCGGTCCGTGCCCGCGTCCGGGTCGGCGTCGGGTGCCGCCTCGTCCTCGGTGCGCTCCTGCAGCCCCTTGGCATACCGGCGCTCCATCGCCGCCCGGCCTGACAGCAGCCGGATGGCGGTGCTGAAGCGCTCCGTCGGACGCTCTTCGTTCAGCTCGTCCTGCCTGCGGAGCCACATCGGCACCAGATAGGCGGCCCAGGCCCCGACAATGACTGCGTAGATGAGGCCGCTGCTGCTCACATCTCACACCGTAGAGGGGTTTGCGCGGAGGGATCCGCCAATTGGCGCGGTGTGTCGCGCGATCCGGCCGATATCGCGGACTTTTTTTATGCGGGCGAGGATCAGCCGATCGAGAGTAATTCGAACAAACTTTTTATTTACGTGGGAGGCTCCGGCTGATCCGTACGGGGCACCGGCCGTGAGCGGCGCCACCTCCGCAGCAGCCCGTCCGGCACTTCCTCCGCCGTGAGCGCGTAGATCAGGTGATCGCGCCAGGCCCCGTCGATGTGCAGATAACGCGGGCGCAGCCCTTCCTCGCGGAATCCGAGTTTCTCCACGACCCGCCGGCTCGGCCCGTTCTCGGGACGAATGCACACCTCGATGCGATGGAGCCCCACCACCTGGAAGCAGTGGTCGACGGCGAGCGCGACGGCGGTCGGCATCACCCCGCGCCCGGCCACCTCCCGGTCCACCCAGTAACCGACGTGTCCCGAGCACATCGAGCCCCAGGTGATCCCGGCGACGGTCAGCTGCCCGACCAGCCGGCCCCGGTACTCGATGGCGAACGGCAGCATCCGGCCCGCGTTCGCCTCGGAGCGCAGATGGCGGATCATCTGCCGGTACGTGGGCCGCTGGGCGACCGGTCCGCCGGGCGCGGGCGGCGGGACCGTCGCCTCCCAGGGGCGCAGCCAGTCCCGGTTGCGCCGGTTGACCTCGCGCCACTCCCGCTGGTCGCGCAGTTTGATGGGCCGGAGGGCGACATCGCCGTCCACCAGGATCACCGGCCAGGTCGGGACGTTCAGCTCGGGCTCCCGGGTCGGGGGTGGTCGCCGCCGCGCAGCTGGTCCACGGCGTGCACCAGGAGCCGTTCGAGGACGGCGAGTCCGTCGCGCACCCCGCCGGTCGAGCCGGGGAGATTGACGATCAGGGTGCGCCCGGCCACGCCCGCCAGGCCGCGGGAGAGCGCGGCGGTGGGGACCTTGTCGCGGCCCTCGGCCCGGATCGCCTCGGGGATGCCGGGCACCTCGTGGTCCAGGACGCGGCGGGTGGCCTCGGGCGTGCGGTCGGTGGGCGAGATGCCCGTACCGCCGGTGGTGACGACCACGTCGTACGCGGATGCCACCGCGGTCCGCAGCGCCTGCTCGACCGGGTCGCCGTCGGGCACGACCTGCGGGCCGTCGACGGTGAAGCCGAGCCCCGTCAGCGCCTCGGTGATCAGGGGCCCGCCCTTGTCCGCGTAGACCCCGGCGGACGCGCGGTTCGACGCGGTCACGACGAGGGCGCGGTACGGGGCCGGGGCGCCGGCGGCGCTCACGCGTCGGTCCCGGGTGCCTGGGCGCGTACGTAGTCGCCGGACTTGCCGCCCGACTTCGCATCGACCCGGATGTCCGTGATGACCGCGGCCTTGTCGACGGCCTTGACCATGTCCACGACGGTCAGCGCGGCGACGGACACCGCGGTCAGGGCCTCCATCTCGACGCCCGTGCGGTCGGTGGTCTTCACCGTGGCGGTGATCTCCACGGCGTCGTCGGCCACGCTCAGCTCGACGCCGACCCCGGAGACGGCCAGCGGGTGGCAGAGGGGGATCAGGTCCGGGGTGCGCTTGGCGCCCATGATCCCGGCGATCCGCGCGGTGGCGAGGGCGTCGCCCTTGGGGACGCCCTCGCCCCGGAGCAGTTCGACGACACGCGGCGACACGAGGACCCGGCCGCTGGCCCGGGCGACGCGCGCGGTGACGTCCTTCCCGGATACGTCGACCATGCGGGCGGCCCCCGCCTCGTCGATGTGCGTCAGCCTGTTCTGCGTACTCAACTCACTCCGCCTAGCGGTATGGGCGCCGGATTCCCCGGGCCGCACCGGGGCGCGGGTCCGGGGGCCGGGGAAGGTCCCCCGGACGGCACAGCGCCAGATACCGTACCGCCACCGGGGCGCGGTCAGCGGAGCAGGATCACCTCGGTGTCGCTGCCGGGTTCGGCGGAGGTGACGTCCTCGGGGAGCACGATCAGCGAGTCCGCCTGGGCGAGCGCGGCGATCAGATGCGAGCCGGAGCCCCCGACGGGCGCGACGGTGCCCGCCTCGGCGTCGTACGTCCCGCGCAGGAACTGGCGCTTCCCGGCGGGCGAGGACAGGGCCTTGTCCACGAGGAGAGTGGCCTTCGCGGTCGGGCGGTCGGCCGCGGGCAGGCCCATCAGGGTGCGGATCGCGGGGCGGACGAACAGTTCGAAGGAGACGTAGCTGGAGACCGGGTTCCCGGGGAGGGCGAGCAGCGGGGTGTGGTCGGGGCCGATGGAGCCGAAGCCCTGCGGTTTGCCGGGCTGCATGGCGAGCTTCCGGAAGTCGACGCCGCCGCCCGGCCCGTCCTCGTCGCCGACGGAGGACAGGGCCTCCTTCACCACGTCGTACGCGCCGACGCTGACGCCGCCCGTGGTGACGAGGAGGTCGGCGCGGATGAGCTGGTCCTCGATGGTGGCGCGCAGGGTCTCGGCGTCGTCGGCGACGGCACCGACGCGGTAGGCGATGGCCCCGGCGTCCCGGGCGGCGGCAGTGAGCGCGAAGCTGTTGGAGTCGTAGATCCGGCCGCCGGTCAGCTCGCCGCCGGGCTGCACGAGTTCGCTGCCGGTGGACAGGACGACGACGCGGGGGCGGGGCCGCACCTTGACGGTGGAGCGGCCGATCGCGGCGAGCAGGCCGATCTGGGGCGGTCCGATCACCGTGCCCGCCTTGAGCGCGAGGTCGCCGGGGCGCACATCGCTGCCCCGCTCGCGGACGTGGGCGCGGGTCTCGGCGGGGCGGTGGACGCGGACCTCTCCGCCGGCGCCCTCGGGGGCGTCGCTGTGGGCGCGCATCGCCGCGGCGGGGCCCTCGCCCGTACCGCCGTCGGTCCACTCGACGGGGACGACGGCCTCGGCGCCTTCGGGGAGCGGGGCGCCGGTCATGATGCGGGCGGCCTCGCCCGCGCCGACGCGCCGGCCGGGGCCGAGGCCGTCGTCTCCGGCGGCGACGTCCCCGATGACGGTGAGGACGGCGGGGAACTCCTCGGTGGCGCCCTCGATATCGGCGACGCGGACCGCGTAACCGTCCATCGAGCTGTTGTCGAAGGGCGGCAGGGCGATCTCCACCACGACGTCCTCGACCAGGACGCAGCCCTGGGCGTCGGGCAGTTGCAGCTCGATGGGTTCGAGCGGCTTCACCGCGGCGAGGATGTCTTCCAGGTGCTCGTCCACCGACCAGATCGTGCTGCTCAACGTGTTACATCTCCTCGGTGACGTACCGGCGGAGCCAACTGCGGAACTCCGGTCCCAGATCATCACGTTCGCACGCGAGTCTGACAATGGCACGCAGATAGTCGCTGCGGTCGCCGGTGTCGTAGCGGCGGCCCTTGAAGACGACGCCGTGCACGGGGCCGCCGGCCTTCTCGTCCTCGGCGAGCAGTTGCAGCGCGTCGGTCAGCTGGATCTCGTTGCCCCGGCCGGGCTCGGTCCGGCGCAGTATCTCGAACACCGCGGGGTCCAGGACGTACCGGCCGATGATCGCCAGGTTGCTGGGCGCGTCGGCGGGTTCCGGTTTCTCGACCAGGCCGGTGACGCGCACGACGTCCGCCTCGGCGGTGGGCTCCACGGCCGCGCAGCCGTACTGGTGGATCATCGCGGGCGGGACCTCCATGAGCGCGATGACGCTGCCGCCCTCGCGCTCCTGGATCTCCGTCATCCGGGTCAGCAGCGGGTCGCGGGGGTCGATCAGGTCGTCGCCCAGGAGCACCGCGAACGGCTCGTCGCCGACGTGCGGGGCTGCGCACAGGACGGCGTGGCCCAGGCCCCGGGGGTCGCCCTGGCGGACGTAGTGCATGGTGGCGAGGTCGGTGGACTCGCGGACCTTGCGCAGCCGGTCGGCGTCGCCCTTGCGGGTCAGGGCGCCCTCCAGCTCGTAGTTCCGGTCGAAGTGGTCCTCCAGGGGACGCTTGTTGCGGCCGGTGACCATCAGTACGTCGTGCAGTCCGGCGGCCACCGCTTCCTCGACGACGTACTGGATGGCAGGCTTGTCGACGACAGGCAGCATCTCCTTGGGAGTGGCCTTGGTGGCCGGAAGGAAGCGGGTCCCGAGGCCCGCCGCCGGGATGACGGCCTTGCTGATCCTGGGGTTCGACTGGGTCATGCGCTGAACCTTAACGGGGCCACATGGGCGGAAGATGAGGCTCCGGTTAACTTTGTCCTCATATAGCCCTGCCTGAGAGGCCAGTGGGTATCCCTTGAACACCGATATGTGCGCAAAGGCCGAGCTGCGGCGTGAACTGCTGGCCGCACGCCGCCTCCTGACGGATCAGGACACCCTGCGGGCCGCCTCGGCCCTCGCCCGCCACGCGCTCGAACTGCCCGAACTGAGCGGCGCCCGTACCGTCGCCGCGTACGTCTCGGTGGGGCGCGAGCCGGGCACCCGCGCGCTCCTGGACGCGCTGCGCGCGCGGGGCGTACGTGTGCTGCTCCCGGTGCTCCTCGCCGACAACGACCTGGACTGGGCACCGTACGAGGGCGCGGAAGGGCTCGCCAAGGCGGGGCGCGGGCTGCTCGAACCGGCAGGCGGGCGGCTGGGCCCCGACGCCGTCCTGGAGGCGGACGCGGTGCTGCTGCCCGGCCTAGCGGTGGACGCGCGCGGCATGCGCCTGGGGCGCGGCGGCGGCAGCTACGACCGGGTGCTGGCGCGCCTGACGGCCGCCGGGGCCACGCCCGCGCTCGTCGTCCTGCTGTACGCGAACGAGGTGACCGCACAGGTGCCCGCGGAGCCGCACGACTTCCCCGTGAACGCGGTGGTCACACCGGAAGGCCCCCGGCGCTTCGGCGTGAGCTGAAGCACCGGGGGCCCTGGGTGGCGCGCTTACGGTTTCAGGGTCAGCGTGTCCGTCGTCGTCCCGGCCACCGCGTTCGTGCCGTAGGCCCAGGGCAGCAGCTCACCGTTGACCCACTTGTCGGTCTGGTCGGTGTAGTGCGCGGCGAACGCGTGCCCGGAGGCACCGGTGAGGTTGATCCAGCGGGACTTGTCCCAGTCGGCCACGTTGACGACCATCCGCATCGACGGCACCCAGACCACCTCGTAGCCGCCGGCCGCGTTCCAGCCGGTGGCGTCCACCGCGGCCTCGCCGCCGCCGAGGTTCCAGGGGCCCCGGTTCAGGACCCGCTGGAGGAGTCCGGGACCCTCGGTGCCGAGGGTCTGGTTCTTCAGGGTCAGCTGGTGCAGCCGGCCCCAGTTCCAGGTCGTGATGTCCTTGCCCAGCTTGGCCGTCAGCTCCCAGCGCGCGTCCTCCATGGCGCGGGCGAACAGCTCGTCGCGGTTCTCGGTCGCGCTGTCCTTGCGGCTCTTGGGCGACTTCCACCACTTGCTGTCCGGCTTGTCCATGAGGTTGGCGACGACCTGGTACCAGCGGTCACCGCCGTCCGGCTGCGCGGAGTCCGGGGAGCGCTGGCCGCATTCGCGTACCAGGCGGTCCTGCTCGTCGGCCGGGCCCGAGTTCTTCGGCGGCGGCACGTTCAGGCACTCACCCTCGACGCGCATCTCCTTGGGCAGCTTGTCGCCGAAGGCGAGCTTGAGGATGTTGCGCCAGACGCCGTTGAAGTACGCGGCGGCGGCCGAGTCGGCCTCCTGGGTGTAGTCCCAGCCCTCCAGCAGCTTCTGCGCCTGGCGGACGTCCTTGTCGGCGATGTTGATCTTCAGCAGCTCGGGCACCAGCAGCGCGGCGATCTCGCTTGTGTTGTCCATCTGCATCTTCTGCATGTCTTCGGTCGAGATCTTGCCGCCGCCCTTGATCTTCGACTGGATGAGGTCGTTGATCCGCTGGCTGCGGCTGCCGTAGCCCCAGTCCTTGGTGAGCAGGTAGGGGTACTTGTCCTCGTCGATCACGGCCTGGTTGGCGGTGACGATGTAGCCGCGCTCCGGGTTGTACTCGTAGGGCAGCTCGGCGAACGGGATCGGGTCCTTCTTCCAGCCGTACGCCGACGTCCAGCCGGGGCTCGGCGTGGTGCCGTCGCCCTGCTTGCGCTGCGGGATCCTGCCGGGCGCCTGGTAGCCGATGTTGCCCTTGGTGTCGGCGTAGATGAGGTTCTGCGAGGGAACCTCGAAGTGCTCGGACGCCTTGCGGAAGCTGGTGAAGTCCTTGGCGCGGTTCAGCTCGAAGACGGCGTCCATGGAGTGGCCGGGCTCCAGCGCGGTCCACTTCAGGGCGACGGCGTAACCGTCGGCGCGGTCCGGCGCCGAGTTGGTGACGGGGGCCTTCTGGCCGACCTTCTCCAGCTCGCTGCTGCGGTCGGAGACCAGCGGGCCGTTGTTGGTCTCGCGGACGGTGATGTGCCGGTCCTTGCCGCCCGCGACCTTGATGGTCTCCTCGCGGGTGGTGAAGGGCTTGGTCCTGCCGTCGTACAGGTAGCCGTCGCCGGTGACCTTCTCCAGGAAGAGGTCGGTGACGTCCGCGCCGAGGTTGGTGAAGCCCCAGGCGATGTCCTGGTTGTGACCGATGATCACGCCGGGCATGCCGGAGAAGGTGTATCCGGCGGTGTCGTACTTGCAGGTTTCGGAGACCTGCCGGCAGTGAAGGCCCATCTGGTACCAGAGGGACGGCAGCATCGGCGCGAGGTGCGGGTCGTTGGCGAGCAGCGGCTTGTTGGTGGTCGTGTACTTGCCGGAGACCACCCAGGAGTTCGAGCCGATGCCGGTGCCGTTCGGGCCGAGCAGCGCGGGGATCTCGTCCAGGGTGTCGGAGAGCGCGCCGAGCTGCGTGTTCAGACCCTGGGTCGCGTCCGCCACGGTGTTCCCGCCGCTCGCGCCGGTGTCCGTCGCCTTGGGGTCGAAGGTGCCGGTGGCCGTGGAGATGCCGCCCTCGGTGACGATCGGCTCGTGCTTCTCGTACGGGTAATCGGGGTAGAGCTGCTTGATCTCGTCGGGGTCGAGCCGGCTCGTCATCAGCGAGCGGTCGATCTCGTCCTGCATGTTGCCGCGCAGGTCCCAGGCCATGGCCTTCAGCCAGGCGACCGAGTCGACCGGGGTCCACTGGGACGGCTTGTAGTCGTTGGTGAGGCCCAGCGCGGCGTACTCGACGGAGATGTCCTTGCCGTCGCGCCCCTTGAGGTAGGCGTTCACGCCGTCCGCGTACGCCTGGAGGTTCTTCTTGGTCTCGGCGGAGAGCACGGTGTCGTACTCCTCCTGCGCGACCTTGCGCCAGCCCAGCGTCCGCAGGAAGGAGTCCGTCTCGACCTGGCCGGAGCCGAACATCTCGGAGAGCCGGCCGGCCGTCAGGTGACGGCGTACGTCCATCTCCCAGAAGCGGTCCTGCGCCTGGACGAAGCCCTGGGCGCGGAACAGGTCGGCGTCCGAGTCCGCGTAGATCTGCGGGATGCCGTAGCCGTCGCGCTTGACGTCGACGTTGCCGGAGAGGCCGTCGAGGTGGATGGTCCCATTGGTCTGCGGGTACGAGGCACGCACGGTGGACACGGACCAGTACGTTCCGTAACCGATGCCCGCGACGAGCGCCAGCACCAGGACGATCAAGAGCAGGCGGGCGCGGCGCCCCTTCTTCTTCTTGCGCGGCCCGCCACCGGCGGTACCGGTGGATCCGGAAGAGGCGGTTGTTGTGGCGGGCATCGCTGTCCTTCGAGGGCAGGGCGGTCCTGGGAGTGCAGGAGCAACCATAGGCGCAGCGCGTCACCCACTCGGACGCGGTATCAGGATGGCTCGAATTGCGTAGCGATCGTACGAATACTCGAACGCATCAAGAAAACGTTAAAGATTAGGTAAGGTAACGAAGTACCGGCCGCCGGAAGACGATCCGGCAGGCGTACGCAGGGAAAGGACCGGCCACTGACTGTCCACACGCTCAACGAACTCCTGCTCGTCTGCTCGCTCGTCCTGCTCGTCGCCGTCGTGGCGGTACGCGTCTCGTCCCGCAGCGGGCTCCCCAGCCTGCTCCTGTACCTCGGCATCGGCATCGCCCTGGGCCAGGACGGCTTCTTCGACGTCAAGTTCGACAACGCCGAACTGACGCAGGTCATCGGCTACGCGGCGCTCGTCGTGATCCTCGCCGAGGGCGGACTCGGCACGAAGTGGAAAGAGATCAGACCGGCGCTGCCCGCGGCCGTGATGCTGTCGCTCGTCGGCGTCGGCATCAGCGTGGGCGTGACCGCGGCCGGGGCGCACTACCTGGTGGGCCTGGAGTGGCGGCAGGCGCTCATCATCGGCGCGGTCGTCTCGTCGACGGACGCCGCCGCGGTCTTCTCCGTGCTGCGCAAGGTCCCGCTGCCCGCCCGCGTCACCGGTGTCCTGGAGGCCGAATCCGGCTTCAACGACGCCCCCGTGGTGATCCTGGTGGTCGCCTTCTCGACCATCGGCGAGGTCGACAGCTGGTACGTGCTGATCGGCGAGATAGCCCTGGAGCTGGCCATCGGCGCCGCCGTCGGCATCGCCGTCGGCTGGCTCGGCTCGTACGGGCTGCGCCATGTGGCGCTCCCCGCGTCCGGCCTCTACCCGATCGCCGTCATGGCCATCGCGGTGTCCGCGTACGCGGCCGGCGCCATGCTGCACGGCAGCGGGTTCCTCGCCGTCTACCTGGCCTCGATGATCCTCGGCAACGCCAAGCTGCCGCACTGGCCGGCGACCCGGGGCTTCGCCGACGGGCTCGGCTGGCTCGCCCAGATCGGCATGTTCGTCCTGCTCGGCCTGCTGGTCACCCCGCACGACCTGCTGGACGACTTCTGGCCCGCCGTCGTCGTGGGCCTGGTGCTGACCGTGGTGGCACGGCCGTTGGAGGTCTTCATCTCCCTGCTGCCGTTCCGATTGCCCTGGCAGGAGAAGGCCCTCATGTCGTGGGCCGGGCTGCGCGGCGCCGTACCCATCATCCTGGCGACCATTCCCATGGTGTCCGGGATCGACGGCTCCACCCGGGTCTTCAACATCGTCTTCGTCCTGGTGATCGTCTACACGCTCATCCAGGGCCCGACCCTCCCCTGGCTCGCCAAGGCCCTCAACATCAAGGACGACCCGTCCGACGCCGCCGACCTGGGCATCGAATCGGCGCCCCTGGAACGGCTGCGCGGGCACCTGCTGTCGGTGGCCATCCCCTCGGAGTCGAAGATGCACGGCGTCGAGGTCGGGGAGCTCCGCATGCCCGCGGGCGCCGCGGTCACCCTCGTGGTGCGCGACGACAAGAGCTTCGTACCCGCCCCGTCGACGGTGCTCAGGCGCGGCGACGAACTGCTCGTCGTGGCCACCGACCCGGTGCGCGACGCGGCCGAGGCACGCCTGCGCGCGGTCGCCGAGGGCGGCAAGCTGGCCGGCTGGCTCGGAACTCCCGGCGGGCACCCCGCCGGACAGGAGTCCCCCGTACCGCAGGTGGCCGGGGCGCTCAAGGCCGTCAAGAAGCTCGGCGGCAGGGCGGACGAGGGCAAGAAGCGCAACGCGAAGGCACATCACTGAGCACACACGGAGTTCACAGGCGGTGAGGGGCGGGGTGCACACAATCGCAGGGCCCCCGCCCTTCCTGCCTGTAGCATGAAGGAAACCCAGCACCACCAATTGATCGACCAACTCTGCCTGACGCAGAGCTGGCGCGACCGTATGGCGGTCGTGGCGTCCTCCGTACCGGCTGTGCCCCGCACACCGGCCACGAGCGCCCGGCATCTACCGCAGTTCCGCGCGAAGAGGACAGCTCTCGGCAGCCCCGCCCGGGCCCGCACTCCAGTGCCGGCCCGGGGGCACGGCCACCAGGCGGCAGAAAGGCAAGGACCGTGGCGTCCACGGTCTCCGAACGCCCCGGATACGGGCAGCTGCTGCGCACCCCCGGGGCGTGGACCTTCCTCCTTCCCGGCTTCGCCGCACGGCAGCCCTTCGCGATGCTGACCATCGGCATCGTGCTGCTGGTCCAGCACACCACCGGCTCCTACGGGAGCGCCGGCGCCGTCGCAGCCGTCACAGGGGTCTCCATGGCTCTGTTCGCGCCGCAGACCGGCAAGCTCGCCGACCGGTTCGGCCAGCGGGCCGTACTGCTGCCCGGCGTCCTGGTCCACGCCGCATCCGTCTCGCTCCTGGTGACGCTGGCCCTGGCGGACGCGCCCCTGTGGGCCCTGTTCGCCGCGGCCGTGCCGACCGGCGCGTCCGTCCCGCAGATCGGCCCCATGGTGCGGGCCCGCTGGGCGGCGATGCTCGGCGCGGCGCCGGGCCGCGAGGCGTCCCCGCTGCTGGCGACGGCCGCCGCGTTCGAGTCGGTGACGGACGAGTTCACCTTCGTCATCGGCCCGGTCATCGCCACCGCGCTCTGCACGGGCGTGCACCCGGCGGCCGGCCTGATCGCGGAGGCCGCGCTCACCCTGGTCGGCGGTCTGCTCTTCGCCGCGCGGCGCGCCACGCAGCCGCCGGTCCGCGACCGCGCCCTGCCCGGCGCCGAGCGGCACGCCTCGGCCCTGTCGATCCCCGGTGTGCGCGTGCTGGCCGTCGCCTTTCTCGGCATCGGCTCGGTCTTCGGCGGCATGCAGGTCTCGCTGACCGCGTTCGCCGAGGAGATCGGCAACCCGGGCGCCAATGGTGTGCTGTACGGGATCTTCGCCGCCGGCAACATGCTCGCCGGGATCGCCTGCGGGGCCGTCGCCTGGAAGTCCGGCCCCCGCCGCCGCCTGCTCGTCGGCTACACGGCGCTGGCGCTGACCGCGTCCGGCCTGTGGGCGGTGCACTCGGCGCCGCTGCTCGCCGCGCTCGGCCTGCTGGTCGGGCTCTGCATCGCTCCGGCCCTGATCAGCGGCTACACGCTGGTCGAGGCGCTGGTGCCGGGCTCGGCGCGGACCGAGGCGTTCACCTGGCTGACGGGCGCGGTCGCGCTGGGCCAGGCGGCCGCGGTGACGGTGGCCGGCCGGCTCGCGGACGGACACGGCGCGAGCGCCGGTTTCCTGGTCCCGCTGGTGGGTACGGTGCTGGCCCTGGCGACCCTGCTGACGCTGCGTTCGAGGCTCCTGGCGGCCGGTGTGGGGCGGACCGTGGCGCGTGGTATCGGTCACCGCGGGCCGGTCACGGTGGACTGATCCAGCGGAATACGTCACTATGGAGCGTCGTTAGCACTCATCGAGTCAGAGTGCCAGGAGGAACAAAGTGCCGACCTACCAGTACCAGTGCACCGAGTGTGGCGAGGGCCTCGAAGCGGTGCAGAAGTTCACCGATGACGCCCTCACGGTGTGCCCGAACTGCGACGGACGCCTGAAGAAGGTGTTCTCGGCGGTCGGCATCGTCTTCAAGGGTTCCGGCTTCTACCGGAACGACAGCCGCGGCTCCTCGTCGAGCAGCACGCCGGCTCCCTCGGCCTCGAAGAGCTCCGGTTCCGGCTCGTCCACGTCTTCGGCGTCCTCGGACTCGAAGTCCTCGGCGGCCCCGGCGTCCGCGTCGTCCGCCTCCTCGTCGTCTTCCTCTTCCTCTTCCTCGACGAGCGGTTCGTCGGCCGCCTGAGCGACCGGCTCCACAGCTTTCACGAAGACCCCGCCGACCTGTCCGGCGGGGTCTTCGCGCGCCCGCGCCCGCCGGACGGTGCTCCGCGGACACGGCCTAGGGTGACCGCATGGCGAACGCAGAGATCGGCGTGATCGGCGGCTCGGGGCTGTACTCCTTCCTGGAGGACGTCACCGAGGTCCGCGTGGAAACCCCTTACGGAGACCCCAGCGACTCCGTCTTCATCGGCGAGACCGGCGGCCGCCGGGTGGCCTTCCTCCCCCGGCACGGCCGGGGCCACCACGTGCCCCCGCACCGCATCAACTACCGCGCCAACCTGTGGGCGCTGCGCTCGGTCGGCGTGCGCCAGGTGCTGGGCCCGTGCGCGGTGGGCGGCCTGCGCCCGGAGTACGGGCCGGGCACGCTGATCGTGCCGGACCAGCTGGTGGACCGCACGAAGACGCGGGTGCAGACCTATTACGACGGTGAGACCCGGGCCGACGGGGTCCAGCCGAACGTGGTGCATCTGGGCTTCGCCGACCCGTACTGTCCCGAGGGCCGCAAGGTGGCGCTGGCCGCCGCGCGGGGCCGGGACTGGGAGGCGGTGGACGGCGGCACGCTGGTGGTGGTCGAGGGCCCGCGCTTCTCGACCCGCGCCGAATCGCGCTGGCACGCGGCGATGGGCTGGTCCGTCGTCGGCATGACCGGACACCCGGAGGCCGTGCTCGCCCGCGAACTGGGCCTCTGCTACACCACGATGACCCTGGTCACGGACCTGGACGCGGGCGCGGAGGCCGGCGAGGGCGTCTCTCACGAGGAGGTGCTGAAGGTCTTCGCCGCCAATGTGGACCGGCTGCGCTCGGTCCTCTTCGACGCGGTGGCGGGGCTGCCGGCGACTGAGGACCGCGGGTGCGCGTGCGGGCACGCGCTGGACGGGATCGAGACGGGGATCGCGCTGCCGTAGGGGCGTTGTGGCTGCGGCGGGGGGGTCCGGCGGCCAGTGGTCGCGCGTGCCTGTGGGCCCGCCTTGCCTGTGGGCCCGCCTTGCCTGTGGGCCTGCTTGCCTGTTCCCGCCTTGCCTGTGGGCCTGCTTGCCTGTTCCCGCCTGCGGGTTCCCGCCTGCGGGTTCCCGCCTGCGGGTGACGGAGTTTTCCCCATGTGGTCGGCGGTCCACAGGCTCCGGCGGGAATCGGGCGACCGGTGCATCGTGGGGGTTGTCCGGCGGCCGGGACCTCGGGGTTCCGGTGGCCGGGCCTGCCCCATCGGCCCCTGACGCAGGCGGTGTTCGCGATGCGCTCGTCCGGTTTCCACTCCGTCCCCCAGCCCCCTTCCACCGCTCCTTACGCGGACGGGCCGGTGGGACCACTGCCCGCTCCCCCGCCGTGCGGAGTACCCGCTTTCCCGCCGCTGCGGGTGCGCGTGAGTGCCGGTCAGCGACTGCGCCGCGCGATGTGGCGGCAGCGCCGTTCGATGGCGGCGGCCCTGGCCCTGACAGCGGCCGCGCTCGCCGTCTCCGGACTGGCCGGGGGCAGTGACGGCGGGCACGGCGGTGATACGGCGCGGGCGGCGTCCCGGGAACGGGCTTCGCCTCCGGTACGCCTGGTGTCGGCGCCGGTACGGATCGCGGACGCGGAGACCGTGCGGCTGCTGCGGCCGGGCGACCGGGTGGACGTGGTCGCGTCGGGAGGCCCCGGGGCGGCGGCGGAGGCCCGGGTGGTGGCCAGGGGTGCGCGCGTGGAGCGGGTGCCGTCGGCGGAGGCCGGGGACCTGGCGGGCGAGGGGGCGCTGATCGTCCTCGCGGTGCCCAGGGCGACGGCGGCGGGCCTCGCGGGGGCGGGGATCTCCGGCGGATTCGCGGTGGTCCTGTGCTGAGGCGGGCGGCCCGTGCCGTACGACGGTGGGTCGCCGCCCTGGACGGCGACCGGCGTCAGATGTGGTGCGGGGGCTTCTCGTCGAGGAAGCGTGCCAGGTCCGCGGCGCTGCCGCCGGACGGGGCCCGCTCGCCCCACCCCTGGTCCGTGTCGTCCGCGGACTGCTGGTCCAGCGGATCGTCGAAGATCAGCGCCGGCTCGGGCCTCGGCCGGTCCGGCGTGGTGGGCTTCGCGTCTCGCGGTCCGGGGGCGGGGGCGGTACTCATGCCTCCAGGGTACGGCCGCCCCGCCCCGGCGGGCCGGTCAGCGGTCCTTGGGGTCGAGCAGCCAGAGCCCGAGGACGACGAGGAACGACAGGCAGAGGAAGCCTGCGCCCCACCACGCGGTGCCGGAGTTGCCCTCCATCCACTCGTCCACGATGACCGTCAGGCCCCACAGCTGCCCGATGACGACGGACATGGCCAGCACCAGGCGGGCGGTGAGCTTGGAGGACCGCTCGGGCTCCTGGTCGGTGCCGGCACCGGGTCCGGGCCCGGTGTGGCGGACGCGGGGGTCGCCGTAGCCGCTGGTGGGCCGGATCTGCGGGTAGCGCTCGTGGACGGGCCGGTTGAGCTCGGCCCGCGCGCTGCCGGGGTGGTACTCGGGGTAGTGCGGGCCGGGGTGCTCCGGAGGGCCGGGGGTCTGCGGGTCGGGCGCGGGCTGCGGGCCCGGAGCGCCGGGAGGCCGGTGGTCGTCGTCGCTCATGACGGGCTCCCGGGGGTGTCGGACGCGCCGGCTCCGGTGCGCGTACGGGACGGGCCGGGGGCGACCGGGCCGGGAGCCGCCGTGCGGCCGGTTCCGCCGGGGGCGGCGGGCGCCTCGGCACCACCGTCGCGGACTCCGGGGCAGCCGAGGCGGGAGGCCAGGTCGGGGCGGTCCTCGCCGAACTGGCGGCACAGCCCGTGCTCGATGCTCTCGCCGGAGTGCGTGGTGCCGACGGCCCAGATGCTGCCGTCGGTCTCCTCGGTGAGGACGACCTTGGGCAGCCCCCGGGGCGGCGGCCCCGCGGTGACCTCGCCGCTGCGCGCGTCGAAGACGCCTTCGTGGCAGGGGCAGTACAGCTCACCCTCGGTGCCCCGGTCCTTGCGCCAGAGGACCCCGCAGGCGAGGTGGGTGCAGATGGCGGAGTAGCCGACGAGTGTGCCGTCGTTGAGCCGGACGGCGACCGCCCGGTCCTCCTCGTCGGGGTAGTCGAAGGCGATGGACTCGCCGGGGAGGAGTTGGGCGGCGATCTTCTTGGGGGCGGGGGCCTTGCTGTCGTCGGGGTCGCCGTGGCGGGGCAGGATGCCGCCGGCGACGCCGAGGCCGCCGATGGCGAGCCCGCCGGACACGGTGGCGACGATGCGCAGGTAGTCGCGCCGGGTGGTGAGGGCGTCGGCGGCGATCCGGTCGTGCAGGGCCTCGCGCGGGTCGCCGGAGGCCGGCTGTCCGGGGGCGCCGGGCGGAGTGCCGCCGGGGTCGCCGGTCGGGGGCTGCCTCGGGTCGCCGGGGGGCGGGTAGTCGGTCTCGGTCACCGTCGGACGTCCTTCCCGTTGATCTCCACGACGGGCAGGCCGCCGGGGACCGGCCACTGGACCCGGTCGGCGGGCACGACCATCGCGACGCCGGTGCGGACCTCGCTCTCGCCGAAGACGAACGAGTCGGCGACCTGGACACCGGGGCGTTCGGCCTGGAGTTCCTCGGCGGTTCCGTAGAAGAGCGCTCCGGTCGGGCAGACGGTGGCGCACATGGGGGCGAGGCCGTAGGCGGTGCGGTCGTAGCAGAGGTTGCACTTCATCTGCAGCTTCGCCTGGAGGTCGATCTTCGGTACGCCGAAGGGGCAGGCGTTGACGCAGTTGGCGCAGCCGATGCAGCGGGTGGTGTCGGCCTGCTGCACGACGCCGTCGGCGGTCACCAGGATCGCGTCGGCGGGGCACACCTCGGCGCACGGGGCGACGGGGTCCTCGCAGTGCATGCAGACGGTGGGGAGGGAGGCGACGGACTGGCCCTCGTCGGTGTAGTCGAGGTGGATCATGGACTTGCCGCGGTGCGAGTCGCATTCGCGGCAGGCGGAGACGCACGCCTGGCAGCCGATGCAGCGGCCCGGGTCGATGAAGATCGTTCGGCCCATCATGCGGGCATCAGCTCCTCTCCGAGGTGCCGCGGCCCTGCGGGGACGTGGGCGGCAGCGGGTCGGTGCGGGAGACCTGGGTCTCCGGGTACGCGACGTGTCCGGGGGCGACCGGGGGCGCGGGGACCTCGTCGATCCGCTCGGCGTGCTCGATGCGGCAGGCGCACACCTTGTACTCGGGGATCTTCGAGCGGGGGTCGAGGGCGTCGATGGTGAGCGCGTTGGCGGCGGTGGGGAACGGCCAGTGGTACGGGATGAAGACGGTGTCGGGGCGGATCGCCTCGGTGACCAGGGCGGGGAAGACCTCGCTGCCGCGCCGGGTGACGACGCGGACCGGTTCACCGTTGCGGAAGCCGTGGGAGGGGTGGACCTCGGCCCAGGGGCGGGGGGTCTGCTCGACCAGGCCGCCGAGCCTGCGGGTCTGGTTGCCGGAGAGGAAGTGGGCGACGGTGCGTCCGGTGGTGAGCGTCATGGGGTGCTCGTCGTCGTACGGGTCCATCGGCGGGTGCCACTCGACGACCTGGAGGTGGATCTTGCCGTCGGGGTGGTAGGTCCTGCCGTCCTCGAAGAGGCGGGGGGTTCCGGGGTGGTCGGTGGAGGGGCAGGGCCAGGCGATGCCGCCGGTCTCCTCCAGCCGTTCGTAGGTGATGCCGTAGTAGTCGTTGACGGTGCCGGCGGAGGCGATCCGCAGCTCGTCGAAGACCTGGCGCGAGTTGTCGAAGGCGAACTTGTCACCGGCCCCGAGCCGGCGGGCGAGTTCACACATCACCCAGGTGTCCGTCCGGACTCCTGGGGGCGGGTCCTGGGCCTTGTTGTGCTTGACCACCCGGGCCTCGGCGTTGGCCATGACGCCGTCGTCCTCGGCCCAGGTCGTGACGGGGAAGACCACGTGCGCGTTGGCGGCGGTCTCGGAAAGGAAGAAGTCGAATTGGGCGTGGAACTCTGTGGCGTCGTACCCCTCCTTGACCACCTTGTAGTTGGGCAGGGAGACGAAGGGGTTGTTGCAGATGCCGATCAGGCCGCGGATCTCGCGGCGCTGCATCTGCCAGACCATTTCCATCATCGAGGTTCCGGCGGGCGGGAGTTCGGACTCCTCGATGCCCCAGATCTCGCAGATCTGCCGGCGGTGGTCCGCGTTGTTGATGGAGCGTCCGCCGGGAAGGAGGTCGGACTTCTGGCCGTGCTCACGGCCGCCCTGCCCGTTGCCCTGGCCGGTGATGGTGCCGTAGCCGGCGCCGGGCTTGCCAATGTGTCCGGTGGCGGTGCAGAGGTTGATCACGGTGAGGCAGTTCTCGACGCCCTGCGAGTGGTGTTCGATGCCCCGGGCGTGCCAGGCCATGGCCTTGGGGGCGCGGGCGAAGGTACGGGCGACCTGGACGATCTGTTCGGCGGGGATGCCGCAGATCTCGGCGGCGCGGGACGGCGGGTACTCGGCGACCTTGGCCTTGACCTCCTCCCAGCCGGTGGCGTGGGCGGCGAGGTACGCCTCGTCGGTGAGGCCCTCCGCGATGACGACGTTCAGCACGGAGTTGAAGAACGCCGAGTCGGTGCCGGGCTTGAGGGCGACGTGGATGTCGGCGGTCCGGGCGATGGCCGTCTCGCGGGGGTCGACCACGATGAGGCTGGCGCCGCGGTCCCGGGCTCCCCACACGTACTGGGTCATGACGGGGAAGCACTCGCCGACGTTGGAGCCGGCGATGAGCAGGCAGTCGGTGAGGAGGATGTCGGAGAAGGGGTTGCCCGCCCGGTCGATGTTGAAGGCGAGCTTGTTGGCGCCGGCCGCGCTGACCATGCAGAGCCGGCCGTTGTAGTCGACGTGCCGGGTCTTGAGGGCGACCCGGGCGAACTTGCCGACCAGATAGGTCTTCTCGGAGAACAGGCTCGCTCCGCCCAGCAGTCCGAAGGCGTCGTTCCCGTACGTCTTCTGGATGCGGCGGATCTCGGCGACGGTGAAGTCGAGCGCCTCGTCCCAGGAGACCTCGCGGAAGTCCTCGTCGCGGGAGCGGCGCATCAGGGGGGCGGTGAGCCGGTCCGGGTGGTTGATCTGCTGGTAGGCGTTGATGCCCTTCGGGCACAGGCGCATGCGGTTGATGTCGTGGTTGCGGGGTTCGACGCCGAAGACCTTGCCGCCGCGGTCGACGCGCAGATACATGCCGCACTGGACGCCGCAGAAGCAGCAGTGGGTAGGGACGAGGGTCTCGCCGTTCTGGTCGGCGTGCCACCGGTCGGCGGGGATGCCGCCCGCGTCGCGGAAGGCGCGGGTGCCCGGCGGGGCGAGGGAGGGATCGATGGGAACGACCGCATGCGGTTCGGGCGTTCGCGAGTCCGCGGTCACTTGAAACCCTTCTTCACCTGGGAGAGGTAGGCGCTGCCTCGCAGCACCCGCTTGCAGCGCGGGCAGTATTCGGCCCACTCGTCGAAGCCGAGGCTGAGGTCGCGCATGGTGCCGCGCAGGTTCTCGACGTAGGGGGCGGTGTCGATGGGTTCCTCGCAGCGGCGGCAGGCGAAGACCTCCTCGTCCTGCCGGCCGGTGTACTTGAACAGCTGCATGCCGACGGCGGCGGGGCGCTGGACGATGTGGAAGAACTTCCCGAACGGGATGTAGATGAGGGTGAAGACCACCGCGACCATGTGGAGGATCGCCAGGAACTCGTAGCCGCCGCCGTGCAGGAAGATCGAGGAGAAGGTGAGCAGCAGCCCGGTGACCGAGATGACGATGAGCGCGATCAGCGGCACCAGGTCGTAGGCGAACCGCTGGCCGGTGACGGCCCCGCGGTCCTTCATCCGCCGCCACAGGAAGTAGGAGGCGCCGGGGATGACGAGGACGGCGGCGATGTCCAGGCCGTGGAACATCAGCCAGCCGAGGAAGTCGAGGGAGTCGAAGCCGAGGATCTTGAAGCCCCAGATACGCATCTCGTAGCCGGGTCCGGAGCCGGTGTTCGAGGTGAAGGTGAACCAGCCCCAGGTCAGCGGGAAGGTGATCAGCGCGGCGAGGATGCAGCCCCAGAAGATCAGCTGGTGGGCGGCCCAGCGGGCGTGCGAGCGGGCGCCGAGGAACTTCTGGAAGCCGAGGTAGGTGGCGATCATCTTCGGCAGCGCGGTGGGCGCGCGACGGAAGTTGTCCATCGAGAAGAGGCTCCCCCAGCCCTTCTTGAACAGCCGCTTGGCGCCGGGCGCGGAGACCCAGACGGTGTAGCGGTACGCGACGCCGAAGGCCAGGAACACGGTGGCCACGGCGTACGGCAGCAGCGCGGAGTCGAAGTGCTCCAGGAACCGGCTGCCGAGCACGATGGCCACGACGAGCAGCAGGGAGACGATGACGCCGGCCGCGGTCGCCCGCGCGGTCACGGACCGGGGAACGAGCCCCCCGGCCCGCCCGGACCCGCCCGGCGCCGGCACACCGCCGCCCGCGTCGACGGTCCCGGTACGACCCCCGGGGACGGGCTGCGCGGCTGCGCCTGCGGCTTCAGGTGGCTCGGTCACGGTGACACGGTAGGACGGTATGTGGCGGTTGACCCTGTTTTGTGACGCCAGGGGGTGAGCGCGTCGTGGGGGTGGCGGGTGGAGGTGGGGGCGGGTGGAGGTGGGGAGGGGCGGGGGCGGGGGGGGAGGCCCCCCAGGTGTGAGGGGTCGTCGGCGGCGGGGGGGAGGCCCCCAGGTGTGAGGGGTCGTCGGCGGTACGTTGGCCGCCCGCCCCTCCGACCCCCATCCCAAGGAGCCCCCGATGCCCCGTCAGGACGCCCTCACCGATGTCGCCGGGCTGCGCGTCGGTCACGCCCAGGTCGCCGGGAAGGGCGCGCTCAGCGGGACCACCGTGGTGCTGGCGCCCGAGGGCGGGGTGGTCGCCGCCGTCGATGTGCGCGGGGGCGGGCCGGGGACGCGGGAGACGGACGCGCTGGATCCGCGCAACCTGGTCCAGCGCATCGACGCGGTCGTGCTCACCGGCGGCAGCGCGTACGGGCTCGACGCAGCGTCCGGGGTCATGGCGTGGCTGGAGGAGCGGGGGCGCGGGGTGCGGGTGGGCGCCGATCCGGCCCAGGTGGTCCCCGTGGTCCCGGCGGCCTGCGTCTTCGACCTGGGGCGCGGCGGCGACTGGCGGGCCAGGCCGGACGCGGCGACGGGCCGGGCGGCCGTGGCGGACGCCGCACGGGCCGAGGAGGGCGCGGCGGTCGTGCAGGGGAGCGTCGGCGCGGGCACGGGGGCGGTCGCCGGGCAGCTCAAGGGCGGGGTGGGGAGCGCCAGCGTCCTGCTGCCCTCCGGGCTCACCGTCGGCGCGCTCGTCGTGGTCAACGCGGCGGGCTCGGTGCTCGATCCCCGTACGGGGGTGCTGTTCGGGGAGTACGGCGGCGAGGAGCCGGCCGTCGCCCCGCCGGCCGAGGTCCACGAGACGGCGCGGCGGCGCCTGGCGCAGGCGCCCGGCACGGACGCGCGCCCCCCGCTCAACACCACGCTCGCCGTCGTCGCCACCGACGCCGCCCTGAGCCGGGCGCAGGCGCAGAAGCTGGCGGGCACCGCGCACGACGGGCTGGCGCGCGCCATCCGGCCCGTGCACCTGATGACCGACGGGGACACCGTGTTCGCGCTCGCCACCGGCCGGCGGGACCTGGACGCGGAGGACCCCGTCGCGCTCAACCCGCTGCTCGCGGCGGGGGCGGAGGTGGTGGCCCGGGCCATCGTGAAGGCGGTCCGGGCGGCGAAGGGCGTTCGAGGCCGCGACGGCGGGGGCACCTTCCCCTCGTACAGCGACCTCTACGGGCCCCCCGCGTAACGAAGCCCGGCCCCCGCGAGCGAGGAAGCGCGCCGCCCGCGCGAGGAAGCCCCGCCCGCGCCAGGAAGCCCGCATCCCGTACGCGGAACCTTCCGTGCGCCCCGTGCGTTTTTCTGAACCCCGGTCCCGATGTCAGCCCCAGGGGCTACGTTATGCACGCATCAAGTCACACGCGGCGACGGCCTGGAGACAGCACCTTGAGCGATCCGTACGAGACGACCGAGCAGCACGTCGAGCGAATCCTGCGTCGGGCTCTCAATTCGTTCGACCTCCCCGACGGCACGGTGGAGCGGCTGGGCTCCGCGCTGGCCCACAGCAGTTCCCTGCACTCCTCGCACCACAGCGCCACCCTGCACCGCGAGACCTACCGCCATACGTATCTGCTGAGCGACGGCTCCGCGCTGACCCTGTGGGAGCTGGTGCACAGCGGTCCGCGCGGGGACGGCCATCCCGACACCCGGCAGCACGAGCTGTACGACGACGAGGCCGACGCGCACATCGCCGCCGCCCGGCTGACCGGCAGCCTGTGGGACGTCCCCGACTTCTGCGACGCCGAAGCGGCCCGGGCCGACCTGGAGCTCATGTCGGCGCTGCTGGCCGCGCCCCCGGCCCCGCTCCCCCGGATGTACGCGCCGGACAATTCCGCGGACCACGCCCGCCGCGTGCTGCGCCGCGCGGAGAACGGCGATGTGCCCGGCGAGGAGACCGCCCGGATGCTGCGGGCCGCCTTCGCGCACCACATCACGCAGGTCTTCGGCCGGCAGTGCCGCGTGGAGGGCCGGGACGCCGGCTTCACGCTGTACGAGCACGCGTTCCTGCTCCTCGACGGCAGCGAGACGAGCCTGTGGGAGGTCGAGCACACGGCGACGCCGGACGGCCGCCACATGTGCGAGGTGTACGGCGACGAGGCGACGGCGCGCTGCGCGATGGAAGCCCGTACGCGCATCTGCTGAACGGAGTCCCGGCCCCGGCCCGCCGACGGACCGCCCGCCGCGCGGAAGGCCGCGGTGCCCGCGTCCCTCGGGGGGACGCGGGCACTGTGACTCCGCCTCGTACGCCGTCGGCTCAGTGCGTGAGCACCGGCTCCTCGGCGGGCTCCGTCGTGGCCGGCTCGTCGTCCGCCGCGCCCTCTACGTGCTGCTTCGGCCTGGCCGGCAGGGCGAACATCACCACGAAGATCAGCAGCAGCACCCCGGCCACCCACCACAGCGACTGCTCGAAGGCGTCCGCGAACGCCGGGCCGACCTGCTCGGGGGTCAGCCGGTCGCCGATCGCCCCGTAGAAGACGACCGAGACCAGCCCGAGTCCGAGCGCGTTGCCCATCTGCTGCACGCTGTTGAACAGGCCGGAGGCGGACCCCGAGTGCTCCTTGGGCACCTCGGAGAGCACCGCGTCGGCCAGCGGTGCCACGATCAGGCCCATGCCGACGCCCATGACGACCAGGGGCAGCGCCATCTGCCAGGACGTGATGCCCGTGCCGTAGTGGTGCGACTCCCAGATGTAGAGCAGCAGGCCGGCCGCCATGAGCAGGGCGCCCGTCTGGAGGACCTTGCGGCCGAAGCGGGGCACCAGCTTCTGCACGGAGAGACCGGCGGCCACCGACACGGAGACGGAGAACGGAACACCGGTCGTACCGGCCCGCAGCGCGCTCCAGCCGAGGCCCATCTGCATGTACAGCGTCCAGACCAGGAAGAAGATGCCGAGCCCGATGCCGAAGGTAAGCTGCACGGCGATCCCGGCGGCGAAGCTCCGCACCCGGAACAGCGACAGTTCGATCAGCGGCGACCCGTCCCGGCCGGCCTTGGCGCGCTCGAACAGCACGAGGACGAGGAAGACGAGGACGCTCCCGGCCATCGACAGATAGCCCCACAGCGGCCAGCCCAGCTCACGGCCTCGGGTCAGCGGGTAGATCAGCATCAACATGCCGAGCGTGACGAGCACGACGCCGACCAGGTCCAGGCGCAGCGCCCTGGGCGACTTGGACTCGGTGATGAACTTGCTGCCCAGGACCAGGCCGAGGATGCCGACCGGCAGGTTGATCAGGAAGATCGGACGCCATTCGAGACCGGCGATGTTCCACTCGGTCAGCAGTGCGCCCAGCAGTGGTCCGGAGACCGCGCCGAGGCCGACGATCGCGCCGAACAGGCCGAAGACCTTGCCGCGCTCGTGGGCGGGGAAGGTGGCGTGCACGATCGACAGCACCTGCGGCACCATCAGGGCCGCCGTGCCGCCCTGGAGGAAGCGGGAGGCGACCAGCATCTCCGGGTTGGCGGCGAAGCCGCAGAGCGCGGAGGCGAGGGTGAAACCCCCTATGCCGACGAGGAAGAGCCGCTTGCGTCCGTAGATGTCACCGAGCCGCCCGCCGGTGATCAGCCCGGCGGCGAAGGCCAGGGCGTATCCGGCGACGATCCACTGGATGGAGCTGAACGAGGCGCCGGTGTCCCGCTCGATGCTGGGGATGGCGATGTTGACGATCGTGACGTCGACCAGGTCCATGAAGGCCGCGGTCATCACGATGGCCAGGGCGAACCACCGGCGGCGGTCCGAAGGTGCCGCGGGAGACGGCAGCGGTGCGGAGGAAGTCATGGAAAGAACTTAAACAGCCAATAGGCCAGATCATGACCCAATGGGCGCGCATGCTGAGTGACATGACCGATACCCCGGCACGACTGCTGAATCTGCTGTCACTGCTCCAGACACCGCGCGAGTGGCCGGGCAGCGAGCTCGCCGAGCGCCTCGACGTCAGCCCGCGCACGATCCGCCGCGACATCGACCGCCTGCGCGACCTCGGCTATCCGGTCGAGGCTTCGCGCGGTTCGGTCGGCGGCTACCGGCTCGTGGCGGGCACCGCCATGCCGCCGCTGCTCCTGGACGACGAGGAGGCGGTCGCCATCGCGGTGGGGCTGCGGGCGGGCGCCGGCCATGCCATCGAGGGCGTCGACGAGGCGTCCGTACGGGCGCTGGCCAAGCTGGAGCAGGTGCTGCCGTCCCGGCTGCGCCACCGGGTCTCCACCCTCCAGAACGCGACGGTCCCCCTCGCCCGGGGCGACGGTTCGACCATCGACCCGCAGACCCTGACCGTGATGGCGTCGGCGGTCACCGGCCGGGAGCGGCTGCGCTTCGCGTACCGGGCGGGCGACGGCGCGGAGTCACGGCGCCAGGTCGAGCCGTACCGGCTGGTGAGCACCGGGTGGCGCTGGTATCTGGTGGCGTACGACCTGGGGCGCGAGGCGTGGCGCACCTTCCGGGTGGACCGGGTCAGCGAGCCGTTCGCGACCGGCGCCCGGTTCACGCCGAGGGAGCTGCCGGAGGGGGACGCGGCGGAGTTCCTGTCCAGTTCGATGGCGCGCCGGCAGCCGGAGATCGAGGTGGAGGTGAGCTTCGCGGCGCCGCCGGAGTTCGTCGCGTCGCGGCTGCACGGCCGGATCGGGCCGCTGGAGCCGGAGGGCGAGGGCGGCTGCCGGCTGCGGGCCGTGCTGCGGGATCAGCTGGAGTGGCTGGCGGTGCGGCTGGCGATGGTGGACTGCGAGTTCACCGTGCACCGGCCGCCGCAGCTGGTGGCGTACGTGACGGAGCTGGGCGGCCGGCTCAGCCGCGCGGGGTCCGGCGGGGCGTAGCGGAGACCGGGCAGAAAAGGATGAGCCCCGGCGCCAGGGGGGGTGGGCGCCGGGACTCAGCTCTGGGGGCCGGGTGAAGCGGCCCAATTCGGAGGTTACTGGACTCGGGCTCAGGCCGCAGCGTCAAAGCCCGTGTCGTGAGCCATTCGCTTCAATTCGAGGAGCGCGTGCTTCTCGATCTGGCGGATGCGCTCGCGAGTGAGGCCGTGCTCCTTGCCGACCTCGGTGAGCGTGCGCTCCCGGCCGTCCTCGATTCCGTACCGCATGCGGATGATCGACGCGGTGCGGTTGTCGAGCTTGCCGATCAGCTCCTCCAGCTCCTCGCTGCGCAGCAGCGTGAGCACGGACTGCTCGGGCGAGATGGCGGAGGTGTCCTCCAGGAGGTCACCGAACTGCGTGTCGCCCTCGTCGTCCACGGACATGTTGAGGCTGACCGGGTCGCGGGCCCAGTCCAGGACGTCGCCGACGCGCTCCGGGGTGGAGCCCAGCTCGGCGGCGATCTCGGCGTGCTCCGGGTCGCGCCCGTTCTCCCGGTTGAACTCGCGCTGCACCCGGCGGATGCGGCCCAGCTCCTCCACCAGGTGGACGGGGAGCCGGATCGTGCGCGACTGGTCCGCTATGGAGCGGGTGATGGCCTGGCGGATCCACCAGGTGGCGTACGTGGAGAACTTGAAGCCCTTGGCGTAGTCGAACTTCTCGACCGCGCGCACCAGGCCCGCGTTGCCCTCCTGGATCAGGTCGAGCAGGGGGAGCCCGGCTCGCGGGTAGCGGCGGGCGACGGCGACGACGAGTCGGAGGTTGGAGCGGATGAACACGTCCTTGGCGCGCTCACCCTCGGCGACCAGCGCCTCCAGCTCCTCGCGCGAGGCGCCGCCCGCGTCGCTCTCCACCTGGCCGTCGAGGATCTGGCGTGCGTAGACACCGGCCTCGACCGCCTGGGAGAGGTCGACCTCCTTGGCGGCGTCGAGCAGCGGCGTACGCGCTATCTCGTCCAAGTACATGCCGACCAGGTCGCGATCGGCGATCTCTCCGCCCACGGCGCGAACACTGCTCGCCCGGTTGGTCCCGCCGGTGGCGGACGAACGACGGGCGACGGCACGGGTTGCCATGCGTGCTCCCTTGCTGAGTAGGTCGCGACACCCTCTCGGGTGCCCTGCATCCGATGGAAACAACGACTGGAATCCGGACAGAATTCCCATGCCTGGCATTCAATTTCGCGATCATGCAGTACCCTGTCCCGCCACCGGGGCGGGCGCATGCCGCAGCCGGGCACGTCCGTGCTGGTCAGGCCGGGTACCCGGGTCGTTCCGGGGCCCCTCGACACCCCCCGTACCCCGGAAGACGCCGGGTACGGGTAGCCGGTTGCCCGGACCTCCGCCCTGGTCCCGGTCCCGCGGGCCCCCGGTCCGGAGTCCTAGGCCCCATGCCCGCAGGCTCGGGACCGCAGTCCGTTACCGGGCGCGCGCCGGGTGCCTAGCGTCACTGTCATGAACGAGACGACGCACCGCACCGCCCCCGACACCACCGGCACGCTCGACGAGGCCCTGGAACGGCTGCACTCCTCCGGCCCCGAGCGCGAGGGCTGGCTGACCAATCACGCGCCGATGGCCGTGGAGGCCCTCGTCCGCAACGGCCAGTCCGCCACCGTGCACCGCTGGCTCGACTACTACCGGACGAAGCTGGAGGACATGCCGGACCGTTTCGCCGAGGTCACCCCGGCGAACTGGCGGGAGGCCCTGGGCGACCCCCGCCGCATCGCCGACTGGGCGGTGTACTTCGAGCGGGAGACCGCCGACCGCCCCTGGCGCGACGTGCTCGCCGAGTGGTGGCCCCGGCTGCTCCCGGGCATCGCGGGCGGCTCCACGCATCCGGCGATCCGGCTCGGCCACAGCGTGCGCACCCTGCTGACGACCGAGGAGACCGGCCCCCGCGTCAGGGAGCTGGCCCACGCGCTCGGCTACTGGGCCGCCCGCCACGAGCCGCTGCCTCCGCTCGCCCCGCTCGCCCCGGTCCCGACCGCGGGCGCCGCCCTGGACGCCGTGGACCGGGTGCCCGACCAGAGCGGCGGCATCCGGGCCCGGCTGGCCCAGATCACGGCGTTCCCGCAGTGGCAGGGGGCGGCCGTGACCGACGCGGACGAGGCGCGCGCCCGGCTGCAGGAGCTGGTGGGGGCCGCGGTGCACCGCTACACGGAGTACGGGCACGGCAACCCGGTGATGCTGGTGCACGCGGCGACCGCGCCCAACGCCGTCCTGCGGACGCTGCCGGCGCTGCCGCGCGAGCTGTGGGTGCCGAGCGTGGGTGCGGCGTGGGCGGCGAGCGCGGCGGTGACCGCCGCGTACTCCCCCGCCGAGGCCGCCGTCCTGCCGGCCGGGTTCGGGGCGTCGCTCACGGCCGGGGAGCTGTTCGAGCGGGCGGCGGCACACGGCGACGACCACACCATCAAGTTCACGGACACCGCGCTGGACGTGGGCGACGCACCGGCCCTGGCGGCGGCGCTGCGCTCGGTGGAGCTGAACCCGCCGGTGCTGTGACGCCGCACCCGTAAGAGGCTCAGCCGTACTGCACCGAGCGCTTCGCCAGCCCCATCCAGAAGCCGTCGATCACGCTGCGCCCCTGGCCGAGCTCCTGCTCGGCGGCGCCGAGGGTGACGAAGAGCGGGGCGAAGTGCTCGGTGCGCGGGTGTGCCAGGCGGCCCGCCGGGGACTTGTGCTCGAAGTCCAGGAGCGCGTCGATGTCCTGCGCCTGGAGCGCGCGGTGTCCCCAGTCGTCGAACTCCACCGACCAGCCGGGGACGCCGCCGCCGGTGTGGCGCAGGGCGGCGAGGTTGTGCGTGAAGAAGCCGCTGCCGATGATCAGGACGCCCTCGTCGCGCAGTGGCGCGAGCTTGCGTCCGATGGCCATGAGCTTCTGCGGGTCGAGCGTGGGCAGGGAGATCTGGAGCACCGGAATATCGGCGTCCGGGAACATCTCGACCAGCGGGACGTACGCGCCGTGGTCGAGGCCGCGGCCCGGGGTGTCCTGGACGGGCGTACCGGCGCCGCGCAGCAGCTTGCGGACGCTCTCGGCGAGCCGCGGGGCGCCGGGGGCGGCGTACTCGACCCGGTAGTAGTGCTCCGGGAAGCCCCAGAAGTCGTAGACCAGCGGAAGCGTCTCGGTGGCGCCGAGCGCGAGCGGTGCCTCCTCCCAGTGCGCGGACACCATGAGGATGGCGGTGGGTCGCGGCAGCTCCGCCGACCAGGCGGCCAGCTGGCCCGGCCAGACGGGGTCGTCGGCGAGCGGCGGGGCTCCGTGGGAGAGGTAGAGGGCGGGCATGCGCTCCGCGGTGATTGTCATGACACTCCCCAACTGCGGCTACTCAAGGTAATTCTTCTTGTAGAGGGCTTCGACAGGAAGGATTCTTTAATCTTCAAGCTCCTACCTTGAGAGACCTTAGCCCTATCTAGTTCAACTTTCAAGAAAAGGTCGTACAGTGGAGTACATGACCACGGCATCAACCGGTGCGCCGCTCTGGCTCACCGACGAAGAACAATGCGTCTGGCGGGCGTATCTGCACGCCACCACGCTTCTGGAGGATCACCTCGACCGCCAGTTGCAGGCCGATGCCGGCATGCCGCACATCTACTACGGCCTGCTCGTCCAGCTCTCCCAGGCGCCCCGGCACCGTCTGCGGATGACCGAACTGGCCAGGAACGCCAAGATCACCCGCTCCCGCCTCTCCCACGCGGTGGCCCGGCTGGAGAAGAACGGCTGGGTGCGCCGCGAGGACTGCCCCTCCGACAAGCGCGGCCAGAACGCCGTCCTGACCGACGAGGGCCACGCGATGCTCCGGCGCTCCGCCCCCGGCCATGTGAAGGCCGTCCGCCAGGCGATGTTCGACCGCCTCACGCCCGAGCAGGTGCGCTCGCTGGGCGAGATCATGCAGATCCTGGCGGCCGGACTCCAGCCGGAGGGCGCCGACGCCGACCTCCCCTGGCTGCGCTGAACCCCGCCGTTACGCACGTCTGCCCCGGTTCCTCCGTACGAGGGAACCGGGGCAGAAACGTATCGGCAAGGGGGCCGGGTCAGTGGGCGACGACCGGGACCCGGAGCTCGTCCTCGATGCCCTCGGCGTCACCGGAAGCGGAGCCTCCGGTGGTCCCCGCCGGGGTGGGACGGCCCGCGTTGACGAAGGTCAGCGCGATGGCGGCGGCCACCACCAGGATGCCGACGGCCCACCAGATCGCACCGGTGAAGCCGTGCACCATCGACTGGAGCTTCAGCAGCTCCGGGTTCTTGGCGCCGAGCGCGGCGTGCGAGGTGGCGTACGCCGTGGCGGCCGAGGCGGCGATCGTGTTCAGCAGGGCCGTGCCGATCGCACCGCCGACCTGCTGCGAGGTGTTGACCATCGCCGAGGCGACACCGGCGTCACGCGGCTCGACACCGTGCGTGGCCAGCGACATCGCCGGCATGAACGCCGTACCCATGCCCAGACCCAGCAGCAGCTGGCCCGGCAGGATGACCGCCGCGTACGAGGAGTCGATGTCCAGCTGGGTGAGCAGCAGCATGCCGACGGCGGCGGTCAGGAAGCCGGGGCCCATCAGCCTGCGGGCCGGGACCCGGGTCATCAGCCGGGCGCCGATCTGCGTGGAGCCGGTGATCATGCCCGCGATCATCGGCATGAAGGCGAAGCCGGTCTTGATCGGCGAGTAGCCCTTCACGACCTGCAGGTAGTACGTGAGGAAGAGGAACAGACCGAACATCGCGATGATGGCCAGGCCCAGCGAGAGGTAGACACCACCGCGGTTGCGGTCCATCACGACGCGCAGCGGGAGCAGCGGCGACTTCACCTTGGCCTCGGTCAGGACGAAGGCCAGCAGCAGCACGGCGGAGGCGACGAACGAACCGATGGTCAGCGCGTCCGACCAGCCCGCGGACTCGGCGCGGGTGAACCCGTACACCAGCGAGACCAGACCCAGCGCGGACAGGACGACGCCCGGGATGTCGAGCGACGAGCGGTTGCGGCTGCCGGAGGGCTCGCGGATGACGAAGTAGGCACCGGCGGCGGCGACGATCGCGAACGGGATGTTGACGAAGAAGGTCCAGCGCCAGTTCAGCGTCTGGGTCAGGAAACCGCCGAGGATCAGGCCCACGGCGCCACCGCCACCAGCGATCGCCCCGTAGATGCCGAACGCCTTCGCGCGCTCCTTGGCGTCGGTGAACATCACCGCGAGCAGCGAGAGCGCGGCCGGCGCGAGCAGCGCGCCGAAGACGCCCTGGAGGGCGCGGGAACCGAAGAGCATGCCCTGGTTCTGCGCCGCGCCACCGAGCGCGGAGGCCAGCGCGAAGCCGATCAGGCCGACCACGAAGGTGCGCTTGCGGCCCCAGAGGTCGGCGATGCGCCCGCCGAAGAGCAGCAGCCCGCCGAAGGCGAGGGCGTAGGCGGTGATGACCCACTGCTTGTTGGCGTCGGTGATACCGAGCGCGGTCTGGGCGTGCGGCAGCGCGATGTTCACGATCGTGGCGTCGAGCACCACCATCAGCTGCGCGAGCGCGATGAAGGCGAGGGCCTTCCAGCGACTGGGGTCGGGGAGTCGGAGATCAGGTGTTTTTGACATGGGAGCAGCCACCTAGGAGCGCGCGAGGGCGCGAGAGATCGCGAACCGTGCGTGCCGCTGGTCGCGGGCACGGCTGAGGACACGTATACGGACGGGAGGAAGTCGGGCTCAGGTCGCAGAGGTCAGGCGGGCGCGGGTCACGTCACGTGCGGCGCCGCAGGTCCTCCAAGGTCGCCGCCGTTCCGGGGAGTACGGACCGGGCCGGAGCTTCGAGTCCGTCCAGGAACAGCTGGATGTGGCGGTGGGTGAACCGGTCGATGTTCGGGCAGGCGATGCCCGGCAGCGGCCGGGTGAGCTGGGAGAGGGCGACCAGTACGTCTCCGACGGCGATGTCGGTACGCAGGCGCCCCGCGGACATGGCGCGCGCGACGAGCCCTTCGACGGCCTCTTCGAGGCGCCGGCGCTCGGCGAGCAGTTCGGGGTGGTCCTTGTCGAAGCCGCCGGAGAGCATGGGACACAGGGCCCCGATGCGTTCGTCGGCGGCCGCGTGGACGAAGCGGGTGAGCGCGTCGAAGGGGTCCGCCTCTTCGGCGGTGGCCTCCTCGGCGCGGTCGGTGGTGCGGGAGGTGACCGCGAGCACGACCTCGTGGACGAGGGCGGCCCGGTCGGGGAAGTTCCGGTAGAGCGTCGCGTTGCCGACTCCGGCGCGGCGGGCGACCTCGTCGAGGGGCACGTCGGGCCCGAACTCCACGAACATCTCGCGCGCGGCCGTCACGATCCGCTCCCGGTTGCGCAGCGCGTCGGCCCTCGGCCTGGGCGTACGGGGCTGCGCGGGTGCGGTGGTGGCCACGGCGGTGCTCCTTGTCTTCCGGGTCTCTTCGTCTTCCGGTTCTTCCCTGTGCGGTTCCGGCCGGAGAAACAACCGGGGACCGCTTCCCCGTTTCGCGGGGACACGAGTGCAAACGGGGAGAGGGTCCCCGGTTATTTCCCGGCCATTTGTGACCTGCGTCACGCACACCGCCGTCGCCGGAAAACCAACCGAACGGCGCACCCAGCGAGCGGCCCGCGATCACCCGGCAGAGGCTGACGGCAGAGCGCAGCCGGGGTCGGCCGGCTGCCGCGGACCGGAAGGCGCCTCGATGCAGCAGCCCCGCCGCCGGATACGCAAGCACCGCCGCCCGGTCGCTCTCGGCGCTGCAACGGCCCTGATCATCGCGGCCCTGGCGACCGCCAGCAGCACGCTGCCCCTCCAGAGCCCCGCGTCGGCCGGCCCCGCCGCGACGGCCCCCCTGGCCACGGGGCTCGGCCCCTGCCGGATCGCGTCGGCCATGGGCGTACAGATGTCGGAGGGCATGCCGACGCAGCCCGGCTACGCCCGCTCCACCGGCCGCGTCCGCGCGCTGAACCTGATGATCGACTTCCCGGACGCGGAGGGCACCGAGCCGGCCATGGACCGGCTGGCCGAATTCTTCCCGCAGACGACGGACTGGTTCCGGACGAGCTCGTACGGCCGTCTCACCTACATACCGGAGGCGCCGATCCGCTCGTGGCTGCGGATGCCGCTGCCCTTCGAGGAGTACGGAATCGAGCGGGGCTCCCCGTACGAGCCGGGCTACCGCCACCTGGTCCAGGACATCGTGGCGGCCGCGGACCCGAGGGTGGACTTCGACGAGTACGACCTGGTCAACATCCTGGTCACCCCGAACGCCGGGCCCTCCGCCCTGGACACCGTGCTCTCGGTGACCTTCTCGGGGAACGACGACGCCCCCATCGCGGACGGGGTGCCGCTGTCCAACACCTCATTCGTCTACAGCCGCCAGGACGACGGCTCGGGCTCGTACGCCCAGACCGGCTACCGGGTCCTGCCCCACGAGAACGGCCACGTCTTCGGGCTCCCCGACCTCTACACGATGGAGGGCGGCGGCTCGGTCGGGCACTGGGACATCATGTCCGAGGACTGGGGCGCCAACAACGACCTGCTCGGCTGGCACAAGTGGAAGCTGGGCTGGCTGGACAACGACCAGGTGAGCTGCGCCGCCCGCTCCGGCACGACGGACCACGTCCTGGAGCCCCTGGCCACCCGGGGCGGCCTGAAGCTGGCCTTCGTCCCCCTGACCGCGGAGTCCGGCTACGCGGTGGAGGTCCGCACCCAGGCGGGCAACGACCAGGCGGTCTGCCGCCCCGGCGTCCTCATCTACAAGGTCAGCTCCGACGTGGACACGGGCCAGGGCCCGGTCTCGGTCACCGACAGCACCAAGAACAGCCCCGGCTGCACCCGCCTCCCCAACGTCCACGCGGAACTCTCGGACGCCCCGTACCAACCGGGCGACACGTTCACGGACCGGGCGAACGGGATACGGATCTCGGTACTGGAGAAGGACGAGAAGGGGGACTACCGGGTACAGGTGACACGGCCTTAGGGGCTTCCCCAGGGGCGGCGGGAACGCGGGGGCCTCCGGGCGACGAACGCCCCCTCACGGCCGGCACCCCAACGCTGCCCTCCCAAGATCCCCAAGCCCCCCGTGCACCGAGCACACCACCCGCTACACTGGCGGCCACAGCCATGCCTTCGTAGCTCAGGGGATAGAGCACCGCTCTCCTAAAGCGGGTGTCGCAGGTTCGAATCCTGCCGGGGGCACAACGCGTTACCGCTCTGACCTGGGATTTCTCCCCCAGGGAGGGCTACTACTCGGCCTCGGACTCCTCGTCCGGGGCCGTTTGCGTGAGCGGTGCGTGAGCGGACGGAGAGTTGATCTCCGAAATTCCTCCCAACGGATCAGCATCGTCCGGCACGGACTCCGGGCCGGGATGCTCCGCGTCGTCGGGCTCGGGCTCCGCTTCGGGGGCGGTGTTTTCGGAGGTGGCGCGGGCGCGCGGGACGAGCCGGGCTGCGGCCTCGGCGATCGCCAAGTCGGCCTCGGGGAGCAGGCTCGTGTACGTGTCGGCCGTGATGGTGATCGAGGAGTGGCCGAGCATCTCCTGGATGTCCTTCAGGTCGGCCCCGGCCGCGTGGGCGAGGGTCGCGGCGCCGTGGCGGAGGTCGTGGAGCCGGATCGGTGGGAGGTCGATCTCCTCGTACAGCTCGATGAACCGCCGCGTGACGTTGGCGGGATGGAGCAGCTCGCCATTCTCCTTGGTGAAGACCCGCCCCGTCTCCACCCAGGCGCTCCCCCACTCCTCGCGGTCCTTGTCCTGCTGGGCGCGGTGCTGCTTGAGAGCCTGGACCGTGTCGGAGTCCAGTGCGATGGTCCGCGCGCCGGCGTCGGTCTTGGGGTCGTCCTCGTACACCTCCCAGCCGTCCACGACGAGTTGCTTGGCGACGGTGATGAGACCGGCGTCCAGGTTGGTGTCGGTCCACTTCTGCCCGCACGCCTCGCCCCGTCGCAGTCCGCGGAACGCGATTAGGTGGAACAGGGCGTACAGGCGGTCCTCCGCAACGTGGTCGAGGAAGAGGCCGGTGTGCTCCGGCGTCCAGACCATCACTGACGAGGGCTTCTCGCCGGTGCGCTTCCAGTGGAGGATGCGCTCCTCGGTCCATACGTGCCACGCGGGCACCATGTACCGCCACATGGGCCGTCCCGCCGACGCGTTCGCCGCCAACGACGTCGCCCGCAACCTGCACCTCACCCGCCGCGACCCCCTGTTCGCGTCCCTCGGCCTGGCCCGCCAGGGCGCCATCCACGGAACGGCCCAGGACCGCACCGGCACCCGCCGGGCCTTCGAGCAGGCGCAGGACGCCATGCTGCGCGCCGACCCCGCCGACTACCGGCCGGTGTGGATGCTTGCCTTCTACGACCAGGCCGAGCTGGACTCCCTGGCCCTCTCCGCGCACTTGGCGCTCGGCGACTACTCGACCGCCGAGTACCACGCCCACCGCTGCCTGGCCGCCCTCCGGCCCCACATGATCCGCTCCCGGGCCATCACCACCACCCGGCTCGCACACGCCCAGCTCGCACAGGGCGCCCCCGATGCCGCCACGGCCACCGCGATGAAGGTCCCCGCCGAAGCCGCCACCCAGCACGCCCGGGTAACGCGCATGCTGCAGGAGTTCGGGGCCGCGCTGCGCGCCACCGCTCCGGGCAGCTCCACCGTGCAGACCTGGACCGATCACGCCGCCAACTGGAGGATGGCCGCATGACCACGGCACCCGCCATCGAACTGCGCACCTTCACCACCCTCGACACAGCCCGCGGCGACCTCCTCGACGTGTACGCCGACGTGCGCGCCCCGCTCCTCCACCTGCCGAACTACGCCGTCACCGCGTTCGGCGAGCGCCTTGACCGACACGGCTGCGAGCCAGGATTCACGGCCGTCCTCGCCTACGCCGACGGGCACCCGGTCGGCTACGCCTACGGCAACACCATCGAGCACGGCGACCGCTACTGGCAGCGCACCAACCCGACGCCGCCGGAGAAGTACACCAAGCGCCCGGCCGTGGCCCTGAAGGAGATCGGCGTCCGACCGACCTGGCGGAAGACCGGCACCGCCCGCCGCATCCACGACGCCCTCCTCGCCACGCGCGATGAACCGTACGTGACGCTCATGGTCAACCCGGCTGCTGGGGGCGGAAAAGTCCATGCGCTCTACAAGTCGTGGGGGTACGAGGACATCGGGCAGAGCCAACCGTCACCGGCCTCACCAGTCCTCACCGTGATGATCCGCGCCAGCCACTGACAACTCTATTCCTCGTCATCCTGAGACCGACGTTCTTGTTGTTGCCGCAACCCCTCCATAAAGGTACGAATGGTGGTCTCGTACGGTTCGTACGAGAAGGCACCGCCGGGCGGGCGAAGCGAGATCAAGTCATGTGTCACGACAAGAAGCGAAAGCAACAACCGGTTCACATCTGAGGACGAAACGTCAGAGTGCAGCCCCTTGTTACTCAGGCTGTCCAGCTTGTCAATCCGCTTTCCCAGGTCCTCGACGTTCGCGATGAGTAGTTCGCGCGAGGTGTCAGAGGTGACATTTTCCGCGACGTATGCCCACAGGCGGTTCCGGTACTCAGCCTGGCCGACTTTTCGTCCGTTTACCTTCTCATCACGTGGAGGATATAGGCAGTCCGCAAGTTTTTCGGTGAATCGTCGACAGGACAACGACACATGCGCCAGTTCTTCCGCCGTCTCGTGGCCCTCGAACGCCTTGATGGCCGCATGGAGCCGTTGAGTGAGGTTCGGGTTCAGGTCTGAGCAACGCATCAGAGTCTCACCCAGCGCAGATGAGAACTGGCCGTGCAGCAGTTCGTCCGCCTCGCCGAGCCTGCGAAAGTGCTGCATGTTGTCGTATGGATCAAAGATGGTCTCCCGCACCCCGGAGTCCTCCCAGCGGACCGAGGAGAAGAGGCCGGAAGATTCCCACTCACGATATTCCACGTGGTCTCGGTTGTCTTCGACTTCCAACTCATATCCCCTATGAAACAAATAGAGGGAGTCTTCGAAGATCCGAAACCGGCTCGGGATACCCTTCAGAAACACCGCCCAGTGCTCCGGAATCTCCGGACGAATTTGCACTGCTCCCAGGTACCACTCCCTATCCTTCAGCCGGATGTGCATGGCGCGGGCGTCCGAGGGAGTCAAAGATTCCACGACCATACCTGCGATATCAAATGATTCGACGTGTTTGGCAAGGTCCGGTCCAAAGAAAGTGCTCCAGGCTGCCCAGTGCTCGCCGAGAACGCTGTTCGCAGCGGCTTCAGTGCCGCCCACCTCTTGGGCAAGCCGCCGCAGTGGAAGAGTTCCCGTGGAAAAGCGGGCATGACGCCTATGCCGCGGAACGGATTCCATGAACACTCGCACCAGGGATTCCCTCATTGTGAGCCATCCCCAAGTTCCGGCCTCCGGCGAGCTCCAACCTTCGTTGATCAGAAAGCAGACTCTCACTTATCCCCCAACAACTGATTCCAACAGAACGTTCCGATCTGCCTGCGGCCGGGGCTTCAGGCCATTCAGACCAAACGCGCACGACTCACTGTTCGTCGCTCGGCATCGCGAAAATGCCCAGCTTGTCAACGAGTTCGGTCGCCCTCACCAGCAAGTCTGAGAACGCTTGAGCAAAACCCTTCTCATAAAGGGAGAAGTGCTCGGCAGCTCGCTGATAGTCCCTCCCCTTAACATGAGCCGGCCCGCTGCGTAGACCGTTGAGATTACGCAGCAGCGTGATGAGTTCCTGTCGGTCGGGAAACCCAATCTCATCTAGGTATTTCTGAAACTTCGTAATACCCTTGTCATTCTGCTCGACCGTGATGTACTTGGCGATCTCGCGTTCGTTCAGCCGCTCGATGAGAACCTTCGACAGCGACATGACCTGGTCGTCGAACTCCCGCTGGTTCTCGCTCGCAGGTACGTGCAGGGTCGCCCAGTAGTGCTCATCCTCCGGCTTGAGCGGCTTGAACAGATCCCAGCTAAAGCGCTCACGCCAGCCGTCACGGAAACGCCCGTACGAGGCTTTGAAGGAAAGTGCTGGTTCGTCGGCAGCAGCCCATTCACCCAAGATGCCGCGCCGGTACGCAACCTCGCTCACGCCTCCGTCAGGCACGACATTGAAGCTCTTCCAGTAGAGCTGTTCCTTGTGAGACAGCTTCCCGAGGTCACCCAGGTAGACGACCACGTAGTCCCGGTGGTTGTTATCGAGGCGCAAGCCCCAGTACCCACCACAGTAAAGGTGACTGTCTTCAACCCGGTACTTCGCCGGATCGCTGTAGTACTTGGCCATGACGGCCTTGTTGAAGAAGACGGGCGTCAAGTAGTGAGGCGAACCAGGATTCTTGCCGAAGTAGTTTGCCAACTCTTCCTCGTCACAGGTGTAGAGGATATTATTCCCCTCCTCGTCCACCCCAATGACAAAATCCTCGTACGGCTGGCCACTACGGTCCCTCACCCATGAAGGGAGCGGGTTCCCAGAACCGTTGACGACCTTCTTTCCCATGATACGAGCCATGGTACGGCGGGCAGGATCGGTGATGCCGGGGAGCATGTCTACCCACCGGATGTACCGATAGTTCGCCTCCTGCTCGTCCACGTTCTGCTTTTCAATCCCAAGCTCGTCCAGCGTCCTCGAGGACCAACGGTCGAACTCGAAGAAGAGCAGTATCACAATGCCGCGGGCTGCCAGATATTCCTTGAGGTACTTCGCCCGAACCTGAACCTTCTGCGGCGCCATACGGACAACTTCCACGTCGTCACCATTGTCGTCCAGAGCGATGAAGACACCCTTCTTCCGGTCCTCGTAGAGGTTGTGGAAGTGTCGGAATTCTTCGGACAGCTCAAGATAGGACGACTTCAGGCCGTGGAAATCGCGGTCAATAATGAACGGCTCAACCCCATCGTCACGGCCGAAGCGGTGGTACTCATGCCGACCGTCACCATAGAATGAGAAGCCGGGCATCCCGTGACCGATAAGTAGATCCCACGAGGTGTTGGCAAGGCACCTTTCCAGAACCTCGGGGCGAGCGAGCGCGCAGTGGTAACTTACCTCCTCGCGTTCACCCTTCGCGAGCTCGTAGACGGTGACCCATGGCTCTGTGCCGAGCGCGTTGGCGACATACTCTAGACGGTCAGAAAACTCAAGAGCGGATTGCTCGTTCATGTGCACGTTATATCCCAACTCTACGCATCCGGAAAGTAATTTTCCGCAGTTCCGCTGGCCAGTCCTGTATTTCGCAGCTAATCCTTGAGCTCGGCAGGGCACTTTGATTCAGCAGCTCTAGGCCGGCGCGGGGTTGGTCAGCACCTGCCTACGAGTCCGGGGACTGCACATTCCTCATCCGAATCAGATCTGCCACCCGTGCAGCAGTCCACCGACCATGAGGAGAGTGGCGTACGCCTCAGCCTTGGTCGTCTCGGCCGTTTCCGGATGAGCCCCCAGGTCACACATGAACTTCAGCGCACGCCGCACCTGCTCGGCACGCGGGGAGTAGCCGATCTTGGTCTTGTTGGCTTCCCTGCGGAGTGTCTTGAACGCCGCTTCCACATCGGCCGCTTCATCCTCTTCGTCAACGGTTTTCCCGACGAGGGCCGCAAGCGACTGGCGGAGCGCTTCTACCGTCAGACGCCACTCCTGCTTGAGGTACTGCTTCTCGGCGTTGCGGTAGAAGTCGAGAGCCAGCTTGTACTCAGCCGACCGGTGGGCGTCCGGTGCGTCCAGCTCGATCAGGAGCAGGCGACGGTACTGCATCTGCTCAAGGACCGCCGCCCAGTCGCTTTGGGTGAGCTCGCACTCGACATTCCCCACCCCGACGCGTTCGAGGTTGCCATCAGTCATGGCGGTACCGGTGAGCTGCAACCGGAACTTCATCCCGCTCGTGCGATGCTCCTCGATGACCTGGAGCTGTCGATGGTCGATGTCGGCCACCAGGACGAAGTTCGTCGTAGCGGCCAGGCTGTGCAGGGTGACCGGTGAGTCCTCGACCACAAGCCGTCGCACGTACCCACTCGACGTTCCAAGTCCCTCTGCAAACAACCCGCCCTCGAACCACAGCGGCTTCTGAGCTGCCGCTTCATCTCGACAAGATACTTCGACGTGGAACCGAAGCTGCATCACGCCGAGCCCGCTGGCACCCTCCACCTTCTTTAGATCGAGCCGCGCTGCGTTGTTCGCCCAGCCGATGTTGACCCATGCTTCATTCATGATCGTCCTCTCGCGTTGGTGGAGACGAACCTTTCAGGATCCGGACAAGGCGGACGCGGGTCAACTGAGTTAGTGGCGCTGTACCCCGGCGACTACTAACCGGTGCGAGCCATAGGTCTCCCGCGCCCTGCAGACCCTGCGCGACGCGGGCCTGGTGCGCTCCACCCGAGATTCAGCGGGTCGGTCTGCTGGGGGCGCGACATGCGTGCTGCCGTACTAAGAATCCACCTGCTGATCGATCGCTGCTTCGTAGAAGGCATCCGCGAGGGCGACGATGATCGAGTTGATAGCTGGCCCGTCGGTGAAAAAGTAGTCAGCCATCGTGTTGTGGGCGTCCTGGTTGTCTGCAACCGCCTCCGTAACCGCTGCTTGGAAGTCCTGCGACTCCAGGAACTGCTTCTTAGTGTTCACCCTGGTCTGCTTCACCAGGTTCGAGTCGGTGAGCAACCGCTGGACGAGCCCCTGTACGAACTCCCGGACCTGGTACTCGGCGAATGTTTCGGCACCGAAGAGGTCGTTCATCTTGCCTATGACGACCTGGAGCGCAACGTACTTCGGCTCCTTCTTCGTGCCCGTGCCGGCGGCGCTGATGCCCTTCAGTTGGCCGTCGCCCACGAGCGAGATGTCGACCGGGCTCGCCTTGCTGTGCTTGACCCCGACCAGCACCACGTCGGAAAGGTCCACCTCGGCCGCCCAGGCGGACTCGGCGATGACCTTCTCCAGCAGGCGCAGGAAGATCGAGAGCATCTCCATGTAGGGGTCGCCGTAGTCGACGATCTGGGACATGAAGTCATAGAGGCGTACGTAGGTGGAGACATCCTTGCGGAAGAGGTCGAGCGCGTTGAGGGCGACCTTGTCCTCTTCCTCGATCGCTCGCGCGTAGCGGCGCCGGAAGTCGTGCTGTGCCGGGCTGATCGCCGCCGAGAGCGCGTTGTTGCCCTTCCGGGTCACCCATAGTTCGGCGACCTTACGGACGTCGTCCTCGGTGTAGATATTGGCCTGGGCGAGCTTGTTGGCCAGGTGGACGACGACGTACGGGTCGGTCTCGGTCTCCAGGGTGGCGTTCTTGAAGTACGGCTCGAAGGCTGCCTTGATGTCTTCGGGCTTGTTGGCGAAGTCAATGACGAATGTCTTGCGCTTCTGCTCTCCGCCTGGGGTGCGGTGGGTGCGGTTGAGCCGGGAGAGCGTCTGCACGGCGGTGACGCCTGACAGTTTCTTGTCGATGTACATCGCCGTGAGTAAGGGCTGGTCGAAGCCGGTCTGGAACTTGTTGGCGACCAACATGATCTTGTAGGTGTCGCCCTTGAACGCGGCCGCCAGATCAGCCCCGGCGCCGGGGTTCATGTTGGCCTCGGTGAACTCGGCGTCCTTTGACGGCTGCGGACCCCAGTCACTGTGCCAGGTCTCATCTTCGGGTATCGCCACCCCAGCGGAGAAGGCGACCAGCGTGCGGTAGTCGTACGAGGGGTCTTCGGCGCGACGCCTGGCGATGTAGGCGTCGATGGCCAGCTTGTACTTAACCGCGGACTTGCGGGAGTCGGTCACCACCATTGCCTTCGCCTTGCCTTCGAGGAGGTAGGCGACGTTGGCGTGGAAGTGCTCGACGATGATCCGCACCTTCTGGCTGATGTTCGTCGGGTGGAGTTGCACCCATCGCATCAGCCCCTTGCGGGCGGTGGCCTCCTCAACCTCCCCTCCGTCACCACTCTCGGCTTTGTCGGCGATCTTCAGCGCGGTGTCGTAAGTCTGGTACCCCTTGAGCACACCGAGGATGTAGCCCTCCTCGATCGCCTGCTTCATCGAGTACAGGTGGAACTCATGCGGCTTCCCGTCGGCGCCCTTGCGGCCGAACAGTTCGAGGGTCTTGTTCTTCGGCGTCGCGGTGAAGGCGAAGTAGGAGATGTTCTCAGACTCGGCCCGCTCGGTCATCTCTGAGGCCAGGATCGACTCCACGTCGACCTCGCCGCCCTCCTCGATCTCCTTGACCTCCTCGGCGGTCAGCACCTGCTTCAGCTTGGAGGAGATCTGACCTGACTGGGAGGAGTGCGCCTCATCGGCGATGACAGCGAAGCGCTTGCCCTTCAGGCTGGCATCGGTCCGAATCTCGTTCAGCGCATGTGGGAAGGTCTGCACCGTCACCGCGATGATCAGCTCACCGTTCTTCAACGCCTGCGCCAGCAGACCCGACTTCGACCTCGCGCCGGCCTTGCGGACGTCCTCGGGGCTGATCGTCGTGACGATCTTGCCGCTGCCGTCGATCTGCCGGATCGCGTCCTGCAGCTGGGAGTCGAGCACGGTGCGGTCCACGACCACGATGACCGAGTCGAAGACCTTCTGATCATCGACGTGTAGACGGGCCAGCCGATGAGCCGTCCAGGCGATGGTGTTCGTCTTCCCCGACCCAGCCGAGTGCTCAATCAGGTACCGCTGCCCGACACCCTCCTCCTTCACCGCCTCCACAATCTTGGTGACGGCCTCCCACTGGTGGAAGCGCGGGAAGAGCATGCTCGTACGCCGTACCGAGGTGCCGGTGGTGACGTCCCACTCCTCTTTGGTCTGCACGATCATCAGCCGTCCGATGATGTTCAGCCAGGCGTGCTTCTGCCAGACGTGCTCCCACAGGTACGCCGTCGATGATCGCCCGTCCGCACCGGGCGGGTTGCCGGCACCGCTGTCCAAGCCCATGTTGAACGGCAAGAAGTGGGTCTTCTCCCCTTCCAGCCTCGTGGTCATCGCCGCCAGGTCGTTCGAGACCGCGAAGTGCACCAGCGCCCGGTGCCCGAACGACAGCAACGGCTCCGGCCGCCCGTTCGACAACGGATTGCGATGCTGCTTGTACTGGTTGATCGCCTCATCCAGCGACTGGGTGAAGTCGGTCTTTAGCTCCACCGTGGCCACCGGGAGTCCGTTGATGAAGAAGACCAGATCGATACTGCGCTGGTCGGCGGTCGAGAAGTGCACCTGCCGCACCACTCGTACCCGCATCGCCTCGTAGTGCGCTGTGGTGGTCGCGTTGAGGGACGTCTCCGGGCGGAACTGCGCCATCTTCAACCGGCCACCGCCGATGTACTGCACCCCGTTGCGCAGGATGTTCAGCGTGCCGCCGCCGTGTTCCAGCGGCCGGTCGAGCGCCGCGGTCAGCACGTCCAGGAACTTCGCCTGCGAGCCCGCGGCCTTCAACGCCTTCTCGTACGCCGGCTTCTGCGTCTCCTCCAGCCACGCGAACAGATCAGCGGGGAACAGCGCACGCTCGCGGTCATACTCACCACCGTCATGGTCGTTCGCCGAGTACAGCCAGCCGCGATCCCGCAGGTGCTCACAGATCTCCGTCTCGAAGACCACCTCGTTGTGGTCGGCCATCACGCCGCCTCTCGTACGTCGATCTGCCCCGTAACCGCCGCAGTGATCAACGCTGCCCTCCGCTCCCGGGCAAGCTCGATGAACCGCTCGGTCTCCGCAATAAGCGATCCGATCGCGGCTGTCTGCTCGTCGAGGGCCGCGACGGCCTCTCTCTGGTCTTCGATAGGCGGCAGCGCAATAGGAAGGTTGCCGACCGTCCACTTGTTGGTAGCAGCAAGGTTCGTCGTCTGCTTTGCCGTAGTACGGAAATAGGCCCGGGCGACCGGACCATCGAGCCAATAAACCAGAAACTCCGAGTCGAGACTTTCATTCGGCCTGACTGCGAAGATGTGGTTTTGATGCAGCATGTTGGGCAAGTCACCGCGCCAGAGCGCTCCTCGCCCCAACTTATTGATGTCCCCGCCCTCGGTCATCAGGACGTCCCCGCGCTGGAGCATAGAGCGAACAGCGCGCTCAGCAGGAACGCGGACCGTCTTGATCTCACCTAGGTCCACGTATCCAACCTGGACATTTGCGACGCGCAGGTACGGCCACTCGGCATCAGCTGAGTCGCCCGCACCACTCAATGTCACCCCTGTCTGAATCGTCGAAACGTACTTCAGTCTGGTCATGGTGTCGCTCAGCTTGGCCAAGGTGCTCGCGATTACAGCTGCACGCCGTTCGCGGAGCATCTCGATCAGGCGCTGCTGCTCCTCGATGAGCGTGTCGATGCGGGACGTCTCGCGGTCGAGGTAGCCGGCAATGGCTCGCTGCTCGTCGATCTCTGGAAGGAGCACGTCGATCGTCCGAAGGACGGTAAATGGGACCTCCGTCGTGCGAATGCCGCCGTGCTCACCTCCGGCTGAGATCCCACGCTCACGTGCGATGAGCTCGCTGGTGAACCACGAAGACTTCATAAGATGAACGATGTAGCGCGGATCCATGCCCTTCCGAGGGCGCATCACTTCGTAGTGGTAGGTGACCAGTCCGTCCTCATGAGCGACGCCCATCGCGCCAGAACGGATCTTCATCTTGTTGAAGACAATGTCCCCTTTGCGGCATACCTTGTAGGCATCGAGCGACTCTGCACGTTGAGGTGCGTCTGTCAGCTCGCTGCGCCGTACCACACCCTTGGTCTGCGACACAGACATCAGCGGGAGATCAACGCCAGGAATCCGCTCATCGATCTTCTGAACTGCTACGCCCAACCGGGTCATCCCTCGACCTCCCGCAAGAGGTCCAGGATTTTCGCGACCTGCTTTTCTAGATCGGCGTCGATCTCGGCGAGTGGCCGGGGCGGAATGTATTTATAGAAGTGGCGAGTGAAGGGAATTTCGTATCCTGTCTTGACCTTGGCCCAGTCGATCCAGGCGTCATCGGGGACGTGCGGCTTCACCTCGGTGTCGAAGTACGCCTGGATGACCTCGACCTTGCCCGCCGGGCCGGCGGTGGAGCCGCCGTAGGTGAAGGGCACGTTCTCCGTGTCGCGTTTCTTGGTGTCCGGTTTCGGTTTGCCCTTGCGGTCGGTGATCGGTTTGCCGTCCTCATCCAGCAGGGGCCGCTCGACGGTGATGGTCCAGTAGCCGAACTCGTCGTTGCGCAGCACCTTGGAGGTGCCGGGGTCGGCGTTGGTGAAGTCGGCGTACAGCTTGACGACCTTCGCGCGGTCGTCGTCGCTGATCTCCCGTCCCTTGGAGCCGAGGTTCTTACGCATCTTGGTCCAGAACGACGTGCCGTCGATGAGTTGGACCTTGCCTTGGCGGTCGGGGTGCTTGGTGTTGTCAAGGATCCAGATGTAGGTGGCAAGGCCGGTGTTGAAGAACATGTTGGTCGGCAGCGCGACGATCGCCTCGACGAGGTCGTTCTCCAGCAGCCACTTGCGGATATTACTAGGGCCGGATTCAGCGGCGCCGGTGAACAGGGGGGAGCCGTTCATGACGATGCCGACGCGGCCTCCACCGTCCTCAGGTGCGCGCATCTTGTGGGCCAGGTGGAGCAGGAAGAGCATCTGGCCGTCGGAGGTCGCCGGGAGGCCGGGCGCGAAGCGGCCGTAGGGGCCAGCAGAGTCGCGCTCGGCGGTGATCGCTTTGGCGTACTGCTTCCAGTCCACTCCGTAGGGCGGGTTGGACATGCAGTAGTCGAACTGGCGCCCCTTGAAGGCGTCATCGGTGAGTGTGTTACCGAAAGCGATGTTGGTCGCGTCGTGGCCCTTGGCGAGCAGGTCGGACTTGCAGATGGCGTACGACTGCGGGTTGTACTCCTGGCCGTACAGGCTCAGCTTCGCCTCGGGGTTCTGCGCGAGCAGGTGCTCCTCTGCCAGGGAGAGCATGCCGCCGGTGCCGGCGGTGGGGTCGTACAGCGACCGGATGATGCCCCCCTCGGAGAGGTCGACGTCCTTCTCTGCGAAGAGCAGGTCGACCAGCAACCGGATCGCGTCGCGCGGCGTGTAGTGGTCTCCGGAGGTCTCGTTCGCGGCTTCATTGAACTTGCGGATGATGTACTCGAAGGCATCACCCATGTCGGAGTTCGACACCACATCGGGGTGGAGATCGACGGCGCCGAAGGACTTAACCACCTCGCGCAGGAGCCCGGCCTTCTCCAGGGCCAGGATCTCCTGCTTGAAGTCGAAGTACTCAAACACGTCCACGTCGGCGGAGAACCGGTCGATGTAGTCAGCGAGGTTGTCCGCCAGCCCGTCCGCATCGGCCAGCAGATTCGCGAACTCGTAGTTGGAGGTGTTGTAGAAGGTCCGCCCCGTGGCCTTCTTGACCTCGATCTTGAGCCGGTTCGGGTTCTCGTACAGCGCAGCCAGCTCCCGCACCGCCGCGCGGTCCGGCTCGAGTACGCAGTCGAGCCGTCTCAGGATCGTGAACGGAAGGATCACTGTCCCGTACTGGTTGGGGCGATAGGGGCCCCGAAGCTGGTCAGCGATCGACCAGATGAAGCTACCGAGCGTGCTCACAAGTTCCTCACGAGAATCGTTTAGCAGTGCCGATCACTTTGCCAGAGGCAGCAGCCACCGTCCCATGGTTCAACCATGGGACCCTCTCGACGTGCTCTTGCCGAATCGGCCCCAGGTGCTTGCACGTGTTGCCGGGGCAGCAACTCCGCAAGGCGAAAGTGGCAAAGCGAACCGGGCGCGGCAGACTCCACTACGGTGAGATGGAGATGCGCCAGCACGACACCGAAGCACCTCAGGCGCGTGAGCGATGCGTGAGCGGACTGCCCGACACAGGGCGGCACGAGCCGGATCAAGTGGCTCGCCGCGCGATCCTGACCAGGGGAAACAGCACCGCGCGGCAGCGCCAGGCACCCCCCGGCAAGGACCCAATCCCACTCCTAAAGCGGGTGTCGCAGGTTCGAATCCTGCCGGGGGCACCGAGCAGCGGCCCCGGACCGGTCACGGTCCGGGGCCGTTTGCGTGCCGGGGCCGTTTGAGTGCCGGGCTACTCGGCGCGGCGGCGGACCGCCGCGAGGAGGCGGCGCATGCCCAGGGCGTGGCCGCCCGTGGTGAGGATCAGGTGGCGGTACGTGGTGCCGGGCAGGCCGGGGAACGTGGCTCGGCTTTCCGCGCTCAGGCGGGAGCGGGCCGGGGCCGGCTCGGACAGGTGGAAGGTCAGGGTGTACGTCGAGAAGCGGTGGTGGCCCGAGAGGGTCAGTTCGTGGGGCGGGGTGGCGGCCGTGACCCGGAAGCCGGGGAGCGTCGAGCCCTCCGCCAGGGGGCGGGGGCCGGAGGCCGTGCGGTCGCCGGCGGCGATCAGGCGGGCGTAGGCGGTCGCGGCCCGGCCCGCGAAGGAGTGGTCCAGGGTCTCGCTCAGGGCGCGCCAGACCGCCTCGGCCGACGCCCCGATGACCGTCTCGTGCTCGTCGATGTACGGCAGCGGAGCCTGTGGCATCAGAGCCTCCATGAGGTCCACGTGAAGGACGGGTTCATCCTCGCATCGCCAACTCCATGGGCGCCGGGGCCCCTTCGCATTAAAGTTGCCGCCATCACTGCTGTGGGGAGGGCCTGGGCGGGATGAGTCGTCGCTCCAATGGGTTGGTTGCCGTGTGGGCCGAGGCGCAGCGGCAGCAGCAGCGGCAGCAGGAGGCGCAAGCCCGGTATCAGCGGGATCAGGAGCGGGCGCAGCGGGCGTACCAACGGGAAGTCGCCCGGAGTCAGCGTGAGCAGAAGGCCGCCTACCGGGAGCAGCGCGAGGCCGAGGCGCGGCGGCGTACGCGGGAGTTGGATGCCCGGGTCGAGGCGTTGCAGGGGCTGCTGGCGGCCGGGTGCCGGGCGCCGGCGTTCCGGGCCTCGGCGCTGACGCGGGCGGAGCGGGTCGAGCCGTTCGCGCCGGGGCCGCTGGCGCATCCCGTACCCATGCCCGACCCCGCGCGGTACGAGGCACAGGGCGGCGGGTGGACCGCCGGGCGCCGGGCCCAGGCGCAGGCCGAGGCGCGGGCCAGGTTCGAACGGGACCGGCAGGCGGCGCAGGCGGCCGAGGCGCAGCGGCAGGCGCAGTTCGCCGGCTACCAGCGGCAGTACCAGCAGTGGGCCGACGCCCGGCTGGCGGAGATCCGGAGCCACAACGCCGGGATCGCCGATATGACCGCCGGACTGCGCGCCGGGGACGCCGGGGCCGCCGTCGAGTATTTCTCCGCCGCGCTCTACGCCTCCACCGGCTGGCCCGACGAGCTGCCCCGGCAGGTGGCGGCGGCGTACGACTCGGGCGCGCGGCAGCTGGTGCTGAACTGGGAGCTGCCCCGGTACGACGTCGTCCCCGAGGCGAAGTCCGTGCGGTACATGATCAACGCGGACCAGGAGAAGGAGTCGCCCCGGCCGGTCACGCAGCGCCGGGCCCTGTACCGGGACGTGCTCGCCCAGTGCCTGCTGCTCGTCCTGCGCGATCTCTTCGCCGCCGACGAGTTCGGGGCCCTGGAGTCCGTCGCGCTGAACGGCTTCGTGGACGACCACGATCCGGCGACCGGGCGGCGGATGCCCATGTTCCTCGGCACGGTCATGGCGGCCCGGGCGGACTTCGCCGAGCTGCACCTGGAGCAGGTGAACGCGGTGAACTGCCTGGTGGACGGGTTGCGCGGGCAGTTGTCCACGCGTCCCGACCAGTACGCCGCGGTGCGCCCCGGCCGGGTCCCCGAGGACGTCGGCAACGGGGTCGTGACGCACGGCGGCGACGAGGAGCCGGACCTGTACGAGATGGACCCGCTCGCCTTCGAGGCCCTGGTCGCCGAGCTGTTCCGGGCCATGGGCATGCAGGCCGTCACCACGCAGCGCTCCAACGACGGCGGCGTCGATGTCGACGCGCTGGACCCGGCGCCGATCCGCGGCGGCAAGATCGTCGTCCAGGTGAAGCGCTACCGCAACACCGTGCCGCCCACGGCCGTCCGCGATCTGTACGGGACGGTCCAGGACACCGGCGCCAACAAGGGCGTCCTGGTCACCACGTCCGCGTTCGGCCCCGGCTCGCACACCTTCGCCAACGGCAAGCCGCTGGAGCTGGTCCCCGGTTCCGAGCTGGTCGATCTGCTGCACCGGCACGGGCTGCGCGGGCGGCTGGGCGGCGGCGGTGACCGTCCCGTCCCGGCCCAGCGGACCGCCCCGGATACCGAAAGCCCCGACGACGGGTCGGGGAGCGGCGACCACAACGTGCTCGGCATGTACTGGTCGGGCTCCGTCGCCCTGGACGTCTGCGCGCTCGTCTGCCAGGGCAACCGCGTGCTGGACGACGACCACTTCGTGTTCTACAACAACCCGCGCACCCCGGACGGTTCGGTCCGTGCGCTGATCCCCGTCGCGCCCGACAAGGCCGCGGTCCAGGTCGCCTTCGACGCGCTCCCGGCGCGTGCGGACCGGCTGGTGATCATCGCCGCGATCGATCCCGTCGCCAACCCCGACGCCGATCTGTCCGGCTTCACCGACGCCGGAATCCGGCTGCTCGACGCCGAGCGCGCCCCGCTCGACCAGCTGGACGTCTCGGACGGGCGGCCGGGCGAGACCGCGCTCGTCCTGGGCTCGTTCCGCCGACGGGCCAACGGTGACTGGGAGTTCGTCACCGGCGGCAAGGGATACCGGGGCGGTCTGGAGGAGTTGGTGACGGAGTACGGGATCGACGTCGAGTAGGCAGCCGAAAACCGCACGCGCACCCCTCGCCCGTCACGGGAGGATGAGCCATGGATACCTCAGCCTGGCTCCCCCTTCCCGACGTTCATTCCTTCCTCGCCCGCGCCGGGGACTTCCTGCGCTCGCGGCCCGCGCTGCACACCGTCACCCTGACCGTGTGCGAGGGGCTGCGTGCCCGGGGGCCGCAGGCGTACGGGGACGAGGCTCCCGTGTTCGGTGTGCTGGAGCGGGACGGCGCGGTGCGCGCCGCGTACTTCCGGACCCCGCCCTACCGGCTGATCGTCACGCCCCTCACTCCCGAGGAGGCCGGTTCGCTGGCCGCGCATCTGCGTGCCGTGGGCGACCCCGTCCCCGGGGTCAACGCGGACGAAGCCACCGCCGCCGCGTTCGCCGAGGCGTGGCGGGCGCGTACGGGGGCGGCGCCCCGGCTCCATGAGCGGCTGCGGCTCTACCGGCTCGGGGAGCTGCGGTGGCCGGATCCGGCGCCGGAGGGGCGCGGCCGGGTCGCGGAGGCGCGGGACCGGGAGCTGGTCGCGCGGTGGTACGTGGAGTTCGTGCGGGCCATCGGCGGCGCCGGCCACCGGGACTCCGGGGACTGGGCCGACGCGCGGATCGCGGAACGCCGGGTCGGCCTCTGGGAGACCCCGGACGGCGTCCCCGTCTCCATGGCGGCGCTCACGCCCCGGGTCGCCGGGCAGATCCGGGTCGCCACCGTCTACACCCCGGCCGGACTACGGGGCCGGGGGTACGGGGCCGCCGCGACCGCCCACGCCTCCCGCGCCGCGCTCGCCGAGGGGGCGGAGGAGGTGCTGCTCTTCGCGGATCTGGCCAACCCGACGAGCAACGGGGTCTACCAGCGCGTCGGCTACCGGCCCGTGACGGACTTCGCGGTGTACGACCTCGCCCCGGTGGAGCTGCCGCGGGGCGACGCGGTCGACGGCGGTGCGGGGCGCGCTCCTCGGCGCTCGACCCCGACGGCGCGGTGATCCGGCCGGTCGGACGGGCTGATTCGTACGGCGACCGTCATCGCAGTTCGTCCGGGCAGGGCGTCCCGGGCGGGAGCTGGTACGGGGCGCCGAGGCGGTAGGTGCCGGGGCGCGGGGCCAGGAGTTCCGTCCACTCGTCGCCCTCCTCGTCCTCGTCCACCTTGATCAGGCAGCCGTTCTCGTTGACGAAGGTCCTCGGGGTGCTCTCGTCCGCCCGCTGCTTGGACGCCTCGGTCTCCTGGGGGCGTTCCACGCCGTTGCCGTCCTCGTCCACCACGGCGAGCCAGCGCGAGTACGGGACGCGGATCAGGACCCGGCCCGCCTTCCTGACGCGGATCGTCAGCTCGCCCTCGCCCGCGCGCTCCACCGTGGCCGGCGGGTCGGCCAGCGGGACCGGGCTGTCCACCTCGAAGAGCCGCCAGTCCTGGTTGGACCAGATCAGCTTCAGGTAGGAGAGGCCCTTGCCGACGAGTTCGGCCTCCTTGCGGGCGCCGCTGTAGTCGGGGTCGCCCTGCGGCAGCACCACGTAATGCACCGCCCAGCGGTCGAGCCACTGGCGGTAGTTGATGGGGTCCAGGGTGTCGTCGTAGAAGAGCGGGTTCCGCTTCATGTCGGCCTGGCGGTTCCAGCCACGGGCCAGGTTGACCGAGCGCGGGAGCGCGGACGCCTCGCGGTGGCTGCTCGGCGGGACGACCTCGACCCTGCCCCGTTCGGCGCCGACCTTCTGGAGCTGGTTGACCAGGGGAGCCAGCGAGCGGGTCCAGGAGGCGGTCGGGGCGGTACGGACGATGTCGTCGACGCCCTTGAAGCCGATCCAGACGTTCAGCGAGACGAACGCGATGACCAGCGCGTACCAGCGTTGCGAGCGGGGCCTGGTGTACGGCAGCGCTGCCAGCAGGACGACGCCCGCGTACAGCATCGCCATCCGCGAGACGTTGGAGCCGATCTGCGAGTCGACCACGTACGTCGCCAGTGTCCCGGCTCCGTACACGGCCGAGGCCACGCGGACCGTCTTCCACTCGGACGGTACGAGGAAGAAGACGAGCCACGCGAAGACGAACGGTCCGGACAGCGTCGCGACCGACATCGGCTGGGTGCCGGAGAACGGGAACAGCCAGGCGGACAGCGCGACCACCACGACCGGGGCGAGCCCCAGGGCGTACGCGCCGGGGCGCCGCTTGTTCAGGAACAGCGCGGCCGCGACGACGCCGAGGAAGAGCCCCGCGACCGGGCTTCCGGCCGTCGCGAGTCCGGCGAGCGGCGCGGCGACGGCCGCCTTCGCCCACCGCTTGTAGCGCCACCGGTACGGCCAGCAGAACACGGCCGCCGCCGCGCCGACGGCGAACATCATGCCGAGACCGAACGTCACCCGCCCCGACAGCGCGTTGCACAGATACGCGAAGACGCCCGCCATCGAGCAGGCCAGAGGGTTACGGACCGCCTTGACCCGGTACAGGATCAGCGAGGTCAGCCCGGCCGAGACCGTGCCGGCGATCATCATCGTCGTCCGCACGCCGAGCAGGGACATCAGATACGGCGAGACCACGCTGTACGAGACGGGGTGCATGCCCCCGTACCAGGCGAGGTTGTACGCCGTGCCCGGGTGCCGGCCGACGAATTCGGCCCAGGCGTCCTGGGCCGCGATGTCGCCGCCGCTGTTGGCGAAGAAGAGGAACCACAGGATGTGGGCGACCGCGGCGACCGCTGTCGTCAGCAGGACCGGGTGGCGCAGGCAGCGCTGCTTCAGACCGTCGAACCCGCCGGGCGTCTCCGGGGTGGCCGCGCCGTCGTCTCGGCGCTTCGCCTGCGCGGGGTCCGCGCCGGCGGTGTCGGCGTCCGCCCGTGTCGGCTCGGCAGTGGTCACTGCGTCTCTCCCCGTCCCTTCCCGGACGCGTGGTTTCGGCCGGCTCTCCTGCTCGGGTCTCATGGGCCGAAAGACGCGCCCCGGGGTCCGCGCGTTGCCCCCGGGACGCTAACACGCGGGGCGCTTGCGGCGCGGGGGCGGAGGGGGCGCTCCGCGTGGGCGCCCCCTCCTCGCGTCCTCAGCCGATGCGGGTCAGCTTGTCGCCGAACGACGGCTTCGCGAGGTCGCTCTGGAGCGCGACCGCGACCTTCACCTGGCTGCGGCCCTCGCCCACGGTGAGGGTGCCGACGTGCGTGCCGGCGACCGCCTCGTGCGGGATGGTCCTGCCGTCGTCGGTCAGTTCGAGCTTGACCGTGAGGCCGGACCAGCCGACCGCCTTGACGTCCTTCGTCGCGACGACGGGGGTGGTGTGGCCCATGCCGTCGTCCACCTCACCGACGACGTCGCCCTTCTTGACGATCTTGGCGCCCTGCAGCAGGTCCAGCGTGGCGACCATCACCTTCTTGCTGACCCGGTTCACCTCGTCGATGATCGAGACGTCGTCGTACTGCCCCAGGATCGCCCCGACGATCAGCTGGTCGGTGCCGTCGATCATCTTGTGCGCCGCGAAGAGCAGGTTGCCGCCGGCCTTGGAGGTGGAGCCGGTCTTGATGCCCAGGGCGCCGTCGTACGGCACGAGGGTGTTGTAGTTGCGCCACTTGTGACCCGAGGGGTCCTTCCACTCCGGCAGCTTCGTGATGTCCATCAGCGCCGGGAACTCGACCAGCTTCTCGCCGAGCTTCACCAGGTCCTCGGCGGTGGAGACCGTGGAGGCGGTCAGCCCGGAGGGGTCGGTGTACGTGGTGTTCTTCATGCCCAGCTCGTCGGCGGTGGCGTTCATCTTCGCGACGAACGCCTTCTCCGAGCCCGCCTCCCAGCGGGCCAGCAGCCGGGCGATGTTGTTGGCGGAGGGGATCATGATCGCGGCGAGCGCGTCACGCTCGGTGAGTATGTCGCCCTCCTTCACCGTGCTGAGCGTGGACTCGCCCTCGGTGTAGAGCTTGCCGTCCGCCTCGGCCTTGGCGTCGATCTTGATGTTCGGGCCGTTCTCGCCGCGCTTGAGCGGGTGGCTCTTGAGCACGAGGTAAGCCGTCATCGCCTTGGCGACGCTCGCGATCGGCACGGGCTTCTGCTCGCCGAACGAGTCGACCTTGCCGAGGCCGGTGGCGGCCATGTAGCCCTGGCCCTGCTCGGGCCAGGGCAGCTTCGGGGCGCCGCCCTCGAAGCCGTACGTCTCCTTCGCGGTCATCGCGAGCGACGGGTCCGGGAGCGGGCGCACCATCTGCGCGATCGCAAAGACGATGAGCAGGAGGATGACCAGTGGTGTCCAGATCTTGACCCTGCGCACGGCCGTGCGGACCGGGGTCTCCGGGGGCGGCGGGGTGTTCGTCAGCTCGGCGAGCAGGTCGAGCGGCGGCTTCGGCGGCATGGGCTGCTGCCGGGTGCGCTCGGCGCCGCTGAGGGCGGCGGGCTGACCGGCGACGGGGCTCTCGGGCCTGCGCGGGGCGGGCGCCTGGCGTACGTCGTCGGCGCGCAGCGGTACGAACTGGCTGGTCCGCTCGGTGAGCGACTCGGTCTCGGCGGCGACGGGCTGACCCGACGGCGACCTGGTGATCTTCAGCGCGGTCGTCGGCTGGTCGACCTTGGGCAGCCGGGGGGCCTTGAAGACGGCGGTGGGCTGATCGACCGGCGCCTCGGCGGCGGGCGGCTCCTGGGCCGGGGTGCGCTTGCCGGTGGCCGGTTCGTCACCGTCGGCGGGCGCCTTCGCCTCGGCGGCGGGCGGCTCCTCGGTGGGGGCGTTGTCGTCGGCAGCCGGCTTGTCGTCCGCGGACGCCTCCGTCCGGGTGGCCGGTTCGGCCTGCGGCTCGGCGGCGGGCGTCTTTCCGCCGGGGGCGTCGCCGTGGGCGGGAACCTTCGCCTCGGCGGGCTCGGCGGTGGCCGGTTCGTTCCTGTCGGCGGCGGGCTCGTCGTCGGCCGATTCCTTCGCGTCGGCGACGGGAGCCTCGGCCTCGGCGGCGGGCTCGGGCTTCACGGCAGCCTCGGGCTCGGCCTCCGGCTTCGCGGCGGCTTCCGGCTTGGCGTCCGGGCCGTCGCCGCCGGAGCCGGTGACGCCCGGCTCCTCCGGGGCGTCGGCCTCGTCCGTGCCCTTGCCGGCCTCATCGGCCGTCGAGACCCAGGCGGCCACGGCCGCACGGAGGCGCGCGTCGCCCCCCTCGGGCCCGGCAGCCTCCGGCTCGGCGCCGGTCCCGGCCTCCTGGGGGGCCTCCGCAGCCCCGGCGCGCTCGGGGGCGTCCGAAGAGACCTGCGGAGCGTCCGAGGCGGCCTCGGGGGAGCCCGGAGCGGCCTCCGGAGCGTCCGAAGCGGCCTCGGGAGCGTCCGAAGCGGCCTCGGGAGCGCCCGAAGGGGCCTCGGGGGAGCCCGGAGCGGCCTCGGGAGCGTCCGACGGCGTCTCGGCGTCCCCCGGATTGCCCTCGGCGGTCCCCGGAGCGTCCTTGGCCGTCTCCCGAGCGTCCTCGGCGGTCTCCGGAGCGTCCCCGGCCGTCTCCCGGGCATCCTCGGCGGTCTCCGGGGACGCCCCCGGCTCCCCGGCGGCGTCGTCGGTGGGCGCCGGCGTCTCCGGACCGGCCGAGCCGGAACCCGTACGCGCAGAGCCGGAATCCGGACCGGCCGAACCGGACCCCGTACCGGCAGAGCCGGAATCCGCTTCCGGTTCGGGGTCGCGGAAGACGCCGAGCCGCGGATCGCGCTCGTTCCGAGTCGTTCCCGACGACTGCTGCTGCTCCGACTTGTCGGGGGACTCGCCCGCCACCGATGCCTCCTCCATGCGGCGCGGGGAACCACCCGCGCTGTCCGAACCATCTACCAGTGTCCCGTGTGAACCCTTGGCCGGGCTGCTAGACGAGAACGACATACCTACTGGTTCCCGTACAAAGCCACCAGGCGCCCTCGACAGGAAGATGTGAGAGGGGTCACCCTGTCATTCATCCACGCGGGGAGGCATGGATGGGCAGGAGCCGCAGAACAATTCCGGAGGAGCTTCTGCTGCTCGCTCTGGACCCGACCACGGGTACCACAGCGCAGCCGCAGTCGCTCGACCTCGGCCTCGCCGGAGCCCAGCTAGTGGAGCTGGCCCTGGCAGGACGGATAGCCCCAGACGGGGATCGTATCGCCGTGGTGATGCCACGGCCGACAGGAGATCCGACCCTGGACTCCGCACTGGAACTGCTGCGCAGGCGCGGCAGTCCGGTCCGGGCGGTCCACTGGATCGGCGGACCCCGGCTGGGGCTCCGCCAGATTTACCTCGCTCATCTGGAGCGGTGCGGCATGGTGCATGCCGTCGAGGGCCAGATGTGCGGAGTGCTGCCGACGACTCGCTACCAGGCGACGGACACGGCGATCAGCCGGGACATCAGGGCCAGGCTGGACAGTGCGATCCGCACCGGCGTACCGCCGGACCCGCGGACCGCGGCGCTTGCCGCACTGGCCCACGCGGTCGGTCTCGGCAAGCACCTGTATCCCGGGAACGAGGGGCGTTCATCGCGCTCCCGGCTCCGGGACCTGATCAGGCACGACCCGATGGGCGGCCTCGTGGCGCACGCCGTGATGGACGTACAGAACGGGGCGGTCGCACAGCCGCGCCGCGCTCAGGCGGCCGGCGTTCCGTTGCAACCGCAAGTGCCGTCGCCCTCACGGCGCGGCAGCATGGCGCACACCGCGGCCCACTAGGACCGCGCCCGCACCACGCAGCACCACCGTCACCACCCGCACCACTGCTTCAACAACCGAACACAGCCGCACCGTTGTCATGCAGACCCGGTCCGGGAGCCGCACCAGGCGCGGGGCAGTCGATACCACCGACTGCCCCGCGCCGCTGTGTGTGGCCGTTTCCCAGCGCGGCCGGGCACGAGGGTGGCAATCTGCTCAGCAGTAGATACGCACAGCTACACAGCCGGAGGTGCCGTTTCCGTGCCGTCCAACGTCAATCCCACCGTCAGGCGACGCCGGTTGGGTCAGGAATTGCGCCGACTGCGCGAGATCAAGGGAATGACCGCCGAGGAGGTGGCGGAGCGGCTGCTGGTCTCGCAGTCGAAGATCAGCCGCCTGGAGAACGGCCGCCGCTCCATCAGCCAGCGCGACGTCCGCGATCTCTGCGGGGTGTACGAGGTCGAGGACCGCCGGGTCGTCGAGTCGCTGATGCAGATGGCCAAGGACTCCCGCCAGCAGGGCTGGTGGCACGCGTTCGGTGACATCCCGTACAGCGTGTACATCGGTCTGGAGACCGACGCGGCGTCCCTGCGGGTGTACGAGTCGCTGATCGTCCCCGGCCTGTTGCAGACGCGGGAGTACGCGCAGGCGGCGATCGAGGGGATGTGGCCGGAGGCCACGCCCACCGAGATCGACAAGCGCATCCAGATCCGCATCAAGCGCCAGGACCGGCTGACCGACCCGGTCGAACCGCTGCGGTTCTGGGCCGTGATCGACGAGGCCGTGCTGCGGCGCGTCGTGGGCAACCCGCAGGTCATGGCCGACCAGTTGAGACACCTGGCGGAGCTGAGCCAGCTGCCCCACGTGACGCTCCAGGTCCTGCCGTACACCGTCGGGGCGCACCCGGGGATGTACGGGAGTTACACGATCCTCGAATTCCAGGAGGACATGGACGCGAGCGTCGTCTATCTCGAAGGCATCACCAGCGACCTGTATCTGGAGAAGGCGCCCGACGTCCAGAGTTATGCCGTGATGTACGAACACCTGCGCGCGAAGGCGCTCAGCGCGGAGCAGTCGCGGGCCTACATTCTGCAGGCGGCGGAGAACTGCGGAGCGTGACGAATTCCGCGCCGCCCAAAGGTATTTCAGGTGCGGCGCGGAAGGTACACCTGCGCCAGGTTGTGCCGGAAGACCTCCAAGACATAAGTCATCCGAACGGGTGAACGCCACTCACGGCCAATGATGTTGCGGCGTAGCGTCCCTCACAAGTCGCTGGGCGCAGCGGCTGGGCGCACCGCCCAACGACCGGCACAACCATCGGAGTCATTATGGCGATTCGGCAGGACGCACTGACGGAGTGGACCAAGTCCTCCTATTCCGCGAATGGGAACTGCGTGGAGGTCAAGGCGGCGGAGGGTCGCGCGCTGCTGGTCCGCGACTCGAAGAGCGTGAGCAGCGGGATCCTCGACTTCTCCGCGAAGACCTGGTCGGCGTTCGTCCTGGACGTCTCCCGCACCACCGGGTTCTGAGACCCGCGCGAACCGGCCGCGCACTCGCGCCGCGGCCCGCACCAGGCCCTCTCGACCGGCCCGCCGTCCTGGCCGAGAGGGCTTTCGCCGTTCCCGGGCCGGATTCTCTGGCAGTTCCCCTCCTTCTCGACCGCACGGGACCCGCATCCCGTGCGGTCTTCTTCGTGCTTCCCTGCGCTCACAGCCTGGCGAAGCGCCCGCTCATCGTGTGGCCGCCGTCACGTTCGCGACAACGCTTCCACGGGTCAAGAACGAGTAAAATCGTTCCTCTTGCTGATCCGTGTTCACATCCGTGACCGTAGGGGCTCTTGACCGGGGTACCACGCAGACGGTTCAATCCCCGAAGTCCCCGCTCCCGCACGGGGCGCCGCTGAGCGGCCGTACTGGCGAAGTGCGCACCCCGTTCACAAGGCGGACCCCGGGAGGGGACATATGAACAGTCTCGACTGGGTCGTGCTCATCGGCTACTTCGGCGTGATGATCGCGATCGGGCTCTGGTCCCACAAGCGTGTCGACAACGTCAGCGACTTCTTCACGGCGGGCGGCCGGATGCCCTGGTGGCTGTCCGGCATCTCGCACCACATGTCCGGGTACAGCGCCGTGATGTTCACGGGCTACGCCGGCATCGCGTACCAGTACGGCGTCACGTCCTTCGTGACCTGGTCGCTGCCGATCGCGATCGGCATCGGCATCGGCGCGAAGCTGTTCGCGCCCCGGCTCAACCGGCTGCGCTCGCGGCTGTACGTGGCATCCCCGCTGGAATACCTGAAGAACCGCTACAACGTGCCGACCCAGCAGGCGCTCGCCTGGTCCGGGCTGCTGCTGAAGATCGTGGACGTCGGCGCCAAGTGGGCCGCCATCGCCACCCTGTTGTCCGTGTTCACCGGGATCACCCTCACCCAGGGCATCTTCATCACCGGCATCATCACGGCCGTCTACTGCACGGTCGGCGGCCTGTGGGCCGACGCGCTCACCGAACTGGGTCAGTTCGTCATCCAGTTGTTCGCCGGTCTCGCGATGCTCGTGACCGCGATGCACGAGCTGGACGGCTTCAGCACCCTGTGGACGGTCTGGGACAAGCTGCCCGAGGGCCACGGGGAGCCGACGGCCGGTCCGTACACCGTGACGTTCCTGCTGGCGTACCTGTTCATCAAGACCTTCGAGTACAACGGCGGCATGTGGAACCAGGCCCAGCGCTACATGGCCACGGACTCCGCCGCCTCCGCGACCCGTTCGGCGCGGCTCTCCGCCGTGCTGTGGCTGGTGTGGCCCACGGTCCTGTTCTTCCCGATGTGGTGCGCCCCGCTGCTGGTCCACGCCGAGAAGCCGGACGCCTCCGACAGCTACGCGCTGATGACCGAACAGCTGCTGCCGCACGGGCTGCTGGGCCTGGTCGTCGTCGGGTTCTTCTCGCACACGATGGCCATGTGCTCCTCCGACGCCAACGCGATCTCCGCCGTCTTCACCCGGGACATCGCCCCGGTCTTCTCCAAGGCGGCCCGCGAGTGGAGCGGCCGGGCCGGGCTGCTGGCCGCGCGGCTGTCCACGCTGGGCTTCCTCGCACTGTCCATGGCGCTGGCGACACAGATCAACTCGCCGACGTTCAAGGACATCATCTCCGTCGTCATCAAGTGGGTCGCCGGTCTGATGGGCCCGATCGCGATCCCGTTCATGCTGGGGCTGCTGCGCAGCTTCCGCAGGTCGGGCCCGACGGCCGCGCTCGTCAGCTGGGCGGCGGGGCTGCTGGCGTTCTACTTCACCAACTACGAGCTGGACGGCTCCGTGAAGGAGGGCGTGGCGCTCCAGTACCAGGTGGCGCTGCCGCTGGCGATCTCGCTGGTGCTGTACGTGGTGATCGGCTTCGTACGACCGGAGGACACCCCGGAACGCGACGCGCTGATCGAGCGGATCAACACGGACGGCGACGGCCCGGCGGTGCCCGCCCAGGCCGGACCGGGCGAAGCGGCCGCGGTGGAGGGCGCGCCCGGAACGGATCAGCGCGGGTAGCGGGCCAGCCAGCCCGGCGCCGCGGTGGCCGGGCTGTGCAGGGCGGGCCCCTGGGTCATCTCCATGGCGAAGTCGTCGGCGAGTTCGAGGAGGGTGGCCCGCCCCTCCAGCTCGGCGAGCCAGGCCGGGGGCAGCGCGGTCTCCCCGTGCATGGCGCCCAGCAGCGCCCCGCACAGCGCCCCGGTCGCGGCGGACGGGCCGCCGTGGTTCACGGCGAGCCGCAGCCCCTGCCGCACGTCCTCCCCGACGAGCGCGCAGTACACCGCGACCGCCAGCACCTCCTCGGCGGAGTCCGTGACGCCCAGGGACTCGATGAGCGCGGGCCCCGGGATGCCCTGGCGCACGGCACCGAGAGCGCGGCGCAGCGCCTCGGTGACGGGCTCGTGGCCGGGGCGGTCCGCGAGCAGCCCGAGCGCGTGCTGCACGGAGCCGTCCAGGTTCTCGCCGCGCGCGAGCCCGTGCACGACGACCGCGAAGGCACCGGCGGCGAGCAGGGCGGTGGGGTGGCCGTGGGTGTGCGCGGCGCACTCGACGGCGAGCTGGAACACCAGCTGCGGCTCCCAGCCGACGAGCAGTCCGAAGGGGGCGGACCGGGTGAGGGCGGCGGCGTCGTGCGCGGCGGGGTGCTTGGGCCTGTCCAGGGTGCCCATGATGTCGTCGCCGAGGCCGTTCAGACATTCCCGGGTGGGGGCGCGGCGGGCGTAGAGCCATTCCTGCGCGGCGAGCCAGCCGTTGTCCTTGCGGCGCTCGTCGGGCCCCCAGTCGTGCTGGGTCGCGGCCCAGCGCAGATGGGCGCGGTGGACGTCGGTGGGCGGGTGCCAGGCGCCGGTGTCGCGGCGGACCTGGGCGCGGATCAGCCCGTCGACGGTGAACAGGGTGAGCTGGGTGGCGGCGGTGACCGTGCCGCGCGCGCCGTGGGCGGGGACGAAGTCGGTGACGGCGTCGGGTCCGTGGGCGGCGCGGATCTCCTCCAGGGTGAGGGCGGTGACGCCGGCGCCGAGCGCGTCACCGATGGCGCCGCCGAGGAGGGTGCCGCGTATCCGGCTGCGGAAGTCCTGCTGCTCGGCCCGCCCCCAGACGGCCAGGATCCCTGTACCCACCGCGCCACTCCCGTATGCCGTGTCTTCGTTCCCCTGTGCGACTGTGCGGTAACTGCCCAGCACTGTAATCGAACGGCTGCGGGACGCCGGGGGGACGAGGCATTCCGTACGGCTCCGAGGCGCATCGAATTCCGTTGCGGCGCGCGGGGCCGGGGGCGATGATCGCCCGATGCCCTCATCCCTCCCCCACGCACATCCCGACGGCCGCGCGGGCATCGACGCCGCGCTCGTGGAGCGGCTGATCGCCGCGCAGTTCCCGCAGTGGAGCGGCCTGCCCGTGATCCCCGTCGAGGTCGACGGCTGGGACAACCGCACCTACCGCCTCGGCGACGCGATGACGGTCCGGCTGCCCACCGCCGCGGGCTACGTCCCCGCCGTGGAGAAGGAGCACGTCTGGCTGCCCCGCCTGGCCCCCTCGCTGCCGGTCCCGGTCCCCCCGGTCCTCGCCCTGGGCGCGCCCGGCGAGGGCTACCCCTTCCCCTGGTCGGTCCGGCGCTGGCTCCCCGGCGAGACGGCGGCGCGCGGGCATATCGCGGACCTGCCCGGCTTCGCGGTCTCGGTCGCCGGGTTCGTCCGCGCCCTCCAGCGCTGCGACCCGGCGGACGGCCCGGCGGCGGGCGCGCACAGCTGGCACCGGGGCGCCTCCCCCGCGTACTACGACGAGGAGACCCGCCGCTGCCTGGCCGTCCTGGCGGGCCGCGTGGACACGGAGCGGGCGCGGGCGGTCTGGGAGGCGGCCCTCGCCGCCGAGTGGCACGGGGACCCGGTGTGGTTCCACGGCGACATCGCCTCCGGCAACCTCCTGGTCCAGGGCGGCGAACTGGCCGCCGTGATCGACTTCGGCACCTCGGGCGTGGGCGACCCGGCCTGCGACCTCGTCATCGCCTGGGGCCTCTTCGACGGAGACAGCCGCGAGGCCTTCCGGGCCGCCGTCGCCCAGGACCCCGGGACCTGGGCCAGGGCCCGGGGCTGGGCGCTGTGGAAGGCCCTGCTGAATCTGACGGGGGACGCGGGGAAGGACCCGGCCCGCGCGGCGAACGAGCTGCGGGTGGTGGAGGCGGTGGTGGGGGAGCACGAGGGGCTGGGGTGAGACCCGAGCGTCCTACCCCAGGGGCCGTACGGCCAGCGTCCGGGCGTGCGCACCGTGCTCGCCCATCAGGTAGCAGCTGAGCCGGTCGAACAGCCAGGTGCGGGGCACGGCGGTGCGTCCCGGGCCGCTCCGGGCCAGAGCCAGCGCGGTCTCTTCGTCGGTGCGGCCCAGCGTGAGATGCGGCGTGTACGCCTCGCCGGTGTAGCGATACCCGAAACGGGCGTAGCTCGCGCGCTCCGCGTCCGTGAAGTGCGACATGTCCTGAGCGGTGTCGAAAGCCGCCCGGTCCAAGTGGGGTTCCACGAGCCGATAACGATTTCCTGGAGCCTCTCCAGGAGGGCCGGCCGCTCGACGGAGGCGAACAGCCAGCCGGAGGGCTGGTGGACGAGCCCTGTCGAGGCAAGGGATAACGCGGCGGGCAGGCTCAGGGAGACGGCTATGTGCTCCAGCACCGGGCCGGGTTGCAGCCGGTCGTCCAACCACCCCTGGAACACCGTCAGGTGGGGCAGGTTGCCGTCCTCGCTCAGTGCGGGCCTCAGCGGCTCAGCCGCCGCACCCAGATCCCGCTGCAGCCGGACGGCGGCGCGCGTGTGCTCCGGGCACGGGAGCAGGGCGATTCCGAGTTTTCTGGTCATGGACACATCCTCTCTGTACGGCCCGGCGGGCGGGCCGTATCGGTCAGTCCCCCAGCACCGGCAGCAGCTCCGGCAGCTGTCCGTCCGACGCGCCCGCCGCCGCCACGCGTTCCGCCGGGACCTCCCCGTACAGCGTCGTACGCGGCCTGGCCGGGCGGCCGGCGAGTTCCGCGATGGCCTCCAGGTCGCGGACCGAGCGGTAGGAGCCGTAACTCGAACCGGCCATGCGGGAGATGGTCTCCTCCATCAGCGTGCCGCCCAGGTCGTTCGCGCCGGAGCGGAGCATCTCGGCGGCGCCCTCCGTGCCGAGCTTGACCCAGCTGGTCTGGATGTTGGTGATGTGGGGGTGCAGGAGGAGGCGGGCCATCGCGGTGACGGCCCTGTTGTCGCGGTCGGTGGGGCCGGGGCGGGCGATCCCCGCGAGGTAGACCGGGGCGTTGGTGTGGATGAAGGGCAGGGTCACGAACTCCGTGAAGCCGCCGGTCTCCTGCTGGAGCGCGGCCAGGGTGCGCAGGTGGCCCAGCCAGTGGCGGGGCTGATCGACGTGGCCGTACATCATGGTCGAGGAGGAGCGCAGGCCCACCTCGTGGGCGGTCCTGATGACCTCCAGCCAGGTCGCCGTGGGCAGCTTGCCCTTGGTGAGGACCCAGCGGACGTCGTCGTCCAGGATCTCGGCGGCCGTGCCGGGGATCGAGCCGAGCCCGGCCTCCTCGGCGGCGGTCAGCCAGTCGCGGATCGACATGCCGGTGCGGGTGGCCCCGTTGACGACCTCCATCGGCGAGAACGCGTGGACGTGGATGCCGGGGACGCGTTCCTTCACCGCCCGCGCGATGTCGAAGTAGGCCGTGCCGGGCAGATCCGGGTGGATGCCGCCCTGCATGCAGACCTCGACCGCGCCCACGTCCCACGCCTGCGCGGCCCGGTCCGCGACCTGGTCGAGGGAGAGGGTGTACGCGTCGGCGTCGGTGCGGCGCTGGGCGAAGGCGCAGAAGCGGCAGCCGGTGTAGCAGACGTTGGTGAAGTTGATGTTCCGCGTGACGATGTACGTGACGTCGTCGCCGACCACGTCCCGCCGCAGCGCGTCCGCGATCCGGCACAGCTCGTCCAGGGCCGGGCCGTCCGCGTGCAGGAGGGTGAGTGCCTGGTCATCGGTGAGCTTCGTCGGGTCGTCCGCCGCCCGGCTCAGCGCCGCGCGCACGTCCCCGTCGATCCGGGACGGCACCATCCCGGGGGCCGCCGCCTCGCGCAGCGCCTCCCAGTCGCCGTAGACGACGTCGAAGTCGTCGCGGCGGTCGCCGGTGCGGCCCTCCGTGTCGATGGTGAGGTGCAGGTCGGTGCGGCCGGAGGCGTTGAACCCCTCGTCCGGCTCCTGCCAGGGCAGCCCCTCCGGGATCGCGCCCTCGCGGGCGAGCCCGGTCTCCGGGTCGGCGAGTGCCCGTACGTGCGGCAGCAGGCGCGGGTCCAGCCAGGGTTCGCCGCGCTGGATGAACTCCGGGTAGATCGTGAGCCGTTCGCGCAGCGTGAAGCCCGACTCGGCGGTGCGTGCCGCGAGTTCGTCGATGTGCGGCCACGGGCGCTCGGGGTTCACATGGTCGGGGGTGAGCGGCGAGACCCCGCCCCAGTCGTCGATGCCCGCGCCGATGAGCAGCGCGTACTCCGCGTCGACCAGGTTCGGCGGTGCCTGGATGCGGGCGGACGGGCCGAGGATGTGCCGGGCGACGGCGATCGCGGCGGCCAGCTCCTCCAGCTCCGCGTCCGGCATCCCGCGCATCGCGGTGTCCGGCTTGGCCCGGAAGTTCTGGACGATGACCTCCTGGATGCCGTGATAGGCCCGGGCGGTGCGGCGCAGCTCGAAGAGGGAGTCCGCGCGCTCCTCGTACGACTCGCCGATGCCGATCAGGATGCCCGTGGTGAACGGCACGTTGGACCGGCCCGCGTCCTCCAGGACCCGCAGGCGCACGGCCGGTTCCTTGTCCGGGGAGCCGTGGTGCGGGCCGCCGGGCTCGGACCACAGCCGGGTCGCGGTCGTCTCCAGCATCATGCCCATGGACGGCGCGACGGGCTTCAGCCGCTGGAGGTCCGTCCAGCTCATGACCCCGGGGTTGAGGTGCGGCAGCAGCCCCGTCTCCTCAAGGACCCGGATCGCCATGGCGCGTACGTACGCGAGGGTGTCGTCGTACCCCTCGGCCTCCAGCCACTCCCGTGCCTCGGGCCAGCGGTCCTCCGGCCGGTCCCCGAGCGTGAACAGGGCCTCCTTGCAGCCCATCGCCGCCCCCTCGCGGGCGATGGCCAGCACCTCGTCGGGCGACAGGAACATGCCGTGCCCGGCCCGGCGGAGCTTGCCGGGCACGGTGACGAACGTGCAGTAGTGGCACTTGTCGCGGCAGAGCCGGGTCAGCGGGATGAAGACCTTGCGGGAGTACGTGATGACCCCCGGGCGCCCCGCCGCCTCCAGGCCCGCGTCCCGCACCCGGGCGGCGGAGGCCGCGAGATCCGTCAGGTCCTCGCCGCGCGCCTGGAGCAGCACGGCGGCCTCCGCCCGGTCGAGTGCGACTCCGTCACGCGCGCGCTTGAGCGCGCGCCGCATCGAATTGGTCGTGGGGGGTCCGCTCTGAGGATCGGTCATGCCCCGAGCATACGAGCGGGTAGCCGGAGCCCGGATTACGCGTAGTACTCCAGGATCAGCGGCAGGTCCTGGGTCCATTCCCGCAGGCGGGAGCGGTTGCGGGCGGCCAGCGTCCAGGTGTGGACGGCTCCCGCGCGCAGGCGGACGGTGACCACCAGGAGCTTGGGCCCGTGCACCACGTATTCGATCCGGCCGATCTCCGCCCAGGCGAACTGGAGCTCAAGGCCGTTGCCCGCCTGGAACTCGATCCCGAGCGCGTCGATCACCAGCGAGCTGTCGGTGCCCACCCCGACGAACCCGATGTCGGTGACCGGCTCGGCGGGCGCCTGCTGCCACGGGCCGCCTGCGGGCCCCCGCGCGTAGGGGTTGTCGGGGATCGCGGCGGCGGGTGGGTAGGGCGAGGGGGTGTACGGGGACGGGCCGTAGGGGGACGCGGCCATCGGCGGGTACGGGGACGGGGTCCCGGAGCCCGGCGGGTAGGCCGGGGGCGCGGGCGGCTGGGAGTGCTGCGGCGCCGGGGGCTTGGTGAGGCTCGGCGGGGTCGCGTCGGCCGGGTGGCCCGGGCTCCGCGCCGGTAGGGGCACGGGCGGCACGTACGCCGGACCCCCGGGCGCGAACAGGTCCAACAGCGCCTCCGGCAGGGGCCGCTCGCCCGGCTCCTTCGCCAGGCAGGCCGCCACCACGTCCCGTACGCCCTCCGGCACCGCGCCCAGGTCCGGCGCCTCGTGCACCGACCGGTACATCATCCCCATGGGCGTCCCGGCCCCGAACGCGCTGCCGCCCGCCGCCGCGACGAGCACGGCGCCCAGGGCGAACACATCGGCAGGGGAGCCGACTTCGAGGCCCTGGGCCTGTTCGGGGGCGAGGAAGCCCGGCGTACCGAAGGCCATCCCGGTCGCGGTGAGCCGGGTCGATTCCAGGGCGCGGGCGATGCCGAAGTCCAGGACGCGCGGTCCGTCCGCCGCCATGATGATGTTGCCCGGCTTCAGGTCGCGGTGGACGAGCCCGCAACGGTGGATGGCTGCCAGCGCCTCGGCGAGGGCCGCGCCCAGCTGCCGCAGCCGCGCCTCGTCCATCGGGCCCTCGGCCTGCACGAGCGCGGCGAGCGTGGGCCCGGGGATGTAGGCCGTCGCCAGCCAGGGCGCGGGCGCGTCGGGGTCCGCGTCGACCACCGGAGCCGTGTGGAAGCCGCCGACGCTCCGGGCGGCCTCGACCTCGGCCCGGAACCGCTCGCGGAAGTGCGGATCGACGGCCAGTTCGGAGCGGGCCACCTTCACGGCGACCGCGCGGCCGCCCCGGGACCGCGCCAGATAGACGACGCCCATGCCACCGGCGCCGAGCTGCCGTTCGTATCCGCCGACCCTCTCGGGCAGGTCCGCCCCGTGCGTTCCGTACGCCATGCGCTCGGCGCTCCCCCCGGTGATCCGGCGGCCCAGTATGCCGTGTGCCCGCCCATACGCGGCAGGGCCGGGTGGGGCGGGTGAAAGGGGTGCCGGGGGTGTTCACCGGCCGGCCGGGAAAGGACTGCCACCTCCGGCCACTCTCAACGTATAGCGCAAGGGGGGCCTTGCCGCAAGGCCCCCCTCGTCCCGCACAATCGCTGATCCGAGCCAGCCACCTGCGGCATTTGGGAGTTTCACGTAGTGCCCGAACCGATGCACACCCCTGTCACCACGAGCGCCTTCGCGCTGACCGGCGACCGCGCCGAGGCCAAGGCGGACCCCGCCCTGACCGCCGGGGACGAGCGCCACTTCTCGGCCATCGCGCGCTGCCTGGAGGAGACCGTCGCCGAACTGACCGCCGCCCTCGACGCCGCCCGCCGCGCCCCGGGCGGCCTGGGCAGGCAGGGGCTGGACCGGGACGCCGAGATCCACCGGCTGACCGCCCGGCTGCGCACCCTGCGCCGCTTCGGCCTGGACCTGTGCCTCGGCCACATGGCCGGCGCGGACGGCTCCGAGCCGGTGTACGTGGGACGGCTCGGCCTCACCGACCGCGAGGGCCGCCGGCTGCTGACGGACTGGCGCTCCCCGGCCGCCGAGCCGTTCTTCGGGGCGACGCACGGCAACCCGATGGGCCTCGCGAGCCGCCGCCGCTACCGGTGGTCGGGCGGGCGGGTCAGCGACTACTGGGACGAGGTGTTCGCCCCGGACGCCTTCGCCGGGCACGCCGCGCTGGACGACCAGTCGGCGTTCATCGCGAGCCTGGGCTCCAACCGGTCGCCCCGGATGCGGGACGTGCTGGGCACCATCCAGGCGGACCAGGACGCGATCGTCCGCGCCGGTTCGCGCGGGGCGCTCGTCGTGGACGGCGGCCCGGGCACCGGCAAGACGGTCGTGGCCCTGCACCGCGCCGCGTACCTCCTGTACGCGGACCCGCGCCTCGGGCAGCGGCGCGGCGGCGTCCTCTTCGTCGGCCCGCACCAGCCGTACCTGGGGTACGTCGCCGATGTGCTGCCGAGCCTCGGCGAGGACGGGGTGCGCACGTGCACGCTGCGCGACCTCGTCCCGGAGGGCGCGGCGGCCGTGCCCGAGGCCGATCCGGAGGTCGCCCGGCTGAAGGCGTCGGCGGAGCTGGTGCGGGCGGTCGAGGCGGCCGCCGCGTTCTACGAGGAGCCGCCGTCGAAGGGCCTGACCGTGACGACGGCCTGGGCGGACGTCCGGCTGACCGCCGCCGAGTGGGCCGTGGCCTTCGAGTCGGCGCCGGGCGTCCCGCACAACGAGGCGCGCGACGCGGTCCTGGAGGAGATCCTGACCATCCTCGCCGACAAGCACGCGGACCGGCAGGACGAGGAGGTCCCGGAGCACCTGGTGCGGCAGGCGCTGCTGCGCGACCGGGAGCTGATGACGGCCTTCGACCGGGCGTGGCCCCTGCTGGACGCGGCGGACCTGGTCGGCGACCTGTGGTCGGTCCCGGCCTATCTGCGGACGTGCGCGCCCTGGCTCACCCGCGATGAGGTGGCCCTGCTCCAGCGTGCCGCGCCCCAGGCGTGGACGGTTTCCGACCTGCCGGTCCTGGACGCGGCCCGGCAGCGGCTCGGCGACCCGGACGCGGCTCGCCGCCGACGCCGCAACGAGGCGACGGCGGCCGCCGAGCGCGCCCGCCGGGCCGAGGCGATCGACAGCCTCCTGGAGAACGCGGAGATCGACGAGAGCCAGGGCGCGGTGGGGATGCTGCGCGGCCGGGACCTCCAGGACACGCTGCTCGACCCGGACGCGCTGTCCACCGCCGAACCGGACGAGCTGGCGGGACCGTTCGCGCATGTGGTGGTGGACGAGGCGCAGGAACTGGCCGACGCGGAGTGGCAGATGCTGATCCAGCGGTGCCCCTCGCGCAGCTTCACGATCGTCGGCGACCGCGCGCAGGCCCGGCGCGGCTTCACGGAGTCGTGGCGGGAGCGGCTGGAACGGGTCGGCCTGGACCGGATCACGCTGTCCGCGCTGACCGTCAACTACCGCACGCCGGAGGAGATCATGACGGCGGCGGAGCCGGTGATCCGGGCCGCCCTGCCCAACGCCAACGTCCCGGTGTCCATCAGGAGCAGCGGTATCCCCGTCGCGCACGGCCCGGTCACGGACCTCCCAGCCGTCCTCGACACCTGGCTGACGACCCACCCCGAGGGCACGGCGTGCGTCATCGGCGCGCCTGCGTCCTTCCGCCCGCCGTCGCCCCGGGTCCGCGCACTGACCCCCACACTCTCGAAGGGCCTGGAGTTCGACCTCGTGGTCCTGGTCGAGCCGGAGTCCTTCGGGACGGGGGTCGGCGGGGCGGTGGACCGGTACGTGGCGATGACCCGGGCCACGCGGGAGCTGGTGGTGCTGACGGGGGCGTGAGGGGGCGCGCTGGGGCGCCTCGGTGTCTTCCCAGCGGACCCGATCACTCTCCGCTCCCACCCGTTACTTGCATTGATGAATGTATCTTGCATGCAAGCATCAGCGGGGAACCGAAATGGTCGTACCGCCGCTGAATCCCGCCGAGGTCGCCTCGATGCTCGATCTGTCGCCCGCCGACGCCTTCGACGCCTATCTGGTGTCCGGCGGCCTCCCGCTCATCCTTGAGGAGTGGCCACAGGGTGCCGGGCTGTGGGAATACCTGGAACTGGCCCTGCGCAGACCGACGTCTGCGCTACTGGTCAGCGGCGAAAGGTCTTTGGCTGCCGAGTTTCCCGTCGAGGCTCAGGCCCGCACCGTCCTGGGTGCCATCGGTCACGGCGAGCGCACCTTCACCCTGATCGGCAGGGCCGCTGGGGGTCTCAACCCCAGCTCGGTTTCCCGCTCGCTGGCGCTCCTCTCCTCTCGCGGCATGGTTGCCGCAGAACTCCCGCTCTCCACCAAGCCCAGCCGGGAGACCCGCTATCGCATCGATGACCCCTACCTGCGCTTCTGGCTCTCCTTCATCGGCCCAGGCATCCCCGCGATCGAACGCGGCCGGGGCGACCGCGTTCTCGACACCATCCGCACCAATTGGACGTCGTGGCGGGGCAGGGCCATCGAGCCCGTCATCCGTGAAGCCCTGTGGCGAATCGGCTCCGATGACGGGCAACTGCCCGCGGGCACCGATGCGATCGGTGGCTACTGGACCCGTACCAACGACCCGGAGATCGACATCGTCGGCGCCGACCGCGCCCCCATCGCCAAGAAGATCACCCTCGTGGGTTCGGTCAAGTGGCTGGAGAAGAAGCCCTTCGACCACCGCGACCTCGGCCGCCTCGTCACCCACCGCTCCCAGCTTCCAGGCGCCGACGAGACCACCCCCTTGCTCGCCGTCACCCGCAGCGGCTGCACAGCCGGTGTCCCCGCTCTCACACCCCAGGACCTCCTTGACGCCTGGGCCTAGGCGCCACCCGCGCCCACACCGTCTTGCCGACGACGCGCTCGGCGACGCCCCACTCCGCCGCCAGCGCCTCGACCAGCCGCAGCCCGTGCCCGCTCTCGGCAACGGGCCCGCCCGCGCGCAGCTCCGGGCGCCGCTCGCCGCGCGCGTCCGACACCTCGACGCGGATGCCGTCCGCCTCGGGGAGCACGCGCAGCTCGAAGTCCCGGCCGGTGACGTGGCCGTGCAGCACCGCGTTGGCGGCCAGCTCGGCCACGACCACCGCGACGTCGTCGGACAGCTCGCACCCGTACGGCACGCCCCAGGCGTCGAGTTGCTGCACGGCGAGGCGTCGGGCGAGGCGGGCGCCCCGCCGGGTCGCGCTGAAGCGCTGGACGAAGTCGGTACCCGCACGGGTGATTTCGGCGTTCATGTGACCCAGCGTGTCCGCCTGCTCATACGCTGACCAGGAGTGACCACACGACTCCAGCTAGCTGTACGGGCCTGCCCGACCGGCTGTACGGGGCGTCGGCCGTGACCGGACGGACAGAGGCGGTACGGGGCAGATGACGAACACGCAACGTGAGGAACGGCCGGAGCGCCCGGCCGAGTCGGACGGCACGGCGCACCTCTTCAGGGCGCTGGGCCGCCAGTTGAAGTTCCTGCGCGAACGCGCGGGGATGAACCAGAGGGAGCTGGCTTCGCTGGTCCATTGCGGCGAGGACTTGGTCTCCGCGATCGAACGGGGCGTCCGCACCCCACAGGTGGACTTCCTGGCCTCGGCGGACCGGGCCCTGGACACGGGGGGATTTCTGTCGGTAGCGGCGGAGGAGGTGCGGGAGGCGCTGGCACGGTCGCGTGCGCGGCATCCGGGATGGTTCCGGGACTACGCACGGACGGAGGCGGAGGCTGTCGCACTGCACATCTACAGCACTCAGGCGGTCCCCGGCCTTCTCCAAACGGAGGAGTACGCACGCGCGGTCTTCACTCAACGGCGACCGCTGCTGGACGAGCAGACCATCGAGAAGCGCGTGGCCGACCGTATGGCCCGACAGCAACTCTTCGAATGCTGGCCTGCGCCGACGATCAGCTTCCTCTTGGAGGAGTCCATCCTCCAGCGCCCGATTGGCGGGGAGCAGGTTCACCGTGCCCAGTTGCAGAGGCTGTTGACCGTAGGACGGATGCGCAATGTCGAACTCCAGGTCGTGACGACCGACCGGACAGAGCACCCCAGCTTGGACACCTCGTTCACCCTGGTCACACCGAAGGGGCGCCAGGAGGCCGCGTACACCGAGACTTACGGGTATGCAAGGCTGATCACGGACCCTGCTGAGGTGCGAGTCTTCACCGAACGCTATGGAATTCTGCGGGCGCAGGCTCTCTCCCCCAGGGAGTCCCTGGCACTCCTCGAAAAGATGTTGGGAGACCGATGAACACTGAGCAACTCCACTGGTTCAAGAGCAGCCACAGCGGCGGCGAAGGCGGCAACTGCATCGAGGTCGCCTATAACTGGCGCAAGTCCAGCTACAGCAGCGGCGAGGGCGGCGAGTGCATCGAGGTCGCGACCTGCGCGTCCGCGATCCACGTCCGCGACTCGAAGAACATCCCCGGCCCCCACTTCGACGTGGCGCCCACGGCCTGGTCCGCGTTCGTCACGTACGCGCGCCAGGGCTGAGAAGCCGGACGGCGAGCCCCACCCGGGCGCTCGCCGTCCGACCGGCGCCTCAGCCGCCCGGGGTCTCGTCCACCTTGAAGTCCATGTTCACCTTGCCGCCGACAACCGACTTCGCGGTGACCGTCACTCCGTACTGCTTTCCGCTGTCGGCCAGTTGGCAGCGCACCGTGGCGCCGGCCTTGGCGGGCAGGTTCTCCGGGCAGGAGAAGGCGTCGGGCTGCTTGCCCACCTGGGCGGCGAGGGCGGCCTTGCCCTGGCGGGCGACCTCGGCCTTGTCCACGGAGCCGGAGGCGCTGTCCGCGCTCGCGGAGTCGGACGGCTGCGCCGAATCGCTGGGCTGGGGGTCGGCGGAGGCGCCGCTGCCCGCTCCGGTGTTGCCGTCCCCCTTGAAGTCCATGTTCACCTTCTTGCCGTCGACGGACTTCACGGTCGCCGTCATACCGAGCTTCCTGCCGCTGTCGGTGATCGTGCAGCGCACCGACTCACCGACCTTCCCCTTGAGGTCGTCCTCGCAGGTCACGTCCTCGGGCGCGCGCCCGGCCTGCTTCTCCACAGCGGCGGAGACCTGCTTGGCGACCTCCTCCTTCTTGACGACCAGGTCGCCGCCGAAGCTGAACGAGCAGCCCGAGACGAAGAACAGGGCCAGCGTCCCGGCCGCCGCTCCGGACACCATCCGACTCCGTACGGACTGCTTCATGGGTCCCCCAAGCATCGATGTACCCGCCAAGAACTGGCTTGCCAAGCTACCACCGGGGCTCGAACAGCCGACCGGGTCAGCCCCTCCCGCACTCCGAAAGCGCGGGCGTCCCGCGCGCCCCTCACCTCAGCCCGCGCGCGGCGCGCTCCGCCTCGATCAGGGTCTCCATCAGCTTCTCCGGGTCCACGGTGTAGTCGCTGTCGTCCAGCGCGTCGTAGTCCGCCGTGCCCAGCGGGAGTCCCAGCGCGGCCAGTTCGGCGGCCAGCTGTCCGTATGCCACGCGCTCGTCCGGCTCGTCCAGGTAGGCGGACCGTTCGAAGGCGACGGCCTCCGCCAGGGTGGAGCCGGTCATCTGCCAGAGGGTGAACTCCGTGTCCAGTTCGATCGGCCGGACGGCCGGTTCGTCCGGATGGACCCAGTATCCGACCCACCCCTTGCCGCCCTTGGCGACGAGCTTCACGTACTCGGTCAGCCGCGCGACCCCGGCGTTGACGGCCTGCATCTCCGGGTCGGCCAGCTCCGCCTCGCTCAGATAGCCGGTGTCCAGGAACGGGTGGAGCTCGCCCTCCTCGAAGAACTCAAGCCCCAGCAGGTGGGTGAAGTCGTCACGCCCCTCCCAGTGCGCGAGCAGCAGCACGCGCAGATCGTCCGGCACCGGGCGGCCGTCCAGCCGCTCACGGCTGAACGCGGCGAGCCGTTCGTCGTACGTGGTGTCCACGGGTCCCTCTCGTGGGTCGGAGCAGCAGGTCCTACAGGTACGCCGCGTACGCGTCCAGCGTCCGCAGCACCTCCGGTTCCGGGGCCGGGGGAAGCTGGAGGACGACCTCCTCGATGCCCAGGTCCGCGAAGCGGGTCAGCTTGCCGGGGGACGGGAGGACCGCGTACGGGACGACGTGGAGGTCCTCCGGGTCGCGGCCGGCCGCCTCCCAGGCGGTACGGAGACGGGGCAGGGACTCCGTGAGGCCCCCGCCGCCGATGGGGAGCCAGCCGTCGGCCGACGCCGCGATCCGGTCGAACAGCTTGGGGCCGGCCGCGCCGCCGATCAGGGTGCGGGGGCCCTGCGGCCGGTGCGGCTTCGGGTGGGCCTCGCTGGCGCGTACGGAGCCGAACTCCCCCTCGTACGCCGTGGGTTCCGCAGCCCACAGCGCCCGCATCAGCGCAAGCCGCTCGCGGCCGAGGCGGCGGCGGGTCGACCACTCGACGCCGTGGTCGGCGGCCTCCTCGACGTTCCAGCCGTAGCCGAGGCCCAGGGTGAAGCGGCCGCCGGAGAGGTGGTCCAGGGTGGCGATCCGCTTGGCCAGGTCGATGGGGTCGTGCTGGGCGATCAGGGTGATGCCCGTGCCCAGGGCCAGCCGCTCGGTGACGGCCGCGGCCTGGGCGAGCGCGACGAAGGGGTCCAGGGTGCGTCCGTACTCGCGAGGCAGCTCACCGCCCGCCGGGTAGGGGGTGTCCCTGCTCACCGGGATGTGGGTGTGCTCGGGCAGGTAGAGCCCGGCGAACCCGCGCTGTTCGAGCTGGTGCGCCAGCCGCACCGGGGTGATCGTCTCGTCGGTGAGGAAGATCGTGGTGGCGATCCGCATACGAAGGCACCTCCGTGGTTGTCCCGTGACGCCCCCAAACGTATGCGGTCGGGGGCACGGAGGGGCGTCTCCGACGATGTGGGTCAGGCTCTGGTTCAACCGGGCCGGCAAACCGCACCAGCGCGCGTACACCCTGGTCGACCCGGACCCGGAAGCCGGCACGTTCACGCTGGAGTTCGCGCTGCACGAGGGCCCGGCCACGGACTGGGCGCTCGCCGCCCGCCACGGCCGGGGCGGGGCGCTCATCGACGCGGTGAAGTCCGGGCTGCCGGGCGTGCTCGGCGAGGACGCCTCGGGCGCGTACGTCCGGATCGCCTGCGACACGGCGACGACCAGGGCCCTGTCGGCGTACGTGCGCAGGGACCTGGCCGTCCCCAAGGAACGCGTGCACGCCCTGGGTTACTGGCGCGCGGGCTGAGCGTCAGCCCCGAGCGACCGCGTGCATGGTGTACGGAGCGCGCATCGTCGCCGGGCCCAGCGTCACCATGGCACCGGCCGAGGCGATCTGCGCGGTGCTGGACGTGCCGGGGTAGAACCAGCGCCAGCTGCCCGAACCGCTCGCGGTCACGGTCGCGGAGAGACGGCCCGAGCTGTTCGACTCGACCGTCTTCACGGTCCTGTACGCGCTCGCGCCCGCCTTCCGGAACTGGAGCTGGACGCTCTGACCGGCGTACCCCCGGTACTTCAGCGCCTCCCAGTCGGCCCGGCTCAGCGTGCCGGTGACCTTGACCTGCTTGCCGCCGGAGAGCGGGCTCGGGCCGGTCGCGGCGGTGGTCAGGGTCGAGGCGCGTTTGAGGTTGAACGGGGCGACGCAGTCGAAGATCCAGTAGTCGCCGTCGTTGGCCTGCACGTTCCCGTATGCGCACCAACGACCGGTCGCGTCATTGGCGTTCTCCTCGCTGTAGCCGGGCAGGTACGCCGGTACGAAACGCATCGTCGCCGTGCATTCCGACGTGGTGGCACTCACCTTCCGGCAGGTGGCTCCATCCCACTCGGGCGGGGCGCCCCAGTGCGTCGTGGAGCTGTTCGCCCAGATCTTGCCCAGGCTCTTCACGCCGGAGTTGTCCTTGATCGTCAGCTTGACCGGGAAGGTCACATGTCCGCTGACGCCCACGACCACGCTCTTGCCGTTGTTCGTCACCCCCTTCGTGATCCGGATGTCGCCCCGCCCCTCGGCGTTGGCCGCCGTCGTGCCGAGCACCGTCATGGCCGCCACGGCGGCCACCGTGCCCCACAGCACGTGTCTTCGCATATGTCCCCTCCTCATCGCGTCCCGCTCCGGCTCCCGGGGCGGCCGCGTCGGCACAGCGTAGAGCCGGGGCGCGGGCCGTCCGCCGGAGGGGCCCGCGACGGGGCGAGCGCCCGGGGTCAGGCCGCCCCGGCCACCGGCTCGGGCGCCTGCATCGCGCCCAACCGCCGCTCGCAGCAGCGGCTTTGCCACACCGCCACGCCCGCCACCGCGACCCCCAGGGCCAGCCAGCCCGCCGGCCCCGCGGCCATGACCACGCCCGTGAGCAGCGGTGGGCCCGCCGACTTCTGGATGGACTGGGACATGCCGGCCACGCCCAGGTAGGCGGCCCGTTCATCCGGCGGGGCGAGCAGGACGGCCAGTTCCCAGGAGCTGATCGAGCGCATCAGCTCGGCCATCGTGACCAGGACGGCCGCCGCGAGCAGGATCCCGGCCGCCGTCCAGGTGCCGCAACCGGTGGACACGGCCGGCAGGGCGCAGGTGACGAAGAGCAGGACGCCGTACACCAGCACCGCCCGCACCGCCTTGCGCGGGCCCTCGGCCCGTCGGGAGACGGCCAGTTGGAGCAGGACGACCAGCACGGTGTTGATGACCAGGAAGGCCGGGACGAGGGCGTGCGGGGCGGAGGTGCGGTCGACGAGCCAGAGCGGGAGGCCGACGCCGAGCACCGAGTCGTCCAGATTCATCGGGATGTCGAGGAGGACGAAGCGGAGGTAACCGCGGTCCCGCCAGGGGCTCTTGGTGCCCGGAAGGGGCGCCTCGGGGCGCTTCGGCGCGACCACCCCGCCCGGCTCACCCGTACGCCACACCAGCGCGGCGGCGACGAGGAAGGAGAGCGCGTTGCCGAGGATCAGCGCACGGTACGCCTCCGCCGTGCCGGCCGCCAGGCCGATCGCGGCGAGCCCGGCGCCCAGCCCGTAGCCCGCGTTGGCGGCGCTGCGGGACAACGCCTGGTAGGCGGCCCGGCGTTCGCCCGCCGCGCGCGTGGCGAACAGCATCTCCAGGGTCTTGGCCGCCCTGTCCCCCAGATAGGTCACGGCGACCACGACGAGCAGCGCGTCGAACCGCGTACAGACCAGCACCAGCGTCAGCGTGACGAGGCGCAGCAGGTGGCAGCCGATCAGCAGCGGGCGCACCGGAAAGCGGCTCGCGAGTCGTCCGGCGAGGGGTGAGCCCGCGATCCCGGCGACGCCCGCCGTGCCGAGGAGGACGCCGATCTGCTGGGCGCTGAGGTGGGTGACGAAGGTGAGATAGAGGACCGAGGAGGCCGCCCACAGCCCGGTGCCGGTGCGGTCGACGGCCAGGGCCCGGAGCATGATCCGGGCATCCCTGCCGCCCGGCGGATTCCGCAACTGGGCCAGCAACCCCGCCTGTTTCCGGACCCGCCCCACGCCGTACCCCCAAGTATCTCGACATCAAGAGATCCATCGACCCGCGAAGCCTGCCCGGACATTCTCTTGATGTCAAGATGCTTGATATCGACAGACGTGCGCCCGCGCACGAAGAGGGCGGCGCACAGCCGACGTCCTGTCGGTGTGCGCCGCCCTGAGGCGGTACCGGCGGTCTCCGCCGGCCACGCCCTACTTCGCTTCGCGGTCGAACTGCGACCGGGACCAGTAGTAGCCGAGGACCGTGAGGCCCAGGCACCAGCCGATCGCGATCCAGCCGCTGTTGCCGATCTCCGTACCGAGCAGCAGTCCGCGCAGGGTCTCGATCGCCGGGGTGAAGGGCTGGTACTCGGCGATCGGCTGGAACCAGCCGGGCATCGAGTCCAGCGGGACGAACGCGCTGGAGATCAGCGGCAGCAGGATCAGCGGGGTGGCGTTGTTGCTGGCGGCCTCCGCGTTGGGGCTGCCCAGGCCCATGCCCACGGCGATCCAGGTGAAGGCCAGGGTGAAGAGGGCGAGCAGGCCGAGGGCGCCGAGCCACTCCAGGACGGTGGCGTCGGTGGAGCGGAAGCCCATGGCCACCCCGACCGCCCCGACGACGACCACACTCATCAGCGTCCGCAGAAGGCTGCCCACCACATGGCCGAAGAGGATCGAGCCCCGGTGGATGGCCATGGTGCGGAAGCGGGCGATGATGCCCTCGCTCATGTCCATGGAGACCGAGACGGCGGTGCCGACGGTGGTCGAGCCGATCGTCATGAGCAGGATGCCGGGCACGATGTACGCGATGTACGCGTCGCGGCCCGCGCCGCCGCTCATGGTGTCACCGAAGATGTAGACGAAGAGCAGCAGCATCATCACCGGAGTGAGCAGCAGGTTGAGGGTGAGCGAGGGGTAGCGCCTGGCGTGCAGGAGGTTGCGGCGGAGCATCGTGGACGAGTCGCGCACGGCGAGGGAGAAGGTGCTCATCGGACGGACTCCTTGGTCGGGGCGGGGATGACGGCGTCGGTGCCGGCTTCGGTTTCGGTCAGCGCGAAGAAGACGTCGTCCAGGTCGGGGGTGTGGACGGTGAGCTCGTCCGCCTCGATCCCGGCGGCGTCCAGCCGGTCGAGGATGGAGCGCAGGATGCTCTGGGTACCGTCGCTGGGGAGCTGCAGGGCCAGCGCGGCGTCGTCGCGGACGGCGTCGCCGCCGAGGTGGGCCGCCGCGTCCCGGTAGGCGGCGGGGTCGCTGAACCGCAGCCGGACGTGTCCGCCGGGCACGATCCGCTTCAGCTCCTCGGCGCTGCCCTCGGCCACCAGCTTCCCGTTGTGCAGGACGGCGATGCGGTCGGCGAGTTCGTCGGCCTCTTCGAGGTACTGGGTGGTGAGGAAGACGGTCACCCCGTCGCCGACCAGGCCGCGGATCATCTGCCACATGCCGTGCCGGCTGCGCGGGTCGAGCCCGGTGGTCGGCTCGTCCAGGAAGATGACGCGCGGGCTCCCGACGAGGGTCATCGCGATGTCGAGGCGGCGCTTCATGCCGCCGGAGTAGGTGGACGCGGGCTTCTTCGCCGCCTCCGTGAGGTCGAAGCGCTCCAGGAGCTCGGCGGTGACCCGCCGGCCCTCGGCCTTGGACAGGTGGTGCAGGTCCGCCATCAGGAGCAGGTTCTCCTCGCCGGTGATCAGCCCGTCGACGGCGGAGAACTGCCCGGTGACGCCGATAGCGGCGCGCACCGCCTGCGCGTCGGTGGCCAGGTCGTGGCCTCCGACGCTGATCGCGCCGGACCCTTCGCCGGGTGGGATGAGGGTGGAGAGGATCTTGACGGCGGTCGTCTTGCCGGCGCCGTTCGGGCCGAGCAGTGCGAACACCGTTCCGGCCGGGATGCTGAAGTCGATCCCGTCGAGCACGGTCTTCTCGCCGTACGCCTTGCGCAGTCCGTTCGCCGCGATGGCCGGGTTCGTCATGGGGGTGGCTCCTTCTGCTGTACGGGGTGGGGGGAAGCGATCAGAGGCTGCGGGCGGTGATGTCGCCCTTGGTGGTGGTCGCCCGGATGGTCAGGGCGGGGGCGCCGTCGTTCACGAGGGCGTTGTCGATGCGGCCGAGGACGGTGCCCGCGTCGAGCACGGCCGGGACACCGCGCGCCGCGACGACGGTGATGTCGCCGAGCTGGGTGCTGAGGGTGAGCTCGCCGCGGGTGGCCTCGTCGACCGTCACGTCGCCGCGCTGGGTGCTGAGCTCGCCGGGGCCGGTGAGGCGGCGGACGACGACGGGACCGTCGTGCGCGGAGAGCCTGGCGCTCGCGGCCTCGTCCACCTTGACCGAGCGGTGGCCGCCCTCGAACACGACGTCCCCGAGGCGTCCGACGCCCCGGAATTCCGCGGCGCCCGCCTTCGCGTCGACGTGGGAGCCGGCGGGCAGCTGGACGGTGATCTCGACGGACCCGGAGTCACCGAGGAGCCGGTTGCGCCCCTCCTTGGGGGCCCGGATGTCCAGGACGCCGTCGGCGTAGGCGACCTCCACGCGCTCGGCGGCCTTGCTGTCGCGGCTCTTGGAGGGGTCGGCGGGCAGGACCTCGACCACGGTGTCGGCGCGGTCGGCGGCGATGAAGCGGATGAGACCGGCGGCGATGTCGACGCGGGCGGTGACGACGGCGGGGGTGTCGAACTTCGGCATGGTGTGCTCCTTCAGGGGTGGTGCGAACCGGGGTGGCTCGCGCTTTCCGATGAGTGAAACGCTACGTTGCATTCACGAACCAGGCAACACACTTGTTGCATCAGATTCGCGTAATCGCACGTCAAAACAGAGAAGTTGGAGCAATGAGCTCCGGGATAACGCAACGCACGCTCCGCGTTTCGTTGCAATGACTTGCTGGCGAACGCTATAGTCGGCGCACCGGCCACCGCACGGCCGCACCCGCGCCACGAAGGAGTACGCGATGCCGGGAGGCAGGCTCACCCAGCAGGAACGCCGCCAGATCGCCCGGGGTCTGGCCGACGGCCTGGCCTACGCCGAGATCGCGAGGCAGCTGGACCGCCCCACCTCGACCATCACCCGCGAGGTGACGCGCAACGGCGGCCCCACCGGCTATCGCGCCGACGTCGCCCACCGCACCGCCGAGCAACGCGCCCACCGCCGCAAGAGCCCCGCGCCCCGCGACGCGCGCCCGGACCCGCAGCCCCACGGCCGGGACGCCGAGGCGGTGCGCGCGTACGAGGAGATGTTCACGACGGCCATGACGGCCTCGGGCGCACCCCCGATGATGTCGAGGGTTCTCGCGGCCCTGACCCTCAGCGACACCGGCAGCCTGACCGCCGGCGAACTCGCCGCGCATCTGAAGGTCAGCCCGGCCTCCGTGTCCAAGGCGGTCGCGTTCCTGGAGACCCAGAGCATGGTCCGCCGCGAACGCGAGGGACGCCGCGAACGCTATGTCGTCGACAACGACCTCATGCACGACTCGATGATGGCGAGCGCCCACTCCACGGCGCAGCTCGCCGAGACCGCCCGCAAGGGCGTCCCCGTCCTGGGCGCGGACACGGCGGCGGGCACCCGCCTGGAGAACATGGCCCGCTACCTGGACTTCGTCTCCGAATCAATAGCCCGAGCCGCCGACCAGGCCCGGGCCATCCTCCACACGAAGGCCCCGGACCCCGGACCCTGACGGTCCGGGTCAACGAGCTGTCTTGATGACCTGAAAGGAAATTCAGGAACGCGGGTTCTCTCATTGAGCTTGCCGTCGGAGTCGCCGTGGCCGCCGGAACCGTGAAGGCTGTCGTCGCCCTGACGCAGCGCAGGGCCCGGAAGCGCGCCACCGATGTCGCGCACGCGGGAGCGGCAGCCATCCCCTGCCGCATATCGTGGCCCGCAGAGAACGGGCGAAAGGCGTTCGTCTACGGGAAGCTTCACATCTCCGGCGGCACGGTACTTTTCGGCAGGCGGTCCGCGCGGCTCATCGAACTCCCTGCCGGTGGCACCGTGGAGTCCGAGCCCAGCTGGCGCGCCGGGAATTCTCTGCTCTCCTACCGGTCTCGCGAGGGGGAGACGATCCGCATCCTGGCCGGCACGGTCGACGCCGAAACGATTTCACGTGCACTCACCGAACAGGCGGCAGATGGCTGACCGGTTCGGGCCACCGGAACGCGCGGGGTGCCGCAGCAGTCACACGGCAAGGCAGCCGCTGGACGACTGCTGAGGCTCCCCCGGACGCCTCCGCCGCGCTACTTCCGGTACAGCGCCTCGATCTCCCCCGCGAAGTCCCGCGCGATCGCGTCCCGCTTCAGCTTCAGGGACGGGGTCAGGTGGCCGGCCTCCTCCGTGAAGTCCACCGGGAGCACGGTGAACTTGCGGATCGACTCCGCGCGGGAGACCAGGCGGTTGGCCTCGTCCACGGCGCGCTGGAGCGCGGAGTGCAGCTCCTCGTCGTGGACGAGTTCGCGCATCGGGACGTCCTGCTTCTTGCGCATCCGGCACCAGTGCGCGAGCCCGTCCGCCTCCAGCGTGATCAGGGCCGTGATGAAGGAGCGGTTGTCGCCGACGACCATGCACTGGCTGACCAGCGGGTGGGCGCGCAACCAGTCCTCCAGCGGGGCCGGGGTGACGTTCTTGCCGCCCGACGTGATGATGATGTCCTTCTTGCGGCCGGTGATCGTGAGGTAGCCGTCCTCGTCGAGCGCGCCCAGGTCCCCGGTGGCGAACCAGCCGCCGGCCGGCACGGGCACGCCGCGCTCCGCGTCCCAGTACCCCTGGAACACCTGGCCGCCGCTGAGCAGCACCTCCCCGTCGTCGGCTATGCGTACGGCGGTGCCGGGCATCGGCCAGCCGACCGTGCCCAGGCGGGGCCTGAGCGGCGGGGTGACCGTGGCGGCGGCGGTCGTCTCGGTCAGGCCGTAGCCCTCGAAGATCTCGATGCCGGCGCCCGCGTAGAACGCCGCGAGCCGCCGCCCCAGCGGGGAGCCGCCGCAGATCGCGTACCGGACGTGCCCGCCGAGCGCCGCCCGGATGCGGCGGTAGACCAGCGGGTCGTACAGCGCCCGCGCGGCGCGCAGCCCGAGGCCGGGCCCCGGGCCCGTGCCGTGTTCGGCGGCCTCCACGGCCTGACCGTACCGCTGGGCGATCCGCGCCGCCCGGTCGAAGGAGGAGGCGCGGCCCATCTTCTCGGCGGTGGCCCGGCCCGTGTTGTAGACCTTCTCCAGGACGTACGGGATCGCCAGCAGGAACGACGGCTTGAAACCGGCCAGATCGGCGAGCAGGTCCTCCGTCCGGATCGACGGCGCGTGGCCGAGGCGGACCCGGGCGCGCAGACAGCCGATCGCGACCATCCGGCCGAAGACGTGCGACAGCGGCAGGAACAGCAGGGTCGAAGCGGGGTACTTGCTCACCGACTTGAAGACCGGGTGCAGCAATTCGATGGCGTTGTCGACCTCGGCGAAGAAGTTGCCGTGGGTCAGCACGCACCCCTTCGGGCGGCCCGTGGTCCCGGAGGTGTAGATCAGGGTCGCCGGGGTCTCCGGCTCCAGGGTCGCGCGGCGCTGGGCGACGACGTCGTCCGGAAGGTGCTGCCCGAGCTTCTTCAGCCGGCCGAGCGCGCCGGTGTCGAACTGCCAGAGGTGGGCGAGCCCGGGGAGCTGCTTGCGTTCCTGGCTGATGATCCGGCCCTGGTCGGCCGTCTCGACCGCGCAGGCCACGGCCCCGGAGTCCTGGAGGATCCAGCGGGCCTGGAAGGCGGACGAGGTCGGGTAGACGGGCACGGTGATCAGGCCGGCCGCCCAGGCAGCGAAGTCGAGCAGCGTCCACTCGTACGTCGTACGCGCCATGATCGCGATCCGCTCACCGGCCCGCAGCCCCTCCGCGATCAGGCCCTTGGCGACGGCCAGCACCTCGGCGGCGAACTCGGCCGCCGACACGTCCTGCCAGCTCCCGTCCGGCTGCTTCCGGCTGAGCACGGCGTCGCCGGGCGCCTCGCGCGCGTTGTCGAACGGAATCTCGGCGAGCGATCCGCGCCGGACGGGCGGCGCGAACGCCGGTACGGAGACCTGCCGGACGGTCCCGTGGGCATCCCGTTCAAGCGTCGGCTCGACCAGGGCGGGGACGGCGGGGGAAGGGGCGGGTGGCGTGGACACGTGCGGCTCCTCTGGCAAGGGGGACGGGCGGGTTCACTGCTGTCGTACGGGGGGGGCGGCGGGCGCCGCCCGGAAAACGGGCCTGTCCCGGGCGGGGCGCGGCGGACGCCGGCCGGAGGACGGGCCCCTCCCACGCGGGGCGCGGCGGACGCCGGCGCGAGGACGGACCGCTCCCGCGCGGCCCCGCCGCGCCCGCGCCCGCGCCCCGCTCAAGCGCGTTCGAGGATCGCCGTGACTCCCTGGCCGCCCGCCGCACAGATCGAGATCAGCCCGCGGCCCGGGGCGTCCCGTTCCGCGAGGAGCCCCGCCAGGGTCGCGACGATGCGGGCGCCCGTCGCGGCGAAGGGGTGGCCGGTGGCGAGCGAGGAGCCCGCGACGTTCAGCCGGTCCCGGTCGACGGGCGCGAGCCCCTGCTTCTCCCAGGCGGCCAGCGTGGCCAGGACCTGGGAGGCGAACGCCTCGTGGATCTCGAAGAGGTCGAAGTCCTCGATCCCGAGCCCGGCCCGCTCCAGCAGCCTCGGCACGGCGTACGCGGGCGCCATCAGCAGCCCGTCCTCGCCCTTCACGTAGTCCACCGCGGCGGTCTCGTACAGCGAGAGGTACGCCTGCGGTTCGAGGCCGTGCGCCTCGGCCCACTCCTCGCTCGCCAGGAGCACGGTCGCGGCGCCGTCCGTGAGCGGCGTCGAATTGCCCGCGGTCATCGTCGCGTCGGGGTGGTCCGTGCCGAACACCGGCTTCAGCGTGGCGAGTTTCTCCACCGTGGAGCCGGGGCGCAGGTTCTGGTCCCGCTCCAGGCCCTGGTACGGGACGACGAGGTCGTCCAGGAAGCCCCGTTCGTACGCGGCGGCGAGCCGCTGGTGGCTGGTGGCGGCCAGGAGGTCCTGCTCGGCGCGGCCGATGTCCCACTGCCGGGCGGTGAGCGCCGCGTGGTCGCCCATCGAGAGGCCGGTGCGGGGTTCGGCGTTGCGCGGGATGTCCGGGACGAGGTGCCGGGGCCGTACGCCCGTGAGGGCCTTCGCGCGGGCGCCCGCCGACGTGGCGCGCCGGACGGAGAGCAGCAGCCGGCGCAGTTCGTCGTTGACGCCGAGCGGGGCGTCGCTGGTGGTGTCCGTACCGCCCGCGACGGCCGAGTCGACCGCCCCCAGCATGATCTTGTTCGCGGCGGCGATCACCGCCTGGAGGCCCGTGCCGCACGCCTGCTGGACGTCGTACGCGGGGGTGCGCGGGTCGAGCCGCGAGCCGAGCACCGTCTCGCGGGCCAGGTTGAAGTCGCGGCTGTGCTTGAGGACCGCGCCCGCCGCGAACTCGCCGACGCGCTCCCCCTGGAGCCCGAACCGCTCGACCAGGCCGTCGAGCGCGGCGGTCAGCATCTGCTGGTTGGAGACCTGGGCGTAGGGCCCGTCGGACCGGGCAAACGGGATGCGGCTGCCGCCGATGACCGCGACCCGGCGGGGCTGCGGGAGTGCGAGGGGAATCAACTCGACCAACTCATCTCGACCAGCTCCTGACTCTTGAGTAACCTTACTCCGGAGTAAATCTACGACCGAGCAGGGAGTCTGGACAATGGCCGACCGCTATCTGCACCTGACCGGCACGGCACCCGGCAAGTTCCTCACCCGGAAACTCGGTCTCCCGCAGCCCGCCCGGCTGCGCCGCTGGAGCCTGGAGACGCCGACGCTCACCGGCCCCGTCCTCCACCTCACCGCAGGGGATTCCGCGATCACCGAGGAGCTGGCCGCAATCCTCACCGCCACCGGCCTGGAGGTCACCGCCCGCGCGGACCGGCCCGCCGCGCTCGTGCTCGACGCGACCGCCGTGGACACCGCCGCCGGGCTGGGCGCCGTACACGCGGCCCTCCACCCGGTCGTCCGCTCGCTGGCCCCCGGCGGCCGGGTCGTCGTCCTCGGGGTGCGGCCCTCACCGGAGGATCACCACCAGGCCGCCGCCCAGCAGGCCCTGGAGGGCTTCACGCGCTCGCTCGGCAAGGAGATCGGCAAGGGCGCCACCGTGCAGCTGGTCCGCATCGCCCCGGCCGCCGTCGCCTCCGCCGAGTCCACCCTGCGCTTCCTGCTCTCGCCCCGGTCCGCGTACGTCAGCGGCCAGGTCGTCGAGGTCACCGACGCCGCCCCCGGCCAGGTCCGCGACTGGGCCGCCCCGCTGGCCGGGCGGACCGCCCTGGTCACCGGCGCCGCCCGGGGCATCGGCGCCTCCGTCGCCTCGGTCCTGGCCCGCGACGGCGCCCGGGTCATCTGCCTGGACGTGCCCCGGGCCCAGGAGGACCTGGTCCGCACCGCCGACCGGCTCGGCGCTACCGCGCTCCCCCTCGACATCACCGCCGAGGACGCCGCCGAACGCATCGCCGCCGCCGCGCCCGACGGGCTCGACGTCCTCGTCCACAACGCCGGTATCACCCGCGACCGGCGCCTCGCCAACATGGCCGCGGACCGCTGGGCCCAGGTCATCGAGGTCAACCTGGACAGCGTCCTGCGCACCACCGACGCGCTGCTGAAGGCGGGCACCGTCAACCGGGGCGGCCGGATCGTCGCCACCGCCTCCATCGCGGGCATCGCCGGCAACAACGGCCAGACCAACTACGCGGCCAGCAAGGCCGGCATCATCGGCCTCGTCCGCTCCCTGGCCCCGCGCGCCGCCGCCGACCACGGCGTCACGGTGAACGCGGTCGCCCCCGGCTTCATCGAGACGAAGATGACCGCCGCCGTCCCGCTGTTCATCCGCGAGGCGGGCCGCCGGATGAACTCCCTTGCGCAGGGCGGTCTCCCGGTCGACGTCGCCGAGACCACCGCCTGGTTCGCCCAGCCCGCGTCCACCGCCGTCAACGGCCAGGTCGTCCGGGTCTGCGGCCAGAGCCTGCTGGGAGCGTGACCCGATGAGCCTGGCCCTCTCGCTGGCCCGGGGTGCCGTCACCTCGCCCTTCAAGCGCGCCGGACGCCCCGGCGCCACCCTCCCCGCCGGCCGGCTCCGCCTGCCCGCCGCACCCGCGGCACCGGGACGCCTGGCCGCGTACCGCACGATCTGCGGCTTCCCGGCGACCGGGCCGCTACCGGTGACGTACCCGCACGTCCTGGCGTTCCCGCTGGCCATGCGGCTGATGACGCGCCGCGACTTCCCGCTCCCGGTCACCGGCCTCGTCCACACCTGGATCGAGATCACCGCCCACCGCACCCTCCGGCCGGAGGACTCGCTCGAACTCACGGTGTACGCGCAGGAGTTGAGCCTGCACCGGCGCGGCACCGAGGTCACCGTGGTGACCGAGGCGCGCCTCGCGGGCGAGCTGGTGTGGGAGTCCCGCAGCGGCTATCTGTCCCGGCACGCGACGCGTACGGAGGCACCGGCACCGGGAAAGCCCTCCGCGCCGCTCCCGACCGTCGCCGAGTGGCGGCTTCCCGGCAACCTCGGACGGCGGTACGCGGCGGCCTCCGGCGACCGCAACCCGATCCACCTCCACCCGCTGACCGCCCGCCTCTTCGGCTTCCCCCGGGCCATCGCCCACGGCATGTGGACCGTCGCCCGCTGCCTGGCCGAGATCCCCGACCCGGCCACCCTGCGCACCGTACGGGCCGACTTCCGTGCCCCGGTCCTGCTGCCCGGCACGGTCACGTACGCCACCGACGGCGCCGCCTTCGAACTGCGCGGCGGCGAGCACGGCGAGCGGCTGCACCTGACCGGGACTACGGGCTAGGCACCTGCCACGGGCGGCCGTTCATCAGGTTCTCCAGGCCCGCCCAGGAGAAGTTCATCATCGTGGCCGCCGCCTCCCGGGCCGAGACGCCCGGGGTCTCGTTGGCCCAGCCCGCCAGCGCCTCCGCCGCCCCCACCAGGGCCTGCGCGAGGCCCGCCACGTCCCGGTCCGGGAGCGCCGGGTCGTGGTGCGCCTCGCGGGCGGCGGCGCCGATCAGACCGGTCACGAACGCGACGATCTCCTCGCGCATCGCGTTGACCTCGGTCGCGAACGGCTCCCCGTGCGTCCGCGCCTGCCGGTACAGCACCGCCCAGCCGTCCGGGTTCTCCGCGGTGTGCGTGAAGAACGCCCGCAGCCCCTCCCAGAGTTGCCGGTCGGCCGGGAGTCCGGGCTCCACGCCCCCCTGCACGGCGGCCAGCAGGGCCCGCGCCTCGCGCCGGATGCACGCGGTGAACAGCTCGTCCTTTGAATTCAGGTACAGATAGACCAGGGGCTTCGACACCCCGGCCAGCTCGGCGATCTCGTCCATCGAGGCGGCCCGGTATCCCCGCTGCCCGAACGTCTGCACCGCGGCGTCCATCATCTGCTGCTCGCGCACGGCGCGCGGCATCCGCTTGTTCCGCACAGCACCCACGTCGACTCCTCCCGCCCCCGCCGCACTACTCCCGGGTAAGGGTACGCGCGCTCGTCCCGCTCAGCCGCCCGCCGCGATCACCGCCCGGTAGTGCGGGCAGCGGGTGATGTCCTCGTGGCCGCAGCTCAGGGCGCACTCGACCAGTTCCAGCGAGGCCCGCGCGGCGTCGATGACGGCCCGCAGCCGCTCCGCCTCCGCGCCGAGCACCGCCCGCCGCCGGTCCGGCTCGGACACGGAGACCAGCAGCCGGATCGTGTCGAGCGCCAGCCCCGCCCGCTTGGCCTGGACGACCGTCGCCACCCGTTCCAGATCGCGCGCCCCGTACCGGCGCCGCCCGGCCGTGTCCCGGGCCGGGTCCAGCAGCCCGACGGACTCCCAGTGGCGCAGGACGTGCGCGGGGAGCCCGCCGCCCGGATCGAGGCGTGGGCCGACGAGCAGCGCACCCGCGCCCGTACCGGGCGGCTCTATCTAGCGGTCCCGTTCTTCCTCGCGGCGGGCACGGCGCCTGAGCACGCCCGAGGGCCCCTCCTCCGCGCGGGAGAAGGGGCCCTCGGGTGATGCCGGGCGGGATCAGACGGCGACCGGAACGCGCTCCGGCTCCGTGTCGCGGATCTCCTCGTCCTCGTCCACCGGGGAGGCGGAGGCCGAGTTGTACGCGTCGTGGTCGAGGATCTTCTCGCGGGCGGAGACGATCACCGGGACGAGCGCCTGGCCGGCCACGTTGGTGGCGGTGCGCATCATGTCCAGGATCGGGTCGATGGCCATCAGCAGGCCGACGCCCTCCAGCGGGAGGCCCAGGGTCGACAGGGTCAGCGTCAGCATGACCGTGGCGCCGGTCAGACCGGCGGTGGCCGCCGAACCGATGACCGAGACGAACGCGATCAGGATGTAGTCACCGACACCCAGCTGCACGTCGAAGATCTGCGCGATGAAGATCGCGGCGAGCGCCGGGTAGATCGCGGCGCAGCCGTCCATCTTGGTGGTGGCGCCGAACGGGACGGAGAAGGAGGCGTACTCCTTCGGGACGCCCAGGCGCTCGGTGACCTTCTGGGTGACCGGCATGGTGCCGACCGAGGAGCGCGAGACGAACGCCAGCTGGATCGCGGGCCAGGCGCCCTTGAAGAACTGGACCGGGCTCAGCTTGGCGACGGTGGCGAGCAGCACGGGGTAGACGACGAACAGCACCAGCGCGCAGCCGATGTAGACGTCGGCGGTGAACGTCGCGTACTTGCCGATCAGGTCCCAGCCGTAGTCGGCGATGGCGTAGCCGATGAGGCCGACGGTGCCGAGCGGGGCGAGGCGGATGACCCACCACAGGGCCTTCTGGAGGAGTTCCAGGGCGGCTTCGCTGAGGGTGAGGATCGGCTGCGCCTTCTCGCCGAGCTTGAGGGCGGCGATACCGGCGACGGCGGCCATGAAGACGATCTGCAGGACGTTCAGCTCGGCGAACGGCGTGACGACGTTGTCCGGGATGATGCCGGTCAGGAAGTCGAGCCAGGAGCCGGCATGCTCGGGGAGCTTGCCGTCCTTCGGAGTGAGGCCGGTGCCGGAGCCCGGGTTGGTGATCAGGCCGATCGTGAGGCCGATGGCCACCGCGATCAGCGAGGTGATCATGAACCAGAGCAGGGTGCGGGTGGCCAGCCGGGCGGCGTTGTTGACCTTGCGCAGGTTGGTGATCGACACCAGGATCGCGAAGAAGACGAGGGGCGCGACGGCCAGCTTCAGCAGCTGGACGAAGATGTGGCCGACCTTGTCGAGCGTGGTGTACAGCCAGTCGATGTCCTGGCTACGGGCGAGCCAGCCGAGCAGGACGCCGAGCACCAGACCGGCGACGATCTGGGCCCAGAACGGGACCTTCGGTATGCGGAAGCCGGAGCCCGCGGGCTTCTCGGCGGTGGACGCGGGGTTCGCGGACACGGACACACTCCAGATGTGACGCATCGGGACGCACGGGGACTCAGTGCGGGGGACGGGGGTGCGGCGCCCGCGTCGGGGGCGGCGCCGCTGCATGGTGCCGGTATCAGACGTTGCGGCAACAGACCGCGGACATACAGCGGCAGAGGTCGACATGAAGGCGCTCCACGAGCGGGACGCTCGTGGCAGATCGCAGGCGCACATCAGTCTTCATGTCGAACACGTTAACACTTGAACTTTGAGAACCTCAAAGGTCTTCTTTGGTACGGGAAAGCGCCCCGCACCCCCGATGGCCGCCCCGGAATCCCCAACTCCGCCTGGGAACACGAAAAACCCCAGTACAGGAGCGGATGCTCCCGCGCTGGGGTTCGACGGAAAAAAGGTGCGGGGTGTGACGGAGCTTACGTTCCCTTTACGAGGTGACGCCGTCCTCGCGCGTGCGGTTGGACTCCAGGCGGGCCTTGGCACGGTCGACCGAGGAGACGATCTGCTCGGACATCTCGTCGCGCTGCTTGCGCAGCAGGACGAAGCTGAGCGGCGCGGACAGCACCAGGGCGAGCAGGATGACCCAGACGATGTTGGACCCCCCGACCCCGGACGGCACCACTCCGAGGCGGACGGCGACGGCGGCGACGACGAAGCAGCCGACGAAGATGCTGAGACGCATCGCGGTGTACCGGATCGTTGCGCTCGGCTTGGCAGCGGACACAGCTGGCCTTCTCTCTACGTACGACAGTCCTGCCCGACCAGTGAAGCATGCCCCGCAATCGATCGATTCGCTGGGCCGCGCCCCGGGCGCTCAGCCCAGCGGCAGCAGCATGAAGATGTCGTCCCGGTCGTCGCCCTCGGCCACCCGGATCGCACCGGGGACGCGCCCGACCTCCTTGTAGCCGCAGGCGGCGTAGAAGCGGTCGGCGCCGGTGCCGCCCCGGCAGGTGAGCCGGATCGCCTCGATGCCCTCGGTCGCGCGCGCCGCGTCCGCGACGACGGCCATCAGGTCGCGGCCGTACCCCTTGCCCTGGTGGCGGGGGTGGACCATCACGGTGTACGCCCACAGCCAGTGCCGCATCAGCCGGTGCGTGTTGAACGTCAGGAACGCGGTGGCGGCGACGCGCCCCTCCTCGTCGTGACCGACGACCAGCCGGGTCCGCCCCTCGGTCAGGGCCACCTGGTGCTTGAGCAGTTCCGGCCGGACGTCCTCCTCCGACACCGGCGGTACGAAGCCCACCGCACCGCCCGCGTTGGAGACATCGGCCCAGAGCGTGACTATGCCGTCGCGCACCGAGCGGTCGAACGCCGGGTCCACCTCGAATGTAAGAGCCATAGACGCAGATTAACTATTACAGCCCGCAGGCTCAACCAGTGTCCGGAACGCGAGAAAGCTCCGGCCGGGGACGGTGGCCGGAGCTTTCGTACGTGCGGCATCGCGCGCGGCGCGCGCCGGTTCAGACCCGCATCGGCTGCGGCGACTCGCGCCGCTCCGCGTCCGGGCCCGGGTACTCGCGGATGATCTCGTACCGGGTGTTGCGCTCGACGGGCCGGAAGCCGGCGTCCCGGATCAGGTCGAGCAGGTCCTCGCGGGTCAGCTTGTTCGGAGTGCCGTAGTTGTCCGCGTCGTGCGTGATCTTGTACTCGACGACCGAGCCGTCCATGTCGTCCGCGCCGTGCTGGAGCGCGAGCTGCGCGGTCTGCACGCCGTGCATCACCCAGAACACCTTGACGTGCGGCACGTTGTCGAACAGCAGCCGGGAGACGGCGAAGGTCTTCAGCGCCTCGGCGCCGGTCGCCATCGTGGTCCGCGCCTGGAGCTTGTTGCGGACCTTGCCGTCCTTCATGTCCACGAAGTCGTGCTGGTAGCGCAGCGGGATGAAGACCTGGAAGCCGCCGGTCTCGTCCTGGAGCTCACGCAGCCGCAGCACGTGGTCGACGCGGTGCCGGGGCTCCTCGATGTGCCCGTACAGCATGGTCGCCGGGGTCTTGAGCCCCTTCTCGTGGGCGAGCCTGTGGATGCGCGACCAGTCCTCCCAGTGGGTGTTGTGGTCCACGATGTGCTGGCGGACCTCCCAGTCGAAGATCTCCGCGCCGCCGCCGGTCAGCGATTCGAGACCGGCCTCGATCAGCTCGTCCAGGATCTCCGAGGCGGAGAGCTTGGAGATGGTCTCGAAGTGGTGGATCTCGGTGGCGGTGAACGCCTTCAGGGAGACCTGTGGCAGGGCTTCCTTCAGCGCGCTGAGCGAGCGCGGGTAGTAGCGCCACGGCAGGGAGGGGTGCAGCCCGTTGACGATGTGCAGCTCGGTGAGGTTCTCGCCCTCCATCGCCTTGGCGAGCTTCACCGCCTCCTCGATGCGCATGGTGTACGCGTCCTTCTCCCCCGGCTTGCGCTGGAAGGAGCAGTACGCGCACGAGGCGGTGCACACGTTCGTCATGTTGAGGTGACGGTTGACGTTGAAGTGGACGACGTCACCGTTCTTGCGCGTCCGCACCTGGTGGGCCAGCCCCCCGAGCCAGGCCAGGTCGTCGGACTCGTAGAGCGCGATCCCGTCCTCACGGCTCAGCCGCTCACCGGCTTCGACCTTCTGCTCCAGTTCGCGCTTGAGTCCCGCGTCCACCAGTGCTCCTCAATTCCTCGCCGTACCGAACCCCGCCACCGTACGCCTAGCTCTCCTCGGGGAGGTCTCCGACCCGGTTCTCCCACTTGGTGGAGAGCACGATGGTGGTACGGGTGCGCGAGACGCCCTTGGTGGAGCTGAGGCGGCGGATCGTCTTCTCCAGGCCGTCCACGTCGCCCACGCGGACCTTGAGCATGTACGAGTCGTCGCCCGCGATGAACCAGGCGTCCTCGATCTCCGCGAGGTCCTTCAGCCGGTGCGCCACGTCCTCGTGGTCGGCGGCGTCGGAGAGCGAGATACCGATGAGGGCCGTGACGCCCAGGCCGAGCGAGGCCGCGTTGACGGTGGCGCGGTAGCCCGTGATGACACCGGCGGTTTCCAGCCGGTTGATGCGGTCGGTGACGCTGGGCCCGGAGAGCCCGACGAGCCGCCCGAGCTCGGCGTACGAGGCCCTGCCGTTCTCCCGGAGGGCCTGGATGAGCTGCCTGTCCACCGCGTCCATATGACTGAAACCTTCCATTGTTCAGCAGTACCGCAAGTCTACGTGTAGAATCCAAGGCATGCAGGCATTGGAGCCTGCAAATCTTCCCGCACAACCAAAAATCGCTTACGAATCTTCAGGAGTGACGACACCGTGTACACGATCGAGATGGCCTACGCCCGGATGCGCGAGCTTCAGGACCTGGCCAACCGCTCGCGTGCCCACCACCCCGCCGCCGCCCTCCGGGTCGACCGCACCCGCGGCCCCCGGCGCGCGCCCAAGAAGCGCTGACCCTCACCGGATCGCACCCGGTCAGCCCGGGGAGCCGCCACCCAGCTCCCCCTCCCAACGGCGGTACAGCCGGTGCGGCACACCCGCCGCGTCCAGCACCCGCCCCGCGACGAAGTCCACCAGATCCTGGATGTGCGTCGCCCCCGCGTAAAAGCCCGGCGAGGCGGGCAGCACGACCGCGCCCGCCTCGTCCAGGGCCACCAACTGCTTCAGCGTCTGCCCGCTCAACGGCGTCTCCCGGACCGCGACCACCAGCTTGCGCCGCTCCTTGAGCGTCACGCTCGCCGCCCGCTGCAACAGGTCCTTCGAGAGCCCGAGCGCCACCCCCGCCACGCACGCCGTCGAGGCCGGGACGATCAGCATCCCCTTCGCCGGGTACGACCCCGAGGACGGACCCGCGGCCAGATCACCGGCCGCCCAGTGGCGTACGCCCGACAGGTCCACGTCGAACGTCTCCGGCTTGCCGTCCGCACCCCGCGCCAGCCAGGCAGCCAGGTCCTCGCGCCAGTGCGCGTCGCGGTAGGAGATCCCCGTCTCGTCCAGGAGCGTCAGCCGCGAGGCCCGGCTCACGACCAGGTCCACGCTCTCCCCCGCCGCCAGCAGGCCGCGCAGCACCGCGGCGGCGAAAGGCGTGCCCGAAGCGCCGGAAACCCCGACAATCCAAGGCATTCGCCGCTGCTGACTCACTGAAGACCGGGAATCCACACCCCTGAGCCTATCCGGCGCGCGGTACCCGGAACTGTCCGAGGCCCTTGGCGCGTTCCGTTGGGTGAAGGGGGGTGTCCTGCCATGGACGACGTACGGATGAGAACCGGCGACCGGGCCCTCGCGGCCGGGGCGCTCGTGCTCGGCTGGATCGCGCTGCTCTGGATCCTGGAGGCCGTCGACCTCGCCACCGGCCACGGCCTGGACGACCACGGCATCTCCCCCCGCGAGCCCGGCGAACTGCTCGACATCGTGCCCGCCGCGTTCCTCCACGACGGCTGGGGCCATGTCGCCTCCAACAGCGTCCCGCTGCTGGTCCTGGGCTTCATAGCCGCCCTCGGCGGGCTGCGCCGCTTCGCCGGTGCCGTGCTCATCGTGATCCTGATCAGCGGCCTCGGCGTCTGGCTCATCGCTCCGGAGAACACCGTGACGCTCGGCGCGTCGGGCGTGGTCTTCGGCCTCTTCGGCTACCTGCTGGTCCGCGGCTTCGTGGACCGCCGCCCGCTCGACGTGGTCGTCGGCCTGGCCGTCGCCGCGGTGTACGGCTCGCTGCTCCTGGGCGTCCTGCCCACGGACCCCGGCGTCAGCTGGCAGGGCCACCTCTTCGGGCTGACAGGCGGGGTGGTGGCGGCCTTCGCGCTGCGCCGCCCCACCGCCCCGCGCGCGCTCACACCGTGAGCCCGCGCACCACCAGATCCAGCAGCGCGCACACGAACAGCGCTATCCCGATGAATCCGTTGACCGAGAAGAACGCCCGGTTCAGCCGGGACAGGTCGTGCGGGCGCACCACCCGGTGCTCGTACACGAAGGCGACCGAGACGATCACCATGCCGATCCAGTAGAAGACCTCCGCGTCCGTGGCGAGTCCGAACCAGACCAGCAGGCCCGTCGTCACCACGTGGCACACCCGCGCGCCCCACAGCGCGGCCGGGATCCCGAAGCGCGCCGGGAAGGACAGCACCCCGTGCGCCCGGTCGGCCTGCACGTCCTGGCAGGCGAAGATCAGGTCGAAGCCGCCGATCCAGATGCCGACGGCGAGCCCGAGGATCACCGCGTCCCACGACCAGCTGCCGGTCACCGCGAGCCAGGCCCCGACCGGGCCCATCGCCTGGGCGAGCCCCAGGATGGCGTGCGGGAAGTTCGTGAACCGCTTCCCGTACGGGTAGACCACCATCGGGATCACCGCGACCGGCGCCAGCGCCAGGCAGAGCGGGTTCAGCAGGGCGGCGGCCCCGAGGAACACGACGACGGCGACGAGCGCCCCCGTCCACGCCGACTTCACCGACACCGCGCCGGTCACCAGCTCACGGCCCGCGGTGCGCGGATTGCGGGCGTCGATCTCGCGGTCGATGATCCGGTTCGCGGCCATCGCGAACGTCCGCAGCCCGACCATCGCGACCGTGACCAGCAGCAGCGTGCCCCACTGGACCGACCCGCCGTCCCGGAACATCGCGGTCAGCGCGGCGATGTACGCGAAGGGCAGCGCGAAGACGGAGTGCTCGATCATCACGAGCCGCAGGAAGGCTTTCACCTTGCTGCTCGGCTGCGCGGGCCCTGAACCCAGGGTTGCTTCGGCGGCGCTCACAATCCGTATTCCTTCCACCGGCGGTCGACCGTCGCCGCCGTCTCCGGGTCCGACTCGACCATGTCGGGCCAGCCCCCGTCCCGCGTGTACCCCTCCTCGGGCCACTTCCGCGTCGCGTCGATGCCCGCCTTGCCGCCCCAGAACTGCTGGTACGAGGCGTGGTCGAGGTGGTCGACGGGGCCCTCGGTGACCACCAGGTCGCGGGCGTAGTCCGTGTTGCCGAGGGCCCGCCAGGACACCTCGTGCAGGTCGTGGACGTCGCAGTCCGAGTCCACGACGACGATCAGCTTCGTCAGCGACATCATGTGCGCGCCCCAGATCGCGCTCATCACCTTCTGCGCGTGCTTCGGGTACTTCTTGTCGATCGAGACGATCGCGCAGTTGTGGAAGCCGCCGGACTCCGGCAGGTGGTAGTCCACGATGTCCGGGACGATGATCTTGAGCAGCGGCAGGAAGAAGCGCTCGGTGGCCCGCCCGAGCGGCCCGTCCTCGGTCGGCGGCCGGCCGACCACGATGGACTGGAGCAGCGGCCGCTTCCGCATGGTCACGCAGTCGATCGTCAGTGCGGGGAACGGTTCCTGCGGGGTGTAGAAGCCGGTGTGGTCGCCGAACGGCCCCTCGGGCAGCGTCTTGCCGGGCTCCAGCCAGCCCTCGATGACGACCTCGGCGTTGGCCGGCACCTGGAGCGGCACGGTCCTGCAGTCGACCATCTCGATCCGCTTGCCCTGGAGGAACCCGGCGAACATGTACTCGTCGATGTCCTCGGGCAGCGGCGCGGTGGAGGCGTACGTGACGGCGGGCGGGGCGCCGAACGCGATGGCGACGGGCAGCCGCTCCCCGCGCCGGGCGGCGACCTGGTAGTGGTTGCGGCTGTCCTTGTGGATCTGCCAGTGCATCCCGATGGTGCGCCGGTCGTGGCGCTGGAGCCGGTAGAGCCCGAGGTTGCGGATGCCGGTCTCGGGGTGCTTGGTGTGCGTGAGCCCCAGGTTGAAGAAGGAGCCGCCGTCCTTGGGCCAGGTGAACAGCGCGGGCAGCTGGTCCAGGTCCACGTCGTCGCCGGTGAGGACGACCTCCTGGACCGGCGCGTTCTCGCCCTTCACCTTCTTCGGCGGCACGTGCACCATCGAGCCGAGCTTCCCGAAGGCCTCCCGCACCCCGACGAACCCGTGCGGCAGCTCGGGCCTGAGCAGCCCGCCGATCTTCTCGCCGATCTCACCGTAGGACTTCAGCCCGAGCGCCTTGAGCAGCCGCTTGTCGGTCCCGAAGACGTTCATGGCCAGGGGCATCGAGGACCCCTTGACGTTCTCGAAGAGCAGCGCGGGCCCGCCGGCCTTGTTCACCCGGTCGACGATCTCACCGACCTCCAGGTAGGGGTCGACCTCGGCCTTGATGCGCTTGAGCTCGCCCTCGCGCTCCAGAGCCCGGAGGAGGGATCGAAGATCGTCGTAAGCCATGAGAACAAGTTTGACATCCTCCCCGGCGGCGGCCGCCGGGGCTCCCCGCGTCAGCCGTTGAACGCCTGCCCGGCAGACTCCGCCGCCGCCTCGCCGCACCGCAGCCGCATGCCCCTGCTTTCCGAAACGCGCAGCGCGTCCGTCAGGCACTCGGCCGGTCTCGCGGCGGCGAAGCGCAGCTCTGCGACCGTCGATCCGGCGGCGGCGATGATCGGCTTGGCGCAGTCGAGGACTTCCGCGCCCATGCTGAGCTGCACGGCCTCCATCTCGTCCGCGACGCGCGACACGTAGCCGTGGCCGTCGGTCTGCAGGTAGCAGGGTCCGCCGTCGGGCCGGGTCCACGGAAGTAACCGGGCATGGAGGAAATCGGTGTGCTCCGAAGTACTCATGAGCCGAGACTGGACCGGTTGACCGGTCCAGTCAGGCTAATCGCCGTCACTTCCACCCATCGGGTAGCTCTCCACCTGCTCCCAGAGGTGAGACGGTGTCACGCCCTCCTCGCACACGAGGACACGGCCGTCGCCGTCGCTCGCTACGTGCAGGACGACCGCAAGCGCGGCCGGTACGTCGAGCCCGAGACTCCTGGCGTCCCCCTCGGAGGCGAGACGCACCGAGGTCACGTCCGTTCCGCGAGCGGGGGACCTGCCCGTCATCCGCGTCACATAGTGCGTAGTCCCTTCCGGGATCGGCCCCTTCTGCGCCAGCTTCGGGCAGGCGTCCGCCACCTCCTCCGGGAACCAGGCCGTGACCAGCGACAGCGGCGAGCCGTCGTCGAGGAGCATCAGCCGGTCCCGGCGGAGGGCGAGTTGCCCGGGACCGAGCCCCATCGCGTCCGCGATCCTCGTGGGCGGCTTCTCCTTCTCCGGCACTCCCAGACGCCTGAACGGCCGCCCGCCGGACACCCGCGTCGATCCGGCGGAACGGCGCCCGGCCGGCCGGGCCACCGGAGTCTCCACCACCGTGAAGCCCGACCCCTGCCGGGCGACGACAAGCCCGTCACCGCGCAGTACGTCCATCGCCTTGATGACGGTGGCGCGCGAGACCGACCACTGCTCGCACAGGTCGCGCCCGGAAGGCAGCAGGTCACCCGGCCCGAACTCGCCGTCCGAGATCCTGGCGCGCAGGGACTCCGCGATCTGCTCGTACTTCAATTGCGGCATTGCGATCTCCTGGTAGCTGGACAGGTCAACCGGTTAGGTTAGCCGAGGGATACACCCGCCTCGGCTTCGGCCCGGAACAGGACGGTCTCATGACGGCTTACCAAGTCCCGGCAGGAATCATCGAGTTCTACTCGGCCACCATCAACGAGTCCGACCGGCTCTCCGGCCCTGCCGACGGCGTCCTGGAGATGGTCCGCACCCAGGAACTGCTGCGCCGGCACCTGCCACCCGCACCCGCTTCCGTACTCGATGTCGGCGGTGGCCCCGGCGCCCACGCCCGCTGGCTCTCCGCCGACGGATACCGCGTGCACCTCGTGGACCCCGTAAGGCGACACCTCGCCGAGGCCGAGGGATCCGGCTGCAGCGTAGAGCTGGGGGATGCCCGGGACCTGAGCGCGGCCGACGACTCGTACGACGTGGTTCTGGTCCTCGGCCCGCTCTACCACCTCGTGGAGGCCGCCGACCGGAAGACGGCCCTGGCGGAGGCGTACCGCGTGGTCCGGCCCGGCGGGCTCGTCGCCGCCGCCGGGATCAACCGCTACGCCTCGCTCTTCGAGCACACCGCACTCGCCCACCTCGACCGCGACTCGCTCCAGCAGGGCATCGCCAAGATCCTGGACACCGGATCCCACGACGGGAAGAAGGGTTTCACCGAGGCCCACTTCCACACGGGCGCCGAGCTGGACGCCGAAATGCGCGGGGCCGGGCTCACCGAGACCCGGGTGTACGGCGTCGAGGGACCCACCTGGGCCCTCCTGAAAGCGACCGAGCGCCACACAGGGGAATCCCTGGCCGGATCGCGCCTGTTCGCCTCCGCGCTGGCGGCCGCCCGCATGGCCGAACCGTACCCGGACCTGCTCGCCGCCAGTTCCCACCTGCTCGCCGTGGGGCGTAAATGACACCCGCTACTCTGGGCCCGTCACCGGGGCGGGGCAAAGCCCCGCCAACTCTCCTCGGGGGGACCTCTCCACCATGCTCCGGGCCCTGATCTACCTTCTGCCGCTGGCGTTGACGATCTTCGCGTTCATCGACTGCCTGAACACCCCGGAGGACGAGGCCAAGCACCTGCCGAAGATCGCCTGGGTCTTCATCATCCTGCTGTTCTGGATCGTCGGCCCGATCGTCTGGCTGGCCGCGGGCAAGGTCCGGCAGCCGCCCGCCGGAGGCCGTACGCCCTCCGAGTGGCACCGCAACCACCGTCAGCAGTGGGTCGCTCCGGACGACAACCCGGACTTCCTGAAGTCGCTGAAGGAGGAGAACAAGAAGGACGAGGCGCTCCTCAAGGACTGGGAGGCGGACCTCCGCCGCCGCGAGGAGGAGCTGAAGCGCCGCGAGAACGGCACGGAGGAAGCTTCCTAGGCCGCGCCCGCCGGGTCCAGGATCCGGGCCAGCGTGCGGTGGCCCAGGGTGCTCATCGGCGGGTTGCTCTCCGCGTAGTACCAGACCAGGCCCATCGCCTGCTCGAACGCCCAGGCCCGGCCCCGCTCCCATTCGAGGTCGTCGCAGCCCAGCGCCCGGCGGAACACCTCGCGCGGGCCCGGGCCCAGCAGGTGCCAGGCGCCGACCAGGTCCAGGGCCGGGTCGGCCGGGCCGAAGCCGCCGGTGTCGAGGACGCCGCCGAGGCGGCCGTCCAGGACCAGGACGTTGCCGGGGATCAGGTCCCCGTGGCTCATCACGTCGGGGCTGGTACGCGGCAGCTCCCGGAAGCCGGCCCACAGGGCGCGCAGCGGGGCCACGTCGAGCAGGCCCTCGCTCCCCTCGAAGCACGTGGCCATCCAGCCGTCGTGGTCGGCGATCACCCCGCCGCGCCCCCCGCCGCCGAAGGAGCGCCCGTGCGTGTCCGCGTCCCGGAGGCCGGCGACGAAGTCCGCGAGGTCCCGGGCGAAGGCGTCGGAGGCGGCCGGATCGGCGTCGAAGGCGTTGGTCCCCGGGAGCCAGGTCTGGACGGCCCAGGGCATGGGGTAGCCGGGGCCGGGCGCGCCCAGGGCGACCGGTTCCGGGACGGGGAAGCGGGTGGCCCGTGCCAGCTCGGCGGCAGCCCGGGCCTCCTGTTCGAGGGCCGCCAGCGTCTCGGCGGGGGCGGCCCGGTGCAGCGGGAAGCGTGCGGAGAGGCCGTCGCCGATGCGGAAGATGGTGTTCATCGTGCCGGTGGAGGCCAGGGGGCGGACGGCCTCGCCGGCCCACTGCGGGAACTGGTCGCGGATCAGGGCCGCGACGGTCTCCGCGGTCACGTCCACCTGGTCGTCGTGCATGGTCATGCGCTGCCCCTCCCCCGGGGAAAGACCGCTGCCCGCCCCGGCGGACCGGTGGCGGGCAGGGACGTCGTGGTGTACGTCAGACGCCGGCGTACGAGTGCTTGCCGGTGACGAAGATGTTGACGCCGTAGTAGTTGAAGATCCAGCAGGCGAAGGCGATCAGGGCCAGGTACGCGGCCTTGCGGCCCTTCCAGCCGGCGGTGGCGCGGGCGTGCAGGTAGGCGGCGTACGCGACCCAGGTGATGAAGGACCAGACCTCCTTGGGGTCCCAGCCCCAGTAGCGGCCCCAGGCGTCGCCCGCCCAGATCGCGCCCGCGATGATCGTGAACGTCCAGAGCGGGAAGACCGCCGCGTTGATCCGGTACGAGAACTTGTCGAGGTTCGACGCGGACGGCATCCGGGAGAGCACGGAGCGGGCGAAGGAGCCCGGCTCCCCGCCGTTCGCGATCTTGTTCTCGTAGCTGTCGCGGAAGAGGTAGATCAGGGTACCGATGCCGCCGATGAAGAACACGGCGCCGCAGATGATGGCGGTGGAGACGTGGATCCACAGCCAGTACGAGTGGAGCGCGGGCACCAGCTGGTCGCTGGAGGTGTAGAGCACCGTGGTCGCGAGGCCGAGGTCCAGCAGGATGGCCGTGACCAGGATCAGGCCCATCCAGCGGACGTTCTTCTTCAGCGCGAGCAGGATCAGGTACGCGCCGACCGCCACCGTGGAGAAGGTGATGGAGAACTCGTACATGTTGCCCCAGGGCGCGCGCTGCACGGACAGCGCGCGGGCGACGACGCCGCCGGCCTCGACCAGGAACGCGAGAATGGTCAGCGAGACCGCCATCCGCCCGTAGAGGTCGCCCTTGAAGGTGCCGCCGGCGGCGCCGGGCCCGTCCGGGACGTCCCGCGAGCCGGTCGCGGACCGGGTGATGACTTTGGGCTTCTCCAGGACGGCGGTGCCGCCGCCCCGGGTGGCGACCTGGACCTTCACCGTGCCGGCGGAGCCCTGCTCGGCGGTCAGCTCGGCGGCGGTGCGGCCGACCTTGCTGCGGCTGCCGAACACCCACTCCGCGATGTGCGCGAAGAAGGCCAGGGTGTACACGGCCATCGACGAATAGATCAGCACATTGCTGGTGTGTGCCAGGTTCTCGTTGGTTGCGGCGGCGAGATTCACTTCTCAGCCCCTTCGGCGGGTTCTACGGAGGACGCCTCGGCGACGTCGCTGTCGGTGCCGGGCGCGGTGGGCGCCTCGGCGTTGAGCGTGACCGCGAGGTCGGCCAGCTCCTCGGGAAGCTTCGCGGACTCGCTGCGGCCGAGCCCGGCCATCTCGACCACGGTGACGCCGTCGGCGCCGCGCACGGCCCGGATCCAGACGCGTCGGCGCTGGATGAACAGGGAGCCGGCGAGGCCGGCGATGGCGGCGACGGCGCCGGTGAGCGCCCAGCCGCTGGCGGGCTGTTCGGAGATCTGGAAGCTCGCCCACTCCTGGAGGCCCTCGAAGGTGATGGAGCCGGCCCCGTCGGGCAGCTTCATCGTCTCGCCGACGAGGAGGCGCTGCTTCAGCTGCTTGCCGTCGGCGTCCTTGAACTCCTTCATCTTGCTCGTGTCCAGCTGGTACACGTTCTGCGCGATGCCGGAGTCGACGCCGATGGAGCCGTGGAAGCCGTTGAGCGCGAGCACGGGGAAGTCGGCGGCGGGGAACTGGGACCACATGGTGCCCTGGCCCTTGCCGGCGAAGGTCGGCACGAAGAACGCCTGGAAGCCCAGCTGCTCGATCTTGCCGTTCTTGTTCCGGTAGCCGTCGAGCACCTTGATGGCGCCGCTCGACGTGACGTTGTTGTCGATCGGCAGCAGCGGGACGGCGGCCTTGTAGACCTCCTTGCCCCGGCCGTCCTTGACGGAGACGACGGGGGCGTAGCCGTGGGCGTTGAGGTAGACCTTGGTGCCGTGGACGACGAGGGGTTCGTTGACCTTGATGACCCGCTTCTCCGGCTTGCCGTACGCGCCGTCCGAGAAGGTCACGCGCGCCTCGTACGTACGCGGGGTGCCGATCTGCGGCCCCTTGCGCTCGTACGTGCCGATGAAGTCGTCCAGGGTGAAGCTGAACGGGGTCAGCGACTCGTCGTCGTAGAGCGAGCCGGACTTGAAGTTGTCGTACTGGGTGATCGTGTTGGAGAACCCGTCGCCCTCGACGACCAGCTTGGCGCCCTCGTACTTGAAGAGCTGGCCCCAGGCGAAGGCGACGAGCATCACGATGAGCGCGATGTGGAAGACCAGGTTGCCGGCCTCGCGGAGGTAGCCCTTCTCGGCGGCGACGGCGTCCCCGGCGAGGTGGGCCCGGTAGCGGCGCCTGCGGACGATCGCGAGCGCGGCCTCGTGGACCTTCTCCGGGTCGGCCTCGGTGCGCCAGGTGGTGTACGCGGGCAGCCGGGTGAGGCGCTTGGGGGCGCCGGGCGGGCGGCTGCGGAGCTGGCCGACGAAGGTGGCGGTGCGCGGGACGATGCAGCCGATGAGCGAGACGAACAGCAGGATGTAGATCGCGGAGAACCACACCGAGCTGTAGACGTCGAAGAACTGGAGCTTCTCGTAGATCGGCGTGACGACGGTGTGCGCGTTCTTGAACGTCTGCACCTTCAGCTCGTCCACGCTGTTCTGCGGGATCAGCGAGCCGGGGATGGCGCCGAGCGAGAGCAGGAAGAGCAGGATCAGCGCGACCCGCATGGAGGTGAGCTGGCGCCAGAACCAGCGGATCCATCCGATGACGCCCATGGCGGGGAGGTTCGCCAGGGTCTCCTCGCGGGGGGCGGTGGAGAGCTGGGAGCCGGCGGCGCCGAGCTCAGCTGCGTTCTCCTGGTCCCGCTCCTGGGAGCGGTTGGAGGTGGTGTTGCTCATTGGTACTCAGATCCCCACCTGGAAGCCGTCCGACCAGCCCTGTAGTTCCTGCATCATGCTGCCCCACGCGCCTGTGAGCAGGAGCAGCCCGGTCACGATCATCATTCCGCCGCCGATGCGCATGACCCAGGCGTAGTGGCGCTTGACCCATCCGAACGCGCCGAGCGCCTTGCGGAAGGCGACGGCGGCGAGCACGAAGGGGATGCCCAGGCCCAGGCAGTAGGCCACGGTCAGTATGGCGCCGCGCCCGGCGGTGCCCTGGTTCATCGCGAGGATGGACACCGAGCTGAGCGTGGGCCCGAGGCACGGGGTCCAGCCGATGCCGAAGAGGGCGCCGAGCAGCGGAGCGCCGACCAGTCCGGTCACCGGCTTCCGGTGGATACGGAACTCGCGCTGCGTCATCCACGGCATGAGGCCCATGAAGAAGGCGCCCATGAGGATCATCAGCACGCCCAGCACCTTGGTGAGGGGGCCGCTGTTGGCCTGGAGGGTGTCGCCGAAGTAGCCGAAGAGGGCACCGCCGGAGACGAAGACGGCAGTGAAGCCGGCGACGAACAGCGAGGCGCCCGCGACCATCCGGCCGCGCCGTGCCTCGGCGAGGTCGGCGCCGCTGACCCCGGTGACGTAGCTGAGGTAGCCGGGGACGAGCGGCAGGACGCAGGGCGAGAAGAACGAGACGAGTCCGCCGAGCAGGGCGATGGGCAGGGCGACCAGCAGGGCACCGTTGAGCACGGTGTTGTTCTGCATGGCGGCGGCGAGGGTGCTCACCTGATCACTTCTCCGCGATCAGCGGGTCGAGCATCTTGTGCAGATCGGTGTCGTCCATCGGGCCGACGAAGCGGGCGGCGAGCTTGCCGTCCCGGTCGATGACGACGGTCGACGGGATGGACTGGAGCCTGAAGGTGCCCTTGGGGAAGCGCAGCAGGAGCTTCCCCGTCCGGTCGTAGAAGCTGGGGTAGGGCGTGCCGTGGTTCTTCTCGAACTCCACGGCGTTGCTCTTGGAGTTGTCGCGGGTGTTGATGCCCACGAACTGCACGCCCTTGTCCTTGGTGGCCTCGGCGACCTGCTTGAAGTACTTCGCTTCGAGCCGGCAGGGGGCGCACCAGGAGCCCCAGGCGTTGAGGACGATGATCTTGCCCTTGTAGTCGGCGAGATCGAGCTGCTTGCCGTCGACGGTCTCGCCGTCGAGGTCCGGCGCGTCGGCGCGCTCGCCCTGGGGCGCGGTGGCGATGCCGCCGTTGCCCGTGACGAAGTTGGTGTCGCCGCCGCCGCTGGTCTTGCTGCCGGAGTCGCACGCGGTCAGCGTCAGTGCGAGCGCGGCGGCCGCCAGGGGGGCGGCGAGCAGCGTGAAGCGGCGTCGGGGTGCGCGGCCATGGCTCATGTGAAAAGTTTCGCATGGCCGTTCCGGGGATCTTGGGCGCCCCCCTCGGTGCCCGTAAAGCCCGTTGTCAGGCTTGTTTAAAGAAGGTGTTCCAGCCGCCCGCGGGTGCTTCGCCGACCTGGAGTGTGCGGAGCTTGTCGAGGACCGCCGGGTCCTGGACGTCGAGCCAGTCGACGAACTGCCGGAAGGAGACGAGGCGCACATCCGGTTTCCCGGCGATGTGCTTGAGCGTGTCTTCGACGGCGTCCATATAGATGCCGCCGTTCCACTCCTCGAAGTGGTTTCCGATGTAGAAGGGTGCGCGGTTCGTCTCGTAGGCGCGCTTGAATCCGCTGAGGTAGGACTGCGTGGCCTGTTCGCGCCAGCCGGGATAGCGGGATGGCATTCCCTTGGTGGAGTTCTGCGACTGGTTGGCGAGGATGTTGTAGTCCATGGAGAGGACCTCGAAGGTGTGCCCGGGGAAGGGGATGCCCTGGAGGGGCAGGTCCCAGACGCCCTGGCGCTTGACGGGCCAGACCTGGGTGCCGCCGGGCGAGCTGGCGTCGTAGCGCCAGCCGAGCTTCTTGGCGGTGGGCAGCAGATTGTCCTGGCCGAGGAGACACGGGGTGCGGCCGCCGACGAGTTCCTTGCGGTAATCGAAGGGGAGCGATTCCTCGTCGTTCCAGCCGGTGTTGGTGCGCCATTGGGTGACGAAGGAGATCGCCTGGTCGATTTCGCTCTGCCATTGGGCGGGGGTCCAGTTGGCGACCGATCCGGATCCGGCGCAGAAATGCCCGTTGAAGTGGGTGCCGATCTCGTGGCCGTCGAGCCACGCCTGCCGGACGTTCTTCAGTGTCTCCTTGAGGTGACCGTCGGTGAGATAGCCGATGTCGGAGGCGCCGAGGGGGTTGTTCGGCGGACGGTAGAGCGTTTTCTTCGATTCCGGGAGGAGATAGAGGCCGGAGAGGAAGAAGGTCATCGACGCGTCGTGTTCGCGGGCGAGTTCCAGAAAGCGCGGGAAGAGCCCGTTGCCGACCTCACCGGCCCCGTCCCAGGAGAAGATCACGAACTGCGGCGGCTTCTGCCCGGGTTCCAGGGGGACGGGGGCCTGCGGCTGCTTCGGCTGCTTGCCGGTGTAGGCGGTGGAACCGTCGCCGATGGCGCGGACGTCCTTCTTCTTCCCGGTGCCCTTCGAGGTTCCGCCGGCCGCCTTCTGTCCCGCGGCGCCCTTGTCCGGGCTCGGGCTTCCGTCCCCGGCGGCGGGGCCGGAGGCGCCGGTGGTGCCGCACCCCGCCATTCCGGCGGCGGCCGCGGCGCCGAGACCGGCTCCGAGCAATCCCCTTCGGCTGATCTCACGCATGCGGCTTCCCATCTGCGGTCGTTTTGCCTGAAGTCCATACAAACTGGCAATCGCTTAGATGGGAGGAGCCACACGGAGGTTCCCCCGGATAGCACAAAATTCTTTACGAAACCAGCCCCAGACGTTGACCGAACAGAGGTACTAACTCCGGCTCGGTCCGGCGATTGGCGACAAAACGCCCGACCAGGTCAACCCGGGCGGGGCTCCGGCCCGCGGGCCCGCTACGCCCCGAAGCCCTTCGAGGCGCCCTTCACCGGCTTGGCGCCCGCCCGCAGGTGCGCGGGGACCAGATCGCGGGCCGGCTCCGAGTACCCGACGGAGACGATCTTGTCGCCCCGGTACGTGAAGCTGGTCAGCGAGGCGAGGGTGCACTGCCGCTTGCGCGGGTCGTGCCAGAGCCGGCGCCGCTCCACGAAGCTGCGGACGATCCAGATCGGCAGCTGGTGGCTGACGCAGACCGCCTCGTGGCCCCGGGCCGCGTCCCGCGCCGCGTCGAGCGCGCCCATCATGCGGACGACCTGCTCGATGTACGGCTCGCCCCAGGACGGGCGGAACGGGTTCGTCAGGTGCTTCCAGTTGTCCGGCTTGCGCAGGGCGCCGTCGCCGACGCCGAAGGTCTTGCCCTCGAAGACGTTGGCGGCCTCGATGAGCCGTTCGTCCGTGGCGAGGTCCAGGCCGTGCGACTTGGCGATCGGGGTCGCGGTCTCCTGGGCGCGCTCCAGCGGGGAGGCGACGGCGTACGTGATGTCGCGCTTCTCCAGGTGCTCGGCCACCCGGTCGGCCATCTGCCGGCCCAGCTCGGAGAGGTGGTACCCGGGCCGGCGGCCGTACAGCACGCCCTCCGGGTTGTGCACCTCGCCGTGGCGCATCAGGTGGACCACGGTGATGTCGTCGGGATTCTTCTCGCTCATGCGGTGGCCTCCGAGGCGGCGCGGGCGGCGGCGGGCAGGGCGGCGGCGATGCGCTCGACGGCCTGCGTGTCGTGGGCGGTGGACACGAACCACGACTCGAACGCGGACGGCGGGAGGTAGACGCCCTGCGCCAGCATCGAGTGGAAGAACGGGGTGAAGCGGAAGGCCTCCTGCCGCTTGGCGTCCTCGTAGTCGCGGACGGGTCCGTCCGTGAAGAACACGGAGAACATGTTGCTGGCCGCCTGCACGGTGTGCGCGACGCCCTCCTTGTCCAGGGCGGCGCTCACCAGACCCCGGATCTCGGCGGAGACCGCGCTCACCTTCGCGTACGCGGCGTCGTCCAGCAGCCGCAGCTGCGCGAGCCCGGCGGCGGTGGCGACCGGGTTCCCGGACAGCGTGCCCGCCTGGTAGACCGGGCCGGCCGGGGCCAGGTGCGCCATCACGTCGGCGCGCCCGCCGAACGCAGCGGCCGGGAAGCCGCCGCCCATGACCTTGCCGAAGGTCATCAGGTCCGGGCGGACCCCGTCGACGCCGTACCAGCCGGCCTTCGACGTACGGAATCCGGTCATCACCTCGTCGGAGATGTACAGGGCCCCGTTGGCGGCGCAGAGCTCCTTGAGCCCCGCGTTGAACCCGTCCAGCGGCGGGACGACGCCCATGTTGCCGGGCGAGGCCTCGGTGATCACGCACGCGATCTCGCCGGGCTGCGCGGCGAACGCGGCGCGCACGGCCTCCAGGTCGTTGTACGGCAGCACGATCGTGTCGCCCGCCTGCGCGCCGGTGACCCCGGGGGTGTCCGGAAGCCCGAAGGTCGCGACGCCGGACCCGGCCGCGGCGAGCAGGGCGTCCACATGGCCGTGGTAGCAGCCGGCGAACTTCACGACCTTGGCCCGGCCGGTGAACCCGCGGGCGAGGCGGATCGCGGACATCGTCGCCTCGGTCCCCGACGACACCAGCCGCACCTGCTCCACGGGCTCGACGCGCGCGACGATCTCCTCGGCGAGCGCGACCTCGCCCTCGCCGGGCGTACCGAACGAGGTGCCGCGTGCGACGGCCTCCTGGACTGCGGCGATCACCTCGGGGTGGGAGTGGCCGAGGATCATCGGCCCCCACGAGCACACGAGGTCGACGTACTCCCGCCCGTCGGCGTCGGTCAGGTACGGACCGGTACCGGACACCATGAACCGGGGCGTACCGCCCACGGCCCGGAAAGCACGGACGGGAGAGTTCACGCCGCCGGGCGTCACGAGGGACGCGCGGTCGAAAAGCGTCTGCGAAACTGGGGCGTCATAGGGAAAGCTCACACATGCCATGGTGTCAGAGCCACGGACGGTCTTTGCGGACAGGTGTTTCACCGCACGCCCGTGGGGGAGGTCACTGACACGATGATCGGGTTGCGCGGCGGGGGCTGTGCCTCCTAGTGAGTAGTCGGGTGGATGAGATATGCATCGCGGTGGCGGAGTGGGCGAAGGGATGGACGGCCCGGGGCCCGAGCCTGCCCGGCGGGGCCGGCACCGGCGGCGCGAGGCCGAGCACACGCAGGGCATACAGGCCGGTGAGGCGCGGACAGGCGACGGAGCCGGGAGCGGAAGTGGTGGCCGGGTGGGGGTGACCTACAAGTATTTCGGTGCTCCCGACGGAGCCACCGCGGCACGCGTGCCCATCTCCATGCGCCCCGAGGAGCTCGGCGGCGACGAGCTCGGCATGGGCGGCATGTTCACCAAGATCAAGCCGGAGACGGTGGCCGCGATGGTCCTCACCGGCATACAGGGCATACCTCTGCACAAGGTCCCCCCGCTGGAACTGGTCGTCCTGCACCCCGACTACGCGGTGGTCAAGCTCCCCATGACCGTGGTCGACCCCCTGCGCGGCGTCGGCGAGGAGTCGGTGGGCGCCGCCGCCTTCATCTGGTCCACGGTCCCGGACCGCGGCGGCCCGAGCGACGCGTTCAACGTCTACCAACTCCTCCACGAGTGGCAGGACTTCAGTCACCGGCTGCACGACGCGGGGCACCAGGCGTATTGCTTGGTGTGGCCCTGACCGGGGTGGTGGGGGCCGAACCGTCGCGCTGACGGCAGCGCGACGCCGGGGTGCCCCGGTCCGGGACGTGGTGAGCGGCGGCTGAGCCGGGCTCCGGCCCGTCTGCGGTCATGTGCTCGAAGGACACATGTAGGCCAGCCATATCCGGCCATTCAATGGCCGAAGAGTGATCTTCAGGAGGCCCGTCCGCCCTGCCGATGCAGGAGGCACCGCCCTCCCGAAGGAGGCTGCCATGGGCGACACACTCCTGACCCTGTCCATCCCCGCGCTGCTCCTCGCCAGCGGCCTCTACACGGCCCTGAGCACGTGGTGGCGGCGCAGGCATCCCGCGCCGCCGTCCCCGTACACCCAGCAGGCCGCCCGGCTGGCCGAGGGCCGGGAGCAGCCCTAGGGGGTGTCTTGCCGATCTTGGCCGGGTCCGCGCCCGACCGACAGGACACCCCCTAGGATCTCGCGTCGTGGCCGGTCACGAAGGTCCTCGGCGCGACACCCGGGGGATCGTCGACGCGCCCGAGCTGTTCGCGCACGTACAGTTCCGGCGCCGCGAGCCCGCGCCCGGGCTGCGGCGGTATCTGGAGCACTACTGGCTGATCGACTGGGACCTCTCCCAGCCGTACGCCTCGCACCTCGTCCCGCACCCGAGTGTCAACCTCGTCTTCGAGCGGTACCCGGGCTGCGGCGACGAGGACGCCGGGTACGCCGAGGTCTCGGGCATCGGCCTGGAGCTGTTCACGCAGAAGCTGGAGGGGCGCGGGCGCGTCTGCGGGGTGCAGTTCCGGCCGGGTGGATTCCGGCCATTCGCGCCCGGGGCACCCGTCTCGCGCTGGACCGGCCGGCGGCTCCCGGCCGCCGACGTGTTCACGCCACCGGGGCCGCCCGCCCCGCCCGCCGCCGTGCTGGACCCGGCGGACGAGGACGACCGGGTCGCCGCGATGGACGCGTATCTGCTGGCGCTCGGTCCCGGGCCCGACCCGCGCGCCGACCGGGCGATGGCCCTCGTGGACCTGGTCCGCACCGACCGGACGATCCTGCGCGTCGACGGACTCGCCCGCGCCGAGGGCGTGTCGGCGCGCTCGCTGCAACGGCTGTTCGCCGCGTACGTGGGGGTCGGCCCCAAGTGGGTCATCCTGCGCTACCGCATCCACGAGGCGCTGGAGCGTGCCGGGGCGGACCCGGACGTGGACTGGGCGGGCCTCGCCGCCGACCTCGGTTACAGCGATCAGGCGCACCTGGTCCGGGACTTCACGGCGACGCTCGGCGTACCGCCCACGGCGCTGTCCGCCCGCTGAGGCGCCCACTGTCAGCGCCGCGTCCTACAGTGCGGTCATGGCCGATGTGAAGCGCACCACAGCCTCATCCGTACGGATCGAGCCCTGGTCGGACGACGACCTGGACCTCCTCCGCCGCACCAACGCGCCGGAGCTGATGGCCCATCTGGGCGGGCCCGAGACGGAGGCGCAGCTGACAGCGCGCCACGCGCGGTACGTGGCGCTCAGCGCCGACCGGACGGGCCGGGGCCGGATGTTCCGCGTCGCCCTGGCCGACGGGTCGGAGGCCGTGGGCACCATCGGCTTCTGGGAACGGCCCTGGCGGGACCAGGAGGTGTACGAGACGGGCTGGACGGTCCTGCCGGAGTTCCAGGGCCGGGGCATCGCCTCGGCGGCGACGCGCGCGGTGGCCGACGCGGCGCGCGCCGAGCGCAAGCACCGCTATCTGCACGCCTACCCGTCCGTGGAGAACGGCCCGTCGAACGGCGTCTGCCGCAGGGCCGGCTTCACGCTGCTCGGCGAGTGCGAGATCGAGTACCCGCCGGGCCACCCGCTCCTCACCCACGACTGGCGGCTGGACCTGCACCCGGACGCCTGAGGCCGGAGACAGACTTATGCGTTTGACGGGCGTCGCCGCCTCCTGGATATTTACCTGCGTCGCGCAACTTATGCGCGACGCACTCAAGCATGCCCGAGGAGACCCATGCTCACGCTCGTCACCGGATGCCGCGGCCGCGTCGGCGCCGCGCTCACCACCCTCCTGCACCAGGGCGGCCACCCCGTCCGTGCCGCCTCGCGCAACGCCGCCGAGCTGACCCCGCCGCCCGGCGTCCCCGCCGTCACCTGCGACCTCGGCGACCCCGGCACGTTCCCCGCCGCCCTGGAGGGCGTGGACTCCGTCTTCCTGTACGCGGAGCCCGCGCACATCGACGCCTTCCTCACCGCCGCCCGGGCCGCCGGAGTACGCCACATCGTGCTGCTGTCCTCCAGCTCGGTCCTGGTACCCGACCCGGCGGCCAACCCGATCGCCGCCTCGCACCACGCGGTGGAGCGGGCGCTGCTCGCCTCACCGCTCACCGCGACCCTGCTGCGCCCCGGCGCCTTCGCCACCAACGCCTACGGGTGGTCCGGGGCCTTCCGCTCCGGGCGCCCCGTCGACCTGCCCCACCCCCGCAGCGAGGGCAGCCCCGTCCACGAGGCCGACATCGCCGAGGCCGCCCTCGCCGCGCTCACCGACCCGGCGCTCCAGGGCGCCGCATACCACCTCACCGGCCCCGCGTCCCTCAGCGCCGCCGAGCAGGTCCGCATCCTGGCCGACGCCTCCGGCACCCCGGCCGCGGTCCACGAGGTGAGCCCGGCCGCCTGGAAGGAGTCCATGGCGTCCTTCATGCCCGCCGAGGTCGCCGACGGGCTGCTCGACTACTGGGCGGCCACCGACGGCGTCCCCGCCGAGGTGGCCGACGGGGTGGAGAAGCTGACCGGCCACCCGGCCCGCCCCTTCGCCACCTGGGCCGCCGAGCACGCCGCCGCCTTCCGCCCCTGAAATCCGCAGGCGGCGCGCCCGCCCCCGATGGCATCCTGACCGGGTGAACGGACCGGAGATCCACCTCGAAGTCGCCCCCGAGCTCAGGCTTTTCGTGGCCCACGGGCGCCGGCAGGGACGGACACCGGTGATCACCGACGGTTCGTCCACGCTCGGCCATGTCGTGGAGTCCCTGGGCATCCCGCTCACCGAGGCCGGCGAGCTCCTCGTGGACGGCCGCCCGGCCCCCGCCTCGCACGTCCCGGCCGCCGGGGAGCTGGTGGAGGTCCGCCCGGTGCCCCGCCCGCAGCAGGTGCCGGGGGCGCCCCTGCGCTTCCTGCTCGACGTCCACCTCGGCACCCTCGCCCGGCGGCTGCGGCTGCTCGGCGTCGACGCCGCGTACGAGAGCGAGGACATCGGCGACCCGGCCCTGGCCGCGCTCTCCGCGAAGGAGCGGCGCGTCCTGCTCTCCCGGGACCGGGGGCTGCTGCACCGCCGCGAGCTCTGGGCGGGGGCGTACGTCTACAGCGACCGGCCCGACGAACAGCTGCGGGACGTCCTGGAGCGGTTCGCCCCGGCGCTCGCCCCGTGGACCCGGTGCACCGCGTGCAACGGCCCGCTGGCGGCGGCCGACAAGGACACGGTGGGTCCGCACCTGGAGCACGGGACGCGCCGTACGTACGACGTGTTCGCACAGTGCGTCGAGTGCGGGCGGGTCTACTGGCGGGGCGCGCACCACGCCCGGCTTGAGGCGATCGTCGCGGAAGCGGTGCGCGACTTCGGGCCGGTGGCGGGCTGAGGGCTGCGCCGCCTCAGGCCTCGCCCTCCCGAAGCCGCGCGATCTGCGCCGTGCTCAGCTCCACCGTCCGCCGCATGTGGCCGAGCAGCAGGGCGACCTCGTCGTCGTCGTACGCGTCGAACAGCGCGTCCCAGCCGCCGTTCAGCCGCTGCCACACCGCGCCGAACTCCGCCATGCGCTCCGGCACCGTCGCCACGAGCACCCGCCGCCGGTCCGCGGTGTCCCGCGCCCGGGTCACGTAACCGGCCCGGACCAGGCGGTCCACCAGCCGGGTCGCCGAACCGGTGGTGAGCCCGGTCAGCTCGGCGACGCGGCCCGTGGTGACGGGCCCCGCCTCCAGGCTGAGCAGGTTGAGGCACTGGAGGTCGGTCGGGTGCAGCCCCAGCCGGTCGGCGACGGCCTGGTTGAACAGCGCGTACGCGGCCATGTAGCGCCGCGACACCACGGACATCTCGGCCAGCAGGGTGCTGCGGCGGGGGGACGGCTTCGGCGGCATGCGGAGAGTGTACGAATCCCTCGAATCCCCCGGGACGTCCTGGTCACCGCTCAGAACACCTACGGGTCCCCGGTCGCCGGCGCCAGCACCTCGTGTTCGTTGTTGCCGGCGTCCCGGTCCGTCGTCCCGCCGTTGTACGCGGTGCCGACCCGGACGACGACCTCGTCGGGCAGCCCCGCCAGCCGGAGCCCGAGCGCGATCCGGCGCTGCCGGCGGCCGTCGGCACGCAGCGGGCCCGTCCGGCACAGGACGGTCCGCGGGTCCTCCTGGAGGCAGTCGCCGGGCAGCTCCTGGCGGGCGGCCAGCGGCACGGAGGCCCGCACCCGCACGGTCGCGTCGGAGACGTCCGAGGGCCTCCGGGCCACGGGCGCGCCGTGCGCCGAGGCCGTCCCGCCCGCGAGCGGCACCGAGGCCGCCACCATCGCCGCCGCGGCGGACACCCCCGGCAGAGCCCTGCGCGTCAGAAACACGCCCTGAAGATACCGATCACCCCGAATTGCACATATTTACCGATCGGTTCGGCGCGTCTCGCGGCGCGCCGCCCATGGCACCCTGCTCCCATGTCCGTGCTCCGTTCCATCGCCCTGTTCGTCCTCGCCGCGCTCTTCGAGATCGGCGGCGCCTGGCTCGTCTGGCAGGGCGTGCGCGAACACCGGGGGTGGGCCTGGATCGGCGCGGGGATCGTCGCGCTGGGCACGTACGGCTTCGTGGCGACGCTCCAGCCGGACGGCGAGTTCGGGCGGGTGCTGGCGGCGTACGGCGGGGTCTTCGTGGCGGGCTCGATCGCCTGGGGCATGGCCGCCGACGGCTACCGGCCGGACCGCTGGGACGTGACCGGCGCGCTGGTCTGCCTGGCCGGGATGGCCGTGATCATGTACGCCCCCCGCAACCACTGACCCCGGCCCGACCTGCCTATCCTGGCCCCGTTCGACCGTACCGTTCAGCCGTCCGAGGAGAGCCCGACCATGGCCGCAACCCCCATCGCCGTCGTCACCGGAGCGAGCAGCGGCATCGGCGCCGCGACCGCTCGGCAGCTGGCGGCCTCCGGCTACCGCGTCGTGCTCACCGCCCGCCGCAAGGACCGCATCGAGGCCCTGGCCGCCGAGCTCACCGGGGCCGGCCACCAGGCGACGGCCTACGCGCTGGACGTCACCGACCGCGCGGCCGTGGACGAGTTCGCCACCGCGTTCCGCAGCCTGGCCGTCCTGGTCAACAACGCGGGCGGCGCGCTCGGGGCCGACCCGGTCGCCACGGGTGACCCGCAGGACTGGCGCCAGATGTACGAGACGAACGTCATCGGCACGCTCAACGTGACCCAGGCCCTGCTCCCCGCCCTCACCGCGAGCGGCGACGGGACGGTGGTCATCCTCTCCTCGACCGCCGGCCTGTCCACGTACGAGGGCGGCGGCGGTTACGTGGCCGCCAAGCACGGCGAACACGTGCTGGCCGAGACCCTGCGCCTGGAGATCGTCGGCACCCCGGTCCGCGTCATCGAGATCGCCCCGGGCATGGTCAAGACCGAGGAGTTCGCCACCACCCGCTTCCGCGGCGACACGGACAAGGCCGCCAAGGTCTACGCGGGCGTGGACGCCCCCCTCACCGCCGACGACGTGGCCGACACGATCAACTGGGCGGTCACCCGCCCCAGCCACGTCAACATCGACCTCCTGGTGGTCCGCCCCCGTGCCCAGGCCAGCAACTCGAAGGTGCACCGCACGGCATGAGGACGGCGGGGCCGGGTCGCCCCGGCCCCTGCCTCAGCCCTTCACGCAGATGACCTGCTTCAGCTTCGCGACGACCTCGACCAGGTCGCGCTGCTGGTCGATGACCTTCTCGATCGGCTTGTAGGCGCCCGGGATCTCGTCCACGACCCCGGAGTCCTTGCGGCACTCGACGCCCCGCGTCTGGTCCTCCAGATCCTTCGTGGAGAACCGCTTCTTCGCGGCGTTCCGGCTCATCTTGCGGCCGGCGCCGTGCGAGGCCGAGTTGAAGGACTTCTCGTTGCCGAGGCCCTTCACGATGTACGAACCGGTGCCCATGGAGCCCGGGATGATCCCGTAGTCGCCGGAGCCGGCCCGGATCGCGCCCTTGCGGGTGACGAGCAGGTCCATCCCGTCGTACCGCTCCTCCGCCACGTAGTTGTGGTGGCAGGAGATGACCGGTTCGAAGGTGACCTTGGCCTTCTTGAACTCCTTGCGGACGACGTTCTGGAACAGCGCCATCATGACCGCGCGGTTGTGCTTCGCGTACTCCTGCGCCCAGAACAGGTCGTTGCGGTACTCGCGCATCGGCTCGGTGTCCGCGAGGAAGACCGCGAGGTCACGGTCGACCAGGCCCTGGTTGTGCGCCAGTCCCTGCGCCCGGCCGATGTGGAAATCGGCCAGCTCCTTGCCGATGTTCCGCGACCCGGAGTGCAGCATCAGCCAGACGGAACCCGACTCATCGAGACAGAACTCGATGAAGTGGTTTCCCGATCCGAGCGTTCCCATCTGCTTCGTGGCCCGTTCCTGACGGAATTTGACCGCTTCGGCCACTCCGTCGAACCGCGACCAGAAGTCGTCCCAGCCGCCGGCCGCCAGGCCGTACAGGTCGGACGGGTCGACCGGATCGTCGTGCATGCCCCGGCCGACCGGGATCGCCTGCTCGATCTTCGAGCGCAGGCCGGACAGGTCGCCGGGAAGGTCGTTCGCGGTCAGCGAGGTCTTCACCGCGGACATGCCGCAGCCGATGTCCACGCCCACCGCCGCCGGGCAGACCGCGCCGTGCATCGCGATGACCGAGCCGACCGTGGCGCCCTTGCCGAAGTGGACGTCGGGCATGACGGCCAGGCCCTTGATCCAGGGCAGCGTGGCGACATTGCGCAGCTGCTGCATCGCCACGTCCTCGACCGACGCCGGGTCGGTCCACATCCGGATGGGAACCTTCGCACCCGGTACCTCTACATACGACATAACCCCTCGATTCCCCCGAAAAAGTCTGAAGCGCAAAACCGGCGCCAGGATCGGCCAAATAGGTCGGCCGACCGGCGTTCACAGCGGCGCGTGCGATACACATTGTGTCCATCGGCCGCCATCGGGCGGCAACCGTTTTTCGCACGAAGGGAGCCCAGGACCGTGCGACGAATGGCGTACGCGACCGGCGCCGTGCTCATCGCAGCGCTCGCCGCCGGCTGCACCAGCGATACCGGAGGCGGCGAAGCCGCCCCCGACGGCAAGCCGGGCAACACCCCCACCATCTCCGCCGCGCCCCCCGGCAAGTACCGCACGCTCCCCGACGCCTGCCGGGCCGTCCCGCTGGCCACCCTCAAGGACCTCCTGCCCGGCACCGCGGACCTGCCCGAGGCCCAGCAGGACAAGGTGTTCGAGGGCTCCGCCACGGTCACGTACGACACCGACCGGCGGATCGGCTGCCGCTGGAAGTCCGACGCTCCCGAGGGCACCCGCAGCATCCACCTGGACTTCGAGCGCGTCGTCTCCTACGACACCGCCGTGAGCGACGACGACCGCGCCCGCGAGGTGTACGCGAAGAAGGAGACCGCCGCCGACCTGCCCGACACCGCCCTGCCGCCGGAGACCCCCGACGCCTCCCCGTCCGGCTCCGGCTCCCCGGACGCGGGCACGGAGAGCACGGACGGCGCCGAGAGCGCGGACGGCGCGGCGGACAAGGACGCGGCCGGCGACACCGACGGCACCACCCCCGGCAGCCCCGCCGGCAGCCTCCAGCCCCGGCTGCTCGACAAGCTGGGCGACAGCGCGTTCCTGGACGACGCGCTCAGCCGGGCCGGCGCCCCCGCCCGTCACCGCACCGTCAGCGTGGTGTTCCGCACATCCAACGTCATCGTGACCGTCGAGTACACCGCCCAGCCGGCCATGCCCACCGAGGTCCCCGACAGCCAGGAACTCCAGGAGAAGGCCCAGGCAATGGCCCGTCAGCTGGTCGAATCGTTCAACGACTGAGGCGGCCCGCACCCCGCCGGTCCCGCCCGCGCGCCGCTCCCCGCGCCCGCGGGCGAAGGCGGCATCCGGGCGCCGTCCGTCGTACCGTGGCCCTCCGGAGCCACCGGCGGCCGACCGCGGCCGCCTGTCTCCGTACGGCTACCGCCGCACCACCGTCCCCCGACCGCCGCGCCATCCGAGTGAAGGAACCATGCACCGATCAGCCCCGCGACTCACCCGCATACTCGCCTGCGCCGCCGTCCCGGTGATGCTCGTCGTCGCCGGCTGCTCGTCGGACTCCGGCGACAAGAAGGACGCGGACTCCGCCACCTCAGCCTCCGCCTCGCCGGACGCGACGAAGTCGGAACCGGCCGTCGAGGCGGCGAAGTTCGCCGAGCTGCCCGATCCCTGCTCGTCCGTCGAGGCGAAGACCGTCACGTCCCTGGTCCCCTCCGCCAAGAGCAAGAACGGCACGCGCAGCAAGTCCAGCGACGCGTCCGTCCGGGGCGGCTGCTCCTGGAACGGACTGGCCGACAAGGGCGTCAAGGGCTCCCAGTACCGCTGGCTGGACGTCGGCTTCACCCGCTTCGCATCGGACCAGACCCTGGGCAGCGGGGCCGCCCGCGCGGGCGACGGGTTCGACAAGCAGGTCAAGAAGTCCGAGGCGACCGACGGCGCGAAGAACGTCAAGGCCGGGTCCGTCAGCGGCATCGGCGACCAGGCGACGAAGATCACGTACGACCAGTCCAAGACGGACGAGGACTTCCGGTTCACGACGATCGTCGCCCGTACGGGGAACGTCGTCGTGGTCGTCAACTACAACGGAGCGGGTTACGCCGGTTCGAAGACACCGGACGCCGAGACGATTCTGAAGGGCGCCACGATGGCCGCCAAGGACGCGGTCGCCGCCGTCGCCGAGGCGAATGCCGGTGGCACCGAGAGCCCGAAGGCAACTGACAAGCCGTCGGACGACTCCTCCAAGAAGCCGTCCAAGAAGCCCAGTTCGTCGGCGAAGGCCGCCTCCTGACAGCGACACCCGCGGCCGCCCCGGCCCCTCCCCCCGCGACACCTCTCGTACGCATGTGCCAGGCTGTGCCCGCCGGAAACTAGCCACCGGCGACGAGAACGGACGAGGACAAGGGAACAGGGAGGGGATGGGGGGTGGCTGCGATGCAGCTGACGCGCACGCATCGGGTGCTGATCGGTCTGGTCGTGGCCGGTGCGGTGCTGATCGCCGCGATCGGCTTCGCCGGTTCGTACGCCGCGGTGCGCGAGCTGGCCCTGAGCAAGGGGTTCGGCGACTTCTCGCTGGTCTTCCCGATCGGCATCGACGCGGGCATCTGTGTGCTGCTGGCCCTGGACCTGCTGCTCACCTGGCTGCGCATCCCGTTCCCGCTGCTGCGCCAGACGGCCTGGCTGCTGACGGCCGCGACGATCGCGTTCAACGGCGCCGCCGCCTGGCCCGACCCGCTCGGCGTCGGCATGCACGCGGTCATCCCCGTCCTCTTCGTCGTCGCCGTCGAGGCCGCCCGTCACGCGGTGGGCCGGATCGCGGACATCACGGCCGACAAGCACATGGAGGGCGTCCGCCTCACCCGGTGGCTGCTCTCGCCGGTCCCCACCTTCCGGCTCTGGCGCCGGATGAAGCTGTGGGAGCTCCGCAGCTACGAGCAGGTCATCAAGCTGGAGCAGGACCGTCTGATCTACCAGGCCCGCCTCCAGGCCCGCTACGGCCGCGCCTGGCGGCGCAGGGCGCCCGTCGAGTCCCTGATGCCGCTGCGCCTCGCGAAGTACGGCGTCCCGCTCGCCGACACCGGCCCGGCCGGCCTGGCCGCCGCCGGCATCGAACCGGCGCTCCTGCCCCCGGCCCCCGAACCGGCCGCGATGCCGGTGCCGGAGCCCGTGCCTGAGCCGCTGCCCCAGGCCGCCCCCGCCGTGGAGACGGCCCAGCAGCACCCGGAGCTGCCGCAGACGGCGACCCCGGAGGTGCCGCAGCACGGCCCCGCCCAGCCCGTCGCCGACGAGAACGACAACCCCTGGTTCCCGGCGCAGGCGACCGCCAAGGTGTACGAGGGCACCTACGACCCGGACTTCGAGGTCGAGGGCCCGGTCCCGCACCAGGTCCCCACGGGCCCCGGCCGCACCCGGCCGCTGGGCAACGTGGGCACGGTCGGGAGCACCGTCCCCGGCGGGCAGCCCGAGCAGATCCCCGTACCGGAGCCCCTGCCGGAGCCGGTCCAGGAGTCCGCGCAGCAGTGGACGCAGGAGGACGAGGAGTTCGCCGAGATCGCGTACGAGGTGTTCTCGGCGTTCATCGCCGAGAACAACGACTACCCGAGCGTCGCGGTGCTGGACATACACCTGTCGGACGGGCACAACGTCCGCCACCCGCGCGGCGAGGCGCTGATCCGGCAGCTGATGCCGAAGTTCAAGCAGCGCTTCCACGCGGAGCTGGAAGCCGACCACATCGCGTAAGTGCGTCACGCACGAGGGGCCGCCTCCCACCCGGGAGACGGCCCCTAGACGCATCCGGACTACGCGCCCAGGAGCTTCCGCACCCGGTCCGCCCCCACCGCGAGCAGCAGCGTGGGCAGGCGCGGCCCCGTGTCGCGGCTGACGAGCAGCCGGTAGAGCAGGGCGAAGAAGGACCGCTGGGCGGTCTTCAGCTCGGGCGTCGGCTTGGCGTCGGGCTCCAGGCCCGCGAGGACCTTCGGCACGCCGTAGACGAGCGTGGTCAGGCCGTCCAGGGACCAGTGCGTGTCCAGGCCCGCCAGGAGCAGCCGCAGCGACTCGCGGCCCTGGTCGTCCAGCGAGCCGAGCAGTTCCTCGTCCGGCTCGTCGCGCACGACCGTGCGGGCCTCGGCCGGGACCTGGGTGGTGATCCAGCTCTCGGCGCGGTCGAGGCGCGGGCGGGCCTCGTCCAGCGAGGCGAGCGGGTTCGCCGGGTCCAGCTCGCTGAGGATGCGCAGCGTCTGGTCCTCCGCACCGGCCGTGATGTCCGCGACCGAGGCGAGCGTGCGGTACGGCAGCGGGCGCGGCGTGCTCGGGAGCGCACCGGCGGCCGTGCCGATCGCGCGGCTGTACGCGGCGGCGTCGGCCGGGAGGACCGTGCCGTCGGCGACCTTGCGGGCCAGCGAGTCCCACTCGTCGTAGAGCCGCTGGATCTCCTGGTCGAAGGCGATCTTGAAGGACTGGTTGGGCTTGCGGCGGGCGTAGAGCCAGCGCAGCAGCGGGGCCTCCATGATCTTCAGGGCGTCGGCCGGGGTGGGCACGCCGCCCTTGGAGGAGGACATCTTGGCCATGCCGGAGATGCCGACGAAGGCGTACATGGGCCCGATCGGCTGGACGCCGTCGAAGACCTCGCGGACGATCTGGCCGCCGACGACGAAGGAGGAGCCGGGCGAGGAGTGGTCGACGCCGCTGGGCTCGAAGATCACGCCCTCGTAGGCCCAGCGCATGGGCCAGTCGACCTTCCAGACCAGCTTGCCCCGGTTGAACTCGCTGAGCCGGACCGTCTCGGCGAAGCCGCAGGCGGTACAGGTGTAGTTCAGCTCGGTGGTGTCGTCGTCGTACGAGGTGACGGTGGTGAGGTCCTTCTCGCAGTTGCCGCAGTAGGGCTTGTACGGGAAGTAGCCGCCGGAGCCGCCGGAGCCGTCGTCCTCGCCGGCCGCGCCGGAACCGGCCTCGGCCTCCAGCTCGGCCTCGTCGACCTTCTTCTGCTGGGGCTTCTTGCCGCCCTTGCCCGCCGCCGCCGGGTCCTTCTTGGTGCGGTAGCGGTCGAGGATGGCGTCGATGTCCGCGCGGTGGCGCATGGCGTGCAGGATCTGCTCGCGGTAGGTGCCCGCGAGGTACTGCTCGGTCTGGCTGATGGGGTCGTAGTCGACGCCGAGCTCGTCCAGGGACGCGGTCATGGCGGCCTTGAAGTGCTCGGCCCAGTTCGGGTACGCGGACCCGGCCGGGGCGGGCACCGAGGTCAGCGGCTTGCCGATGTGCTCGGCCCAGGACGCGTCGATGCCGGGGACGCCGTTCGGCACCTTGCGGTAGCGGTCGTAGTCGTCCCAGGAGATCAGGTGGCGCACGGTGTGGCCCCGGCGGCGGATCTCGTCGGCGACCAGGTGCGGGGTCATGACCTCGCGGAGGTTGCCCAGGTGGATCGGGCCGGACGGGGAGAGGCCGGAGGCGACGACGACCGGTTTGCCAGGCGCACGACGCTCCGATTCGGCGATGACCTCGTCCGCGAAGCGGGAGACCCAGTCGGTCTCGGTGCTGCTCTGACTCTGAGCCACGGTCGGCACGTCCTTCTCTCGTGTAGGACTCGTAGGGGCACCGCCCATTCTCCCAGGTGCGGGCCGCAGTACGAAAACGGCTTTACGCCCCGTGGGATACTGGACCGATCCTCAGTCCCCTACGGAAACGGCAGCCAGACTCATGGCCTCGGTCAATTCCCTCGCTTCCACGCTCCAGCAGCAGCTGGCGGACGCCCTGACGGCAGCACTGCCGGATGCGGGCACCGCCGATCCGCTGCTGCGCCGAAGCGACCGGGCCGATTTCCAGGCCAACGGCATCCTGGCGCTCGCCAAAAAGCTCAAGGGCAACCCGCGCGAGCTGGCCGCCAAGGTCACCGACGCGCTGCCGGCCTCGGACCTGATCAAGGAGATCGAGGTCTCGGGCCCCGGCTTCCTGAACGTCACGCTGACCGACCGCGCGATCACTGGGACCCTGGCCGCGCGCGCCGCCGACGGCGACCGGCTCGGCGTCCCGGCGAACGGGGCGGCGGGCACCACGGTCATCGACTACGCCCAGCCCAACGTGGCCAAGGAGATGCACGTCGGCCACCTGCGGTCCGCCGTGATCGGTGACGCGATGGTGCGGATCCTGGAGTTCACCGGCGAGTCCGTGGTCCGGCGCCACCACATCGGCGACTGGGGCACCCAGTTCGGCATGCTCATCCAGTACCTCGTGGAGCACCCGCACGAGCTGGACCACGAGGGCGGCCAGGAGGACGGCGAGGCCGCGATGTCCTCGCTGAACCGGCTCTACAAGGCGTCGCGGGCCCTGTTCGACTCGGACGAGGAGTTCAAGGCGCGGTCCCGGGACCGGGTGGTCGCGCTCCAGGCGGGCGACGCGGAGACGCTGGCCATGTGGCAGCGGTTCGTGGACGAGTCGAAGATCTACTTCTACTCGGTCTTCGACAAGCTGGACATGGAGATCAGCGATCCCGACATCGTCGGCGAGTCCGGGTACAACGACATGCTGGAGGAGACCTGCCGGATCCTGGAGGAGACGGGCGTCGCCGTCCGCTCCGAGGGTGCGCTCTGCGTCTTCTTCGACGACGTGCTGGGCCCCGACGGCAACAAGGTCCCGCTGATCGTCAAGAAGACGAACGGCGGCTACGGCTACGCGGCGACCGACCTCTCCGCGATCCGGGACCGGGTGCAGAACCTCAAGGCGGACGCCCTGCTGTACGTGGTGGACGTGCGGCAGTCCCTGCACTTCAAGATGGTCTTCGAGACGGCCCGGCGGGCGGGCTGGCTGAACGAGGGCGTGAAGGCGCACCAGCTCGCGTTCGGCACGGTGCTCGGCAAGGACGGCAAGCCGTTCAAGACCCGTGAGGGCGTCACGGTCCGGCTGGAGGACCTGCTGGACGAGGCCGTCGAACGGGCGACCGCCGTGGTCCGGGAGAAGGCCGGGAAGGTCGGTCTGTCCGAGCAGGAGATCGTGGAGAACGGCCGGTACGTCGGCGTGGGCGCCGTGAAGTACGCGGACCTGTCGACCTCCGCCGTGCGGGACTACAAGTTCGACCTGGACCAGATGGTGTCGCTGAGCGGCGACACCTCGGTGTACCTCCAGTACGCGTACGCGCGTATCCAGTCGATCCTGCGCAAGGCGGGCGACGCGAGGCCGGTCGCGCACCCGGAGCTGGAGCTGGCCCCGGCCGAGCGGACGCTGGGCCTGCATCTGGACCAGTTCGGCGAGGTGCTGGCCGAGGTGGCCGCGCAGTACGAGCCGCACAAGCTGGCCGCGTACCTCTACCAGCTGGCGTCGCTCTACACGACGTTCTACGACCAGTGCCACGTGCTGAGCGAGGACAACCCGTCCGAGGTCGTCGAGAACCGGCTGTTCCTCTGCGACCTCACCGCCCGGACCCTGCACCGGGGCATGGCGCTGCTCGGCATCCGGACGCCCGAGCGGCTCTGAGGCGCCGGGAGGGGCGGGGCCGTCGCGGCCCCGCCCCTTTCCGCTACTCCGGCCGCCCCAGCGTCCATCCCGATACGTCGGACAGCCGGCCGCGCCACAGCGGCAGCCGCAGCGGGGCCGCGCCGCCGCAGACGAGGGTCGCGTCCCGCAGATGGATCCACCGGGGCAGGAAGGCCGTCTCCTCGTCCGCCTGCGCCTCCTTGATCCCCTGGTCCACCGTCTCGGGGAACTCCGCCAGCAGGTTCGCGCCTTCGCCCTCCACCTGGCGCAGGCTCCGCGCCCATTCCGCCTTCCAGGACTCGTGGCCGATCACCTCGCCGTGGAGCACCCCGGAGGGGACGGCCATCGTCAGTGGCAGCCCGGACCGGGTCTCCCGGTCGAGGAGCTGGATCAGCAGCTGGAGCTGGAGGTCGGGCACCGGCCTGCCGACCAGGAGTGCGTCGCGGACGGAGTCGGCGGAGTCGGTCATCTGGTGTCCCCTTCGGCCATGGCCTCTTTCCGGCGCCGGGCCGGAATTTCCCTGCCCGTATGCCCCGAGGCGACGTGCTCAATCGCCTGCCCCGCGTACTGGAAAAAAGCCGGATACGCCTGGGACCTGAGGGAAGAAGAAGAATTCAGACCGTTCGACGATCATTTCTCCGGGGGAGAAAATGACTGACCTCGATTCTGCGGCGGTGTCTCCCGCGCCGCACACGATGACGGTGACCGACCCGCCGCCCTCCAAGGCGGCCGACGCGCGCGCCGCGGCCAAGGCGTTCGTGGCGACGCTCGACCCGCGTCCGGCTGCGGCGACCATCCAGGACCTGCTGCTCCTGGTGTCCGAACTGGTGACGAACGCGCTCCGGCACGCCGGCGCGGTGACCGCGCTGGCCTTCGGGGCGGACGATGCCACGCTGTACGTGCACGTCGCCGACCCCAGTCCGGACCGCCCGCAGCAGCGAACGCCCGACCTCCGCGGCGGTACCGGGGGTTTCGGCTGGCCCGTGATCCTGAAGCTGACCGAGAAGGCCGACATCCGCGATCACGCCCCGCGCGGAAAAGTCATTCGCGTTTCCATGGCGCGCTGAAAGGGACGTGCGCTCAAAGGAAACGGCGCAACGGCCGCACCGACGCCTCACGGAGCCGCTGCACGACGGGCCTGCGCCGCCACCTCCGGCCCTCGATGCGCTCGCTCGCCTTCAGGTCCTCCGTGAAGTGGGCGTCGAGCGTGGCGGTGAGCTCCCGGTCCAGGACCGCGAGCATGACCTCCTCGTCGTGGTCCAGGGAACGGCGGTTGATGTTGGTGGACCCGATGAGCGCGGCGACCCGGTCGACGGTGACGACCTTGGCGTGCATCATCGTCGGCTGGTAGTGGTAGATCTTCACGCCGCACGCCGTCAGCCGCTCGTAGTACAGCTGTCCGGCGAGCTGGCAGACCCGCTTGTCCGTGTGCGGGCCCGGCAGCAGGATCTCGACCTCGACCCCGCGCCGCGCCGCCGCGCACATCAGCTCCACGAAGAAGGCGTCCGGGGCGAAATAGGCCGTGGCGATCCTGACGCGTTCCTCGGCGGTCTCCAGGACGACCCGGAGCAGGGTCTGCATGTCCTGCCAGCCCACGCTGGCCGAGCCCCGTACCACCTGCACCACGGCGTCGCCCTGCGGCGGGATGTTCCGGAACCGGTCGCGCGCGTCGAACAGTTCGTCGTGGCACTCGGCCCAGTTCTGCGCGAAGGCCGCGGCGAGTCCGTCGACGGCCGGGCCCCGTAGGCGTACGTGCGTGTCACGCCACTCGGTCTCGTTCCGCGCGTCGCCGCACCACTCCTCGGCTATGCCGACGCCGCCGGTGTACGCGGTCTCCTCGTCCACCACGAGGACCTTGCGGTGGCAGCGGTGGTTCTGCTTCAGGGGCGAGAGGTACAGCGGCTTGCGGAACCACGCGACCTGGACGCCCGCGTCCTCCATGGCGCGCAGCTGCTTCTTCTCTATGAGCCTGCTGCCGAACCCGTCGAGCAGCAGCCGCACCCGCACCCCGGCGCGGGCCCGTTCGGCCAGGGTGGCCGCGAACTCCCGCGCTATGTCGCCGCGCCAGTAGACGAACGTCATCATGTCCACGGTGTGCTCGGCGTGCCGGATGCTGTCCAGCATCGCGGCGAAGATCGCGTCCCCGTTCCGTAGCGGGACCAGTTCGTTCCCTTCCGTCGCGGCGATCCCGATGAGCCGTTCCAGGCGCCGCCTGAGCCGGTGGGCGCGATCCACGAGGACCGTGTCCTCGTGGAGGACGGGCTCCTCCGGGAGCCCGTGGTGAAGTTCCGGTCTGTCGTCCGTGCCGCTCGTCATGGCTGACCACCTTCCCCGACTCCCTCGGATCAACGCCGCACAGAAATACCCTCATTGGTCTTGACCAATTTCGGTAACTGTGAGAATCATGGCCCAAGTCGCCACAGAACCTTCATATCTGCTCCGCAGGAGACCCACGCACCATGCGCATACCGACCTCCGCCGCCCTCGCGGCACTCGGCGGTGCCCTCGTTCTCGGGCTCACCGTCGCTCCGGCCGTCCAGGCCGCCCCCGCCCCGGCGGACTGCACGACCGACGCCTTCGGAATCGCCGGGAAGTACGGCGAGTTCGTCCTCGGGGACGACGTCCACTCCCCCGATGCCGAAGGTGCCGTGGCGGTCGGCGGCAACGCCGACTTCAAGGGCGGGTTCAGCGTCGGCAACGAGCTGACGGCCGCCCAGGTCGACGCGCTGCCCGGCCGGGCCTCGCTCGTCGTGCGCGGCGACCTCGTCAACGGCGGTTCCGCCACCGTCGTCATGAAGGGCAACGCCGTCGTCGGCGGCGAGGTCAAGGACCGCGCGGTCGAGATGCACGACGGCACATTCGGCAAGAAGGCCGACCTGATCGACTTCGACGGCGAGTTCGCGAAGCTCCGGTCGTACTCCGACGCGCTGGCCGAGGAGCCGGCGACCTCCGGCGCCACCGCGGACCTCGACGGCAACCGGCTGACGCTGACCGGCACGGACACCGGCCGGAACGTGTTCTCGGTCGAGGCGTCGCGGCTGGAGAAGGCGAAGGAGGTCTTCGTCAAGGTCCCGGCCGGGGCGACGACGATCGTCAACGTCACCGGCCAGACGTACGACATGCAGACGGCCGGCACGACGGGCTTCTTCCTGTCGGGCGGTCGGGACTTCGTCCTGGACGACAAAACGCAGAGCGCGGACGACGGCGCGGTCCGCGCCAAGCTGCTCTGGAACTTCCCGAACGCCACGAAGGTCGTCAAGAACAGCCAGGCCGCCTGGCCGGGCAGCGTCCTCGCCCCGTACGCACACCTGGAGCTGGGCACGGCCGCCCCGGTCAACGGCTCGGTCTGGGTGGCCTCGCTGCACGGCTCGGGCGGCGCGGAGACGCACCACTTCCCGTTCACCGGCTGCCTGCCCGAGGTGCCCGGCACCCCGAAGCCGGGCACGACCCCAAGCGGGACGCCCTCCACGACGCCCCCGGCGACCGCCACCCCGTCGGCGTCGGTCCCGCCGTCCGGCGACGCGACCCCGTCCGCCACCCCGTCGGGCACGACGACCCCGGGCGCCCCGGCCCCGTCCGCCGGCCCCTCGCAGCCCGAGGGCGACCTGGCGACGACCGGGAGCGGCAACATGGTCCCCGTCACCGTGGGAGGCGCCGTGGTCGTCGCCGCCGGTGCGGGCCTCGTGGTCATGGCCCGCCGCCGCAAGCGCGCCTGACCCGTTCGAGCGGTACGCGGCCCGGGAAGGGCCGCGTACCGCTCAGCGCTTTTCCCAGACCGAGGTGTCGTAGCGGTAGTAGTACTCCGGGCGCCCCGCGATGCTGCTCGTACGGAACGGCTCGCCGCTCTCGTCCACGCGCAGGGTGCCCGTACGGCCGCCGCTGGACCAGTCCAGCTCCAGGTACCAGCTGACGTCGTGGCCCTCCACGTGCGCGTCGAGGTCGAAGACCTCCACATCGCTGGACGACACCCGGAACGGGAAGTTCTTGGCGGGCACGGTCTCGTCGCCCTGCTTCCCGGCGACCGGCCTGAGCGCCGGGCGGCTGTCGTCCAGGTCGACGTCGAAGGACTGGGGTTCGATGCCGCTGCCGCACCCCTCGCCCATCGAGAACGCCGACTGCTGCACGGGGGCCCGCTGGCTCAGCACCTTCACCCGGAGCCCGGTCAGGACGACGGCCTGCGCGGAGGTGCCCTGCACGGTCAGCTCCAGCTTCATGGCGCCGCCGTCCACCCCGCCGAGCGCCCGCGCCCAGCCCCGGGTGCTGTTGGGCGGCGGCGGGGGCGGCACGGTCGCCGGGTCCTGGCCCAGCAGGTAGTACTGCCCGCAGGGCTCCTCCCAGTTGTACGAACTGATGGTCACCGTGGGCGGCTTCCCCGGCCCGCCCCCGGGCGCGCCGGTGGTGCGCGAGGCGGACGGCGAGGTGCGCGCGGAGGGACCGGCCGAGCCTGTGCTCGCGGAGGCGCTGGGCCGCCCCTCGGACACGCTGACCGAGGGCGAGGGGCTGTACGGGGACGGGGAGACGAAGTCCTCTCCCTTTCCGGCTGTCGTGCCGTGCCCGCCCGGGGCGCCCGCGGCCGCGTCGGAACCGGTCTGCTTGAGGTGGCCGATGACGACGGCGGTGGGCACGGTGAGCGCGACGACGGCCGCGGCGGCGAGGAGGACGCGCGTACGGGCGGAGGCCCGGCGCCAGCGGGTGGGGGCGGGGTGCTCGCGTACGGGTTCGGGATCGGGATCGGGCTCGGGCCTTACGGGCTCCGGCTCGGCGGCCTCGGGCGCGACGGGCTCGGGCTCGGCGGCCTCGGACTCGGTCGGCTCAGGCACCGGCTCAGGCACCGGCACCGGCTGCACGGCTTCGGGCTCCACGACCGGCGCCGGAACAGCTGCTTCCGCCTTTCCCCGCCCCCGCGCCGCGTCCGCGAGGATCCACCGCCGGTGGACCTCCACCAACTCGTCGGCGCTCGCCCCGCAGAGGCGCGCGAACCGCTCCACGGGCGCGAACTCGCCCGGCACCGCGTCCCCGTTGCAGTACCGGTGGAGCGTCGACGTACTGACGTGCAAGCGGCCCGCGAGCACCCCGTAGCTGCGCCCCGAACGGCCCTTCAGTTTCTTCAGCAGGCCCGCTAGTTCCTCGGCCTCCGGCGTCGCCACTGCGGCGTTCCCCCTCCTGGTCGTCCCGGATCACCGTTCCAGGGACGTGGAATCTGCCCAGGTCACAGTACGCGCAGGCATTCCAGCATCCCCAATGGTGTGTCGGGCGTTGCGGCCGGAATCCGCCGTGCCACAAGCTCGGACCACACCACAGCGACCACGGGGGCCGACCAGTGCGAACCCTCTTCCGCATCGAACTGACCGATGCGCTGGCGATCGGGGTCTTGATCGTGACGACCGCGATCGTCCTGCTCCTGATCTGCCGGAACTGACCACACCGGCACGACCGAACACGCATCACGACCGAACACACAGCACGGAACACACTCACGGGGAGTACCACCATGCGCAGCAACCGCATCCGCACCACCGTCCTCGCGGCGACCGCCGCCCTCGCCGCGTTCTCGCTCACGGCGTGCGGCGGGGACGACGGCACCGACGCGAAGAAGCCGGCGGCGTCCGTCCGGGCCACCGACGACGCGCCGACGACCGCGCCGGACAAGGACTCGACGTCCCCCACGGACACCGAACCGGCATCCGACACCACGAAGCCCGCCGGAAAGCCCGCGACGCAGCCGGCCGGGAAGCCCGGGGAGTCCGGCGATTCCGCCGGGAAGCCCGCGTCCGAGCCGAAGCCCGCGCCGAAGCCCAAGTCGCCGGTCACCTGCACCGGCGCGAACACGAAGGTCACCGTCACCAAGGTGACCCGCCCGATCAACCACCTGCTGCTCACCGTCACCAACACGGGCGACCGCCCCTGCTACGCGTACCACGCGCCGATGCTCCGCTTCGACGGCGCGCAGGCGGTGTTCCGGGTGCTCCAGGACAGCCGGCCGCAGGCCGTGGTGACGCTGGACCCGGGCAGCTCCGCGTACGCAGCGATCGGCCTGACGGGCGAGCCGAACGGTCGGAAGCCGTACCCGAGCAAGCACCTGGGCGTCACCTTCGCCGACCGCAACGACGGGCCCATCAACTCCGCGTCGACCGAGCTGACGCTGCCCGCCGGGACCTACTGGGACGACAACGGCTTCGTCACCTACTGGCAGAGCGAGATGGACCAGGCGCTCGTCTACTGACCGCCGAGCTCGAAGTCGAACCAGATCCGGTGCGTACCGTCCTCGTCGACGGCGAGACCGCCGCCCCCGCTGATCCCGGCGAGGGCGGCGGTCCCGCTCCCCGGCGCGATCGAGAAGAACTCGTTCGCCCGGTCGCTGCCGCTGGTGGCGGCGGAGTGCACGAAGTTGAACGTCCCCTCGTGCCCGGCGAGCGCGCCCTCGAAGGACTCCATGGCGACGTACGTACCGACCCCCGACGCCTGGTCGAAGGCGGCGGTGAACAGCGTCGTGGACCGGCCCGCCACCTCCCCCTCGAAGGTCTTCACGATGGTCGCCACCCCGACGGGCAGCGCGGTGACCACCTCGGGCTCGGGCTTCAGCTCGGAGGGGACGAAGGAGTTGACGGTGAAGGTGCCGGAAGCTCTCATGCCGCGATCGTAGGCACGGGGTACGACAGTTGCGGCTCTAGGTAGAACAACTCATGTGCGGCCGTCGCACACCTGGTGGAATCGTGCCCATGTCACAAGCCGAAGCTCAGGACGACGCCCTGAACGACGACCGGGACGAGTTCCCCCGGACCTCCTGGATCGCGCCGCTGGCCTCCACGGTCATCACGCTCCCGGTCGCGTTCTACGCGCTGCTCACCAGCATGCTCATGCCGATGGCCTGCGACTCGTGCACGGAAGAGGAGGCCCACCGCTTCGACGCGAGCTTCGGCCCGGCCTTCGTGGTCTCCTGCTGCGGCCTCGCCCTGAGCCTCTGCGTACTGCTCGCGAGCTGGGTGTGCATGCGCAAGAGGCCGGCGGCCTCGGTCTTCCTCGCCGTGACCGCCCCCATCTCCGTGCTGTTCACCTGGATGCTCTTCATGGGCCTGGTGGACACGCCGTAGGTGACCTTGGCCGGGTCCAGACGGCGGGTTCAGCGCGCCTTCAGCTGCTCGCGGAGCCGTCGTACGTGGCCTCGGGCGTCGCACCCGGTGTCAGGCGTCGATCTTGAGGTGAGACCCCGGCTGGTGGTGACACACCGCACCGGGGTCGCTTCGTCTGGCGGCACCGTAAGCAGCCGCGACTCTGCACCAAAAGGCGGTCACACATAGTCACACTTGCTCGTCGTGACGGGGTAGGGAGGGCGGGAAGGTTTCCTCCAACCCCTTCTTCTACCTACCGGTTGTACAACAGCGCTCGACCCTCGAAGCCCGAACCCCGACTCCCGGCTCCCGAGCCCCGAGACCCGGGACGCGACCCGCGCCGGGGAGGCAACCCGGCTCAGGCCATCGCCTCGGCCAGGTCCTCCGCCTGCTTCAGCACCCGCTCGATCGCCGCAGGCTGCTTGTCCGGCGGATATCCGTACTTCCGCAGGAGCCGGAGCACGCGGGCCATGATCCGGTCCCTGGCCTGTTCCTTGAGCTTCCAGTCGACGGTGACGTCCTTGCGGATCTGCTCGTAGAGCTCGTGCGCGATCCGCGCGAGGACCGAGTCCTCCATCTGCTCGACCGCCGAGGGATCGGCGGCCAGCGCATCGTAGAAGGCCAGCTCGTCCTCGGTCAGCCCGAGGTCCTCGGCCCGTCCCCGGTCGGCTGACACCTCCTGCGCCAGTTCGACGAGGAACTTCATGAACTCGGCGGCTGTCAGGAGCCCGTTCGTGTACCGGTTCATCGCGGCACGTACACGTCTCGTGAAGCTCTCCTGCCGGGTCAGGTTACGGGGGTGGGCGTCCCGGATCTCCTTGAGCAGAGCCCGCCGAAGAGCCTCGATGGCCAGGTTGGGGTGCTTCGACGACTGGAGCTTGCGCAGGAGGGACTCGTCCAGGTGCGACAGTTCCGGTTTGGTCAGGCCGGCCGCGTCGTAGATGTCCACGACACCGTCGGCTGCGATGACCGAGGCGTGAAGTTGCGCGATGAGCAGTTCCGTGTCCGCCGCCGTGGCTGCGCCCTGCTCCTGTCGCTCATCGGCCGTGTACTTCTCCCGCGACTTCCGCACGGACTCGAAGAACCGGATGTCGGGCAGCAGGTCCTGTACGCGCTGGTCGGTCGGGCAGAGCGAGAAAGCCTGCCGGAGCAGCCCGGAGTGATACATGAAACGCTGCTTGCGCGTTGACTGTTCGGGTCCCAGACCCGCCTCGGGCGCGATCAGAAACTCCAGCACCTCGACCAGGGCCTCGCGGTATGAACGGGGACCGCCTACTGCGAGCGTCTTCCTCCACCGGCACCCATGCAGGAGGTCCACGATCTGCTGGTGGCTCTCCCGGACGATCTGGACCGCGCCCGCGAGGTCAGCGCCCAGCATGGGGTCCGCCTGGTCCTGCTCGGAGTACTCGGCGAGGGCTTCCTTGATCTCCCGTATGACGCCCTGAAAGTCGACGACCAGCCCGGAGGGCTTGCCGGGCCAGGTGCGGTTGACGCGGGCGATGGCCTGCATGAGCGCAGCTCCGCGCATGCGTTTGTCCAGGTAAAGCGTGTGCAGGGGCGGTGCGTCGAAACCGGTCAGCCACAGGGACTGGACGATCACCAGCTGCAGTTCGTCCTCGGCGTCGGTCACCCGCGCCTGGATCTTCTTCAGCTGGGTGGGCGTGCGGATGTAGTCGGCGACTTCTGCGGTGTCGGTGGCGGCGTTCCCGGTGAAGACCACTCGGATCCGCCCGGTGGTGTCGGTCAACAGCCCCGTCCTCGGGTCACGTTCCCCCTTCCAGTCCGGCCTACGACGGATCACCTCCTCGAACAGTCGCGCGGCGATGGCGCGGGAGGCGCAGACGACCATGCCCTTGCCCTTGTAGCCCGTCAGCTTCTCCATCTCCGTGCTGCGCGCATCCCAGTGCTCCAGCAGGCCCCCGGCCAGTTCCCGGATGCGGGAGGGAGAACCGATCAGTTCCTCGTACCGGCCGAACTGCCGGCGTGCGACACGCTTCTCGTCGTCGCTCAGCCCTTCGATCAGCCCCTCGGCGCGGGCATTCAGATCGTCCAGGTCGGCACCTCTGATCATGTCGACCTTGACGAGGTGAGGTTCGTAGAAGACGGGCACGGTCGCTCCGTCGTCGACGGCCTGCGTGAGGTCGTACGTGTGGATGTTCCCGCCGAAGACGCCTTGCGTGCTGCCCGTGCTGTTGTTGATGGGGGTGCCGGTGAAGGCGATGAACGTGGCGTTCGGGAGGGCGTCGCGCAGGTTGCGGGCGTAGCCGTCGATGAAGTCGTAGTGGCTGCGGTGTGCCTCGTCGACGACGACGATCACGTCACGGCGCGGCGAGATCTGCGGATGCCGGACACCGGCTGTGCGCTCCTCCTCGGTCAGCCGGAACTTCTGGAGCGTCGCGAAGACGACCCCGCCGTTGTGCTCCGGGCTGTTCAGCAGTCGGCGCAGTTCCCCGGCGTCTTCGGCGGTCTGTGGCTCCTCCTTGATCCGCTTGCGCAGGGTCTCGCTGGCGGCGAACGTCCGGTACAGCTGGTCATCGAGGTCGATGCGGTCCGTCAGCATGACGAAGGTCGGACTCGACAGCTCTGGCGTCGAGGCGGCCTTTCCCACGTAGAAAAGCATCTCCTCGCTCTTCCCCGCGCCCTGCGTGTGCCAGACGACACCCGCCCGGCCGTCGGTCGCGAGGGCCGCCTCGGTCGCCCGGACGGCGGCGTTCACGGCGATGTACTGATGGGCCTTGGCGAGCTTCACCGTGTTGACGTCGCCGGACTTCTCGGCGGAGTACGAGAGGAAGTTGCCGATCAGGTCGAGGAGGCGGGCCGGCTCGAACGCCCCGTACAGCATGCGCTCCAGCGCTCGCCCGTCCTCGCGCTGGTCCTTGCGCAGCATGCGGTCCTGGTCGTCGGCGTGCCACGGGGCCATGTGCTGCCAGGGCGTGAACGGCGTGCCCATGCGGGCGGTGATCCCGTCGGAGGCGAGCATCACGAGGAACGTGGCGAACGTGCCCGTCTGCTTCAACTCGCGGCGGTAACCCTGGAGCTGGTCGTAGGCGGTCCGGGCACTGTCCTTGCTGTCGGCCTTCTTCAGCTCCATGACGGCAAGTGGCAGGCCGTTCACGTACAGGACGATGTCGAATATGAACGTCCGGTCCTTGACGCTGTTGATCCGTACCTGGCTGGCTGCGATCAAGTCGTTGGCGTGGGGATCGCCGAAGTCGACCGGCCGGATGACCGCATGACGCTCGTCGCCGGTGGCGGGGTCGTCGTACGGGACGGAGACCCCGCCGGTGAGCCGCTCGTAGAACCGGTGGTTCTCGCGGAGGTCGTGCTGCGTGAGCTGAGCGAGGAGCGCCGGTATGGCGTCGTCGGCCACGCTCTCGGGCAGTTGGGGGTAACGCCGCCGGATCGCCTTGCGGAGGTGGGGGTACAGGACGAGGTCCCCCCACCCCTTCCGTCCGCCGTACGCGGGCCCCAGCTCGGCCCCGGGCACGTGGCGCCACCCGATCTCGCCGAGGACGCCGAGGGCGTGCAACTCCAGCTCCTTCTCGGTGAGACGGTCGAGGGGGGGCTCGCCGGCGGGGTGGGTGCTTCTCATACGGCCTCCTCTACAACGCGGGTGGCGTCCTTGACGCGGATCTGGCCGGTGACGAGCTGGGGGAGGAGGGTGTCGCGGAGGTCGGCGAGGGTGCGGCTTTCGGCGGCCGTCTGCATCACGGTGCTGTGCAGAGCGTCGAGCTTGGCTGACAGGCGTTCACGTTCACCGACTGCGGGAAGGTTGATGCGCCAGCCAGGCATTTCCTTGAGCGGCAACCGGTCGACGGTTGCGCCGTGGATGGTACGGCGCTTGATCTCCTCCTGGAACGCGGGCGCCAGGTAGGCATGGAGGAGCAGAGCCCCACTGACCGCGCCCGATTTACTTCGCAGCAACGCCATGCGGCGTCCCAGGCTTGCCCGGATTCCGGCCGGCATGAGAGCCGCGTCGCCCAGGCGTGTCTCGTAGGAGAAAAGCACATCTCCCGCTTGCGGCTGGACTCGACGGGTCCAGCGGGGAAAGTCGTCCTCGGAGAGGTGAGCGGATTCGGCCAGGTCCAGGTAACCACTCTTGAGACTGCTGATACTGAGGAAGCAGGGGCCTTCCGACGTCTTCCGAGGCGTTGCGTGCGGGCCATCGAAGAGGGCAGCCAGGTCACCGACGGCCTCTGACTGGCTGCTCTTTCCCGCCGATTCATAACAGGCGCTGGCGAGGCCCAGAGCGGTACTGCGGATCCGCTCGTTGAGCGCGATCTTTTCGTCCAGCGCACCGAGCACCTCGGCGATGCCCCGTTGCTCATCGACCGGCACCCACGTGAAACGGTAGTCGCGAATCTGCCCCACACTGATGTGTGGGATTCCGGTTCCGGTCTGAACTCCGAGGACATAATCCGTGAATGAGCGACCGCCGATCAAATAGCGCAGGAAAGGTTGGACCAGATCCCCCTTCGCCCGAAGCCGTGCGACGCGCTGCACGAGCAAGCAAGGGAGATCGCGTTCCGTAACTGCCGCATATTTCAGACCGGCCTCGATCCACGGGCGGTCCATGGCCAGAACGACGTCACCAGCACTCAGTGCGAAACGAGCGCTCTCAGCGACCCGGTCATTCGGCCATCGCTTCGCTCCGGCCCATCGGAGCTTTCCCTGCCCGATATTGTCTCCCCGCAGCAGACGAGTGCCACTCTCGGCGTACTCGTCACTCCGGAAAGGGAACCCCGTGACCACTTCGACGTGGTCTCCCAGACGCTCGGGCTGTGCCATCACACCCTCCCCAACTGCTCATCCACAACCTTCGCCAACCGCTCCGACTCCGCGAACTGCTCCCGCAACAACGCAGTCAGCCGCGCGATCTTCTCCTCCACCGGCTCCGCGTCCGGGTCGACCTCCGCCTCCGCCGTCCCCACGTACCGCCCCGGCGTCAGCACGAAGTCGTGCTCAGCGATCGCCTCCACGCCCACGCTCGCGCAGAACCCGGGCACGTCCTCGTACGCGCCCGCTCCCCGCCAAGCCCGCACCGTGTCACCGATGCGGCCGACGATCTCGTCGGGCGTCAGCTCCCGCAGCGTCCGGTTCTTCATCACACCGAACTCGCGCGCGTCGATGAACAGGACCTCACCCTTACGCCCCCGCACCCATTCCGAGTGCCGCCCCTTCCCCTCCGCGAGGAACCACAGGCACGCCGGGATCTGCGTGGACCGGAACAGCTGCCCGGGGAGCGCGATCATGCACATCACCAGGTCGTCCTCGACCATGCCCCGACGGATGTCGCCTTCCCCGGACTGCTTACTGCTCATCGAGCCGTTCGCAAGGACGACGCCCGCACGCCCGCTCGGCGCGAGCTTGCTGATCATGTGCTGGAGCCAGGCGTAGTTCGCGTTGCCGACGGGCGGAGCCCCGTACACCCACCGCTTGTCCACGCCGAGCATCTCCCCGCCCCAGTCGGAGATGTTGAACGGCGGGTTGGCCATCACCACGTCCGCCTTGAGCGTGGGGTGCTGGTCATTGCGGAAAGTGTCGGCCGGCTCGTCGCCGAGGTTGGCCTCAACCCCGTGGATGGCCAGGTTCATATGCGCCAGCTGCCAGGTGGTCTGGTTGAGCTCCTGTCCGTAGACCGCGACGTTCAGCGGATTCCCGCCGTGCGACTCGATGAACCTCTCCGCCTGCACGAACATGCCGCCCGACCCGCAGGCCGGGTCGTACACCCGCTCCCCCGGCTTCGGCTCCAGCACCTCCACCAGCAGCTGCACCACGCTCTCCGGGGTGAAGTACTCCCCGCCCTTGCGGCCCTCCTTCAGCGCGAACTCGGCCAGGAAGTACTCGTACACCTCCCCCATGATGTCCCGCGCACCCTTGCGGCGGCCGTCGTCGCCCAGCTGCTCCTGGAAGGCGAGCCGGTCCAGCAGACGGATCAGCCCGACGAGGCGCTCGTCATCGACCCGGCCGGCGGCGTAGATCTTCGGCAGGGTCTTCTTCAGCGCCGGGTTCTGCGCCTCGATCGCCAGCATCGCCGCGTCGATCGCCTCGCCAACCGTCTGCCCCTCCACGGTCGCGCCGGCCCGTTCGAGAACAGCTTCCCAACGGGCGGTCGGAGGTACGTAGAAGATGCCCGCACCCGTGTACTCGCGCCGCTCCTCCAGCGTGACGAGGATGTCCTCCTCGCTCCAGCCGCCCTCCTCCCGCAGCTCGGCCTCCAACTGTGCACGCTTCTCGCCCATCGCGGCGGAGACGTACTTGAGGAAGACCAGGCCCAGCACGAAGTGCTTGTAGGCGGCGGCATCCAGACTGCCGCGCAGCTTGTCCGCGGCCTGCCACAGGATCTGCTTCATGTCGGCGGGTTCGGTCTTCTTCTTGCTACGGGGTGGCACGGAGCACTCGTTCCTCTCGTCGTTCACAAAGGGCGCCGTCAGGCCCCAGGGCCTGGACTGGACCGCTTACGCAGGCGCAGGTCGCCGTCTGCGACGCCCGCCGCCAGCCGCTCAGCCAGGGTGTCCAGCGCCCACAGTTGTCTGCGTACCTCGGCACGGTGCCGTTCCGTCTCGGCCAGCACCGCTTCAAGGTCGGCAATCTCCTCCGGCGGAAGCTGCGGCAGGTCCATGTCCTTCACGCTCACCCGCCGCACGAGCGATCCGCTGCCCCGCTGTTGATTGCGCGGTGCGGCCAGCAGGCGGGCCAACGCGTGCGGACGCATCCACAGGCCCTCCGGACGGACCGTCCGGCCTGCCGCCAAGTCCATCAGATACTTCCGGTACGCAGCGATCCGCAGCCCTTGCACCGGCGCCAGCAGGACGCAACCGCCGGCGTCATCCACCTGCGTGCGGACACCGTGCTCGGTGAGCATGAAGACATCGCCTCGTTCCGTCATCAGGCTCTGCGGGTAGGCGGCGAGGTCCTCCAGCATGATGCGCCGCCCCCCGACCGGCAGGGCTCCCAGCATCTCTTCCCTGCCGATCACGGGCACGCCCGCGTCACCGATGTCGCTCTCCTTGATGCGGTGGCCAGGCAAGAGCCTGAGCTGCCCGGCCCTCAGCTGCCCACCGACCTTGAAGTGCTCGGCACGGTGCTCCCTCTTCCCGACGCCGAGGTCACCGATCCACCGTTTCAGGTGCGGCAACGCCACGTACGCGTTCTGCCGGGCCTCCACCGTTGCGGCGAAGTGATCGAGGCCCTTCTCCGGGGACGCGAGCCGGTGTGCGGGCAACAGAGAGCGTCCGTCGAGCAGATACGAACTGCCGGGACCGGTGCTGGCCACGGGCACACGCTGGGCCTCCTCAGGCACGGGCGTACCCGTACTGCGCAGCAACGCCTCGACGTTCTGCTGCCACACATCGCCCACCCTGCGCGCCAGCCGGTCGGCGTCGATCAGCAGGACACCGGGGACCGTCGGCGCCGACCGCGTGCTCCGCAACACCAGCAAAGCGTGCTCGGCCCCCGTACGGAACGTGTGGATACGACGGGGCAGCTGGACGATCGCCTCCACCGCACTGGACTTGAGCAAGTCGTCCCGCATCCGGGTGTTCGCCGTGCCGGTTCCGCCGCGGGGGCGGGACAGCGTCCAGGACGGGACGACCACCAGTCCCTTGCCCCCTTCCTTCAGACGCTCGACCGCCTCGACCGCCCATCGCAGCGGACCGTCCTCGTCCCGCTCCCGTTCGCCGGCGGCATAGGGCGGATCGGCCACGACCAGATCCGCCCGTGGGAATCCCTGTTCATTCAGCTCCGCCGGGTCCGAGCACACCAGGGTCTCCCCGGCCGCCCAGTGCGCGAGCAGCCGGTACCGCAGCACGGTGCGACGCAACTCGTCCGGCTCCACGGCGGCGACCCGGTTCTCCCCGTCATCGGCGGCGAGCTTCAGAAGCACGTCCCCCGTACCGGCGCACAGGTTCACCACGGTCACGGGCCCCGTGATCGACAGCACCGGCCGGGCCAAGGCATCCATCAGTTCGGTCACCGGCCCGGGCGTCGCGTCCATCATGAGATCGGACTCCAGACGCCCTGCCAGCCGGAGCACCGCCTCGGCGGCGGCTCCGGCGCCGCCCAGTTCCTCCATCAGCTCGCGCAACGTACGGAGGATCTCGTTACCGGCCATGTCGAAGTCGCGGAGCAGAGACGACGGCAGGCTCTCCTCCGTGCTGCCGCCGCCTTCTCCCTCCATGGCGGCCACTGCCAGCGCACGGACGATCAGTTCCTCCGGGCGCAACGTGCCATGCCCGAGCGTCACCAATCGCCGCAGCCGGAGTCCCTCGCGAAAGCGCTCGCCGTATGTCGGCAGGGTGCCGTCCGGGTGCCGTTCACCATCGGGCACGGGCCGCTCGTCCAGCCAGCCCGCGATCTCCTCCGCGTCGAACAACGGCTTACTCTCGGAGCCGCCGACCGCCTCGGGAAAGGAAGCGTGACGGCGTCGCCAATTGCTGACCGTAGGCCGGCCGACCTCGGCGAGCTCCTTGATCTCGCCGAGCGTCACCGGCTCGTACTGCCGCCGCTCCGTCACAGCACAATCTCCTCCTCGCCCGAAAGGACCCGGGCCCTGCGCGCCAGAACCGCGGGGACCTGGCTGTACTTCTCGTGGCGGGCCGCCAGCGCGGGAGCGACGAGGGCCGTCAGCGCGACGGCCGTCCTGAAGTCCTCCTCCAACCGGCGGTGATAGACGCGCTCGTGGTGAGCGACACGGTTGCGCAGGGTCCGCATGACACCCAGCTGCCTGTGGAGATCCGTCCGGCTCACCCCCTTGAAACAGTGCCGCAACGCCGGGTTCCAGTACTTCATCTCGTAGTTCCCGGAACCACCCTTGCTGACCAGTCCGACCCAGAAGCCGAACGAGAGAGCGGCGACGATGTCGCACGGGGCGGTGCTCTTGCCATGTTCGACCAGCTTCGCCCGGGCGTTCCGGATTTCCTTCATCGCCCAGTCGTTCGGCTCCGCGCGCCGCAGGTTCCACCAGTCGTCCTGTCCGAACTTGCCGGTGAGCTGCCGGTGAATCCTGTTGCGCAGGCTCACCTCCAGGTCACGCAGAGGGCTGTGCAGCGCCCGGGCCGCCTCCGCGTCCCAGGCGTACAGCCGCAGTGCCACCGCCACGTCGCCATGGCACTCCTCCAGGAACGGCTGGAACCGTTCCTGGGAGATGGCCTCGATTAATTCCTTCTCGCCGTTCGCCGTCATCGCCCACTTCCTTCGTTCGGGCCACCGTGTTACGGTTCCCTAGTACGCCTTGGAGTCCTGTCACCGCTTGCTTCGCCGCATAGCACACAGCCCAGGGCAGAGCCTGGTGTTACGCCCTGTACTGCCCACCGCAATTAGGCAGTGCAGGGCGTCACTGTTTGGCGCCGTGAGAGTCGAGCTGACGCCCCCTCACCGCGATGAGTTAAACCTAGCGCCTCCTCTCGCAGAAGTGAAGCATGAAAGACGAGTAGCTAGTGAGAAGCAGGGTTCTCACTAGCTTGGCGTTCACGGGCACCGCAGTGAAAAGCGGGCCGCGACCAATCGCGACCCGCTTACGTACCCCTCCGACGTCAACGACCCAGCCGCTGCGCGACCTCCGTCGCCCAGTACGTCAGGATCAGCTGGGCGCCCGCGCGGCGGATGCCCGTCAGGCTCTCCAGGATCGCCGCGTCGCGGTCGATCCAGCCCTTCTCGGCGGCGGCCTCGATCATCGAGTACTCGCCGCTGATCTGGTACGCGGCCACCGGCACGTCCGACGCCTCCGCGACCTTCGCCAGGACGTCCAGGTAGGGGCCGGCCGGCTTGACCATGACCATGTCCGCGCCCTCTTCGAGGTCGAGCGCCAGCTCGCGCAGGGACTCGCGGACGTTGGCCGGGTCCTGTTGGTACGTCTTGCGGTCACCCCGGAGCGAGGAGCCGACGGCCTCGCGGAACGGGCCGTAGAACGCCGAGGAGTACTTCACGGTGTACGCGAGGACCGAGACGTCCTCGTGGCCCGTCTGGTCGAGCGCGTCGCGGATGACGCCGACCTGGCCGTCCATCATCCCGCTGGGGCCGACCACATGGGCGCCCGCGTCGGCCTGGACCTGGGCCATCTCCGCGTACCGCTCCAGGGTGGCGTCGTTGTCGACGCGGCCGTCGGCGGACAGCACGCCGCAGTGGCCGTGGTCGGTGAACTCGTCGAGGCACAGGTCCGACATGACGATGAGATCGTCGCCCACCTCCTCGCGCACCGCGCGCAGCGCGACCTGGAGGATGCCGTCAGGGTCGGTGCCCGCCGTGCCCCGGCCGTCCTTCTTCTCGTCCAGCGGTACGCCGAACAGCATGATCCCCGAGACCCCGGCCGAGACCGCTTCGACGGCCGCCTTCCGCAGGGTGTCCAGGGTGTGCTGCTGCACGCCGGGCATGGCCGAGACCGGGACCGGTGCGTCGATGCCCTCGCGGACGAACGCGGGCAGGATCAGGTTGGCCGGATCGAGCCGTGTCTCGGCGACCATCCGGCGCATCGCGGGGGTCGTCCGCAGCCGACGGGGCCGCGAGCCGGGGAAGTTTCCGTACACAGTCATCCTTCGAGCGTAGACCCGCGCGCCCCGCGCTCTTACCGACACCGGTGCCGGGAAAGCACCGGGCCCGACCCCCTCCGAAGAGGTGGCCGGGCCCCGTCACAGCACCGGATCAGGTCGTCGTACGCCGCCTGCGCGCACCCGGACGCCGCTCGCTGGGCCGGGTCACCGGGTCACCGGCCTCCCGCGCCGCATCCCGGCGCCGCGCGCCGAACTCCGCCAGCGCCTCGGCCAGCCTGTGCACCGAGGGCTCCGGCGACAGGACGTCCACGCGCAGCCCGTGCTCCTCGGCGGTCTTCGCCGTGGCGGGGCCGATGCAGGCGATGACCGTCACATTGTGCGGCTTGCCCGCGATGCCGACCAGGTTGCGCACGGTCGAGGACGAGGTGAAGAGCACCGCGTCGAAGCCGCCGCCCTTGATCGCCTCGCGGGTCTCGGCCGGCGGCGGCGAGGCGCGGACCGTGCGGTACGCGGTGACGTCGTCGACTTCCCAGCCGAGCTCGATCAGCCCGGCCACCAGGGTCTCGGTGGCGATGTCGGCGCGCGGCAGGAAGACGCGGTCGATCGGGTCGAAGACCGGGTCGTACGGCGGCCAGTCCTCAAGCAGCCCGGCGGCGGACTGCTCGCCCGACGGGACCAGGTCCGGCTTCACACCGAAGTCGATCAGCGCGGCGGCGGTCTGCTCGCCGACCGCGGCGACCTTGATCCCCGCGAAGGCCCGGGCGTCGAGCCCGTACTCCTCGAACTTCTCCCGGACGGCCTTCACGGCGTTGACGCTGGTGAAGGCGATCCACTCGTAGCGGCCGGTGACCAGGCCCTTGACCGCCCGCTCCATCTGCTGGGGCGTGCGCGGCGGCTCGACGGCGATCGTCGGCACCTCGTGCGGCACGGCGCCGTAGGACCGCAGCTGGTCGGAGAGCGAGGCCGCCTGCTCCTTCGTCCGCGGCACGAGGACCTTCCAGCCGAACATCGGCTTGGACTCGAACCACGCGAGCTGGTCGCGCTGGGCGGCGGAGCTGCGCTCCCCGACCACGGCTATGACCGGCTGGTGCCCCTCAGGCGAGGGGAGCACCTTGCCCTGCTTGAAGACCTGGGCGATCGTCCCGAGGGTCGCCGTCCAGGTGCGCTGGCGGGTCGTCGTACCGCCGGCCGTCACGGTCAGCGGGGTGTCGGGCTTGCGGCCCGCCGCGACCAGCTCACCGGCGGCGGCGGCCACCGCGTCGAGCGACGTCGAGATGACGCACGTCGCGTCGCTCGTGCCCACCTCGCTCCAGCAGCGGTCGGTGGCCGTACGGGCGTCGACGAACCGTACGTCCGCGCCCTGCGCGTCCCGCAGCGGCACCCCGGCGTACGCGGGCACCCCGACGGCGTTCGCGACGCCCGGGACGACCTCGAAGGGGATGCCGGCGGAGGCGCAGGCCAGCATCTCGGCGGCGGCGTTCCCGTCCAGGCCGGGGTCGCCGGCCACGGCACGGACGACCCGCCTGCCGCCCTTCGCGGCCTCCATGACAAGATTGGTCGCATCCCTGAGAACGGGTACCCCGGCGGCTGTTGACTGCGCGTCAACAACCGCTAGCTCAGGGGTGCTTACCCCTGCCCGCGCATGGCAGCGGACGACGCCGAGAACATCCGGTTCGGCGACAAGGACGTCCGCGCTCGCGAGCGCCTCGACGGCGCGCAGGGTCAGCAGTCCCGGGTCGCCGGGACCGGCGCCGAGGAAGGTGACGTGCCCTGCGGAGTGGACCGGGAAATCGGATGCGGCGGGGCCGGTGGGGCTCAAAGTGCTCGCTCCCCCATAAGACCGGCCGCACCCTTGGCAAGCATGTCGGCCGCGAGTTCGCGACCGAGCGCCGCCGCGTCGTCGTGCGACGTGGGAACGGGACCGGTGGTGGACATCTGCACCAGCGAGGCACCGTCGGTGGAACCGACGACACCGCGCAGGCGCAGTTCGTTGACAGCCTGACCGTCGGCCAGGAGGTCGGCCAGCGCACCCACGGGTGCGGAGCAGCCGGCCTCCAGGGCGGCGAGCAGGGCACGCTCGGCGGTCACGGCGGCCCGGGTGTACGGGTCGTCGAGCTCGGCGAGCGCGGCGGCGAGGTCGGCGCTGCCGGCAGCGCACTCGATCGCCAGTGCTCCCTGGCCGGGAGCGGGCAGCACGGTGTCGACCGACAGGAAGTCGGTCACCTCACCACTGCGGCCCAGGCGGCTGAGCCCGGCCGCGGCGAGAACCACCGCGTCCAGCTCGCCGTCGCGTACGAACCCGATCCGGGTGTCGACGTTGCCGCGGATCGGAACAGTCTCGATGTCGAGGCCGTGGCTTCGGGCGTACGCGTTCAGCTGGGCCATGCGGCGCGGCGAGCCGGTGCCGACGCGGGCGCCCGACGGCAGCTGCGCGAAGGTCAGCCCGTCCCGGGCGATCAGCACGTCGCGCGGGTCCTCGCGCACCGGCACCGCGGCCAGCACCAGGCCCTCGGGCTGCGCGGTCGGCAGGTCCTTCAGCGAGTGGACGGCGAAGTCCACCTCGCCGCGCAGCAGCGCATCGCGCAGCGCGGCGACGAAGACGCCGGTCCCGCCGATCTGCGCCAGGTGCTCCCGGGAGGTGTCCCCGTACGTGGTGATCTCCACGAGTTCGACGGCGCGCCCGGTCACCTCGCTGACCGCGTCGGCGACGTGCCCGGACTGGGCCATGGCGAGCTTGCTGCGCCTGGTCCCCAGTCGCAGGGGTGAGTTGTCGGTCATGACCGCCCTCTATTCGGGTCGTTCAGGTCTGCCCGGGAGACGGCGGCGACCGTCTGCGGGTCGAGGTCGAAGAGTTCGCGCAGCGCGTCCGCGTACCCGGCGCCGCCGGGCTCGCTGGCGAGCTGTTTGACCCGCACGGTGGGCGCGTGCAGGAGCTTGTCGACCACGCGTCGCACCGTCTGCGTGATCTCGGCGCGCTGCTTCTCGTCCAGGTCGGGGAGGCGTCCGTCGAGCCGGGCGATCTCGTCCGCCACCACGCCGGCGGCCATCGTGCGCAGGGCGACGACGGTCGGGGTGATGTGGGCGGCGCGCTGGGCGGCGCCGAAGGCGGCGACCTCGTCGGAGACGATGGTGCGCACCTGGTCCACATCGGCGGCCATCGGGGCGTCGGCCGACGCCTCCGCGAGCGACTCGATGTCGACGAGGCGCACACCGTCGAGGCGTCCGGCCGCCGCGTCGATGTCGCGCGGCATGGCGAGGTCCAGCAGCGCCAGGCGCTCGGGGCCGGTGGACTGCGCCGGGATCAGGCCGCTCGCCGGATCGGGCACGTGGTCCAGGCCGATCGCCCCGGCGACGGTCTCGGCGGTGAGCACGAGTCCGGTGGCGCCGGTGCAGGAGACGGCGATGTCGGCACGTGTCAGTTCGCCGGTCACCTCGGCCATCTCCACGGCCCGGGCGCGCACCCCCGTACCGCCGGGCTGGTTCAGGATCTCGACCAGGCGGTCGGCGCGGGCCCGGGTGCGGTTGGCGACGGCGATCTCGGCGACGCCGGAGCGGGCCAGGGTCGCGGCGGCCAGCGAGGACATCGAGCCGGCGCCGATGACGAGGGCGCGCTTGCCCTTGGCCCAGGCGGCGGTGTCGGGGCCGTCGGCGAGCTGTTCCAGGCCGAAGGTGACGAGCGACTGCCCGGCCCGGTCGATCCCGGTCTCGCTGTGGGCGCGCTTGCCGACGCGCAGGGCCTGCTGGAAGAGGTCGTTGAGCAGCCGGCCCGCGGTGTGCAGCTCCTGGCCGAGGGCGAGCGCGTCCTTGATCTGGCCGAGGATCTGGCCCTCGCCGACGACCATCGAGTCGAGCCCGCAGGCCACCGAGAACAGGTGGTGGACGGCCCGGTCCTCGTAGTGCACATAGAGATACGGAGTGAGCTCGTCCAGACCGACGCCGCTGTGCTGGGCGAGGAGCGTGGACAGCTCGGCGACGCCCGCGTGGAACTTGTCCACGTCGGCGTACAGCTCGATGCGGTTGCAGGTGGCGAGGACGGCGGCCTCGGCGGCCGGCTCGGCCGCCAGGGTGTCCTGGAGCAGCTTGGCCTGGGTGTCGGCGGCCAGCGAGGCGCGTTCCAGTACGGAGACGGGGGCGCTGCGGTGGCTCAGACCCACGAGGAGCAGGCTCATGCCGGCATCACGGCGGGCATGTCCCCGTCGGGTCCCTTCCGGCCGGTGCTGGTGGCGCGCACGGGCGGCGCCGCCGGGTCGGGCGCGGTGTCGACGCCCTCCTCACCGGCCTTGCGCTGCTCGTGGAAGGCGAGGATCTGGAGCTCGATGGAGAGGTCCACCTTGCGCACGTCGACGCCCTCGGGCACGGAGAGGACGGTCGGCGCGAAGTTGAGGATCGAGGTGACCCCGGCGGCGACGAGCCGGTCGCACACCTGCTGGGCGGCGCCGGGCGGGGTGGTGATCACGCCGATGGAGACGCCGTTCTCGCTGATGATGCGGTCGAGGTCGTCGGCGTGCTGGACCGGGATGCCCGCGACGGGCGTACCGGCCATCGCCGGGTCGGCGTCGATGAGCGCGGCGACCCGGAAGCCGCGCGAGGCGAAGCCGCCGTAGTTGGCGAGGGCCGCGCCGAGGTTTCCGATGCCGACGATGGCGACCGGCCAGTCCTGGGTGAGGCCGAGCTCCCGCGAGATCTGGTAGACGAGGTATTCGACGTCGTAGCCGACGCCGCGCGTCCCGTACGAGCCGAGATAGCTGAAGTCCTTGCGCAGCTTCGCGGAGTTGACCCCCGCCGCCGCGGCGAGCTCCTCGGAGGAGACCGTGGGGACCGAGCGCTCGGAGAGCGCGGTCAGCGCGCGGAGATACAGCGGAAGTCGGGCGACGGTGGCCTCGGGAATTCCTCGGCTACGGGTCGCCGGTCGGTGATTTCGGCCAGTTGCCACGGTGCTCCTGCGGGATGAGCGGGGCTTTAGGCGGCCGTATGTCCCAAGACCGCCCCGTCGATTGCAGGCTATGCCTTTGTGAACGCGTGCACAAAGATTGTGTCCGGTTTGTCCGGTCAAAGTGACCGGGGTCACGCACATCCGTCGCGCGATCCAGGAACCATGGATCGCATCAGCCCGTTGCAGGCCCGAAGGGGGCAAAGCGGTACACACTCCTCACGACTACGCCCCCGAGACCACTCAAAACGCCCACGATGGTAACCGGGTTTCCGTCAGGAAAGCAGCGCGCTGCGCAGTCTCGCCGGGTCGACCCGCCAGAACGTGTGCTGTTCGTTATCCACGAGCACCACCGGGATCTGCTCCCAGTACTCCCGGTACAGCTCCTCGTCCCGGGTGATGTCCTTCTCCTCCCAGGAGGCGCCGGTCTCCTCGCACACGGCACGCACCACTTCCCGGGCGTCGTCACAGAGGTGACAGCCGGGCTTCCCCACCAGGGTCACCACGCGCTCGGCGGGATTCTTCTTCCTTCGACGCAGCAAGGCACTCATACCTCTCATTCTCGGCCCCCGCTCCGGAGCCCGCGGACACCAGGAGTTCACACCACGGCACCACGGTGGAACCTGAACGGCCGGGCGGACTGACTATGCTCGACCGCATGGCCGCTCTTGGATGGCTCACCCCCCGCAGGCGTTCCGCCACCGCTCGCAGCGTGCTGGCAGGCGAGGCGGCGGCGGAAGCCGCGCGGAAGTCCTCGCTGGAAGCCGAATCCGCCGTCGCGGAGGCCGAGCCGGAGGAGCCCGAGTTCCCCGTCGTCGGCGACGACCGGGCCGCCGCCTTCTTCGACCTCGACAACACCGTGATGCAGGGCGCCGCGATCTTCCACTTCGGCCGCGGCCTGTACAAGCGGAAGTTCTTCGAGCGCCGCGAGCTCACCCGGTTCGCCTGGCAGCAGGCGTGGTTCCGGCTGGCCGGTGTCGAGGATCCGGAACATATGCAGGACGCCCGCGACAGCGCCCTGTCCATCGTCAAGGGCCACCGCGTCTCCGAGCTGATGTCCATCGGCGAGGAGATCTACGACGAGTACATGGCCGACCGCATCTGGCCCGGCACCCGCGCCCTGGCCCAGGCCCACCTGGACGCCGGCCAGCGCGTCTGGCTGGTCACCGCGGCGCCGGTGGAGACCGCCACGATCATCGCCCGCCGGCTCGGCCTGACCGGCGCGCTCGGCACCGTCGCCGAATCGGTCGACGGCGTCTACACCGGGCGCCTGGTCGGCGAACCCCTGCACGGCCCCGCGAAGGCCGAGGCGGTGCGCGCCCTGGCGGCGGCGGAGGGCCTGGACCTGGCGCGCTGCGCCGCGTACAGCGACTCGCACAACGACATCCCGATGCTGTCCCTGGTGGGCCACCCGTACGCGATCAACCCGGACACCAAGCTCCGCAAGCACGCCCGCGCCCGCGACTGGCGGCTGCGCGACTACCGCACCGGCCGCAAGGCGGCCAAGGTCGGCATCCCGGCCGCCGCAGGTGTCGGCGCCCTCGCCGGCGGCACGGCCGCGGCCGTCGCCCTGCACCGCCGACGCCGCTGACCGTCCGCCGCGTCCGCCGACTCTCCGTGCCCGCGCGCGTCAACGCGGCACACCCTTTTCACCGGCCACAACCCGTCGCCCCCGTAGACAGATTCCGAAGCAATTCGATCAACAAGTGATCACAGCGTGCGACTTGATGTGCCGTAAAGCCGCCACAGAAGCGACGCAATCGATGATTTGTGCAACTGGGCGTAGTGCGGCCTGTACGAAGCGTTATTCTCCTCAGACGCATTCCGGACCCGCCACTCACTACGACGAGTGATGGTTTCGCACTGCTCGTGATGGAAGCTCTGCCTCTGGGAGTCCCGTGTACCCACACGTCGGGGTTGACGCCTCGGGCCTGGCTACGCTGCGCGCATCAGTAGCCGAACGCATGCGCGGCTTCGTCCCCACCGCGTACGCCGTACCCGCATTCGCCGCCCCTGTACCTGCCGGCCCCTGCTACGCCCTGGCCGAACGCGCCGCGGCGGTGGGAAGACGCGGCAACCGCGGGGCGGCGACCACCGCCGCCCCCGTCCGGCGGCCCGCCGCCGACAGCGACAGCGCGCGCATGATGGAGCTCGTCGAGCGCGCCCAGGCCGGCGAGGCGGACGCCTTCGGACGCCTCTACGACCAGTACAGCGACACCGTCTACCGCTACATCTACTACCGCGTGGGCAGCAAGGCGACGGCGGAGGACCTCACCAGCGAGACCTTCCTGCGCGCCCTGCGCCGCATCTCGACGTTCACCTGGCAGGGCCGCGACTTCGGCGCCTGGCTGGTCACGATCGCGCGGAACCTGGTCGCCGACCACTTCAAATCCAGTCGGTTCCGGCTGGAAGTGACCACCGGCGAAATGCTCGACGCCAACGAGGTCGCCCGCAGCCCCGAGGACTCCGTCCTGGAGTCCCTCTCCAACGCGGCGCTCCTCCAGGCGGTACGCCGCCTCAACCCCCAGCAGCAGGAGTGCGTGACCCTGCGCTTCCTGCAAGGGCTCTCGGTCGCCGAGACCGCCCGTGTCATGGGCAAGAACGAGGGTGCGATCAAGACCCTCCAGTACCGCGCCGTCCGCACCCTCGCCCGGCTCCTTCCGGACGATGCCCGCTGACGCCTCCCTCCGCCGGGCCGGTCCCGGCGTTGTGTTCATCACGCACTGGTCCGATCATCTTTCGTGCGTAACCCAAGTGCCGCGCCACTCGTTGTGCCGGTTGCAGGCCCCCTGTCGTCACACCATGTCCGCAGACGCTCACTCATTCGTGTGGAAGCGCTCAAGGTGTGCAACCTTCCGGATCCCCAGGGGAGTCGACCGTCATGACGAGAGGAGGTGCCGCCAGTGATCGCAAACGTTTCGGCACACCGGCGGGCGAACGCCTTCGCCCAGGCCCTGGAGGAGCAGTCGCTCCGCGGTGCGGCGGCCGTACAGCCCGAGGACCCGGCCGAACAGGCCGACCAAGGACCGCTGTTGGCCCTGGCGAACGGCCTCGGTGAGCTGCCGAAGCCGGAGTTGGACCCCGAGGTCAAAGTGGTGCAGCGAGCCCAGCTCGTCGCCGCCATGGAAGCCATGTTCGCCGAGGGAGGCGCGTCCGCGGGCCCTACGGTGCCCGTACAACGGAGCAGGGGCAGCCACCGCGCCTCCCCGCTCCGCAAACTCCGCCCCAGATCCCGCTGGACCAAGGGCCTCGCTGCCGGCGGGCTCACCGTCGGGGTGGCCGCCGGCGCCTTCGGCGGAGTGGCCGCGGCCAGCTCCGACGCCCTCCCCGGTGACTCGCTCTACGGCCTGAAGCGCGGCATGGAGGACCTCCACCTCGGCCTCACCCGCGACGACACCGACCGCGGCGAGATCTACCTCGACCAGGCGTCCACGCGCCTCGGCGAGGCCCGCCGGCTCATGGAGCGCGCCCGCACGGGCCACCTCGACCACGAACAGCTCGCCGAGATCAGGCGCACCCTCAACGGCATGTCGCACGACGCCACCGAGGGCCACCGCCTCCTCCACGCCGCGTACGAACGGGACGGCGCCCTCGGTCCGATCCAGACCCTGGACTCCTTCTCCCGCTCCCACCGCGACACCTGGAGCAGCCTCCGCGACCGCCTCCCCGTCCAGCTGACCGACGTGGGCAACGAGGTCAGCTCGGTCTTCGACGCCATAGACGAAGAGGTCGCACCGCTCCAGTCGCTGTTCCCGCGCGCTCCGCAGAAGGGCCCCGAGTCCCGCCGCTCCGCATCCACCGGCACCGGAGCGGGCCCCTCCACCGACGCGCGCACCCCGTCGCCCTCGTCGTCCAGCAGCCGCCACGAGGACGGCGGTACGGGCTCCAGCAGCTCGCCGCGCCCCTCGGACGCCGGATCCAGCCCGGCCGACGGCCTGATCGGCGGCGGTACGGACGGCCTCTTCGACCCGCCGTCCCCGGACGCGACCAGCCCGTCGAAGCAGGCACCGAGCTCGACGCCGTCGCCGGACATCACCATCCCGCCGCTGCTCCCGGGCCTCATCGGCGGTCTCGGCATCGACGCGGAGAACGAGAAGGGCTGACCCCGGGCCCGGACGGAACGGTGCGGCGGCGGCCGTCAGAAGAAGACCGACCGCCGCTGCACCAGGAGCTTGTACAGCGTGTGCTGGATCTGCTCCCGCACCTGGTCCGTCAGGTTGAACATCAGCATCGGGTCCTCCGCCGCCTCCAGCGGATAGCCGTCCGTCGGGATCGGCTCACCGAACTGGATCGTCCACTTCGTCGGCAGCGGCACCGCCCCCAGCGGCCCCAGCCACGGGAACGTCGGCGTGATCGGGAAGTACGGGAAGCCGAGCAGCCGCGCCAGCGTCTTCGCGTTCCCGATCATCGGGTAGATCTCCTCCGCGCCCACGATCGAGCACGGCACGATCGGCACCCCGGCCCGCAGCGCCGTCGACACGAAGCCGCCCCGCCCGAAGCGCTGGAGCTTGTACCGCTCGCCGAACGGCTTGCCGATCCCCTTGAAGCCCTCCGGCATCACCCCGACGACCTCGCCCTTGCGCAGCAGCCGCTCCGCGTCCTCCGCGCACGCCAGGGTGTGCCCGGCCTTCCGGGCCAGCTCGTTGACCACGGGCAGCATGAAGACCAGGTCCGCCGCGAGCAGCCGCAGATGCCGGTCCGCCGGGTGGTGGTCGTGCACCGCGACCTGGAGCATCAGCCCGTCCAGCGGCAGCGTCCCGGAGTGGTTGGACACGATGAGCGCCCCGCCCTCGGCCGGGATGTTCTCGACGCCCTTCACCTCGACCCTGAAGTACTTCTCGTACACCGGCCGCAGCAGCGACATCAGGACCTGGTCGGTCAGCTCCTCGTCGTAGCCGAACTCGTCCACGTCGTACTCACCGGTGACCCGCCGTCGCAGGAAGGCGAGCCCGCCCGCGATCCGCCGGTCCCAGTCGCCCCGGCCGGACGCCCCGGCCGCACGCGGCTCCTCCGGCTCCCGCGAGGCGTCCTGGGCCCCCGAGGGCCCCGGCAGGGCGCTCACCGACCCCGTGCCGCGTACCGGAGACCTCCGGCGCGCGGCGCGCGGCACGCCTCCCGGCCGCGAACGGTCGTCGTCGAACGGAATGACCTTGGCATCCGCCATCGTCGCTGCGCTCCTCTACCTGGCGCTCGGGGTCGGGTGGGTGTCGTCGCCGGAGCCGGGCCCGGCGATCCGGGGCACGCTCGCGGCCACGCGGTCCACGGCTCTGCCCACCGCACGGGGTGGCAGCAGGCCCGGCGCCCGGCTGCGCGCGAAGGCCGCGAACGTCTCCCCCGTCGTGTACTGCGGCGAGAAGCCCAGCGTCTCGCGCATCTGGACCGTGGAGACCACCCTGCCGTGGGTGAGCAGCCGGATCTGCTCCGGCGAGAAGTCCGTCATGCCGACCGCCCGCAGCGCCTGCCCGACCCAGGTGACGGCGGGCAGCAGCATCGGTACCGTCGGCCGCCCCAGCCGCCGCGCGCACTGGGAGAGCAGCAGCACCCCGTCGCCCGCGATGTTGAACGTGCCGCTGTTGAGCGTCCCGCGCCTCGGCTCGCTCGCCGCGATGGACAGGACGTCCATCACATCGTCCTCGTGGACGAACTGGAGCCGGGGGTCGTACCCGAAGACGGTCGGCAGCACCGGCAGCGACAGATAGTCGGCGAGCGGCGAATCCGCGTCGGGCCCCAGGATGTTCGCGAACCGCAGCACACACACGGCCACGTCCGGCCGGCGGCGGGCGAAGCCCCGTACATACCCCTCGACCTCGGCCGCGTCCTTCGCGAAGCCGCCGCCGGGCAGCGACTTGGGCGGGGTGTTCTCGTGGAACACCGCCGGGTCGCGGGGCGCCGAACCGTACACCCCGGTGCTGGACTTCACCACGAGCCGCTGCACCGCCGGGGCCTTCTGGCAGGCGCCGAGCAGCTGCATGGTGCCGATGACGTTGGTCTCCTTGACCGCCGTACGCCCCTGGGCCCCGAGCGCGAAACCGCTGACGTCCAGGTGGACGACCGTGTCCACGTCGTGCTCGGCGAGCACTCTGGCGACGGCGGGCCCGCGGATGTCCTCCCGTACGAAGACGGCGTCGCCCAGCTCGTGCTCCGGCTCCACCGCGTCGAGGGCGATCACCCGCCCCACGTCCGGATCACGCTGGACGCGCCGGACGAAACGGCCGCCCAGCTGCCGGGCCGCTCCCGTGACGAGCACGACCTTCCCCAAGATCAGCGCCTTCCGTCGGTCTCCCGTATTCGGTCGGTCAGGACGTCACCGTAACCGGTGGACACCCCCGCATACAGCACCGCAGCCCTCCCGCCGGAACGGCGGGAGGGCTGCGGATTCACGAACTGCGTTCGCTTACTTCTTGTTGCGACGCTGAACGCGCGTGCGCTTGAGCAGCTTGCGGTGCTTCTTCTTGGCCATCCGCTTACGCCGCTTCTTGATAACAGAGCCCACGACTACCCTCGCTCACTTCTTCTTCACTGGTGCGGGGCGTCTGGGCCCACACGACCTACGTCGGCCTAGCCTACCCGCCACCGCGTGAGGGACGTAATCCGAGGGGAATGTCAGGCCGATGCCACCCCCACGAAGGACTCGCGCAGATACTCGTGAACCGCTTGCTCCGGCACCCGGAAGGACCTGCCCACCCGGATCGCCGGCAGATGACCGCTGTGCACCAGGCGGTACACGGTCATCTTCGACACCCTCATGACCGAGGCGACTTCCGCCACGGTCAGAAACTTGACCTCGCTCAGAGGACTCTCGCTGTCAGCAGCCATGACTCACCTGTACCTTCCGCACGAGACGCGCACCGGCTTCCCCTCCGGTGACTCTTCGTCGTTGTGCGCTCACTCCCCAGATTAGGGGCGGGTGGTGCGAGTGGGGAAGAGGAGAGACGATCGGCCGCTACTGTGACAGACGGGCGCGATTGAGTACATAGCGCGTGAGCGGCAAGTAGTACGCGGACCGCACCGCGTCGTCCAGCGGAACGGCCACCGCGACCCGCCCCTCGGCCTCCCCGACGAACAGCGCGGGATCGTCCGTATCGGCGAGGCCCATCGCCTCGATGCCCAGCTGACCTGCCCCGCAGACCCATCCGTGATCCCCGACGACCAACTCCGGAACGGGCCCGCGCCCGGCCGCGGCGGCCTCCAGCGCGACCCGGACGGGCAGCGGCGAATGGGAGTGTGCGCCGGTGCCACCACCGGCCGCCCCCGCGCCGGGTTCACGCACCAGCGCGACACCCTGTACGTAGTCGAGGCTGTACGTGCGTACGCCAAACCGAGTCGTTATGTCGATACATCGCCCCTGCGCGGGGGTGAGAACGGGGCAGCCCGCCGACGACAAAGCGTCTGCCAGCGCCGCATAGAAACCGATCAGCCGGTGCGGGTGCCCCGTCCCGAACAGCACCGGCACCCGCCGGGCCGCCGCATCCGCGAGCCGTACGGCGAACGCGTCGAGCCCCGCCACCGTCCGCTCCGGATCGATGACATCGGACCCGGACACCTGCGCGGGATCGTCCGAGACCCCGCACCTGTCCGCCATCAGCTCCAGCAACTCGCCCTCGCCCCAGCCCCGTTCGGGATGGAGGCCGAGCGTCACCCGGGGGTCCCCGGCCGCGAACAGCCGATAACTCCGCAGGCTCACCTCACGCGAGGTGGCCACGGGCCCGGCCAGGCGGGCCGCCAGCAGATGCGCACGCAGCGCTCCGGTGCTCAACACCCCACCGATGCTGCCCGAACCGGCCCGCCCAGGGGCCAAAAGCCCGATTACGCCCCACAGTCGGCGTAAACCGTGCTCGCCCCCGTAACCCCGAGTGCCCTCCCTGCCCGGATCAGGCCCTCCGCGCCGGCGTCAGGTCAGCAGCCCGCGCAGCGGAAAGGCCGCCCGCCGCGTCGCGAGCACCGCCTGGTCCAGCCGGTCCGCCGGGTCGTACCCGTCCTCCCAGGCCGACCACGAGGGCGTCCGCCCGTCCGTCATCCGCGCGGGCCCCAACTGCCGCGTCCGCGCGTACACCTCGTCCCGCCACGACGACGGGATCACCGACTCCGGGTCCACCGGGGCGTGCGCGGCGATGCCCACCAGGTGCGTCCAGGACCTGGGCACCACGTCCACCACCGCGTAACCCCCGCCGCCGAGCGCCACCCAGCGCCCGTCGTCCGCGTACGTGTGCGCCAGGTCGTGGCACGCGGCCATCACCGAGCGCTGCGCGTCCAGCGAGACCGCCAGGTGCGCCAGGGGGTCCTCGAAGTGCGTATCCGCCCCGTGCTGGGTCACCAGGACCTGCGGCCGGAAGTCCGCCAGCAGCTCGGGCACCACCGCGTGGAACGCCCGCAGCCACCCCGCGTCCCCGGTCCCGGCCGGCAGCGCCACGTTCACCGCGCCGCCCTCGCCGGGCCCGGCGCCGGTCTCCTCCGGCCAGCCGGTCTGCGGGAAGAGAGTGCGCGGGTGCTCGTGCAGGGAGATCGTCAGGACGCGGGGGTCCTCCCAGAAGGCCGCCTGCACGCCGTCACCGTGGTGGACGTCGACGTCGACGTACGCGACGCGCTCGGCGCCCAGCTCCAGGAGCCGGGCGATGGCGAGCGCGGGGTCGTTGTAGACGCAGAATCCGGCCGCGCCGCCGGGCATCGCGTGGTGCAGCCCGCCGGTGAAGTTCACCGCGTGCCGGGTCTCGCCGCGCCAGACCGCCTCGGCGGCGGCCACGGACTGCCCGGCGATCAGCGCGGACACCTCGTGCATCCCGGCGAACGCGGGGTCGTCGACGGTCCCGATGCCGTACTTCTGGTCGGCCGCGCGGGGGTCGGCGGAGGCGGCCTTCACCGCAGCCACATAGTCCGGGCGGTGCACGAGCCGCAGCGTGGAGTCCCCGGCCGGCTTGGCCGCGACCACATCGACGGCCCGGTCGAGCCCGAACGCCCGCACCAAGCCCATCGTCAGGGCGAGCCTGACCGGGTCCATCGGGTGGCTCTCCCCGAAGTCGTAGCCCGTTACTGCGTCATCCCACATCAGCTGTGCGCGGCCGCTCATGCCCGCCACCGTATCGGGCGGGTTCCGCGCCGAACGACTTGGCGTACAGGAGGGTGGCCAGCACCAGCACCATGGGGACGAGCATGGCGCCCCGGTAGCTCCAGGCGTCCCCGAGCGCCCCGACGAGCGGGGAGCCGACCAGGAAGCCCACGTAGTTGAAGATGTTCAGCCGGGCGATGGCGGTGTCGCTCGCCCCGGGGAACATCCGCCCGGCCGCCGCGAAGGTCTGCGGCACGATCACGCACAGCCCGAGCCCCAGCAGCGTGAAGCCGAGCATCCCGGTCCACGCCCCGCCGGCCACGGCCACCACGGCGAACCCGCCGGCCGCGAGCACGGTCCCGCCCCGCACGACGGCCACCGCCCCGAACCGCCGCACCCCGAGGTCCCCGACGGCCCGCCCCAGCAGCGTCGTCACCATGTAGACGTTGTACGGGACGGTGGACAGTTGCTCCGAACTGCCCAGGACGTCCTGGAGGTACTTCGCGCTCCAGTTGGAGACCGTCGAGTCCCCGATGTACGCGAACGCCATGACCAGGCACAGGGGCAGCAGCAGCCGGAACGTGACCGCACCGCCGGCAGCCTCCTTCTCCTTCTCCGGTGTCTCCTCGGCGCCCTCGACGTACCACCGGCTCGCGGCGAACGCCGCGGGCAGCATCACCACGACCGCCGGAAGGTACGAGACCAGCAACGAGAGGTCCCAGTGCGCCCCGGCCCAGGCCATCGAGGCCCCCGCGATCCCGCCGAGGCTGTACGCGGCGTGGAAGCCGAGCATGATGGAGCGCCCGTACGCCCGCTGGAGGCTGACGCCCATCATGTTCATGGACGCGTCCAGCGCGCCGACGGCAAGACCGAACGCCCCGAGCGCGACGGCGGCCTGCCAGAGCTCGCTGCCGGAGCCGACGCCGAGGAGCGCGAGGAGGACGACGGGCTGCGTCCACCGCAGGACCACGCGCGGCCGTACCCGGGCGACCACCTTCTCGGTGAGCACGCTGCCCACCCCGGCCAGGATCGGGACGGCGGCGAGGAACACGGGCAGCAGGCCGTCGGATATCCCGTACCGGTCCTGGATGGCGGGGATCCGCGTCACCAGAAGGGCGAAGGTGGCCCCCTGCACGAAGAAGCTCAACGCGAGGGACGCCCTGCCGTGCCGCAACCGTGCATCTGTCATGGCGGCGAGCGTAGAGCCAGTTTCTACCCGTGGGTAGACGCGTCAGGCAAGCAATTCCGGCAGCTGACTCATGTCGGAGAAACACCTGGTCGCATCGGCCAGCCGGTCCGCCGGCATCATCGAGGTGAATCCGTAGACGTCCATGCCCGCCGCCCGGGCCGCCTCGACCCCGAGCGGGCTGTCCTCGATGACGGCGCACCGCTCGGGCGCGACGCCCATGCGCTCGGCGGCGAGCAGGAAGAGGTCGGGCGCCGGCTTGCCCCGGCCGACGTCCTCGGCGCTGAAGATCCACTCCTCCTCGAACCACTGGTCGAGCCCGGTCTTCCGGTGGCTGACCCGGATGCGCTGATGGCTGCTGGAGGAGGCGACGCAGTAGGGGACGCCATCGGCGACCAGCTTGCCCAGGAGGTCGTCGACGCCGGGGACGGGCTCCAACTCCACTTCGAACGCGGCGAAGATCCGCGAGTGGAGGGTGACGTCGAAGTCCTCGGGCAGCTTGGTCCCGGTCCGCTCCTGGACGAGGTCGTGGACGCGGTGCACGGCGGACCCCATGTAGTCCCGCAGGGATTCCTCGTACGAGGTGGGGTGGCCCAGCTCCGTGAGGTAGCCGGCCAGGATGGTGTTGGAGATCGGCTCGCTGTCCACGAGCACACCGTCGTTGTCGAAGATGACAAGTTCGTAGCGCATGGCACGACTTTAAAGGGTTGGAACGCGAAAAAGCCCCGTGCCACAAGGGCACGGGGCTCTTCCTAAAAGGAGTTCGGCGGCGTCCTACTCTCCCACAGGGTCCCCCCTGCAGTACCATCGGCGCTGAAAGGCTTAGCTTCCGGGTTCGGAATGTAACCGGGCGTTTCCCTAACGCAATGACCACCGAAACACTATGAAATTAGAACCAACCGGATGAAAACACAGCTGTTCGTTATTTCAGAACTAACACAGTGGACGCGAGCAACTGAGGACAAGCCCTCGGCCTATTAGTACCAGTCAGCTCCACCCGTTACCGGGCTTCCACATCTGGCCTATCAAC